>DATABS010000041.1:0-39741 GCA_036259475.1 Acidimicrobiia bacterium | reverse complement strand
CGACTCCGTTGCTCTTGGGTCGAGCCGTTCTTCGATCAGCTCGGCGAGTGTCCGCAACTTTGTGAGAATCGTGCGCCGGGCGGCTTCCGTAGGGTGGGCGGTGAAAACGGGCCGAAGCTCCAAACGATCGAGGACTCCTCTGATCAGGTCCTCATCGAGGTCAGCCGCCTGTATCCGGTCCACCGTGGCGGCCAGCGTGTTGACCTGTTCGGTCCCCACGAGCTCTTCGACCCGGTGGACCTGTTCGGCGACGTTGGCCAGATAGAAGTACGACGTGAAGGCTCGCATCAGCTGGATGGTCTCTGGCAACTCCAGGCCTTCGAGCAGCGCGTCGAGCTCCCCGACGGCGGCAACATCCTCCTCTGCGCGAATCCGCTTGGTCAGCGCCCTCACTTCCTCCACCACCTCGAGCAGTCGGGGCCCGTGCTGGCGGGTGAGGGCGTCGCCCAACTGGTTGCCGAGCCGACGGATGTCGGTGCGGAGTAGTTCGTCCCGACGATGGAATGCGGCCACCCAGCGACGATACCTGCGATGGGGGACTCCCGACCCATAGCGGTGCCGGGTCTACAAGTCCTACCTTCGCCTCATCGGACTGCCGAGGAGGTATTGAGCAGAATTTCGAGTCATCTGTAGAGCATGCGATTAAGCAACAGGAAAGATCACCGCCGAACTGGTGGTGAACCCCCTAGCGGGGCGAAAGGGAGGACTTGGATTGAAACGACTATTTGCGATGCTGGCTGTGGCTGGACTCGCCGGCGCAATCGTGGCTTCGGCTGCGAATCTCACCGTAAACGGCGGGACCGTGCAGGCGGGCCTGGATGACACGCTTACTTGCGACGACAGCGGCGTCTTCGTCGAAGCCTATGGGTATGAGCAGGCTGGTAACGCCGTGAGTAGCGTGAGAGTCGGCGGCATCGAGGGAGCGTGTGTCGGAAACGAGTTGCACGTCACCGCGTTGGACGCCGCAGGCAATGTCCTGAGCGAGAGTGACTTGGTAGTGATCTCGTCGACCACCCATACTGCGACGTTTGATTCGCCTGTTAATGCAACGGACCTGGCGAAGCTCCAGGTAGCGATAACGAGCTGACGCCCGGGCCGGGCGGGTGGACCACTCGCCCGGCCCGCCGATTCTCGGCCAGCAATGAAGCGAACGTTCTCGACGATCTGGAGTGTCGGCCTCTTGGCGACGCTGTGGGTGCTCTTGGCTCCGGCATCCTGGGGCGGGTCGTCGTCATTCGTGATAGTTGCCGGCGCCAGTATGGAACCCACGCTGTGGAACGGTGACCTCGTCTGGATCCGAGAGGCGGCTGACTATCGAGCAGGCGACATCGTCGCCTTCAACAGCGGTCAGGGAATGGTCATCCACCGAATCATCGGCGAATCCAGCCAGGGTTTCATCGTTAAAGGCGATAACAAGGAAGACCCGGACAGGTGGACTCCCAAGGAAGAAGACGTTCTCGGTAAGAAGATGGTCCACATCCCACAGGCGGGGGACTGGGTATCTACGATGCAAGCCAACCCTGTTTATCTTGGAGCTATCGGTGGGGGGCTGACCTCGTTGGGCATCTGGACGGCCAACCGAAAAACACGGCGCCACGGCGCACATGCGGTCAACCGTCGCCGACGTGCCCGGAGGTCTGAGCTGGTTCAGATGGCTCAGATGCGTGGTGTGGTATTGGTGCTCCTCACGCTTTTGGTAGCGGTGGCGACTCTGGCGGGAGCGCTTGCATACCTGCTCCAGCAACCGAGAACACAGAAGGTGGTCGTCGAGACACGCCTCTACGACAATCTGGCGGTATTCGACTATCGCGCAGAGATGGCGCCATCGATCATCTACGGCGCCGATACGATCGCGCCGACGTCCGACGGCACGCCGGAGTCACCTATCTATTCGCAACTCCTTCGTCAGCTAAAGGTAACGATGGATTACTCGGCGGTCGCGAATGACCCGTCCGAGTTCTCTGGCTCGATCGCTGGAGAATTGCGCATTCAGGCAGGCGAAGAGGGATGGATGAACCACTTGGCACTAGGTGAGGAACGTCCCTTCACCGATGGGACGGGTCTGGCTTCATTCGTAGTGGACTGGTCCCGGGTTCGGGCACTCGTCGAGCGCGCCGAGGAAGAGACAGGAATCGCGCCCGGCACCTACTTTCTCACGGTCGCCGCCAACATCGAGGTGAGGAATGAAGGTAGCCAGAGCGAGCTTTTCAGGGCCGAACTACCGATGGAGTTCACCGATCAAGAACTGTCGATTCCGGCGGATGCACTGGCAGTCACACAACCGGTGGTGGACAAGCGCGAGGAGGTGCGACCGAACCGGATCGACGTCTTGGGGCTGGAGATCCCCGTACGTGAAGCCGTTGTAGGAGTGTCCGCTGTTCTGGTGATTCTGGTGGGCGCAGCCATCTTCTATGCAGGGCGAACGCTACAACGTCTGGGAGGAGGCGAGCTCGCCAGACTGAGGCTGCGGTACGGCCAACTCATTGTCCCGGTATCCGGCGATTTCGCTCCAGAAGGCACGACCATGGAAGTCACCTCCATGGCGGATCTCGCGCATCTCGCCCGAAAGGCGGAGCAGATGGTGTTCTACCACCGGGTAGAAAGTCAGCACCGGTTCTTCGTACCCGACGGCAGTCTGGTCTACGAATTTCGTATCGACCGCCGCGGGAACGAGCTGAGGCGCGCATGAGCAAATTCCTTGTCTGCCTAGTCCTTGCAGTGCTGCTTTCTGCCCTAGTCGCCTCAGCATCTTTCCTCGCATTGGATGGGGGAACGATGCAGACATTTCGCCTCCAAACTGCGATCGACGCGCCCTCGGCGGTCGATGAAACTCGTGAGAACCTAGTGGAGGCGGAGGGTCATCCGGCGGTCGCCTCGGGAGACGATCACACATCGAACACCGGTGCCTCGACGACTGAGAGTGACGGCGCCTCCGGTGACTAATCGACCGCCGGACTGAAGCTCTCCACCAAGAAGAACGCATAAGTTTCGCCACGACGGGTAACGAGTGAATGACAAGGCTAGGACTGGGAGTTTGGGCAAATGATCTTGCAACAGAGCCGCAGGCTGGCGGGACTGGTGGTCGCGCTTCTGACCATCTTCGCCGTCATGCTGGTGACGACGGGAGTGAATGCTCAGGACGCTTCGATCGAAATCCCGCTTCCCACCGTGGTGCGGGATGGACCGGGCAGCCAGCATCTCCTCGCCGATCAGGAGGTGCCGACCGATCTGGTCGGAATGAGCTGCACCGCCCAGGCGAGGGCTGAGAATCAGAGCTCCGTGCATCCCGGCAACAACCTCGTCATCGCTTCGGGAGGCCAGGAGGTCGTCCTCGAGGATGTGGAGCGAGCGCCCGGGGCTGTCACTACGGCTGAGGGATCGCTGATCCTCGGCGAGCGAGTCACCGTGACCCTGGTGATGGGTGAGGACGGCGTCTTCTCGGCCGGGATGAGCGTCGAGCTTACGTGTGCGCCGGCCGAATCGACCACGACGACCATGAGCGGTCCCACGACGACGGTGCCCGAAACGACGTCATCGACGGTGCTCGGAACGACCATCACCACGGCGCCGCCCACCACGGAAGAGCCGACCACCACTATGGCCGACACGACTTCGTCGACGGTCCTTGGTACGACCATCACCACCTCGCCCACCACCCAGCCGGGGGAGGACACCACGACGACCGACGACGTGCTGGCTACTAGCCCTTCGACACTGCCCTTCACCGGGGCGGGAGCCGATTCTGCCGCCGGGATAGCCGGGCTTGCACTGCTGGCCGGGACCGGTCTGGTGCTCCTCAGCCGGAGGACCATCGAGAACTGATCCCTCGTTTCGGCGAGGTATCGATCGGCGCTGACGGTCGGTACCGTGAACGTCGATGTTCGATTCATTGACCGAACGATTCGAAGGCATCTTTGCCAACTTGCGGGGGAAGGGCCGGCTGTCCGAAGCGGATGTCGATTCCGCCCTGCGGGAAGTCCGTCTGGCGCTGCTCGAAGCCGACGTCAACGTCGCCGTCGTCAAGACGTTTCTTGCGCGGGTACGGGAACGGGCTCTGGGGGCCGACGTCTCCAAGAGCCTCACCCCTGGCCAGCAGGTAATCAAGATCGTCCACGAGGAGCTGGTCAACACCTTGGGAGGCGAGTCGGCCAAGCTGCGTCAGGCCAGTCCGCCCCAGACGATCCTCATGGTGGGGCTGCAGGGCTCGGGTAAGACAACCACCGCCGGCAAGCTCGCCAAGCACCTGAAGTCCAAGGGACGTCGACCGTTGCTCGTGGCCGCCGATCTCCAGCGTCCTGCCGCCATCGACCAGCTCGAGACGCTGGGAAAGCGAGTCGGTGTCTCGGTGTTCGCGGAACGCAAGTCGAAGCCTGCCCGTGTGGTGAAGGCCGCCCTGAAGGAGGCGACTCGGGCGGGCCATGACGTGGTGATCGTCGATACCGCCGGCCGGCTGCAGATCGACGAGGCCCTGATGAGAGAGCTGGCGGAGGTGGCCAAGGTGGCCGAACCCGACGAGACGCTTCTCGTGGTGGACGCCATGAGCGGCCAAGACGCCGTGAACGTCGCCAAGGGGTTCGTCGACAACACGGCGCTCACAGGGATCATCCTCTCCAAGCTCGACGGAGACGCCCGCGGTGGTGCCGCCATCTCGGTGCGGGAGGTGACCGGCGCCCCCGTCAAGTTCGCCGGTGTAGGTGAGGGGCTCGACGACCTCGAGCCATTTCATCCCGACCGCATGGCGTCGCGTATCCTCGGTATGGGCGATGTACTCACCCTCATCGAGAAGGCCGAGGCCACTTTCGACGCCCAGGAGGCGGAGAGGGCGGCCGACAAGCTGACCAAAGGGCAGTTCACCCTGGAGGACTTCCTCAGCCAGTTTCAGCAGATGAAGAAGATGGGGCCGCTCCAGGACATCATCGCCATGCTTCCCGGGGCCGGGTCGATGCTGAAGGACGTGGAGGTCAACGACCGCGACATCAAACGGGTGGAGGCGATCATCTACTCGATGACACCGGAGGAGAGGCGTAACCCGAAGGTGATGAGCGGGAGCCGCAAGCGGCGGGTGGCTGCCGGCTCCGGGACCACGCCTCAGGATGTCAACAAGCTCCTGCGCCAGTTCGCCGACGCCCAGAAGATGATGAAGGGGCTGACCGGGAAGGGCCTGGCCGGGTTGAGTGGTCTCACCGGAGGCGGCCGTCGGGGCCGTTGAGCCGACTAGGTGAGTCGCCGGGCGGCTTGCTATGCTTGCCCTTCCGGTTTTTCCGCCCGCCGCCACTTCTCGGTCCGGGCTGCTGCCGGAATCCCGATTGAAGCAACACCGAGGCCGCGCACGACGCTACCCGCGGCCTCGCGAGAGGTGAGTTGATGGCCGTCAAGATGAGACTGATGCGGATGGGCAAGACCAAGTCGCCCCATTACCGCGTCGTGGTGATTGATGGGCGCGCCCCGCGTGACGGTCGTTACATCGACCTGATCGGACGCTACGACCCCCGAGAGGACCCGTCGGTGATCGAGATCAACGGCGAGAAGGCCGTCGAGTGGCTCCGCAAGGGAGCCCAACCCACCGAGGCGGTGAGCAAGCTCCTGGAGGCGTCCGGCGCTCTCACCGACTTCAAGGTCAAGTCGGGTCGCATCCACACCGTGGGAGCCGCCGCTGAGGCCGAGGCCGAGCGCGAGCCGGAGGTCGCCGTCGAAGAGGCACCGGCCGAGGAAGCCGCCGCCCCCGAAGAAGAGTCCGCTGAAGAGGCGCCAGCCGAGAAGCCCGAAGCCGCCGACGACGAGTCTGCGGAAGTCGAAGAGGCCTCCGAGACTCCCGAGGAGGAATGACGGTGGCCAAGGGTGAAATCGTCGAACGAGTCGTCAAGTACGTGGTGAAAGAGATCGTCGACAATCCCGATCAGGTCGATGTGACGATCGTCGAGCAAGGCCCCGACGAGGTCCTGGCCGAAGTGCGGACCGCCAAGGGCGACATGGGCCGGGTCATCGGCCGGCGAGGCCGCGTCGCCCGGGCCATCCGGGCCGTCGCCGGGGCCGCCGCCGACGAAGAAGGCGTTTCGACCGACGTCGAGTTTGTCGACTGACCAACCCTCCGCAGAACGGGTCGCGGTCGGGCGCATCGGCCGGGCCCACGGCCTGCACGGGGCGGTGATCGTCGACCCTTTCACGGACAGGCCGGCCTCCCGGTTCAGTCCCGGATCGGTCGTCTATCTGGACGACGACACCCCGCTCACTGTTGCCACCTACGAGGCGACGGACCGCTCGCCGCTCATCACCTTCACCGACGTCTCGGACCGTGAGCACGCCGAGCAACTGCGCGGTCGCGAGTTGTTCATCGACGCCGACCAGCGCCGGCCCCTGGAAGCCGAGGAGTTCTGGCCCGACGATTTGGTGGGCATGGACGTCGTCGACGCGGACGGTGTCGTCTTGGGGATGGTGGCGGATGTGGATGCCGGTGGGGCCCAGGACCGCCTGGTGATCGACACCGGTGACGGCAGTTTCGCCGTCCCGTTCGTCGCCGAACTCGTGACTCACGTCGACGTCGAGGCCAGGAAGGTCATCGTCGACCTGCCCGAGGGCCTCACTGACTGAAGGGGATGGCGGCTATCACCGTGTCGTCGGCCGAGGTTACGCGCAGCGTGTCGTAGCGGGTATCGCCCACTGGGATCGTGAGATGGAATGCCGTCCAGAGTCCCGGGCTGGGTTCCAGCTGCAGCGTCGTCTCACTGAGCGTCTCCTCGCCCAACAAGACGTCCACGCCGAGCGACTCTACCTCTCCGATGGAGTATCCGGCGAGGTCGATGATCGGCTCTGCCACCGCCGCCGACCCCGGCTCCACGATGACCACCGATGGGCTCATCAGGGGCCGACCGGCGGCCTCGGAACCGCCCGGCTGGATCTCGACTTCGAGGCGCGCCGGCGACGTGAGGATGCGGGCTCGGGCCACGGCCGGCCCGGATAGCACCAAGTCCACGAAGCGGAATCCGGCCTCGTCGACCGGCACGAAGAGGCGTTCGACCATTCCCTCGGCGACCAGCTGGTCGACCACGACCGAAGCGGTTGCCTCCGTCTCGATGCGCAAGACACCGGCGTTCCGCAGGAGGCTGGCGTCGACTGTGGGAGGCGAGGTAGCCGGCGCCCCGTCGGCGGTGGCGAACGAGAGGGTGAATACATGGCACGCTCCCGCGGTCTGCCAGGTGATCCCGGCGATCCGGGTGCCGTCGGCGGTGGGACGGTCGAAACTGAGCAGCCCCCCGTCGGCCAGCATGACATCCCCCTCGGGGCAGGCATCGGCCGGGACGGAGGTCGACGGAGTGGCCGGGACCGAGGTCGTCGTGGCCGGTGTCGTGGAGGCGGTCGTGCTCGCCGGAGGCGGCGGCGTCACGGTGGGACCGGGTTCGACGGTGCATGCCGTGGTCACGAGAGCGATCAGACTTAGGCAGAGGACGCGGGCCACGCCACCAGCGTAAGGGCACGGCCCCTTAGGCTGGACGGATGCGTATCTCGGTGGTGACCATCTTTCCTGAGTTCTTCGCCGGTCCGCTTGGAGTCGGGGTCGTGGGCCGGGGGATCGAAGAGGGGATCCTGGCGGTTGACTTCCACGACATCCGCCGGCACGGATTGGGACGGCACCGACAGGTCGACGACACGCCGTACGGCGGGGGGCCCGGGATGGTCATGCGAGTGGAGCCGCTCGCCGCCACCCTCGAGCCGTTGGAGGGATCTCACCGTGTCTTGATGTCGCCCGCCGGCCGCCGACTCGACCAGGCCGTCGTGGACCGGTTTTCGCGGCTCGAGCATCTGACGCTGGTGTGCGGGAGGTACGAAGGGATCGACCAGCGATTGATCGACACCCACATCGACGAGGAGATATCGATCGGCGACTTCGTGCTGGCCGGCGGAGAGGCGGCCGCAGTCGTGGTCGTCGAGGCCATCACGCGACTCCTGCCGGGGGCGGTCGGCAACCCCGAGTCGACGGTGCATGAGTCGTTCCGGCGGGGCCTGCTGGAAGAGCCCGTCTACACCAAGCCGGCCGAGTACCAGGGGAAACGGGTCCCGGATGTACTTCTGTCAGGCGACCACGGCCGCATCGAGGACTGGCGAGAGGAGCAGCGACGGGAACGAACCCGGGAGCGGCGCCCCGACCTCTGGGCCCGGTTCGTCCAGGATTTGGAGAACTGATAGACTCCGGTTCGTCCCCGCCCGCCGGCGGGAACCGGCCGTCTTGAATCTTTCCCGAGTGATGCTCGATGGTCCACGCCCCGTTGACCGGTCACTGGTCGGCATCCGGCGCAGACCCGACGAGGAGCCCCTATGAACGACCTTCAGCTGTTGGAGAACGCCCAGTTGCGTGACGACCTGCCCGATTTTCGGGCGGGCGACACCGTGAAGGTCCACGTCCGGGTCGTCGAGGGCGGTCGGGAGCGGATTCAGATCTTCGAGGGCGTGGTCATCGCCCGCAACGGCGGCGGCGCCAAGGCGTCGTTCACCGTCCGCAAGATCAGCTTCGGGGTCGGCGTCGAGCGGGTGTTCCCCCTCCACTCGCCGATCATCGACAAGATAGAGGTGACCCGTCGGGGCGACGTCCGCCGGTCGAAGCTCTATTACCTGCGCGACCGGGTTGGCAAGTCGGCCCGGATCAAGGAGCGGCGCGACTGAGCGTCCCGGTGGACGACCAGGTGGGAGCCCCGAGCCCCCCCGCAACCGAGGACGCCAAACCCCGCACCCCCTTTTGGGTCGAGCTTCCTGGTCTGTTGGTCACCGCCTTGGCGGTGGCCGTGCTCGTCAAGACATTCCTCGTGCAGCCTTTCTACATCCCCTCCGAGTCGATGCTCCCCACCATCGAGGTCGACGACCGGGTGATGGTCAACAAGCTCGCCTACCAATTCGGCGACGTGCAGCGCGGCGACGTCGTCGTGCTGCTCAACCCCAGCCTCACCGACGATGAGCTGGAGGAGACGATCCCCGAGGCGGTGATCCGCTCGGTCCTCGAAGCCGTGGGAATCCGGACTCGTGGCCAGGACGACCTGATCAAGCGGGTGGTGGCGACGGAGGGCCAGACAGTGGCGATCCGAGACGGCTTTCTCGAAGTCGACGGGATCTTTTATGACGAGCCGTATTTGATGCCCGGAACCACGATGGGCGACTTCGGCCCGGAGACCGTTCCGGAGGATCACGTGTTCGTCATGGGGGACAACCGCAACTCCAGCCTCGACTCGCGCCGTTTCGGAGCGGTGCCCACCGAAGAGGTCATCGGGGAGGCGGTGCTGCGAATCTGGCCGCTCGACCGCTTCGGCGGGCTGTAAACCGACGTGATTGTCATTAGCGTCTGGTATGCAGATCCCCAGAACGGGTAGGAGCCATGGAAGAAGACCTCGAGCGCTACGAAACCGAGTCGGAACTGGCCATCTACAAGGAGTACCGGGATGTGCTCCCGCTTTTCCGGTTCGTGGTCGAGACCGAACGCCGCTTCTACCTCGCCAATCAGGTCGACGTTCACCGCCGCTCCGACGGCGATTCCCTCTACTTCGAGGTCGTGATGGCCGACGCCTGGGTCTGGGACATGTTCCGCCCGGCCCGATTCCTCAAGAACGTCAAGGTGCTGACGTTCAACGACATCAACATCGAGGAACTCGAGAAGACGGAAGACATGTGACCGACCCGCGTCCGGCTGTCGGAGCCACCGGCGAGCAGCTCGCCGCCACGTTCCTCGCCCGGCATGGCTTGAAAGTCGTGGCGCGTAACGTCGAGGTGGCCGGGGGAGAGCTCGACATTCTCGCCCTCGACTCCGGCCGCAGAGTGGCGGTCGAAGTCCGGTCGATCACAGGACCGGGGGAGCCCCTCCAGGCCTTCGGGTCCGACAAGGCTGCCCGGGTGGCGCGACTCGCTCGCCTGGCCGGCGCCGAGCGAGTCGATCTAGTGGCAATCCGGCTCACCCCCGAGGCGGCCGAGGTGCGGTGGGTGCGGGGAGCGGCGTGACCCAGTCGGGAGACGGGCCGGCGGTCGTCGCCGTCGACCTGCACAAGCGATACGGCTCCACGGTGGCGCTCGATGGTCTCTCTTTCGAATTCCCCACCGGGCGGCTGACCGGGTTCCTCGGACCCAACGGTGCCGGAAAGACCACCACGCTGCGGGCGATACTCGGACTCACTCGCCTGGACTCGGGCACCATCACCGTCAGAGGCCAGCCGATCGTGACCCGGCTGCCCGAGATCGTGAAACAGGTGGGGGCGATCGTCGACGAGCCCGGCTTGCTCCGGCCGTTGAGTGGCCGCCACAACCTGGTAGTCGCCGCCCACACGCTGGGCTTCGGCCACGAACGCATCGAAGACCTGGCCGCCTTCGTCGAGCTGTCCGCCGATCTCGATCGACCCGTCTCAGGATATTCCAAGGGGATGCGCCAGCGGCTCGCCCTGGCCGCGGCGCTGATCGGCGACCCCAACATCCTCTTCCTCGACGAGCCGCTCGACGGGCTCGACCCGGCCGGCCAGCACACCTTCAAGGGCCGGCTCCGCCAACTTGTGGACGAGGACGGCCGCACCGTCGTCATGTCGAGTCACAACCTCACCGACGTCCAGGCGCTGGCCGACAATGTCGTGCTCATCGCCGCCGGTTCCCTGCGCTACCAAGGCCCGTTGCCCGACCTCCTCGGCGGGGCCCGGGCGTTCCGGGTCTCGGTGTCAGACCCCAACGCCGCCCGAGCCGCACTGTCCGACGCGGGAATGGAGGTGGAAGTGGTCGCTGACGGAAGCCTGGTAGTGGCGGCCGAAGACGGATCGGCTGTGTCGCGGGCGCTGGCCGCCGCCCAGCTCTACCCGTCGGCTCTGGTCCCCGCCGACCAGACTCTGGAGTCGGTCTTCCTGGAACTCACTTCCTGATGGCCCTGCTCCTCCAGGCCGAGGTCCTCAAGCTCTTCCGGCGCAAGGCTTATCCGCTGATGGTGCTGATCCTCGCCGGCCTGGTCGGCATGACGGCTTTCTTCCTCGTCATCTTCCCACGGGTCGCCCCCGGTCTGGCCGAGGGGCTCGAACCCATCCCCAAGCCGGAGGGCTACATTCTCGGCGCCCAGCAGGTCATCGGACAGACGTGGTTCCCCTTGATCCTGGCCGTGATGATGTTGGGGACCGAGATGAGCGGAACCTTCTGGGCCACTTCACTGTCCCGGGAGTCTCGCCGCCTCCGCCACGTCCTCGCTCGGCTCGTCGTCCTCTCGGTGGCCTCATGGCTGGCCGTAGCGGCGGCCATCGCCGGGTTTTCGCTCGTCGTGGCAGTGGGTGGAGTGGGTGAAGGGGCACCCAGCCTCGGACAATGGGCCCGGATCTTTGGGAGCGCCCTTATGGTCCAGGTGGCTTGGGTAGCCATGGGCCTCGGGCTCGTCGGGCTGCTGCGGTCGGTGGGTCCGGCGATCGGCGCGGCCCTTGCCTTCTCGTTCGGCGAATCGCTGCTCGGCCTCTGGAGGCCGTACGCCAACGTCTCCCTCACCGCCAACTCGACGGCCCTGCTGGGGACGCTGCAGGAAGGCCCCTTGACTGCCTTCATTCCCGGCGCCGGTATTCCACCGGGTCGAGCGGCAGTCGTGGTCCTCATCTGGTCGATGTTCGCCGTGGCATTGGCGTGGTGGTCGCTCGCCTATCGCGATCCGTGAGATCTAACGGCGCCTCTGGCCTCGCACCTGGCGATGCCAGCAGCCGGGGTGCCAGTGCCGCCGCAGATCAGGAGCCTGGTCGGGCACGACGACCAGGTGGTACGTCCCGGGCGGTATGACCGACTCGCATCCCGGGCAGACGTACGGCTTGCGGGCAGCGTACGGCTGAACGGGTGTCACCGTCACCTCATAGTAGCCCCAGCGGGTCGGGCCGGGGGATGTCACCAGCCGACGAAGCCCCAGGCGACCAGAGCGACG
This sequence comes from Acidimicrobiia bacterium, assembly GCA_036259475.1. GTDB lineage: Bacteria > Actinomycetota > Acidimicrobiia > Spongiisociales > ZC4RG35 > ZC4RG17. The sequence continues at coordinate 27,842 of DATABS010000041.1, read as the reverse complement.
ATGATGATGAGTGCCCCTACGACGAGACCGACGTCGAGGGCACTGCGCTTCTGCTCCCGGAACGGGTTGAAACCCATCCGACCACAGTAGACCCGCGGCCCACCATCCCGAGCCGACCGGTTAGCGTTCGACGCCATGCCTTGGATATCGACCCGGGACGAAGGCGCGATCCGTCTCCTGACGTTGTCCAACCCGGCGCGGAAGAACGCCGTCCCACCGGACGGATGGGAGGAGCTACGCGCTGCGATCCACGACTTCGAGGGCTCAGACGCGAGGGTCCTGGTGGTGCGGGGGGAGGGCGACGACTTCTGCGCAGGAGCCGACCTCGATCCCGGGATGGCGGGCGACAACGACGTGACCGCCCGACACCGGCGGATGAAGGAGGTGGGGGCGGCTGCAACCGCCCTCCACCGGGCGACCAAGCCCACCGTCGCCGCCGTGGACGGGGTCGCGGTCGGAGCCGGGATGAACATGGCGCTCGGCTGCGATCTCGTGATCGCCACCACCCGGGCTCGATTCTCCGAGATCTTCGTGAAGCGCGGCCTGACGGTGGACTTCGGTGGCTCCTGGCTGCTGCCACGGATCGTCGGCTTGCAGAGAGCCAAGGAGCTGGCGCTCTCCGGTCGGATCGTGGAAGCGGAAGAGGCCAGGCAGATCGGCCTGTGCCTGGAACTGGTCGACCCGGAGAAGCTGGGGGAGCGGGCGAAAGAGATCGCTTCCAGCCTGGCCGCTGGCGCTCCGTTGGCGCAGACCTTCATCAAGCAGACCATCAACGCCGGTTGGGGCCTTCCGTTTGCCGACGCCTTGGGCTACGAGGGTGAGGCCCAGTCAATATGCTTCGCCACCGATGACTTCGCCGAAGGAGTGTCGGCCTTCCTGGAGAAGCGCCAGGCCCGATTCAGCGGAAACTGAGGATCAGGTGGCGAGCTGGGACGATGTCCGCCGTCTCGCCCTCAGGCTCCCCGAAACGACCGAGGAAGAGTCGCGGGGGCGGCCGCAATGGAAGGTCCGCGGCAAGGGGTTCGTATGGGACCGGCCTTTGCGCAAAGCCGACTACCAGGCGCTGGGCGATGCCGCTCCAGATGGTCCGATTCTCGGCGTCCGGACACCCGACGAGATGGTGAAAGAAGCGTTGATCGTCGACGACCCCGCGGTGTATTTCACGACGCCGCATTTCGACGGGTACCCGGTGGTGCTCGTCCGCCTGGACGAGATTCCCCTCGACGAGTTGGAGGAGATCATCGTCGAGGCCTGGATCACCCGGGCGCCAAAGCGCCTGGCCCAGGAGCACGGCCTGGCCTGAGGCCAACCCCCTGGTTCGCGGCGGTGGCGTCCCGTAGGTTCGGCGCCATGTTCGCGGAGATCACTTCGGTGGCGATGGTCGGAGCCGAACCGCGTCCGGTGCGGGTCGAGGCACACGTCGGGGGCGCCAAGGAGCTCTTCAAGCTGAGCGGTCTGCCGGACACAGCCGTTCGGGAGGCAAAAGAGAGGGTACGGGCTGCGGTGAGCTCATCGTTGATGTCGTTCCCGGCACGGTGGATAACGGTCAATCTGGCGCCAGCCGACCTACCCAAAGGCGGCGCCGACTACGACCTTCCCATCGCCCTGGGGGTCCTCGGGGCGGCGGGCACGATCGCTGCCAGGCCGGTCGTGGCGGTGGGCGAGCTGGCGCTCGACGGCTCGGTCCGGACGGGGAGGGGTGCCCTGGGGGCGGCGATCGTGGCGTCACAATGCGGGCTGCCTTGCCTGGTATCCGATGACGCCGCCGCCGAAGCCGCCACCGTTGCCGGAGCAGATGTGGTTCCCGTTCGGAGCCTGGCCGAGGCGGTGGCGGTCGTTTCTGGTGGGGAACGCCGTCCCGTCCCGTCCCGGCGCTGGACCCGTTCCCGCCCGGCGGCGGACCTGTCCGAGGTGAGGGGACATCCGCTCGCCCGGCGGGCACTGGAGGTGGCGGCGGCGGGTGGCCACCACCTATTTCTCCACGGACCGCCCGGGTCCGGCAAGACAATGCTGGCGCGGAGGCTGCCGGGCATCCTGCCGTCCCTCGGCGACGAGGAAGCACTGGCGGCGGCATGCGTGTGGGCCGCCGGCGGCCGCACCCGGGGGGTCGATCACACCCCGCCCTTCCGGGCTCCCCATCACACGGCCAGCCTGGCGGCATTGATCGGCGGAGGCACCGGCACGATCGTGCCGGGGGAGGTGTCGCTCGCCTCGTACGGCGTCCTGTTCCTCGACGAGCTCGGCGAGTTTCCGGCCCGGACCCTCGATGCTCTTCGCCAGCCACTCGAGGAGGGCACCATCGCCCTCGCCCGCCGGGGGATTTCGGTGACCTTCCCCGCCAGAGTCCAGTTGATCGCAGCCTCGAATCCGTGTCCCTGCGGCTATCTGGGAGATCGGGTGCAGTCGTGTCGCTGCCAGCCCGCGGCGGTCGAACGGTATCGGCGGCGGATCTCCGGCCCCCTCCTCGACCGCTTCGACCTGAGAGTGGCGGTGAGACGGCTCCATGCCGACGAGCTCCAGGGCGACCCGGGCGAGCCGACCGACCTGGTGGCGAAGCGGGTCGAGGCGGCGCGCCACCTCCAGGGCGATCGGGTTGCCCTCAACCGGGATCTGACCACGGCCCAGCTGGACAGCCAGCCGATCTCGCCCCTGGCGCACCGCCTTCTCGGCCAGGCGGTGGACAAAGCCGGTCTGACCGCCCGAGGCTACGACCGGGTGCGTCGAGTGTCGCGTACGCTGGCGGACCTGGATGCCGCCGAGGAGGTCGCCGAGACGCACGTGGCGGAGGCGCTGGCGCTCCGGGGGTCGTGGTGAGCGAAATCCCGACGCGGCAAAGGGGCCGGCCCGGATACCCGGAGTCACTCGAGACCATCGCCGATCCGCCGGCCCGGCTGTGGGTTCTGGGATCCATTCCGGAACAGGTTGGCGTCGCCATCGTCGGCACGCGGCGAGCCACCCGCTATGGGCTCTCGTTGGCGAGGGACATGGGTGCGGCGGTGGGAGCGGCCGGATGGCCGGTGGTCAGCGGACTGGCTCGGGGAATCGACGGCGCCGCTCACCGGGGTTGCGTCGAGGTGGGAGGGACCGGGGTGGCCGTCCTCGGATGCGGAGTTGACATCTGGTACCCGCGTGAGCACCAACAGCTCGGGGAGAGCCTCATCGCCGGCGGGGGAGCGGTGATCTCCGAGTACCCGCCGGGGACGCACCCCGAGCCGTGGAGGTTCCCGGCCCGCAACCGCATCATCTCCGGCCTGTCTGCGGTGGTCGTGGTCGTCGAGGCCGCTGAGAAGGGAGGGGCGCTGATCACGGCCCGGCTGGCCGCCGAACACGGGCGGGAGGTGTTCGCCTTCCCCGGCGATGTGAGCCGCCGGACGTCGGTGGGCACCAACCTACTGATCCGCGACGGAGCCTTGCCGGTTCTGGGCAGCGATGACCTGATCGAGGCTCTGTCGCTGGTGATGGGCCCTCCGCCGGCCGGGGCGAGAAAGGACAGAGAACCGCTCGAGATCGACATCCCCGTCGGCGGGGCCACGCTCGAGGAGGTGATCGAAGCCAACGGCGGAGATGCCGGCGCCGTCCTCGCCACGCTCGGCCGCCTCGAGGCGGCGGGCAAGATCGGCATCGAGTCCGGCGAGGTTTCGATCCGCTGAACCGGACCGTCCGAAGGGGAATGGGTGGTCGCCCGGTGCCCCTGTCCTACACTCCCTCCCACACGAGGCACAGAGGACGGTTGAATGACGGATCGCGTCAGAAGCGATCAAGCAGGCGACATCGACGATCTATGGCGACGGTTCAAGTCGACGGGCGACGCCGGGGTGCGAGAGAGCCTCATCGTCCACTATTCGCCGCTGGTCAAGTTCGTCGCCGGCCGAGTGGCCGCCGGATTGCCGCGTAGCGTCGATCAGAACGATCTGGCCTCCTACGGCGTGTTCGGTCTGATCGACGCCATCGACAAATTCGACCTGGAGCGGGGGTTCAAGTTCGAGACCTACGCCATCAACCGGATCAAGGGCGCCATTCTCGACGAACTGCGCTCTCTCGACTGGGTACCCCGCTCGGTTCGGGCCAAGGCCCGGGAGCTCGAACGCTCGATCGGTGAGCTGGAGCATCGCCTCCAGCGGAGCCCCACCGACGAGGAACTGGCCGAGCACATGGAGACCGACGTCGAATCGGTCCAGGGCGACCTGGCGGAGATCTCCCAGCTGGGCATCGCCGCCCTCGATCAGACGGTCGGGTCGGGCGAGGCCGCCGTGACACTCAAGGATCTAGTCACCGACCCCAGTGGCATTTCGCCAGAGGCGGCATTCCAGGCCGAGGAGACCCGCCGGATGCTGGTGGACTCGATCAACCGGTTACCGGATCGGGAAAGGCTGGTGGTCACCCTCTACTACTACGAGGGCCTCACCTTGGCCGAGATCGGCGATGTTTTGGGCGTGACCGAGTCGCGCGTGTGCCAGATCCACGCCAAGACCGTCATGTCGCTCCGCAACCGCCTGTCCGAGCCTCCGATTCTCTGATCGAACGTCGCCGGCGGTAACATCGACGGCAATCACGCACGCTCGCTCGCCCTGACTGGTGCAGCCACCGGCTGAATTACAGGGCGCCCGCAAGGAGAGGGCATTGCCCGGCGGGCGGAGGACATAACCAGGAAAGGAACCAATCCATGAGTGCTGTCACCATGAAGCAGCTCCTGGAGGCCGGCGTCCACTTCGGGCACCAGACAAGGCGCTGGAACCCGAAGATGAAGCCGTACATCTACGGCGAACGCAACGGCATCCACATCATCGACCTCCGTCAGACCCTCGATCAGGTCGATAAGGCGGCGGAGTTCGTCAAGGACCTCAGCACCGACGGAGGCGCGGTCCTGTTCGTGGGCACGAAGAAGCAAGCCCAGGCACCGATCACCGAACACGCCCAGCGATCCGCCAACCCCTATGTCACCTACCGGTGGCTGGGCGGCATGCTGACCAACTTCACCACCATCCAGAAGCGCATCTACTACCTGAAAGAGCTGCGCCGGATGGAAGACACCCAGGAGATCGAAGCCCTCCCTAAGAAGGAGCGGCTGCGTCTCCGACGCGAGCGCGAGAAGCTGGACATGAACCTGGGAGGCGTGGTGGACATGACCCGTCTCCCCAATGCTCTCTTCGTGGTCGACGTGAACACGGAAACGACCGCCGTCTCCGAGGCGGCCCGTCTCGGAATTCCGGTCATTGCGCTCGTCGACTCCAACAGCAACCCGGAACAGGTCGACTTCGTGATTCCGGGCAACGACGACGCCATCCGTTCGGCCGACCTGATCGCCGGTGCGATCGCCGAGGCCGCCATCCAGGGTCGAGAAATCGCCGCCAAGCAGCGCGTGATAAAGGCGGAAGGGGCCGAAGCCAAGGAAGGCGCCAATGCCTGACTTCACGGCCAAAGACATCCAACAGCTCCGCCACGACGCCGGGGTGGGGATGATGGACGCCAAGAAGGCCCTGGAGGAGACCGGCGGCGACTTCGAGAAGGCCATGGAGGTGCTGCGCGAGAAGGGAATGCTCAAAGTCGCCAAGCGAGCCGAGCGCACCGCCCACCACGGCACGGTCGGCCACTACATCCACAATCAGCAGGGGAGGGCCGTGACCGGTGTCCTGGTCGACCTGGCCTGCGAAACGGACTTCGTGGCGAAGAGTGACGAGTTCGTCGAGGTCGCCAACGACATCGCCCTCCATATCTCGTGGGGCAAGCCGACTTGGGTGGAGCGGGCTGACGCGGCCGATGCCGTCGTCGACGCCCAGCGCCGCCAATTCGAGGAGGAAGCCCGGGAGGAAGGCAAGCCGGACGAGCTCATCGACAAGATCGTGGAAGGCAAGATCGAGAAGTACCTGAGCGAACAGAGCCTGTACGAACAGGCCTTCGTCAACCCGGACAAGTTCGACGGGACGGTGGGAGACATGGTCGGCCGGCTCGCCGCCAAGATGGGCGAGAACATCCGGGTACGGCGCTTCTTCCGGATCGACGTGAGCGAGGGCGACTGAATGGATCCTCGCCGGGTGATCCTCAAGTTGTCGGGCGAGGCCTTTGCCGACCCAACGGTGGGATACGGGATCGACCCGCTCACGGTCAAGCGCGTCGCCGGGGAGGTGGCCGAAGCGCATCAGACGGGCGTGGAGATCGCCATAGTCGTCGGCGGAGGCAACATCTTCCGAGGTGTCTCCCAGGCCGCCAAGGGCATGGACCCGGCGGCGGCGGACTACATGGGCATGCTGGCGACCGTCATCAACGCCCTCGCCCTGCGGGACGCACTGGAAAAGGCCGGGGTGGAGACCCGGGTGCAGTCCGCCATCACCATGCAACAGCTGGCGGAGCCCTACATCCGTCTGAAGGCGATACGGCACCTGGAGAAGGGGCGGGTGGTGATCTTCGCCGCCGGCACCGGAAACCCCTTCTTCACCACTGACACCACCGCCGCCCTCCGGGCCGTCGAGATAGGTGCCGAGGCCCTGCTCAAGGCCTCCAAGGTGGATGGGATCTATGACGCCGACCCGTCCCAGAATCCGGACGCCAAGCTGCTCCCCGAGCTGACCTACCTGGACTTCCTGGCGCGAGATCTCCGGGTGATGGACTCCACGGCCGTTACGATGTGCAAGGAACACGACATACCGATCGTCGTGTTCGACATGACCGAACCGGGGACGATCGTGCAGGCGGTGCTCGGCAAAGAGTCCATCGGCACGGTCCTCCACTAGGACCGGGCGTTGCACAGCGAACCAACAGCCACCGATACGACAGGCCGGGGGAGGGGCCGAGCCCTGCGTCATCGGGTCGTTAGGAGGCGTCGATGATCGAAGACCTGCTGGCCGAGGCCAGGGAGAAGATGGACCAGGCGGTGGACTTCGTGAGCTCCGAGTTCGCCACCGTTCGCACCGGCCGGGCCAACCCCCAGATCCTCAAACGCATCACGGCCGAGTACTACGGCCAGACCACGCCGCTGCTGCAACTGGCGTCGGTGTCGGTCCCCGAGCCGCGTCTGCTTCTCATCTCGCCGTTCGATCCGTCATCGCTCAACGACATCGAGAAGGCGATCAGCCAGTCCGACCTCGGCCTCAACCCGAGCAACGACGGCCAGGTTATCCGCATCTCGTTCCCGCCTCTCACCGAGGAACGACGCAACGAGCTGGTGAAAGTCGTTCGTCATATGGCCGAGGAGGGTCGGGTGGCGGTGCGCAACGTCCGCCGCCACTACAAGACCGACATGGAGGCGCTCCACGGTGAGATCTCCGACGACGACATTCGCCGGGCCGAAAAGGAGCTCCAGGACCTGACGGACCGCAAGACGGCCAACATCGACACGCTCCTCGAAGAAAAGGAAGCGGAGCTGCGGGAAGTGTGATGTGAGCGAGGATCGCCCCCATTTCCGCCGGCCGTGGGAAGAGCCTCTCGACGAACCGGAGGACCAGCCCAGCGAGGCGCCTCAGGAGACCGAACCGCCGCCCGATGAGCCGGTGCCGTCGCCGAAAGAACCGGATCCGGAACCTGAGGCGTCCGACGTCGACCTGACCGATTGGGAGGCGATGGCGAGCGGGCCCTCCTCGCTGGACGACATGTCTCGACACAGCTTCGCCAACGCCACCACCGAGGAGTATCGGGGCCTCGCAGAGGAGATCAACCGGCTGCGTGACTCCGAGTTCGAACGGCAGGCGGTGGTGGCGACGATGCCCGGAGTCGACACCGGGTTGGTCGGATTCGAGGACGTCACCGGCCGGCGCGGGGTCACCGAAGAAGACGTCGAGGCGATGGAGCAGGCGCGGGCGTCGGATCTCACGCTGCGGGTGGCTAGCGCATTGGGACTGGTGGCGCTGCTCGTGGGAAGCCTTTACCTCGGCGGATGGTGGTTCACGTCTTTCCTGACGCTGGTGATGCTCATCTCCCTGGGTGAGTTCTACTCGACCGTCCGCAAGGTCGGGTACGCCCCCCTCGCCCTCGTCGGGCTCCTCGGTGTCGTCGCCATGCCGATTCTCACCCATTCCGGCAGCATCTACGCCGCCGCCGGCGTGGCAGTCGCCGCCACCGTCATCGTGGTGCTGGCCTTCTCACTGGCGAATCGGCGCTACCCGCTGGAGAACGCCTCCATGACCGTCTTCGGCATGGCCTGGGTAGGTCTCCTGACGTTCGTGGTGCCGTTCGGCGCCTCACCGCACCCGGTGGCGTACGTACTGATGGTGGGGTTGATCACCGCGATGGTCGACATCGGTTCCTATTTCGTGGGCCGGGGCTTCGGGAGCCGAGCGCTGGCACCGTCGCTGTCGCCCAACAAGACGGTGGAGGGCTTCATCGGGGGCCTGGTGGCGGGCGTGCTCACCGCCGCCGTGCTGTCGACCCTTCCTCCCTACGAAGACCTCGGATTCGAGGGTTCCCTGATCCTCGGCCTGGTCATCGCCCTGATCGGCCCGGTCGGCGACCTGGCGGAGTCGATGGTCAAGCGCTCGCTGGGGGTCAAGGACATGGGTTCGGTCCTCCCCGGGCACGGAGGCATGCTCGATCGGATCGACAGCTTCCTCTTCGCCGTCCCCGCCGCTTTCCTGTTCCTCTTCTTACGCGATCTCCTTTAGCGGGATGCGGCCGCTGGCCATCCTCGGGGTCACCGGCTCGATCGGGCGCCAGACACTCGAGGTAGCCCGCCACCTCGGCTGGCCGGTCGGCGCAGTGGCCGCTCGCAGCCCGTCGGCCGACCTGGCCCGGATCCTCAAAGACATACCCGACGTCCAGGTGGCGGTGGCCGAGGGCAGCTCCGCGGAACGCGACGAACTTGCCCGCTCCGTGGAGAACGAAGTCATCTACGGCGAGGCGGCGATCACCGAGCTGGCCGGCCATCCCGGGCGGATCGTCGTCAACGGGATCGTCGGCGCGGCCGGCCTGGGCGCCACGCTGGCCGCGCTCGAGGCGGGCAACCGGGTGGCCCTCGCCAACAAGGAGAGCATGGTGTCGGCAGGCCCGCTGGTGAACGCGGCCGCCCGGCGAGGCGGCGGTGAGCTGATCCCGGTCGACTCGGAGCATTCGGCGCTCCACCAATGCCTGGCAGGCGAGCACCCCGAAGACGTCGCCCGGCTGATCCTCACGGCGTCGGGAGGGCCGTTCCGGGGAATGAAACGGGCGGACCTCACCGCGGTGCGACCCGAACAGGCCTTGGCCCATCCAACCTGGGACATGGGGGGCAGGATCACGATCGATTCCGCCACCCTCATGAACAAGGGCCTGGAGGTGATTGAGACCCACCACCTGTTCGGAGTGGGATTCGACAGGATCGAGGTGGTCGTGCATCCCCGTTCGATCGTTCACTCGGCGGTGGAGTTCGTCGACGGGGCGCTGAAAGCCCACATCGGGCATCCCGACATGCGGGTTCCGATCCAGTACGCCCTCACGTATCCGCGCCGGGGTCCCAACCCGGGCGCCGGGTTCAGCCTGGCCGGTACGGTGCTGGACTTCGAGCCGGTTGACCGGGAAACCTTTCCGGCTCTGGATCTCGCCTTCGAGACGGGCCGGCGCGGCGGAGCGGCTCCGGCCGCCCTCAACGCCGCCGACGAAGTGGCGGTGGCCGCATTTCTCGGCGGCGAGCTCCCCTTCCTGGCCATCGTGGATGTGGTGGCCGCCACCGTCGACCAGCTGGCATCTTTCCCCGCCGGAACACTGGACGAGGTACTGGCCGTCGACGAGGAGGCACGGCGTGTCGCCGCCGGGCAGGTGGCTTCCGCTAGATCCCGGCGATGAGTAGTTTGTCGGCATGATCGGCGGCCTCATCGGTGTCCTGGCCCTCGTGCTGTTCGTGTTCGTCCACGAGGCGGGCCACTTCCTCGCCGCCAAGGCCACCGGTATGAAGGCCACCGAGTTCTTCTTCGGGTTCGGTCCCCGCCTCTGGTCGTTCCGCAAGGGAGAGACCGAGTACGGCATCAAGGCCATTCCCGCCGGGGGCTACGTGCGCATCGTCGGGATGAACCCGTTCGAGGAGGTGGCGCCGGAGGACGTCGGCCGCACTTACCGGGAGAAGGCCTTCTGGAAGAAGTCGCTGGTGGTTCTCGCCGGCGTCGGCATGAACTTTCTCATCGCCTACGTCATGTTCTTCGGTGTGATCATGGCCTCGGGCATCCCCGACCCGATCCCTGTCGTCCAGGACGTGGTGGAGTCGACCGACGGACAGCCCGTCGCGGCCGAAGCGGCCGGGATCACGGCGGGTGACAGGATCGTCGCCGTCGACGGCGTCGAATACGGCGATTGGGACCAGATCGCGGCGGCACTCGCCGCCCGTCCGGGCGAAGACGTGACGCTCACAGTGGTCCGACAAGGAGAGCGCCTGGAGATCCCCGTGACGCTCGGCACCCAGGTATCGCCGGAGACCGGCGAGGAACAGGGATTCCTCGGCATCTACGCCAGCTTCGCCGAGCGGCAGGCGGGTATCTTCGAAGGTTTGGGGCTGGCGGGCCAGCAGGTCTGGACCAACGTCGGCCTCACGTTCCAGGTGATGGGTGACCTGGTCCGACCCGAATCCCTGATGCGACTGGCCGGCGTGTTCGTCGGCGACACTGACGTGCCGAATGAGATCCGGCCCGTCAGCCCCATCGGCCTGGCGAACCTCGGCAGCCAGGTGGGAGCGATCGGCGTTGCCAACTACGTATCACTGCTGGCTTCGATCAACGTGATCCTCGCCGCCTTCAACGTCATTCCGCTGCTTCCGCTGGATGGGGGCCACTTCGCCGTAGCCCTGTGGCAGAAGGTCACAGGACGTGAGCCCGACGTACGCAAGCTCGTGCCGGTGGCGGTGGCGGTCATCGTCCTGTTCACGTTCCTCGGTCTGGCCGCGATCGTCCTGGACATCATCGACCCGATCAGGGTCTAGTCACGGCGCCGGTCTTCCCGATTCCCGAGCCGAGTTCCTACCATTGCGGCGTGATCCCCCGCGAGAAAACCCGACAGATACGCGTCGGTGACGTCCCGGTGGGTGGCGGTGCGCCCGTATCGGTGCAGTCGATGACCACCACCAAGACGGCCGATGTCGACGCCACCCTTGCTCAGGTCTATGCCCTGCGCGGGGCCGGGGCCGACATCGTGCGCATCACCTGCAACGACGTGGACGCCGCCCAGGGCCTCGCCGAGATCGTCCCCCGCTCCCCCGTGCCGATCGTCGCCGACATCCATTTCCAGTACAAGCTCGCCCTGGCGGCGATGGAGGCCGGGGTCCAGGGCTTGCGCCTCAACCCGGGCAACATCCGCAAGGAGGAGCACATCAAGACCGTTGCTCGCGAGGCACGGGACAGGGGGCTACCCATTCGGGTAGGTGTCAATGCCGGGTCGCTGGACAAGGACCTGCTCGGGGAATACGGGGGACCGGCTCCCCGTGCCTTGGTGGAGTCGGCGCTGAAAGAGATCCGCTATCTCGAAGACGTCGATTTCTCGGACATCAAGATCTCCGTGAAGCACTCCCACGTGCCGTCGATGATCGAGTCGTACCGGCTCCTCTCTGCCGAGGTCGACTTTCCTCTCCATCTAGGCGTGACCGAAGCCGGGCCCCCTCCCGGGGGTCTGATCAAGTCGGTCGCCGGAATCGGCACGCTCCTGATGGAGGGAATCGGCGACACCATCCGCTTCTCTCTGACCGCCGATCCGGTGGAGGAGGCCAAGGCCGGTCGCCAGCTCCTCGAGTATCTAGGGCTGCGGGAGCGAGCCGGCCTGGACCTGATCGCCTGTCCCTCCTGCGGTCGGGCCGAGGTGGACGTCATCGACGTGGCCACCCGGGCCCAGAAGGCGCTCGAGGCCGAGAAGCTGCCGATCCAGGTGGCGGTGATGGGTTGTGTCGTCAACGGTCCGGGAGAGGCGCGTGAGGCGGACATCGGCATCGCCGCCGGCCGGGGAAGGGGGCACCTGTTCATCAAGGGTCAGGTGGTGAGGGTCGTCCCCGAAGATGAGATGGTGGAGGCCCTCCTCGACGAAGCACGCAAGCTAGCCGCGGAGGGGATCGAGGCCCGGCTGGCCGCCGCCGACGCCAACGCCGGCGAGCTGGCGCGCCAGACCCGCCAGCAACTGGTCGAGATCCAGGGCGACGCCAACCGTACGGCGGAGCGCCGATCTCGCGTGGCCCAGATCGCCGAATGAGTTCGGTTTCTCCAGCGTCGAGCGCGGCGAACATTTCGTAACGATTGGGTAGCGGTCACTCCCATATGCTGCTGATGTGAACCCAGATTCGGCGGTCGCGGTCGACACGAGATGGGCGGCTCGTCGGTTCGGTTTCGCCCTATTGGTGTCATTGGGTCTGGTGATCGCAATCGGCCCGGCGCTCGGGGGAGAGTTCATAGCCGATACCGCCGTTGCCGCCCTGGGCTTTGTCGTCTCGGCAGCGACCGGGGGTTTGATCATCTTCCGGCGTCAGGGTCATCTCACCGGCTGGCTGCTCGTCTTGGTGGGGTTGGCAATCGTCTTCGCGAACAACTTTTGGTTGCTGACAGGGGTGACGGATGAGCTCGCCGCCTGGGTGGGTAGTTGGTCATGGACCCTCGTGTTTGCCCTGTACGCGGTTCTCACTCTGACCTTTCCCTCCGGCGATCTTCCTGAGGGTCACAGCCTGACGGCGCGATTCGGCCGGATCGCGGTATGGGCACTGCCGGTCTTCGTGGCCATGGCGCCGTTCACCGATACGCTGGGCGGACCCGAGATCGCCGCGCCGACGGCGAATCCTGTTGGCCTCATTCCGGGCCGGTTGTCCTGGGTTCCGCTGCTGGGAACCTTCGGAATCCTGCTGGGAGCGGTGATATCGCTCCTCGCGCGACATCGTCGTGCCGCCGGGGTGGAGCGGGCACAACTCTCGTGGGTCGTCTTCTCTCTTCTCGTGCTCGTCATGTCGATCGCAGGCACGTTCGCCTTCATCCTCGTCTCGATCGCCATCGGGGCGGGGGACCCGGGAGACGAAGCCTGGACGGTGGCCTTCATCGGCATGACTCTCTTCCCCATTGCCTTTGCAGTGGCCATCCTCCGCTACAAGCTCTTCGAGATAGATCGGATCGTGAGCCGGACGGTGAGCTACGCCGTCCTCATCGGGTCGCTGGCCGTCGTGTTCGGGGCCATCGCCATCGGCATCCCCCGTATCCTCCGCCTCCCCGACGACTCCCAACTGATCGTCTCCGGGGCGACCCTGGCCGCCGCCGCCCTCTTCAATCCGTTGCGCCGGCGTACGCAGGCGGTGGTCGATCGACGTTTCAATCGCACGCGCTACAACGCCCAGCATGAAGTAGGGCGATTCACCGACCGTCTCCGGACCCGAGTTGCTCTCGACGAGCTGAGCGCGGAGATGCTCGCCGTGGTGGCTCGAACGATGCAGCCGGATGCCGCCTCGTTGTGGATACGTGAGAAGGCCTGATGGCGGGTCGGTTGTGTCGGACGTGGTCACACGCCCGCGGGGGCTGACGGATCCTCTCGTTACAGTGACCTGAATGCGTTGGTCACAGGCTTTCATTCCCACTCTCCGTGACGATCCCGCCGGCGCCGAGGCGATCAGTCACAGGCTCCTGGTGCGGGGCGGCTTCATTCGCCAGCTCGCCGCCGGCCACTACTCGATGCTGCCGCTGGGACAACGGACGCGACTCAAGGTGGAGGGCATCATCCGCCAGGAGATGAACCGCATCGGAGGCCAGGAAGTCGTGCTTCCCACGCTGCACCCCGCCGACGTCTGGCGCCGCTCCGGCCGTTACGAGCTCATGGGCGACAACCTGTTCAAGCTCGTGGACCGCAAGGGGGTCGAGAACGTCATGGGGATGACCGAGGAGGAGCTGTTCGCCATTCTCGCCACCGAGCTGACGTCTTATCGCCAGCTTCCCCAGATCTGGTATCAGATGCACACCAAGTACCGGGACGAGCCCCGCCCCAAGGCCGGACTGCTCCGGGTCCGCGAGTTCACGATGAAAGACTCCTACACGCTCGACATCGACCGGCCGGGCCTGGACCAGGGGTTCGACAAGCATCGCGGGGCCTATGTGCGCATCTTTTCCCGGCTCGGCCTGGATGCGATCGATGTGGCGGCGTCTTCGGGAGCCATGGGCGGCTCGGAGTCAGTCGAGTTCATGATCAGGAGCGATGCCGGCGAGGACTGGATCGTGACATGCCCGAATTGCGACTACCGGGCAAACCTGGAGAAGGCCGTCGCCCGGGTGCCAGAAGTCGATGACGGCGAGGAGGGTTCCGAGCCGCAACGTCTGGCCACCCCGGGAATTCGAACCATTGCGGCCCTCGCCGAGGCACACCCCGACATCGCCGCCCCTGAGCGACAGCTAAAGGCACTCGTGTACGTGGTCGACGGCGCTCTCACGCTGGCAGTGGTCAGGGGTGACCATGACCTGCAGGAGCAGAAGCTGCTCGATGCCACCGGGGCAGCCGAGATCCGTCCGGCCGAGCCCGACGAGGTCCGCGAAGCGCTCGGTGCCCTGCCCGGAAGCCTCGGGGCCGTCGGAGTCACCGGCTATCCGATCTTCGTCGACGAGGCGTTGAAGGGCCGGTTCAACATGGTGACGGGAGCCAATGAGGACGACTGGCATTTCACCCATGTCCAGCCGGAGCGCGACTTCGGAGACTTCGTGTGGGCCGACCTGCGGGCGGTCCGTAAGGGCGAGCAATGCATCCGGTGCGGTTCTCCGCTCGAGATGTGGCGGGGGATCGAGGTCGGCCACATCTTCAAGTTGGGAACGAAGTTCTCCGTGGCGTTCGATGCCACCGTTCAAGACGAGGAGGGCGAGTCGCACCCGATCATCATGGGGTCGTACGGAATCGGGGTGGAGCGCAACATGGCCGCCGTAGTGGAGGCCAACCACGACGAGCACGGGATCATCTGGCCGGTGAGCGTCGCTCCCTACGAGGTCGTGATCACGGTGCTCCGGGCCGACGCCGAAGCTGCCCTGGGGGCGGCGGAGGACCTCTATCGCCGGTTGACCGATGCCGGTGTGGAAGTGCTGCTGGACGACCGCGTCGAGCGTCCCGGGGTCAAGTTCGCCGACGCCGAGCTGATCGGCATCCCCTGGCGGATAACCGTCGGCCCCCGAGGAGTGGAGGCAGGGACCGCGGAGCTGACCGAGCGCTCGACGATGGAAACCACGGAGGTGCCGTTGTCCGATGTTGCGGACCGGGTGGCGACAGCCGTCGCCGGCGCTCGCTGACCGTCACACGAGGCCTGATAGACGGTCCGCTCCGGCGTAGACGACGAAGCGGTCGCCGCGGCTGAACCCGATGAGGGTCAGACCCATCTCCTCGGCCAACTCGGCGGCCAGGGAAGAGGCGGCTGACACCCCGCACACCACGGGGATCCCAGCCACGGCCGCCTTCTGCGTTATCTCGAACGACACCCGGCCGGAAACTGCCAGCACGACCTCGCCCAGCGGCCATCGCTCGGTCACGAGGGCTCCGATCGCCTTGTCGACGGCATTGTGTCGTCCCACGTCCTCGGCTCCCGACAGCCGGGTTCCGTCCGTCAGGCACAGCGCGGCGGCATGGAGCCCTCCAGTGCGGTCGAATCCCGGCTGGCCCATCCGCAGGGTCGCCATCCACTTCTCCGGCATCCAACCCTCGAGGCGCGGCCCCGCAGGGGGGCGCCGGCCCGCCACCCGGACGGCGTCGATCGATGCCTTACCGCACACCCCACAGGACGAGGAGACATAGGCCGACCGCCGGAAACGTTCCGGGTCCACGTCCACGCCGTCCGCCAGCACGATCTCGAAGCGGTCTCCCTCGCCTACCTCGACCACCGAGTCGATCTCGCCAGGCGACAGGACAATTCCCTCGGTCAAGGCGAAACCGCGGGCCAGCGCCTCGTCGTCTCCCGGTGTGCGCATCAGGACTGCCAGCGGCACACCACCGAGTCGAAGCTCGACCGGTGCCTCGGCGGCCAGCTCGTCCTCCCTGGTGGTCGCCCGGGAGGCGTCGACCGCAATCACCGACCGCTTCATCGCTGTCATCCACGACAGGGTAGGGGCCGGTGTGGCGGGTCGACCGGGATCTGGCACCATGGGCACCATGCGCGTCCACAACTTCGGGGCCGGCCCGTGTGCCCTTCCCCGCCCGGTGCTGGAAGAGGTCAGCGACGAGTTCCCCGAGTACGGGCAGACCGGCATGACCGTCGTCGAGATGAGCCACCGTTCTCCTGCCTACGACGAGATCCATGGACGAACCAAGGATTTCGCCCGCCGTGTCTCCGGTGCACCCGACGACTTCGAGATCCTCTTCCTCCAGGGTGGGGCGACCCTCCAGTTCTCCATGGTGCCGATGAACCTGCTCGAGGACGGTGACACCGCCGGATATGTGGTGTCGGGGGCTTGGGGAAAGAAGGCGCTAGCCGATGGCGCCCTGCTCGGCGGCTATCCGGCCTGGAGTGGCGAGGACGCGGGATACTCGACGATGCCAGGGCCGGGCGAGGTGGAGATCCGAGCGGGATCCCGGTACCTGCACGTCACCTCCAACGAGACCATCGGGGGCATCAGGATGGTCGATCTCCCCGATGTGGACGTGCCCATCGTCACCGACATGTCGTCGGACTACCTCGCCCGCCCTGTCGATTGGGACCGCCACGCCCTCGTCTACGGCGGGGTGCAGAAGAACCTGGCACCGGCCGGGATGGCGCTCGTGTTCGTGCGACGCTCCGTTGTCGAGGCCCGGGCCGACCTGGGCACGTACCTGCGTTACTCGACCCATGTGGAGGGCGATTCCCTCGCCAACACCCCTCCGATGTTCCAGGTGTATGTGATGGGCAAGGTGCTGGCCCATCTGGAGGATCTCGGGGGCATCGCCGGTCTCGAGAAGCGAACCGAGGAGAAGGCAAACGCGGTGTACCAGGCGATCGAGGCCTCAGACGGCTTCTATCGGTCGCCGGTCGACCCGGCCGTCCGGTCCCATACCAACGTGGTGTGGCGCCTGCCGGACGAGGACCTCGAACGTCGGTTCGTGGAGGAAGCAACTGAGAGGGGCATGGTCGGATTGAAGGGCCACCGCAGCGTCGGTGGCATTCGGGCTTCGCTGTATGCCGCCACGGAGATGCCGTCCGTGGAAGCATTGGTCGAGTTCATGGGCGACTTCGCCCGTCGTCACCGCTAGGGGCGGCAGGGCCGTCGATCGGCTGAGACGGGTTTGCCGGGGTTTCCGCCCTGCCCCCTACCCCGCTTCGCGGGGCCCCTTCCCCCACTCCTACCTCGTGGGGGACAAAAGAACCTGTCCTCGCTCCGCTCGGGCTGGGTCCCTTACTCCGCTCCGCGGGCCCCTTACCCCACTCGTTCCTCGTGGGGGACAAAAGATTATGTCCTCGCTGGGCTCGGGCTCGATATTTTGTTCGTTCGGCCTGAGTGGGCAGGGTCGGTATAATCGAAACCTGCCAACTGAGATCGCTTTCTCGCAACAGGTGGGCGGTTCGCCCACCTTATTGCTGTGAAAAGCTTGCCGCGGAAGTGTTGCTCTGAAGATATTGATAGCGGAGGATTCGAATCGAAACATGAGCTTGACCGAGACCGAACTGTGGGACATCACCGAGTCATACCTGGCCGCCGAGCATCTGGAGCTCGACGAGCTGGAGGTGCTGGGTAAGGGTCGCGCTCGCATGGTCAAGGTCACGGTTGACGGGGAAGGCCTCGATCTCGACCGAATCGCCGACGTCTCGCGGGGTCTGTCCCGTCTCTACGACGCCGAATACGACCCGGAAGGGTCGTACCAGCTCGAAGTCACGTCCCCGGGTTTGGAGCGGGCGCTCAAGCGGCCCCGCCATTTCCAGAAATCGGTCGGCCGTGACGTCGCCCTCAAGGGCCGCGATCCGGAGGGCAAGGTCGAGACTCATCGTGGTGTCCTGGTCGAAGCCGACGACTCAGGTGTCACCGTCCGGGTCGATGGATCCGACATCCGCTATCCCTACGACGCGGTGATCTCGGCCCGAACGGTGTTCCGGTGGGAGCCTGCTCCCAAGCCGGGGAGATGAGGAGAACGACGATGCAGATGGATGCACAGGTGATGGACGCTCTCGAGTTGCTCGAGCGCGAGCGGGGAGTCCCTGTCGAGGCGATCCTCGACGCCCTCGCCAATGCCCTGGTCTCCGCCTACAAGCGTTCCCCCGGCGCCGCCGAGGAGGCCCGGGTCACCATCGACCCGGACTCGGGCGACATCATCGTCTACGCCCAGGAACTGGACGAGGACGGGAATGTCCTGTCGGAGTGGGAGGACACTCCCGACGACTTCGGGAGGATCGCGGCCCAGACTGCCAAGCAGGTCATCCAGCAGCGCTTGCGCGAAGTGAAGCGCGAGCAGGTGTTCGATCTCTACGAGGGGCGAGAAGGCGACCTGGTCACCGGGATCGTTCAACAGATCGACAATCGGTTCGCGATCCTCGACCTCGGTGACGCCGAGGCGATCATGCCCGGCTCCGAGCGCATCCCCTACGAGCGCCTGCAGCGCGGAAACCGGGTGAAGGCCCTGATCGTGGAGGTCCGCGGCGACACCAAGGGCCCGCAGATCGTGGTCTCCCGCAGCCATCCCGACCTTGTTCGGCGCCTCCTCGAGCTGGAGGTTCCGGAGTTGGCAGACGGTACGGTCGAAATCGTGGCCATCGCCCGCGAACCGGGGCATCGCACCAAGATCGCCGTCCTTTCGCACGACGCCAACGTCGATGCCAAAGGAGCCGCAGTAGGTGCGCGCGGTTCCCGGGTTCGCCAGGTCGTCAACGAATTGCGCGGCGAGAAAGTCGACGTGGTGCAATGGCGCGAGAACACAGGCGAGTTCATCGCCGAGGCGTTGGGCCCGGCCCGCGTGCGTGAGGTACAGATCGACGAAGCAGAGCAGACGGCTACCGTGATCGTCAGCGACCACCAGTTGTCTCTCGCCATCGGCAAGGAGGGCCAGAACGCCCGCCTCGCCGCCCGCCTCTCCGGCTACAAGGTGGACATCCGCTCGGACCGGGAAGGCGAGGAGCCGGCAGAAGGGGAGCCGGCGCCCGCCGGGATGGTCGCCGAGCCGACCGTGGAAGGCATCGCCCCCGAGGCCGTCCCGACACCGGGGGCCCCCGACGCCGAAGTGGCGGAGGCAATCGAGGACGACTCCTTGGGAGAACAGCCGTCCACCGCCGAAGAGGCACTGGCGGGGGAGGTTCCGGTGGAGGACGTCGCCGACGAACCGGGCATGATGCTCGATGAGGACGACACCGACGCCCCCGACGAAGAAGTCGCCGGAGAAGCGACCGCCGAGGAAGCCGAAGAGGCGGTCGAGACAGGCGCCGAGGCCGATACCGAGGAAGAAGCGGTGGCCCAGACGGCGGCCACAGATGAAAAAGAGTGATTTGGAGCGTTAGTGGCGAAGACACGGGTATATGAACTGGCCCGCGACCTGGGCATGGAGTCGAAAGACGTCCTCGAGCAGGCGCTGGAACTTGGATTGGAGGTCAAGACGGCTTCGTCCGGACTGGACGAGGCCGAAGTCGAGCTCGTGACGCTCGCCCTGGCCGACGGCGGGGGAGCCGACGCATCAGCGACCGTGGCGGAACCAGCCCAGCCGCCGGTGGAAACTCAGGCCGAGCCAACGACCCAGCCCGAGCCGACACCGGAGCCTGAGCCGGCACCGCAGCCTGAGCCTGAACCTGAGCAAGAGGTGGCGGCAGAGCCGGCGGCGGAGGTCGAAATCGCCGATGTCAAGGCCGGTATGTCGGTGGAGGAGTTCGCCGGGGCCATCGGCCAGCCGGCCGGTGAGGTCGTAAAGGCGTTACTCACCCGGGGCCGACCGGTCGGCGCCACCGCGGTGATGCCCGACGACTTGATGGAGGAGGTCGCCGAAGACTTCGGCGTGATCGTCGACATTTCCGAGCCGGAGGCGGTCGCCCCAGCTCCGGCAGTGGCAGAAAGACCCACCTTCGACGACGCCGAGGCCGACCTGGTGAGCCGGCCCCCGGTGGTGGCCGTCATGGGCCATGTGGACCACGGCAAGACCACGCTGCTCGACAGTATCCGCAAGACGAACGTGGTAGGGGACGAGGAAGGTGGCATCACCCAGCACATCGGTGCCTACCAGGTGGAGATCGACGGGAACAGGATCACATTCGTCGACACTCCGGGCCACGAAGCCTTCACCGCCCTCCGCGCACGAGGCGCCAACATCACCGACATCGTGGTGCTGGTCGTAGCGGCCGACGACGCCGTCATGCCCCAGACCGTCGAGGCGATCAGCCACTCCAAGGCGGCCGGTGTGAGGATGGTCGTGGCGATCAACAAGATAGACACCCCGGGAGCCGACCCCGTGCGCGTCCGCTCGGAGCTGACCGAGCAGGGCGTCATCACCGAAGAGCTGGGCGGCGACGTTCCCAGCGTCGAGGTTTCGGCCCTCAAGGGCGAAGGTGTCCAGGATCTCCTGGAGATCATCGATCTCGTCGCCCAACTCGAAGACTTCCGCGCCAACCCGAAGGCGCCCGCGTCGGGCGTCGTCGTCGAGGCCCAGGTGGAGAAGGGCCGCGGCCCGGTGGCGTCCGTGATAATCCAGCGCGGCACCCTCAAGCAGGGCGACGCCTTCGTGGCAGGGCCGGTCGCCGGACGGGTGCGGGCGATGTCAGACGAGACGGGAGCCCGTCTCAAGCAGGCCGGCCCTTCGTCGCCGGTTCAAATCATGGGCTGGGACGACGTTCCCTCCGCCGGCGACTTCTTCGAGGTCGTCAAGAACGACAAGGAGGCACGGGCGATCGCCGCCGAGCGCATGACTGCCATCAAGGAAGTGGAACAGGCCATCCCCTCCGCCCGGGAGCGCCTGGAAGGTTTGCTCGAGCAGCTCCGATCCGAGGATGCCACCCTGCGGGTCATCATCAAGGCCGACGCCCAGGGGTCACTCGAGGCGTTGCGCGAGTCCATCGGCAAGATCGAGCGGGAGGGCGGCAACATCGAGATCGTCCACGGCGCAGTCGGCGGGATCAACGAGAACGACGTCAACCTCGGCGATGTCACCGAATCGGTCATCGTGGGGTTCAACGTGCGCCCCGAGCCGGGAGCCCGTCGCAATGCCGAGCAGCTGGGGATCGAGATTCGGACCTACGGAGTCATCTACGAACTGCTCGACGACATCGAACAGCTGCTGGTGGGACAGTTGGCGCCGGAAGAGCATGAGGTCGTGCTGGGTACCGCCGAAGTCCGGGCCGTTTTCCGCGTGCCCCGGGCGGGGAGCGTGGCCGGCTGCTACGTCACCGAAGGTGCCGTCCAGCGGGGAGCCAAAGCCCGTCTCCTGCGTGGTGGGGTGGTCGTGTACGACGGATCGATCGACTCGCTCAAGCGCTTCAAGGACGACGTGCGCGAGGTGGCCCAGGGCTTCGAATGTGGCATCGGGCTCGCCAACTACAACGACGTCAAGGAAGGCGACTTGATCGAGGTGTACGAGATCCGCGAGATCGCCCGCACCTGACGGCGGTCTGGCGTAAGGGCGCCTCATGTTTGCGTGCGCGATCCGCATCGATATCCGCCTGCCGGGAGTGCAGTCCCTGAAGGGCAAGCGGGCGGTTCTCCGGCCGCACGTCGAGCGGCTTCGGCGGATGGCGTCGCTCAGCGTGTCCGAGGTGGACGACCACGACTTCTGGCAACGGGCAACGCTGGGAGTCGCCGTGGTAGCCCCCGATTCCGCCGCCCTGGAATCGATGATCGACCGTGTACGGCGCTACGTTGACGGGCAAGTGGACATCGAACTGGTCGACCTGTCTGTGTCCTATCTGGAGGAGCCGTGATGTCTCCCACACCGAGGCTGAGAAAAGTCAACTCGACCTTGCGCGAAGTGCTGGCCGACGAGATCGAACGACTCACCGATCCGCGTGTGGAGATGGTCTCCGTGACCGCGGTCGACACGAGCCCCGACCTGCGCAACGCCACGGTGTACATATCGACGGTCGACCTCGAACGGGGCCCCGACGCCGTCGAGGCCCTGAACAAGGCGACGAAGCGTCTTCAATCCGCCCTGGCCCGCCAGGTCAGGCTCAAGTACACGCCTCATCTCCAGTTCGCCGTCGACACCGGTGTCGTGCACGGCGATCGCATCGATGCGATCCTGCGTGACATCGCCGTTCAACCCGAAGACGAGGACCAGGAGTAACAATGGAGAATGTCGAGGAGGCGGCGGCCGCGATATCGGCCGCATCCGAGATCGTCATGGCGTGCCATGTCGGACCCGACGGTGACGGTCTCGGATCGATGCTCGCCCTGGCCGAGGGCGGCCGACAGGCAGGACGCCGGGTTTGGCCATCTTTCGGTTCCCCTTTCGAGCTGTCGCAGAGCTTCCGCTATCTCCCCGTCGACCTGCTCGTCCCGCCCGACGAAGTCCCGGAGGCACCGGAGCTCTTCGTTGCTTTCGACACCGGCTCACCCGACCGGCTGGCGGAGCTGGGCTCGGTAGCCAAGAAAGCATCCCGGGTCGTGGTGATCGATCATCACGTCACGAACGAGGGCTTCGGGGATGTAGCCGTCGTGGAACCCGATGTCTCGTCGACCGCGGAATTGACTCTGGCGGTGATCCGCAAGCTCGGATGGCCGATCACGCCGATGATGGCCACGTGTCTTCTCACGGGGATCGTCACCGACACGGGTCGCTTCCAGTACTCCAACACGGGACCGAGGACTCTCCTGGCGGCGGCTCAACTCGTGGCGGCGGGTGCTCGCCCGGAGGTGATCGGCCGGCACATGTACGAAGAGATGCCATTCGGCTACCTGTCCGTGGCGTCGGCGGTGGCGGGCAGAGCCGTCCTCGAGTCGGATCTCTCCTTCACCTGGTCGGCCGTCTACCCCGACGACCTCGAAGATGCCGGAATCGGACGGAGTGACATCGACGCTCTCATCGACCTGGTTCGCCTCCCCGAGGAGGCGGAGGTGGCGGCACTCATCAAGGTCCTGGACGAGAAGACGGTCAAAGGATCGCTCCGGTCGAGGGGGTCGGTCGACGTCGGGTCGATCGCGGCCGACCTGGGCGGGGGAGGCCACCACAACGCCTCCGGGTTCACTTTCTCGGGGGACGCAGCGGAGGCGGTCGCAGCCATCCGCGAACGTCTTCCACATGGTTGAAGGCTTCCTCGTCGTCGACAAGCCCTCCGGCATCACGAGTCATGACGTCGTGAGCCACGTCCGCCGGGCGACGGGCGTCCGCAAGGTCGGGCACGCCGGGACTCTGGATCCGATGGCGACGGGCGTCGTCATCACCGCCATCGGTCGCGTCACCCGCCTCATCCGATTCATCCAGGACCTCCCCAAGGAGTACGAGGCCGTGGCGATGTTCGGAGTGGCCACCGACTCGCTCGACGCCGACGGCGCAGTCCTCGAGCGCACGCCGATGGAGATCTCGGCCGCCGACGTCGAAGACGTCCTGGTTCGATTCATCGGGACCATCCAACAGGTCCCACCTATGGTGTCGGCCCTGAAGGTCGGCGGCGAGCGTCTCTACGAGATCGCCCGGCGAGGGGAGACGGTCGAGCGCGACGCCCGATTGGTCGATGTGTACGAACTCGAGTTGACCGATTTCGTGCCCGGGCCGTACCCCGAGGTGTCGCTACGACTCAGGTGCGGCAAGGGCACATACGTCCGTTCACTGGCGGACGACGTCGCCCGTGCCGTGGGCGGGCGGGCGCATCTGACGGCGCTGCGGCGGACTGCCGTCGGCTCATTGACTATCCGCCGATCCATCCCGATCGACCAACTCGACCGGTTCGAGCAGTTCCTGCTCCCCCCGGCTCAGGGCCTGGCGGATCTACCTTCGGTCAGAGTGGATTCAGACGTAGCCGAAGCCGTGTCCCATGGCGCGCGGTTTGCCACCGGACCGCTCGCCGCCATCCCGCCGGACGGCCCCGTCGCCGTCGTGGACTCCGCCGACGAATTGATCGCTGTCTACCGGCGCGAGGGCCGGCAGGCTCGTCCGGAAGTGGTGCTGGCATGAACGTGCTTTCCACCGGCTGGACGATTCCTCGTCCCTCAGGCCTGGCCATCGGCGTCTTCGACGGGGTCCATCAGGGCCACGCCGCGGTGATCTCAGGACTGGTCGAACAGTGTCGGTCGTCGGGTTTGGAAGTCGGGGTTCTGACCTTCGACCCGCATCCCGTCGAGGTTCTGGCGCCCGACTACGCCCCGGACCTGTTGATGCCGGTGCCGCGGCGGATCGACCTGTTGAAGCAACTGGGCGTGGGGTGGGTCGGCATCCTGGACTTGGGCGAGATACGGATGATGTCGCCTCAGGAGTTCATCACTCGCATCCTCGTCGGCCGGGCGTCGGCCCGGCTCGTGTCGGTGGGTGACGATTTCCGCTTCGGACACGACCGGGCCGGCGACGTTCACACGCTGACAGAAGAGGGCCGTCGGCACGGTTTCGAGGTCGTGTCGGTCGACCTCGTCTCCGACGACGGCGGTGTCATCTCATCCAGCCGGATTCGCCGACTGGTCTCCGCCGGTCAGGTGTCGAAGGCGGCCGTACTCTTGGGCCGGCCCCATCGTCTGACCGGCCCTGTGATCCGGGGCGACGCCCGGGGACGGCTGCTGGGATTCCCCACCGCCAACCTGGCACTGCCTCCAGATCTGGCCGTTCCGGCCGATGGAATCTATGCCGTGCGCGTGAGCGGTACCGTCAGCGGGGAAGGGGTGGCGTCGCTCGGAGTCCGCCCCACTTTTGGAGAGGACGGCCACCGCCTACTCGAAGTGCACCTCTTCGACTTCACGGGAGACCTCTACGAGACGATCCTCGACGTGGACTTCGTCGAGCGCCTCCGAGGAGAGGAGCGTTTCCAATCGGTCGACGACCTGGTGTCCCAGATGGAGCGAGACGCCTCTGATGCCCGCCAGGCGCTCGATCGGCGGAAGTGACGGCGGAGTTTTCCATGGCGTCCGTAGGGGCAGTAACATGAAGGGCGTTCCCAAACAGAGAACCAGGTTTCACGCGCAATGAAGACCACCCAAGACATCGTGTCCGAGTACGGACACCACGACAGCGACACGGGTTCGCCTGAGGTCCAGGTCGCGCTCCTCACGGAGCGGATCAACCACCTCACGGAGCATCTCCGCGATCACAAACACGATCACCACAGCCGCCGCGGGCTGCTGATGCTGGTCGGAAAGCGGCGTCGGCTTCTCGACTATCTCCGTAGGGAAGACGTCGAGCGTTACCGTTCGTTGATCGGCCGTCTGGGTCTGAGGCGCTGAAGTATTCGAGGGAGCGGCCAGCGGCCGCTCCCTCGTCATAGATCCGGCCCGCCCGAGGAGGGCAGCGGCCGGGATCGAGACAAGCGGCGCGCACCGCGCCACCCGCGGGGCCGGCCGGTTGTCAGTTGTGAATCCTCCTGGTGAGGGTTGTCAACTGCCAACGGGCCGCTCCTAGAGCAACGAAGGAGCACACGAGTGCCCGAAATCACCGTATCCGGTGAAGTAGGCGGCAAGACGCTGACCTTTTCCACCGGCAAACTGGCCGGACAGGCCGACGGTGCCGTGGTGTCGACCCTGGGAGGATCCCAGATGCTCGTCACCGCCACCGCCAACAAGAAGATGCGAGAAGGAATCGACTTCTTCCCGCTGACTGTCGACTTCGAGGAGCGGATGTATGCCGCCGGGAGGATCCCCGGCTCCTTCTTCCGCCGGGAGGGCCGACCCTCCGAGCAGGCGATCCTCACCTGCCGTCTGATCGACCGGCCTCTGCGCCCGTCGTTCGAGGACGACTACCGATGCGAAACGCACATCGTGGTCACTTCCCTCTCGGTAGACGGGGAGAATCCCTTCGACGTGGTCGCCCTGAATGGTGCGGCAGCCGCATTGGCCGTGTCGCCCATCCCGTTCAACGGCCCTATCGCCGGGGTGCGGATGGCGTTGAAGAAAGGCGAGTGGATCGTCTTCCCGACCGAGTCAGACCTCGACGAATCGGTCTTCGAGCTCGTCGTGGCCGGTCGCAGGAACGACGATGGCCAGATCGACATCATGATGGTCGAAGCCGGTTCCACGCCCCACGGTCTCCGGCTCATCGGCGAGGGCGACGCCCCGTCCGACGAGGCGGCGGTGACGGCTGGCCTGGAAGCCTCCAAGGCGCACATCGCCGGCATCATCGACCTCATCTCGAATCTCGCCTCCCAGGTCGAGAACGAGCACATCGACTGGCCCCGGGCCGTCGACTACACCGACGAGCTGCGGGCGCGCGTGGCCGAGATCGCCCGTCCCAAGCTGGCGGACGTAGTGGGCATCGCCGGCAAGCAGGAGCGTAAGGACGCCGAGAACGCTGCCTTCGAGGCGACCATCTCCGAACTGGGCCTCGCCGAGGACGACCTCGACACCCTCGCCCAGGCCGGCAAGGCCTTCAAGGCTGTCCTGAAGGAGATGATGCGCGACCGCGTCGTCGATCAGGGCATACGCCTGGACGGTCGCGGCCCCAGAGACATTCGTGCTCTGTCGGCGGAAGTCGGCGTCATCGAGCGCGCCCACGGTTCGGGACTCTTCCAACGGGGAGAGACCCAGGTGATGAACATCACCACGCTCGGGATGCTGAAGATGGAGCAGATGCTCGACACCCTCGCCCCCGAGGAGTCGAAGCGCTACATGCACCACTACAACTTCCCGCCGTTCTCCACCGGTGAGGCCGGCTTTATGCGCGGCCCGAAGCGCCGCGAGATCGGCCACGGTGCTCTCGCCGAGAAGGCGGTGCTTCCCGTAGTTCCCGAAGCCGACGACTTCCCGTACGCACTGCGTCTGGTCTCCGAGGTGCTGTCGTCGAACGGCTCGACCTCCATGGCGTCGGTCTGTTCGTCAACGCTGTCTCTGATGGACGCCGGCGTTCCGATCCTCGCCCCGGTGGCGGGTATTGCGATGGGACTCATCCACCGTCAGGGCGAGTTCGTGACTCTCACTGACATCCTGGGTGCGGAGGACGCGCTGGGCGACATGGACTTCAAGGTGGCCGGTACTGCCGACGTGATCACCGCTCTCCAACTCGACACGAAGATCCAGGGACTTCCATCCGAGGTCCTCGCCGGAGCACTCGACCAGGCCAAGGAGGCCCGGCTTCAGATTCTCGAAGTCATGCGGGAGGCGATCGCCGAGCCCCGCTCGGAGATGAACCGCTACGCCCCGCGCATCGAGTCGATCGAGATCCCCAAGGACAAGATCGGCGAGGTGATCGGCCCCAAGGGTGCGGTCGTCCGCGAGCTCGAAGCCGAGACCGGCGCCACCATCGAGATCGAAGAGGCGGATGGAAAGGGCATCGTCCGGATCGCGTCGAGCGACAGCGAGGTGCTTGCCGCGACACGGGAGCGGATCATGCTCATCGCCTTCCCGCCCCAGCCCGAGATCGGCGAGGAGTATGAGGGCGAGGTTGTCAACATCACCAAGTTCGGCGCCTTCGTCAACATCCTTCCCGGCACGGACGGCCTGCTCCACATCTCCAAGCTCGACGCTTCCAAGCGGGTCGAGCGGGTGGAGGACTACCTGGAGCTGGGCGACAAGCTCAACGTCAGGGTCGGTGGAATCGACCGGGGCAAATTGAGCCTGGATCTCGTCGAGGCACTGCCCGGCGCCACTCTTCCGGAGCCGGGAGGCAACGGCGGCGGTGGCGGCCGCGACCGTAGTGACGGAGGCGAGCGTCGGGAGAGCCGCGATCGCGGCGACCGTGGCGACCGCAATCGCGATCGAGATCGCGGCCGTGACCGGGACAATCGCAACCGCGATCAAGGCAACCGCGATCAGGGCAACCGCGATCAAGGCAACCGTGAGCAGGGTGACCGCAGTCGCCAGGGTCAGGGCCAGGGTGGCGGCGACCGCCGTCGGGCTGCCCGCTCCTTCGAGGAGACATTCGAAGACTGATCAGCGTTTTCGCGCACCGTTTGCACGCCATGGCGTGCA
>DATABS010000040.1:0-11201 GCA_036259475.1 Acidimicrobiia bacterium | reverse complement strand
CGCGAAAACGGCTTTCAGGGGGTCGTGGGCGGCGGTGGTGGCGGTGGAGAGGCGTGGCTCGGCGTGCCCACCGGTGTCTCCGGCGGCGGAGTAGCAGTGGTCGAAGACGGGGTCGGGGACTCGTAGTTTCGGGATGTCCGGTCGCCCTTCACCGCCTGGACGACCTTGTCGGCCACCTTCTGTTTGCTGTCCGAATCCATCGTGTCCGGCAGCTTCGACATCACGTCCCGACGGATCTCGTCGGCGGGCCGCATCGACCATTCCCTCCGCTTGTCCTGGAGTGCCTTGGCCCCCCACACCATTGCAGCCCCCATCAGCATGCGCCGTATGAACCTTCCCATGTTTCCCTCGCTCTTCCGCTCTCGGTCGCGTCCTTCGAACTTATCATCGAACGATACCCTCCGCCGGGCCTACCAAACCGTGGGTATCCGCCACCCGGAGACTTGCCTGATGCCATTCACCACCGAACACATCGAGTTCCGCCGGATGGTGCGCCGGTACGTCGAAAACGAGATCAACCCCAGGGTGCCGGAGTGGGAGGAGAAGGAGTGGATCCCGCTCCACGAGGTCTTCTCTGAGATGGCGGAGCTCGGATTGTTGGGCCTGGAGTACGACCCGGCCTACGGGGGTCAAGGCGCCGACCACCTGTTCACCGTGATCCTCGCCGAGGAGTTCGGAAGGGCGGATCACGGCTCCATCGGTATGGCGCTCGGCGTGGTCACCGACATGGCCACGCCTTCTCTCCACCGCTTCGGTACCGAAGAACTCAAGGAGAAATACCTCGCCCCGGTCCTGCGGGGAGAGCAGGTGTGCTCGATCGCCGTAACCGAACCCGACGCCGGTTCCGACGTTGCCTCCCTCCGGACCCGGGCGGTGAAGGACGGAGACGCCTGGGTCATCAACGGTTCCAAGATGTACATCACCAACTCACTCCAGGCCGACTGGCTATGCCTTCTCGCCCGAACTTCGGATGAGAGCGGCTACGCCGGGATGTCACAGATCGTCGTGCCCACCGACAGCCCCGGTTTCGACGTATCTCGCAAGCTGGACAAATTGGGGATGAAAGCCTCCGACACGGGCCTCCTCACCCTGACCGACGTCCGGGTGCCGATCGACAACGTCATCGGCGAGGAGGGAATGGGTTTCCAGCAGCAGATGGCCCAGTTCGTGATCGAGCGGATGTGGGCGGCCTACGGCACCGCCGCCGCCTGCCAGTTGGCCCTGGACCGCACACGAGAGTACGCCCGTCAAAGGCAGGTCTTCGGCAAGCCGTTACTCAGACACCAGTACGTGCAGTTCAAGCTCGCCGAATTGGCGGCAGAAGTGGACATGCTCCGGGAGTACAACTACGTGGTAGCCGAACGTCACAACCAGGGCGAAGACGTGACGCGTATGGCCACCATCGCCAAGCTGAAGGCTGGGCGACTCCACCGCGACGTAGCCGACTGGGTGATGCAGTTCCACGGGGGGATCGGCTACATCGAGGAGACCTGGACTACCCGGTTCCTGCGGGATGGACGGCTGGTGGGCATCGGCGCCGGTGCCGACGAGGTGATGCTTCAGGTGCTGGCGCGTCTCGACGGCTACGCCGGCTGACGGCGCCGTCCGAAAGATCGGTCAAGATGACGTATCCATCGGGGACAGCGGCTCCCGGCCGGGAAACGCCCTAGAGCCGGTTCAGCGCGACGGATCGTGTCATCGCCTCGTAGGCCGCGCCGTCAATGCCCACGATGTCGTCTACTGCGGGATGGGGCCGGTCGAGGGCGACCAACGCCTCGGTTACCTGACGGCGGAGTGTTGGGTCGAGCCGGCGGCTGAGGCTGAACGGTGGCGCCGGCCAGTCACGGGTCATCCCCGCCACCCGAAAGCGACTCGTTACGCCATCCGGGAGGACACGCCAGATCGAACTGTCAAAGGCGGCACAATCCGCTCTGTCCTGCCTCAGAGCCTCCAACGAGGCGGAATGGGAACCCGACTCAGTCACACTTTCGAAGAACTGGCCCAACCTTCCCTCCGGGCGGAGGTGGGACGCCAGGGCGTGATGTCCGGACCACGACTCCCTCTCGTTGATGACGAGTCGACTGTCACGTAGGTCTCCCATCGTGCGGCGTGATGACCCGGCCAGGACCAGGATCAGGGTCCGGTACACCGGGGCCTGTTCGCCGACGAAGACGGGCGCGGCGACTACATCGGTATCCAGCTCTCTGCTGAGGTAGCCGCACATCCACATGACGTCGGCGTCGCCCCGCTGGACCATCTCCCGTCTTTCCCGGTAGGGGAGGCCTGCCTCATAATGAACAACGCGGCCGAGCTTCTCGCCGATGAGACGGAAGATCCGGTCGGCGGCGTCGTCGTGGTGTCGGCTCAGGTGGCTGACGAACCGGAGAGCGGTCACGTCAGCCGGTGGTCGCGGCGAGCGGCGGCAACTCGCGTACGGCCCGCCACATCTTCCGTCCGCCGAAGTCCCAATACTTGGTGCGCTCGATGAGGACCGGCCTTTCCCCGTAGAGGCCCCCCGGCAGGACTCCGTTGTGAATCCGCACCGTCCGGTAATAGAGGGGTGACAGATGCTCGGCGGCCTGGGCATGTCGGTGACTCGCCCGCCAGTATTCCCGGGTGTCAGGCTTGTCGTGGAGGACGAGGTTGGCCCAGTTGCCGTCGGCCAGCTCGGTCGAGCTGTAGGAAAGGATCCCCGGGTAGTTGCGGAACTCCAGGACGATTTCGGCGTTCGCCTCTTCGAGCGGAGCGCCGTCCCGATCCAGGTTACGTTCTCCGAAGAAGCCCACCATGCTGACGTCGACGATGCCTCCGCGGAGAGCGACGGGATCACACACGATCACCCTCCGCTTGAGCCCGTCGAGAGTCCACTCGATAGGTTCGTAGGGCTTGACGTGCCGGCCGCGGTCGAGGAGTTCCCTGAGGTCGGCAGCCAGCTGGGCGAGGATTGCCCGGTCGTGGAGGTAGAGGTCAGGGGAGGTGAACGGCCGTCGGCGGGCCGTCTCGGTCAGGCCCAATACCTCGATGTCCACGCCTCTGCTCCGATCCGTCGGGACAACCGTATCGGCTGGAAACGCGACGCGATGGAAATGTTTGTGGCGCGGCTGGCTCATTCGCCCGCCAGATTGTCACCGAAGTTCAGTGGACCGGCTGAGCGGAGCTGTCGGTCGCAGGAAACGCGAAAACATTCCCTGATTCGGCTGGCGGCACCGAACCCGGTCGGTTATCTTTCCGCTCAGAGGCGGCTCGTCCGCTTCTCGACACCGCCCAGCGGCCTTCGGGTCACTGGGCGATTGTCGTTTCGGGGTGACAGCCCGAGTGGTCTCGCGCACTCGAAATGATCCGAGCCGCGGATTCGAGACTCTGGCTTCCTGGTCGGTCCGCCCGACAGAAAAATGCCCAGGCGGTTGAGCGCCAGGATTCGTCGCTCGCCGGAGGAGGCCCCCCACTGAGCGAGCCGATGTGGGAGAATTAGTTGGACGTCGAGGAGGTGACGTGCGCAGGCTTGTCTGGACCAAGATGGCAGATGGGTGGCGAAGCGGTCGCTACCGCATCGACCTAGTCACCCCGGGAATGTGGGCTTTGGTGGTGGACGACTCGAAGGATGAATCAGCCTCCCGGCTCATCACCACTTCTCCTTCCCTTCAGAGCCTCAAGCACGAGGCGCAACGCCAGGACGGGCAGCGTCGGCGCCACCTTGCTCTTTGGAAATCTGTGATCGGAATGGCGTTGATCGTGATGGCCTTCGTGCTCCTCCCCGAGCTTCCCCCTGGGTGGATGGTCGCCGCAATCGTCGCCGTGACCTTGAGTGCACTGCGCGCCTTGGCGGTGGTGGTCATCACCCTCACCAACGCACCCTGGACCAGGTTGCGCCAGACCTACCAGTAACGCTCATCGCCTGCCCATTGGTTCAGAGTCCCTCGAAAACGTCGGTCAGTGGAGGGTGCCCGTCCGACGTGGCGGGCCAGGCGATGACGTAGTGGTCACGCCGCAGCGAGTCCACCAGAGCGGGGTCGCTGTCCATCGCCTGATACGACCACTGGGTCTTGTGGGCTCGCACTCCGGCTAGGACGGCATTCACCACTGCGGCGGTATCCACATCGATCCCGATCGAGGCGTCCGGCACTCCTCTGAGATGAAACAGAATGTCCGCGTCCCAGGGGTCCAGGCCTTGGGCGAGCCGCTTCTCGTTCCAGCGGTTGACCCACGACAGCGGAATTGCGCAGTACAGCAATCGTCGCAGCCCGGCTCCCGTACCGACGAGTTGATGGAATGCGGTCGTGGTTGCCTCGCCGACTGCGATGTGGTCGGGATGGCCGGTGATGCCGTCGGATCCGAAGGTGACGACGACGTCAGGCCGATCCTCATCGAGGATGGCGGCGATGCGGTCGACTAGATCGTCGAAGGGGTGTTCGGCCAGCCGACCGTCTGGAAGCCCGAACCACTCATGGCGGTCGGGAAGGCGGCCAACCGCCTTCCACGCCTCCCGTGTCTCCCGACGGCGGGCAACACCGAGTTCGTCTCGAGTCACGCCGCTGTCGGGAGCGATCTCACCGGCCTCCCCGTCCGTGGCGTGGATCAGTGAGAAACGCAATGTCGGGTCGTCGACGTGAAGAGCTACTGCCCGGGCGACCCCGAAGATGTCGTCGTCGGGATGGGCGCCCACGAACAAGAGGGATGGCATGAGCCGGTTGAGAATAGAAGTCGCCGCAGGACCCAGAACAACTCAGCGAGTTTGAGGTGCCCCTGTTCGCCGTTCTAGCCAGCCTCTTTCCGCTCGAACCCTGCCTTTGGAGCGCATTTGGAGCCGGATTCGGCAGGTTCCGGCAAAAGCCGTCGAGAGGTTCCCAATCATGGCCCTGTCAGCACCGGACTCCCACCCAGGCGCGGCCGCTGATCCCGGAGCGTATGTTCGACCCATGGAGATTCGGGTTCTCGGACCCGTGGACGTCCGGGAGAAGGGGAGATCTCTTCCTCTCGGTGGGCCAAAGCAGCGCGCCCTCCTCGCTCTGCTGGTCGCCGGACTGCCTCGAGTGGTCGAGACCGACGCCCTCGTGGAGGGCTTGTGGGAGAAGAGGCGTCGGCAGGATCCCGATCTACGCTCCAGACCTACGTATCCAACCTTCGTCAAGTCCTGGGCGATGTACTGGTGCACGTCAGGAACGGATACCGGCTGGAGGTCGATCCGGGTCTCGTGGATTCCGTGCAATTCACGCGTGGCCTGGAGGAGTCACGACTTCGCATGGCTACCGCCCCCGACACCGTCGCGACCGAGCTGCGCCGCGTGCTGGCGATGTGGAGGGGGCGGCCGTACGCCGACCTGATGGACGTGCCCGGCCTCGAACCCGAGATACGGAGACTCGAGTTCCTACGTCTGGAGGCGGTGGAGCTGCGGATCGAGGCGGAACTCGTCTCCGGTCACCACTTCGAACTGTAGGCCGAGCTGAAAGGTTTGGCGGAGGAGTACCCGACCAGGGAGCGCTTCCGGGGCGGTCTCAAGGCGTCTGTCGCCGGGAAAGGACATGTGGCGATGGAGGCCCCACGCGCCGCCGGGGCCTCCATCCCTCTAACTGGTTCAGATCAAGACTCAAGCGGTCCCAAGCAGCTTCCGGCTCAGCCCGGAATGGGGAACGGGCTTGTGAAGCTCTCACATCCAGTCCCGATGCCAAACGGTTCGAGGGGGACTACCCAATTGCCTGCGTGAAAGAGGGCACCCTGAACGAAGGGTGAACCACCAGCCGCTCCGGTGTGAACCGAATGATGATGAGCTGGGCCTGGCAAAGCCTTCCCTGCTGCGAACTCAACGCAACGGTCGAAATGGACGAACCCGTCGACGATCTCCGCGTCGATCAACATGACATGCCCATGCGGATCGATACCTTCGGGCCATTCATTGCCAGCCAGAGCGGTGCCCGCAACAAGGCCCAACGCAAGAGCCGCAGCTACCGCATAAGTAGCGACACGCTTCATACCGGTCTCCTCCACTTCCGTACCCTGCCAACTACCTAGATGACGTTACCCCCGCCATGCCTTGAACGGCGCCAGAACCGGGACGGTTCTTGGATTGCACACCCGCCCAATTCCCGGAAATTCTGGTGCCATCCGCCGTCAGGTATGAGTCGCCCGTGCACCCCGTTGATAGGCTACTGGACCAGGATCGCCTCGCCGGAGCGTCACGCCCGACTTGACCGTCTTAGGTTGGGGAGTGGCCCGGTGCCCGCACGACCGCTACGGAACTCTCGTCGGATGACGTTGGGCCGGCACACAGTCACTCCGATGGCACAAAGGAAAGGAAAACCCGTAGGAGTGCTCGGGTTCCGGTGGTGGTCAGGGACGGCGTCGATCCGTCGACCTCCGGTTTTTCAGACCGGCGCTCTACCAACTGAGCTACCTGACCTAGGTCCGAAGGCTGGTTGTAGCTCTTCGGTTGGCGGGGACGACGGGATTTGAACCCGCGACCTCCAGCTTGACAGGCTGGCGAACACTCCAGGCTGTTCTACGCCCCCAATGGGGTCGGGTCGGGACTCCGACTGCGACCGTATCAGTTTAGCCGTTTGGTTGCCCGTCACAATCCGGTGCGGGACTGGCGGTTCAAGGTCACGCCGTCGGTCAAGGCGTCCGGCTACTTGCACCGGCTCGCCAGCAATGTGAGACCGGCGGCCACCGTCAAGACCACGATCATCGCGCCGATCGCCGGGTCGTAGGTCCCAGCCTGGTCGCGGGTCAGTCCGGCGAGGAAGGGGCCGGCTCCGCCGGCGAATGCCGCCAGCGTCCACTGGATGCCCATGATCCGACCGAAGTCCGGCCCGGAGAACCACTCGCTCATCACTGCCGCCCGCATGGGCAGGACCGCACCGAACACAACGCCGAAGGTGAGGAAGTGGAGGATCATGAGGCCGGTCTCTCCCGCTACCAGCATCGGAATCAGGGTCAGTGCGAGTAGGCCCGTTACCGCCGCGTTCCAGCGTGCTCCGTTCGGCCCGGAGCCCAGCACGGGACCGGCGTAGCGGCCGGGGAAGCTGAGCCAGCCTGACACACCTGCCCAGAAAGAGACGAAAGCGATGCCGAAGCCGGCATCCTCGAAGAGGGCGATCCGGTGGAAGATCACCGTCTGGAAGACCCCGAAGAGCAGCAACACGGAGGCGGTGTAGGTGACGAACCGCCGATCTCGCAGCAGCTCACGTAGCCTGGCGTTCGTGGGCGGCGTCTGGTGCCGGTCGGATCTACCGGCCGGCAGAGCCAATCCGGCGGCGAGCAGGCCGGTGACGGCGAGGCTCAGGCCAAGGACCAGGGCGGTGGCCCGCCATCCGACCGACTCCACGAGCCCGGCGGTGAGGGGTAGGAAGATCGGCCCGGCCAGGCCTCCGACGACCGTCAGGATCCCGATCGCCCGGCCGCGTTCGGCCGGCGCGAACCACTGGTCGACCGCCACGAATGCCGGCTCGTAGAACGTCATCGCCCCGGCCGGCCCAATCAGCAGCCAGGCCGCTGCCAAGACCTGCCAGTTGGAACGGGCGGCGCTGAGAGCCGCCAACCCGGCTGCGCCGGTGACGGCCCCGGCGCCCATGACGAGGCGAACCCCTCGCTGATCCACGAAGCGACCGATGAGGAAGGCCAGTCCGCCTCCGACGAGGACAGTCCCCCCGTAGGCCGTCGAGAGGATGCCCGTCGAGAACTCGGAACCGGCGGCCCGGTCGGTCACCAGCACGGAGAAGGCGTAGAGAAGAACGCCGAAAGCCACCGCGACGGTCGCCGATAAGGCTGCCAATGAGGTCCGGCGACGGACCCCTACACCGGTCAGTGTGAGATCACGACCTTGCCCGTCTGCTCGGCCGATTCCAGGTGGCGCAAGGCATCGGGGAGACGGTCGAAGGCGAACACAGAATCGACCGGTGCGGGGACCTGACCGGTGGATACGAGATGCAGCGCTCGGGAGAACTGGGAATGGGTCGCCATCGACGACCCGATCAACTCCAGCTGCTTGAACCACAGGACCGGCAGCTTCAACTCGACCTTCTGGCCGCTGGTGGCTCCACACACGACCATTCGTCCCCCCGGCTTCAGCGAGCGCAGAGACTGCTCCCACGTGGCGGGTCCGATGTCTTCGACCACGACGTCTGCCCCGCCGTGCGACTTCATCTCTTTCGAGAACTCGCTTCCCGAATCGAAGCCCGCCTCGGCCCCTTGCTCGACTGCCCATTGGATCTTCGCCGGCGAGCGGGAGGTGACGAAGACGCGGGCACCCCGGGCGATCGCCAGCAGCATGGCCGCCGACGACACCCCTCCGCCGATTCCCGGCACGAGGACCGACTCGCCCTTCTCGAGACGGGCCCGATCCAGCATCCGCAGGGCGGTTCCGGTGACGAGACCGAAGGAACCAGCCGTCTCCCAGTTCAGACTTAGGGGCCTGGGAAGGGCATTGGCGGCGGGCACCGTCACATACTCGGCCAGCGTCCCGGTGTGGTGCTCGCCGAGGATGCCGAACTCGGAGCAGAAGACGATCTCGTCGCGGAGGCAGGCCGCGCAGCCGCCGCACGAGATCGAGGGATCGATCACCACCTCGTCACCTACCCCAATACCGTCGACGCCGTCGCCCACCTTGTCGACGACTCCGGCGCCGTCCGCTCCCAGGATATGGGGGAGGTGCTTCGGCGCGGGCAGGCCTTGGGAGACCCACAGGTCGAGATGGTTGAGACCCGAGGTCTTCAGTTCGATCCGGACCTCGCCGGAGCCCGGCTCGGGAGTATCGACTTCCTGCAATTCGAAGGCATCGATCCCGCTGGTGTCGGTGAGAAGCCAGGCTTTCATGCTCCCGGAGGCTAACCAACCCGTTTCTCAGGCGACATTCCAGGCGTCGGCCCGATGTCGGGCGGGAAGCTGAGTGCCAACATACGTCCATGCACACCACCCAGGTCAGGGTCCGCTTCTACGAACTCGACCCCTACGACCACGTCAACCACACCAACTACATCGCCTACTTCGAGGCCGCCCGGGTCGAGTACCTGGAGGAGGTGGGGATGGGTCTGCGTCTGATGAAGGAGCACGGGTGGCAGATCGTCGTGGTCGAGCTCGCCGTCAGGTTCATGGCGGCGGCCGGTCTCAACGACATCCTGACCATCGCCACGCGGGTGGGGGAACTGGGGCGGGTCACGTCGACGTGGCATCAGGAGATGAGCCGGGACGCCGAGCCAGTCGCCCGCCTCGACATCACCGCGGCCTTCACCGACCTCAACGGCAGGCCTCGGCGGATCCCCGACGAATTCGTGGTGGCGGTCACCGGCGGGACCAACGGGACCGCCGTATGATCGGCCGCCGATGACCGACACCCATCATCGCCGCTCCCGGGTCCTGATCTGCGACCCGATTTCGGACGACGGGAGAGGCGTGCTCGAAGAGCACTTCGATGTCGACGTCCGCCCGGGCTTGTCCGAGGCGGATCTGGCCGCCATCGTCTCGGACTACGAAGCTCTCGTCGTCCGCTCCGCCACCAAGGTGACGGCCCGTGTGCTCGACCGGGCCGAGCGCCTCAGGGTGATCGCCCGGGCGGGGGCGGGGTTGGACGCCATCGACGTGCCGGCGGCGGTCGACCGGGGCATCGAGGTGATCAACTCACCCGACGCCAACACCCAGGCAGTCGCTGAACTGACTCTGGGCCTGATGGTGGCCCTGGCGCGCAACGTGACCCGGGGCGACGCCTCGCTGAAGGAAGGCAAGTGGATCAAAAAGGAGCTGATGGGATCGGGTCTGGCGGGCAAGACGCTCGGCATCATCGGCTTCGGACGGATCGGCCAGGCGGTCGCTACCCGAGCGCGGGCGTTCGGGATGCGGATCATCACCAATCAGCACCGCCCCACGCCGGAGCTGTACCTCGAGGCGGGAGTAGAGCCGCTCGACCTCTACGACCTCCTGGCGCAGTCGGACTTCGTCAGCCTCCATGTCCCCGCCCGTTCCGAGACGGACGGCCTGATCGGGACCGAGGAGTTGGCGGCGATGAAGCCCAGCGCCTACCTGATCAACACCTCCCGCGGGTCGGTGCTCGACGAAGAGGCCCTGTTGCGCGCCCTCGACGAGGGTCAGATCGCCGGGGCGGCTTTGGACGTGTTCGTGGAGGAACCGGCCGCCGACAATCCGCTCGCCCGGCACCCCAAGGTGATCGCCACGCCTCATATCGGCGCGTCGACCGCCGACGCCCAGTCGACGGCGGCCGTTCAGGTAGCCGAGGAGTTGGTCCGTCGCCTGGCTGGGCAGGCGAGCCGCTCGATCCTCCCCGTCAGGTTCGTTCCTCTCGACCGCGTCGTGCCGCATGAGGCGACCGACCCCCGCCGTTCGGAGAAGCTGGCGAACCGGCTGCGGGAAGAGGACGTCATCCGGAATCCCACGATCGTCGCGGCCATCGGCGACCGCTATGTCGTTCTCGACGGGGCCACCCGCACCGATGCCCTGCGGCGGCTCGGCGCCTCGCACGCCATCGTGCAGGACGTCAGCGTCGAGGACGGTCTGACACTCGAGACGTGGCATCACGTCGTGCGAGCTTTGGAGGCCGACGAGTTTCTGGCTCTCGTGTCGGGGCTCGATGGAATCCGGGTCGAGGAGGTGGAGGAGGGCTCGCCCCAGGACCGGATGATCGAGTACGGAGGGATCTGTGCCGTGGTCGCCGTCGACGGGCGGGCCTTTGTCGTGCATGCCGCCGAAGGCCGGAACCGCTTCGACGCGGTCGCGAGCGTCGCCGACGTCTACATCGAGGCGGCGCCAGTGGCACGCACGCTGGAACGTGACATCCGGCGGCTGGAGAACTGGTACCCCGACATGACGGTGTTCGTGGAGTACCCCCAGTTCACCGTCGAACAAGTCCTCCTGGCGGCTCGATCGGGTCGCCTGCTCCCGGCGGGTGTGACCCGTTTCGTGGTGCCGGGCCGGGTTCTACACCTCGACGTCCCCCTCGACCTCGTGCTCCAAGATCGGACTCTCGAGGAGAAGAACCGCTGGCTGCACGACCATCTCACCGAGAAGGAGCGGTCGGGCAAGATTCGCTACTACCGCGAACCGGTCTACATCCTCGACGAGTGACCCCGTTTTCGCGCACCGTTTGCACGCCATAGCGTGCAAACGGTGCGCGAAAACGGGGTCACTCGTCGAGGATGTAGACCGGTTCGCGGTAGTAGCGAATCTTGCCCGACCGCTCCTTCTCGGTGAGATGGTCGTGC
>DATABS010000039.1:0-7245 GCA_036259475.1 Acidimicrobiia bacterium | reverse complement strand
AGCAGCTCGACTGCTCGGCGTCGGGCCCGGGACTTGGTGACGCCGTACATGCGGGCGAAGAAGAGCAAATTCTCGAGTCCACTCACTCGGAGGTAGAAGCTTCGATCGACGGAGGGGACCCAGCCGATTCTCGAGCGAATGCTGCGGTCGTCCGAGGTGCCGCCGAGAATCTCCACTGTGCCCGACGAGGGCGTCATGAGTCCGGCCATCAATTTCATGAGCGTCGTCTTGCCGGCTCCATTTGTGCCCAGCAATGCATGGATTTCGCCGGATTCGATCTCGAGGTCGACGCCGGTGAGCGCCACCTGCTCGCCGAACCGGCGAGTCACATCCTTGATCCTTATGGCGGTGGGGTGGAAGCTGCTGTCTGGCGTCATGGGTAACGTGCCATTTCGACGTGTTGCCCCCGGCCTGGCGGAGGCCCGACATCGTGACCGTCTACCTCAACCCAGGCGTGGGCGTTCTTGTCGGTGGCCTCGTCCGGTAGCCCGATTACGATCTCGGCCGACCACCCATCTTTTCGCAAGTAGTGATAGAGGACAAGTGAACGGACCACACATCGTGGCATCAAGGGACCCAAGCGCAAGGAGCGGTCGACCCATTCCGTTACCTGTCGCGGATTGCGCCGGGACACGGTTCGCGGGACACCAAGGTCATTCACCACTTCCGGGAGGGGTCGCCTGCGGAGAGCGAAGTTGATGCGGCTGGCAGCAGCGATGGCTTCTACTGCGAATAGCGCCTTCTCAAGAAACGGGAAAGCGTTACGCCTCATTCGCCACACGCTCGATCATGGTGATCGTCGAGGGAAGCGCGTCGAGACGAAGGGGGCGCACGAGATTCCACACGGGGACAGTATCGACGAGCTGGCCCAGCTGGCTGAAGGCGATTGCGTCTCGGTCCGGTAGATGAAAGGTCACTACCCACAAGTCCTTGAGGGCTGTCGCCGGGTCGACCCGGGAGAGGAGTGGCTCGTCGCCTTCCCGGAGTATCACCAGCCCCGCGATCGGCACCGGATGGCTGTCACCGCGTCGATCGACTTCCAGGGCGAAGTGGACTCGGTCGGAGTCCTCCCCGACGCGGATGGCGTCGGAGATCGATAGCCGTTCGGCCATGTCATGCCTCACACGCAGCATTGCTGGTCCGGGCAGTACTGCCGTTTGGGATGTGAGCCGTACCCGGCTCAGGTCCTCGGAGAGCAGCCTGTGCCCGGCCGTCCAGAGGGCTGCCGACAGGGTTGTCTTGCCGAACTTGCTTGGAGCGGTGTAGAGCACGGCCTTCCCGCCGATTTCCACCGCACCGGCGTGGAGCGGCATGTCACCGCGGTGCATGAACATGAGGAGGCTGGGCATTCCCCACAGCCGTTCCTCGGTGCGAAGCTGGTTCCCCCTGGACGGGAGCCGGATCTCTGACGCCTCCAGGTCGATCCCGAACCAGCCGGCATCTTCGATCCAGAGGGCGTAGCCGCCGGTGTCGGCGTGGAGACGGATGGCGACGGGTCGACCTGGCCTTGCCGGCCAGTCCAGTATCAAGTCACCGGTAGGATCGATATCCCCTTGGCCCCAACCGACAGTCAGATTCTCGAGAGAGCCCGATTGGCGAAGAAACTGCAGCTCGGGGAGCGACTCGACATGGAACCCATAGCATCCGCCTGTCGAGCGGTCATTCCCACTGGGCGATGAAGGCATGGATCCGAGCGAGGTCATACACCCAGTCGAGTTCGCCCGGCCCCATAGCCTGTGCGGCGAGATGGTCCTCGAGCGAGTCGTAGTCGATTCCGTCGAGTCTGAAATCAGTCTTGAGAATCCAGCGTTGCAGAGAGCCGTAGTCAGCGGTCTCGAGCATATGCGAGTTGAAAAAAGTCTTGTCTTGGCGGTCGAGGATCTCATCTGGCAGAACCCCTCGCATGGCCTGGCGCACGAGCGTCTTCCGCTTGGGATTGGGATATTTCACCTCGGCCGGGAGGCTGATCATGAACTCCCATGTATCGACGTCGGCGATGGGCATACGCACGTTGACACCGCAGTGCTCGGCCACGACATCGAGATCGTCGAGGTTCTGGCTGAAGTCGCTGACGGCGGGTGCGATTTCCAACTGGCGCCATCGGCGACGAGCCCATGGATAGTCGAAAGGGCTATTTCGGCCAGCCAGTCGTTCGAAATCGATCCAGGGCGGTAAAGCGCGGCGGGTGCCACTTCTCAACCACCAATAGAGGAGGGGTGAAGGGGCCATCGAGCGGCCGAGCTCTCTTGCGATGGAGGCCCAGCCCTGCCCCCGGAGCCGGCGCTCTCGGATGTGGTGTCCTGCTGCCCCTAGCCGCAGCGTCGACATCAGATACGCCAGCAGATCGAGATGGTAGGCGTAGACGAACTCGGCGAGCTCTCCCGTGAAGACGGTCGTTGCCCCCAGCGAGTTCGCCAACTGGTACATCTCGGCGACCTCAGGAATCGAGAGGTTCTTGCCCGGATTACCCAAGCGGCGAACCCATAGTTCGATGTCGTCCATGGCCTTCGCCTTCTGGACGAACGGGTGCCACTCGAGGCCGTAGCGTTCTACGACCTTCTCGATGTATTTCGACTCATCCACGTCGGGCAGGTGCGGAAACACGGCCGAGATCGCCTTGAGCGGTTTACCGCTCGAGTCCATATGGGGGTGGGCGGCATAGGCGGCCACTATGGGTGAGTCGATGCCGCCTGAGAGGGCTACCGCCTCGTTGCCGCGCACGGCTCGGCGAATACCGGCCTGCAACCGATGGGCCAGCTCCTCGGTCGCCTCGTCGGCGTCCATGTCGGAGCCTTCGAGGAGCGGCGAGGGGTCCCAGTACCGGACGGGGCGCGGTGCTCCATTGCTGACCCTCGCCCAGGAGGCACGTGGAAATCGCAGTACTCCGGTCATCGCCGTCTCATCGGTCTCCTCGGGCTGTCCGAACAGGCTGCCGTGCAGAAACGCCATGTTCGGATCGGCCGGAATCGAAGCACCGGCAAGGACCTGGTGGGGCTCGTTTGCGAAGTAGGCGGCACCATTCCGTTCGGCGTGATACAGAGCTTTGAATCCGAGCTGGTCCCGAGCAACGACGACTTCTCCCGGTGCCGCCAGCGCGACGGTGAACACTCCCCTCAGTTTCCGAAGAAGATCGACACCTTCCGACGCGAAACCGGCGGCCAGCAACCGGGCTGTCGTTCCTCCGTCGGGATGGGTCGACGGCCCAGTGTCGATGCCATGTTCTCGGGCGAGGCTCACGATGTTGTCGATCTGTCCGGCGAAGGCAGCGATGTGCTCGCCGGCTCGACCTATTCCGGATTCGTTTCGATTTGTTCCTCGATGCGAGACACCGATGGCGCCACCGGGGAAGCTGATCAGATCCGTTTGATCGCCGCGGTGAGGAGCGGCCGCCAGCATTCGGCGCGCCGCTTCTCGTGCGGCGGCCGGATCAGCCTCCGCCGCCAAGACCAAGGATCCCAAAATTTCCTCCCCACCGGTGATTGACTACTATGAGTGGTGGGCATATTCTATCTGTACCCAATAGTGGGGCGGACAAAGAAGGGAGGTTGGATGTACACGCGACCCACAATCGTCGATCACGGTTCGATCGCCGCGCACACGTTTACAAATGCGGGCGGCGGCACGAACAATCCGGATCTATGTCAGGGACGGGCGAACCCCCCCAAGGACACGACGGAGTGTCACTTGGACTGTTTCAGCGAGTGGTCCTGCTCCTGAAGTAGACCCTGTACTACCGAAACAGAGAGCGCCCGCCGGAAGGTGGGCGCTCTCTTTTTGCGTCATTGGCTTGTCCGACGCCGGTCCGCCGCCTCCAGCAACGCCACTAGTCTCGGAGCGCAGCGTCGAGAAAGGTGTTCTTTGGTGCACGACATCGTCGTATTGGGCGGCGGACCGGGCGGATACGCTTCTGCTCTATACGCTCACAACTTCGGCCTCGATGTGGCGCTGGTCGTCAACGAGCGGCCCGGCGGCACCTGTCTGCTTCGGGGTTGTATTCCCGCCAAGCAGTGGCTCCAGATCGCCGAAGTCTTCTCCACCGTCAAGCATGCCTCCGATTTCGGAGTGGTCGCCAGCGAGCCGGACCTGGACTGGGATGCCGCCTTGGAACGCAAAGGTAAGACCGTCGAGGGCCTCGTCCGTGGCCTCGAGGGGCTGCTGAAGAAACGGAACGTCACCTTGGTGACCGGATATGGCCGCCTGGACGGCCCCACCACGGTGGCGGTCGGCACCGACGACGGCGAGCAACGTCTCGAGGGACGGCATGTCATCTTCGCCACGGGATCTCACGCTCGTTCCATCCCGGGCTACGAGATCGACGGCGAGCGAATCGTCACCTCGGATCATGCCCTGGATTGGCCCTCACGGCCACAGAGAGTGGCGATCGTCGGGGGAGGGGTCATCGGATGTGAGTTCGCCTCGATGTTGGCCGACCTCGGCTCGGAGGTCCATGTCTTCGAGGTGCTCGATCAGATCCTCCCCGGAACCGACGCGACTGTCGCTCGACAGCTGGAACGCCAGCTGAGCCGAAAGG
The DNA here is from genome assembly GCA_036259475.1 of Acidimicrobiia bacterium. Classification (GTDB taxonomy): domain Bacteria; phylum Actinomycetota; class Acidimicrobiia; order Spongiisociales; family ZC4RG35; genus ZC4RG17. The sequence goes on along the minus strand of DATABS010000039.1, from coordinate 2,714 downwards.
GGGTCCGCTTCCACACCGGCGTCGCGGTGGAGCCACCGAAGATCGGTGCCTCGACCGTCGTCGTGCCATTCGGCGGCGAATCCGTCGAGGTCGATGTGGTTCTGATGTCGGTGGGCCGGGGACCGAACACGGAGGATGTCGGTCTCGAGTCGACCAAGGCGAAAGTCGACCGAGGCTTCGTCGTCGTGGACCGCTCGACGATGCAGACGGCCGATCCAAGCCTCTACGCGGTGGGCGACGTGGTCGCCGGAACACCCCAGCTCGCCCACGTGGGGTTCGCTGAGGGCATCGCCGCCGTCACCCACATCGCCACCGGTAAGCCGGCTCCGGTGGACTATCGGGCGATCCCGCGAATCACCTACAGCCATCCCGAGGTGGCTGAGGTGGGCTATAACGAAGCGCAAGCCGCCGAGGCGGGACTCGACGTCGAGACCTACTCCCACGGGTTCGGAGGGGTAGGCAGGGCGATAATCATTGGCCAAACCCAGGGCACGGTCAAGCTGGTCGTCGAGAAGGGAGGGCCGATCGTCGGAGCGTCGATCGTGGGCCCTCAGGCGGGCGAGATGATCCACGAACTCATGTATGCGGTGGGTTGGGAGGCGCTGCCGTCGGAGGCCGCCGCCTTCATCCATGCCCACCCGACATTGTCGGAAGCTGTCGGAGAGACGCTGCTTACGGCCACCGGCCGCAGCCTGCACTGAGAGAGGAAAAAGCAAGAATGGCAACTCGAGTGAGCATGCCCCAGCTGGGGGAGACGGTTACCGAAGGCACCATCCTTCGTTGGGCGAAGAACGTCGGTGACACCATCGCCGAGGACGAGGTGCTGGTGGAGATCTCCACCGACAAGGTCGACACCGAGGTGCCGTCCCCGGCGTCGGGGGTGATCCTCGAGATCCTGGTGCAGGAGGGCGATACGGTCGAAGTGGGCACCGACATGGCCGTCATCGGAGAGGTGGACGAGGCGGGCGGTGCCGAGGCGGCTCCTTCGGCCGAGGCGGCTCCCGCGGAACCGGAGACGCAACCAGAACCGGAGCCGCAGCCGCAATCCGAGCAGGCCCCCGCAGCAGAGGAGCAGCCGGCGGCCGAACCGCCGCCGACGGCGGAACCGCCGCCGACGACCCAGCCGGAGCCGGGGCCTCAGGCAGCGGAGCAGCCGCAGCAACCCCAGGCCCCAGCTCGACCGGCCGCCGAGCAGGCTGGGGGAGGTAACGGAGCGGGCGCCGAACCCAGGCTCCTGTCACCCGTTGTCCGCAAGCTGGTCCGGGAACACGACGTCGATCTGTCGCAGGTCGAAGGGACGGGACAGGGAGGTCGCATCACCCGCCGCGACGTTGAAACGTATCTCGAGAGCGGTACAGCCGCCGAAGCACCTGCTCCGGCCGCGGAGCCCGCGCCGGAACCGGAAACCCAACCGGCGGCCCAGCCACAAGCGACCCCGGCTCCTCAGCCTGCTGCCGCCCCCACCGCTGCGCCGCCACCCAGGGCAGCGCCCCCTGCCCCCAGCCCGGGGGAAGGCGACGAAGAAGTCAGCTTGGACCGTCTCCGAGTTCGCATCGCCGAGAACATGCGTATGTCGAAAGACACGGCCGCCCACGTGTGGACCGTGGTGGAGGTCGACTTCGAACGCGTGGAACGGGTACGCCAAGCGCACAAAGAAGAGTTCAAGGCGGAGGAGGGCTTCTCTCTCACATACCTGCCGTTCATCTCCCGGGCGACGATCGACGCCCTCAAAGCCTACCCGGTGGTGAATTCGTCGTTCTATCTCGACGAGCGCAAGGCCGTCTATCACCGTACCGTCAATCTCGGCATCGCCATCGATCTCGATCAGCAGGGGCTGGTCGTGGCCGGAATTCGCGATGCCGACGGCCTGCGACTGGTCGGACTGGCGCGTCGTATCTCGGAGCTGGCCGGCAAGGCGCGGTCAGGCAAGCTGGCGCCGGACGACGTCACCGGGGCGACGTTCACCATCACCAATCCGGGGCCCTTCGGCTCTTTCATGTCGGCGCCAGTCATCAATGTGCCCAACGTCGGGATCCTCTCCACCGACACCATCACCAAGCGACCTGCGGTCGTGACAGGACCGGACGGCGAGGACATGATCGCCATCCGTCACATCGGGTATCTCGGTCTCACCTGGGACCACCGGGCGTTCGACGGCTCGACCGCCGTGCTCTTCTTGAACCAGATCAAGGAGAACATCGAGAGCTGGGACTGGGAACAGGAGCTGACCTGATCGATGTGCCAGGCTGATACGTTGGCGCTGTGACCGCCGCACCCCTGCTCAGAACCCGCTGGCTCGGCCGTTTGCCGTACGCCGAGGCCTGGGACCTCCAACGGGCCCTCCATGAAGGGCGGGTGAAGGGCCGCACCGACGACGATTACTTACTGCTCGTCGAGCATCCCCCCGTGTTCACGATCGGCCGCAACGGCGATCCGGCCAACCTTCTGGCCGACCGGAAGGCGGTGGCGGCGGCGGGAGCCGAGGTGTACAACGTCGACCGGGGAGGCGACATCACCTTCCATGGTCCGGGCCAACTCGTCGGATATCCGATCATCCAACTCGACGACCCCAAGCGGATCGTGCCATATGTGCGCTCGCTCGAGAAAGCACTGATAGCCGCCCTAGCCACTTTCGGGGTGGAGGCATGGACAGAAGAAGGTCTCACCGGGGTGTGGACAGATAGGGGAAAGGTGGCCGCGATAGGCGTACGGGT
>DATABS010000038.1:0-2671 GCA_036259475.1 Acidimicrobiia bacterium | reverse complement strand
CTGGCCACCATCCTGGTGGGCGCCGATCCCGCTTCCCACACCTATGTGCGCGGCAAGCGCAACGATGCGGCCGAGGTAGGGATCCGCTCGATCCACCACGAGCTCGACTCCTCGGTCTCACAAGCCGAGGTGGAGAAGCTCATCGAGGAGCTCAATGGCGACGAGGAGGTAGACGGGATCCTGGTCCAGCTGCCTCTTCCCGGCGATCTGGACGGTGAGGCGGCCGTCGAGCGGATAGACCCCCAAAAGGACGTTGACGGATTACACCCGTTCAACCTGGGGCGGCTGCTGCTCGGCCGTCCCGGCCTACGGCCATGCACCCCCAGCGGAGTGATGCGGATCCTCGACCACTACGACATCTCCACCTCGGGCAAGTCGGCGGTGGTGATCGGACGGTCGTTCCTGGTCGGCAGACCCCTCGCCCTGATGCTCTCGGCTCGGGGAGCGGACGCCACCGTCACCCTGGCTCACTCTCGCACCACGGCCCTGGCCGACCTCGCACGTCAGGCCGACATCCTGGTGGCGGCAGTGGGAGTGGCCGAGATGGTCACAGCAGACTTCGTCAAGCCGGGGGCGACTGTCATCGACGTGGGGATCAACCGTGTCGACGGGCGCCTGGTGGGCGATGTCGCCTACGAGGAGGCCGCCGAGGTGGCCGGGGCGATCACCCCGGTCCCCGGTGGCGTGGGCCCCATGACCCGGGCGATGCTTCTGGTCAACACCGTCGCCGCCGCCCAAGCCAGATAGGTGGCGGAGGGTGGGAATTCAGGGTTCTAAACCCCGCTCTGCGGTGTGTGCAGCCCACGGTTCGCTTTACGGCATCCGCCCCGGCGAACCCAGGGTTCTAGACCCCGCATAGCAGTGCCGCCGGCCCACAGACCAGGCTCCGCTCGGCGCTCGTTCCGCCCACGGGATCGACTATCGACCGTGGCCTGGCGGCTCAGGCTGCGAGCTGAGCGACGTCGAAGCCGATCCCCACGATCAAAAGCACCCACACGACGGTGATGAAGGCGGTGTATCGCCAGCGCAGGCGGTGGTCGGCCAGCCAGAAGCGTCGCATGCTGTTGTAGCCGAGGACGATTGCCAGCACCGATAGGGCGATGCTCACCGGCGCGGCCACCGTCCCCATGAACCCGATCAAGGGCGTGGCTATCGGGACCAATAGATAGGTGATGACGCACCGGATGCCGGAGATGATGATCGAACTGCGCAGCTTGTTCTGGGCGTCGAACACGGCACCGGGAACCGCCTCACCCTCGATACGCAGGATTCGCCGCATCCATTGGTCGGCGGGGGGGCGCGAAACGACAGCGCTGGTCACGGGTTCGGATGGTAGATCACCCGGCCGGCAAGCCGAACCGGGACCGATGGTCGGCCATTACCCTCTTTGACAAGCCGAACCGACTTCGAGGAGCTCCATGCCGACCGCCATAACCAAAGGGGAGTCAGGTCTCCAGGTCCCGAACGACCCCATCGTCCCATTCATCGAGGGCGACGGGATCGGCCCCGACATCTGGGCGGCTGCGGTCCGCGTGTTCGACCGCGCCGTCGAGAAGGCGTACGGCGGCGACCGTCGGATCGACTGGAAGGAAGTCCTGGCGGGGGAGAAGGCCTACAACGAGGTCGGCTCTTGGCTGCCCGATGAAACGGTCGACGCCTTTCGGACGTACCTGGTCGGGATCAAGGGACCTCTCACCACTCCGGTCGGCGGGGGGATCCGCTCCCTCAATGTGGCCTTGCGCCAAACGCTCGACCTGTACGCCTGCGTCCGCCCGGTGCGCTGGTTTCAGGGTGTCCCTTCGCCGGTCAAGCGGCCCGAGGACGTCGACATGGTCATCTTCCGGGAGAACACCGAAGACGTCTACGCCGGCAAGGAGCTCGAGTCGGGAAGCGAGGGAGCACGCAAACTGCTGGAGTTCCTCGATGAGGAGTACGGGTGGGAGATCCGCCCCGATTCAGGCGTCGGGATCAAGCCCGTCTCCGAGACCGGCTCCAAACGGCTCATCCGGGCGGCGATCCGCTATGCCATCGCCAACGGACGCCGGTCGGTCACCCTCGTGCACAAGGGCAACATCATGAAGTTCACCGAGGGCGCCTTCCGCAACTGGGGCTACGAGCTCGTCGAGGAGGAATTCAGCGACGTGGCGGTTTCTTGGGAGGACTCGGGCGGCGAGCCTGGAGACAAGCTTCTGGTCCAGGACGTGATCGCCGACGCCATGCTCCAACAGATCCTGACCCGGCCGGGCAACTACGACGTGATCGCCACGCTCAATCTCAACGGGGACTACATCTCCGATGCGCTCGCCGCCCAAGTGGGAGGGATCGGCATCGCCCCCGGGGGCAACATCAACTACGACACCGGCTACGCGGTGTTCGAGGCCACCCATGGGACGGCTCCCAAGTACGCCGGCCAGGACAAGGTCAACCCGGGGTCGGTCATCCTCTCGGGTGACATGATGCTCCGCTATATGGGTTGGAACGAGGCGGCCGACCTGATCGTCTCGGGCTTGGAGGCGACGATCGCCGACAAGATCGTCACCTATGACTTCGCCCGGCTGATGGAAGGCGCCACCGAGGTGAAGACGTCGGAGTTCGGCAACGCCATCATCGACCGCATGTAGCCCCAATCCGTTTTCGCGCACCGTTTGCACGCTATAGCGTGCAAACGGTG
>DATABS010000037.1:0-6244 GCA_036259475.1 Acidimicrobiia bacterium | reverse complement strand
CCCGCGTCGGACACTCCTTAGTGCCGGGTCTTCCTGTATCTGCATGGATCGCCGTCTTATCCTCACTGTGTGCCCGATTCTCATTTCGAGCCGCTCTCTTATCTAGACCGCTCATTCCTGGCGCTCGAAACCCGCACGACGCACATGCATGTAGGGGGAGTGGCGCTGTTCGAGTCGAACGAGCTCGCCTCGGGCGGCACCGGCGTCGACTTCGATCGGGTCCGGGCGCATGTCGAGTCGAAGCTGCAATACATCCCCCGCTATCGCCAGCGCCTCGACTACGTCCCCTACACCGGTTCGCCGGTGTGGGTCGACGATGACGACTTCAACCTCGACTATCACGTCCGCCACACCGGCCTGCCCCACCCGGGGAGCGACGACCAGCTCAAGCGGCTAGCCGGACGGATCGTCTCCCAGCAGCTCGACCGGTCGAAGCCCCTGTGGGAGCTGTGGGTGGTGGAGGGGCTGTCGGAAGCCCGCTTCGCCATCATCGCCAAGCTCCACCACTGCATGATCGACGGCCTTTCCGGAGTGGACCTGACCACCATCCTCCTCAACGTCACCCCTGTCAGCGAGATCGAAGGGTCCCCGCAGTGGCAGCCCCGGCCGGCCCCTACCGGGACGGAACTGGCGGTTGCCTCCGCCGCCCGGATGACGCGACAGAACTTGGAGCGGCTCACGTCGGTGGGGGCCTTGATGGCGGAAGGACGTCAGACGGCCGAGATGATCGGGGACCGGGCCGTGGCGGCGATGAACTCGCTACGGTCCGGATGGCTGTCCATGGCGGACGCCACTCCGCTCAACCCCGGGATCGGGCCCAACCGACGTTTCGACTGGACGGAAACCCCTCTCGAGGATGTCAGAGCCGTGAAGAACAAGCTGGGCGGTTCAGTCAATGACGCCGTGCTGGCGATCGTCGCCGGAGCGGTGCGCCAGTTCCTCACCGAAGATCGCAGCTACGACGTCGAAGGCGTCCAGTTCCGGGTGATGAATCCGGTCAGCACCCGGCGGGCCGACCAGCGGGGAGCGCTGGGAAACCAGGTAGCCATGTGGCTGATCGATCTGCCCCTCGACGAGCCGGATCCGGCCGCCCGTTACGAAAAGATCAAGACCCAGACCGCCCGCAACCGTCGCAGCAACCAGGCACTGGGAGCCGCCACCCTGGTCGAGATTTCTCGCGGCACGCCTCTGACGCTTCTCTCGCTCGCCAACCGGGTGGCGGGGCAACGGATCCGTCCCTTCAACATGACGGTCACCAACGTCCCGGGACCACAGTTCCCCATGTACCTGCTCGAGGCGCGGATGCTGGCGACCTATCCCATGGTGCCTCTATGGGCCCAGCATGGGCTCGGAGTGGCGCTCTTTAGTTACGACGGCCGTTTCCTGTGGGGGATTCACGCCGACTACGACACGCTGCCCGATTCGGACCGGTTCATCGCCGCGATCCATCAATCGACCCGGCGACTGCTCGAGGTGGCGAGCGTCTGACCGTCCTCGGTGTCACAGGATCTATCGATCAGCGTGGGACCGGTTCGCCTGGACCCGCGGGGCGAAACCGGTTTTGGGGGTATCTGGCAGGGTGTCATGCTGGCCGGATGCCTCTCGTCGCCGCCTTGGTGGGCGCCGTTGCGATCTCGTTTTCGGCGGTGTGGTTCGCCCTCGCCAACGTCGGCGCCGTCACCGGCGCCTTCTTCCGGGCCGGCTACGCCCTTCCTGTTCTGTTCGTGTTGTGGTGGCGGGTACGTGACCGGGACCACCGCAGCCGCCCGGCCCGATGGTTGGCCGGAGCCTCCGGTTTGATGCTGGGGGGTGACTTCATCGCCTGGCACCTCTCCATCGAGCAGATCGGAACGGGCCTGGCCACGTTGCTCGCCAACAGCCAGGTTGTGGTCGTGGCGATCCTCGCCTGGTTGCTTCTAGGGGAGAAGCCGAAGTCGGTGGTCATGGCCGCCATCCCCGTGCTGCTCGTGGGAGTGGCGCTCGTCTCGGGGCTCGGGCGGGAAGGCTCGTTCGGCTCCGACCCGCTCCTGGGCACGATCTACGGCCTGGCTTCGGCTGTGTTCTACGCCGCCTTCCTCCTGGCGTATCGGCGCTCGAACCAGGTGCAGGCTCCCGCGGCCGGCTCGCTTCTCGACGCCACCGCCGGAGCGTTGATCGCCGCCGGGTTGGCCGGCCCGATCCTCGGCAGCCTCGATGTGGTCCCGTCCTGGCCGGCTCATGGATGGTTGGTGGGTCTGGCTCTCGGCTCACAGGTCATCGGGTGGCTTCTCATCGGGTACGCCCTCCCTCGTCTTCCCGCCGCCGAGACGTCCACTTTCATCCTCATCCAGCCGGTCCTGACGATGGTATGGGGCGCGCTCCTCTTCGATGAGCGGCCTTCGTTGCTTCAACTGGGTGGTGCTGCCCTGGTACTGGCCGGGGTAGGGATGGTGGCCCTCGTCACCTCTCGTCGTCAGCCGATTGCGGTGGCGGCGACGCCGTGATCGCCGCCGCCTTGGAGGCGCCCCAGGCGAGATGCATGGCCCACAGCTCATCCCCCAAGTCCCGACTGGAGGCGGGGGCCAGGTCGTAGACGTCACCCGGCAACGCCGACTCCGTGGTGGGGTCACGCGGCTTCGGCTCCGCACCGGCCCCGGCCAGATGTTCCGTCGGAAAACGCATCGCTTCCTGGAACACTTCGAGGGGGCCGCGGCGCTGAGCGTCGAACGGCTGAGACAAGAGCTCGGTCAGTCTTTCGGCGAGCCACGCCTGGCCCTCGGCGATGGCATCTTCCAAGCCCTCGACCGGTTGCTCGCCGAGCCGGGAACGGACATGTCCCGGATAGGCCTCGACCAGGGCTTTGGCGAGCCGGCGTGATTCCTCGGACATGTCGTGGGTGCTCACCGTCCGTAGACCTCCACGACGATCGTCCCGAGCGGACCGGTGGCGACACCGACGCCGATCCGGTCGAAGCTGGGGTCGATGAGAGCCGTGTCCTCCGATTCGGCGATGGCGGCATGGGCAGCTCGTTCGGACGACGCCAGAGCGGTCATCTCGGCGGCAACCTGGAGCCGCAGGTTCGTATCTCGGGTTGCCGCGAGGACCTGGTTCGGCGTGCGCCGCCCTACGTAGCCCCCTTGATACATCTCGACGGCTCGATCCCGGGCGAGGGCATCGAGAGTGTCGGAACCGACGAGGGGGTCGGCGCCCGCCTCCAGGCGATCGGCGTTGGCCCGGTCGAAGACGAAGCCGGCCGCCTCGTCGTCCGCCTCGACGGAGTCGGGATCGACGGTCTCCGTCTCCACCCTCTCCCCCTCGGAGGGCACGATGCGCCTGCCTCCTGTGAGTCGCTCGATTGCGGCCAGAGCCGAGATGGCCTCGTCGCCGACTATCGGCTCCAGCAGCCGACGAGGCAGCGCGTCGGGTCCGGCGATGGCCTGGGCGACGGTGGAGTCTTCGATCGCCTCATCGACGGCGGCCGGCACGGGAAGGACCGAGATGATGCTGACCACCACGAGAACGAGGAGCGCTCCCCAGGCGGCCGCCACTGCCGAGCCCAACAGCCGGTTGGCCAGGGACAGGCCCGGGAGGCGGGCGACCTTGGACAGGAAGTGGGCTACCACGGTCATCGACACGCCGAAGAGGAGGAAGAGGGTGATTCCGGCGGCGATACGGGCCCACTCGGGCGACACCCCGAAGCGGTCGCTGAGAAAACCGCCGAAGGGCCCGGAGAGCCGGAAGGCGATGGCGGTCCCCACGATCAGTCCGACCAGGTCCATCAGCTCCCGGACGAACCCACGCAACCACCCCCGCACCGCCAACCCAGCGAGATAGATGCCAAGAATGAAGTCGAGCATGTTGCGGTGGTGGTGGATCGGCGGGGTGGCTCATACTGGTCGTCCGATGTGGGCTTCTTGTGTCAATCCCTCGATCAGGTTCAGGATTCGATGGCGTGCCGGACGCGACTTCCAACTTCCGACTTCCGACTATTTGAGCGCGATTTTCATTCGTTTGTTGGCCTTGCCTTTGGATTCGGTCTTGACCACTTCGATCTCACCCACCTCGAGAGTCGAACGGACGTGGGTTCCCCCGTCGGCCTGGCGGTCCAGTCCCACGATGTCTACCACCCGGATCTCCGGCACCCACTCCGGGATGAGGTTGACCTTGGTGCGGATCAGGTCGGGGTCCTCTAGGGCCATTTCCCTGGCCAGGTACACGATCTCTGTCGGATAGCCCTTGACGAGTTCGGCGTTGAGGCGACGCTCGACTTCCTTGCCGAACTCGGTGCTGATCGAGTCCAGCTCGAAATCCATCCGGGCGGTCCCCTCCTCCATGTTGCCGCCGGTCACCTTCGCCCCGTAGTCACGCCACACCACGCCCGAGAGGGCATGGAGGGCAGTGTGGGTGCGCATGATCGTGTAACGGCGTTGCCAGTCGATCACGCCTTCCACCGGGGTGCCGGGTTCGGGGAGTGCCTCGCTTTCCACGACATGGACGAGCCGCCCGTCACGTCGGACGGTGTCGACGACGCGCACCTCCCCACCGTCCCACCGGATCAGGCCGGTGTCTCCCGGCTGGCCTCCTCCCCGGGCGTAGAAGACTGTCCGGTCGAGGACCACGATGCCGGGTCCGGTATCGAGGACCTCGGCTTCGGCCCGGTCCAGATACGACTCGCGTCCTGCCAGTTCTTCGATCTCCATCAGTCACCTCCGTGTCGCCACCCTAAGGGCGACGAATCCGAACAGGACAGTTATATTGGCGGGTGGAGGCGCCCTATCGGCTGCCTCCAAGCCCCAAACGGAGGAACAAGAAAGAATGAGTAAACGACTCATACGCCTGATGTCGCTCGTCGCGGTGTTGGCGCTCGTCCTGGCTGCCTGTGGCGGCGATGACGGCGCAGGTGATACCACGGCGGACACAACTGGCGATACGACCGCCGACACAACCGCGGATACGACCGGTGACACCACCGGTGACACGACCGGTGACACGACCGGTGACACGTCGGCCCCTGCCGAGGATCCGCTCGGCACCGTGACGATCGGCGACGGCGAGGAGATCCAGATCCGTTCGATCGAAGCCATTTCCGGTGACACCGCGACATTGGGAATTCCCAACGAGCGCGCCACTCAGATGGCGATCGAAGACTACGGCGAGATAAAGGGCCACACCGTCTCCATGGGCACCGGCCTCGACGGCCTGTGCTCGGCCGAGGGTGGCCAGTCCGCTGCCCAGTCCGTCGTCTCAGACGAACAGGTTCTCGGTGTGATCGGGACGTCCTGCTCGGGTGCCGGCGTAGCCGCCTCGCCCCTGATCAGCGACGCCGGGATGGTGATGATCTCACCGTCCAACACGTCGCCATCGCTCACCTCGGACCTGCAGGGCAACGCCGGATCCGACTACTACGAGGGCTACTACCGCACGGCTCACAACGACCTGTTCCAGGGTCAGGCCGTCGCCGAGTACGTCTTCAACGAGTTGGGTCTGACGACCGCCGCCGCCATCCATGACGGCGACCCCTACACGCAGGGCCTGGCACAGGCGTTCGCCGACGCCTTCACCGAGCTCGGTGGGGAGGTCACGGGCGTGACGGCCGTCAACAAGGGCGATACCGACATGACCCCGGTCCTGTCCGAGGTCGCGGCCGATTCGCCCGAGGCGCTCTACTTCCCGATCTTCCCGCCGGAAGGCAACTTCATTGCCCAGCAGATCGGCGGTGTCGAGGGTCTGGAAGAGACCACCCTCCTCGCGGCCGATGGCATGTTCGTCGCCAACTTCCTCGAGATCCCCGAGTCGGAGGGTGTCCACTTCTCTGGCCCGAGCCTGGACTTCGAGGGCAACTCGAACGACATCACGGGAGTGGCGGCTAGCGACTTCCTCAGCGCATACGAGGAAGCTCATGGTGAGGCGCCCACGGCGGCGTTCTGGGCCCATGCCTACGACGCAGCCACGATGCTGCTTCAGGCGATCGATGACGTGGCCGTGGAAGGCGACGATGGCTCCCTGACGGTGGGCCGTCAGGCTCTCCGCGACCGTCTCAACGAGTCGCAGTTCTCCGGGATCATCGGAGATGTCAACTGCGACCAGTTCGGCGATTGCGGCGCACAGGAGATCCAGATCTACCTGCACGAGGATTCGTCTGTCACGGACTCCTCCCAAATCCCTGTCGTGTTCTCCTTCAAGGGAGAGATCGAAGAGTGATCGTCCGATGATGAGACCGCGCAACGCGCGGTAGCACCAGCGAGGACCCGGCACACCCGGGTCC
>DATABS010000036.1:0-7839 GCA_036259475.1 Acidimicrobiia bacterium | reverse complement strand
GCCCCGGGCGAAATCACGCAGCTGGACCTTCGGGTTAGCGCACGAAGCGGGCGCCATGGCGCGCGTTTCGTGCGCGAGAACGGGAAGAGCGAAGACCGTCTAGCGTTGACCTACGTATGAACCGGGTCCGTCTGTTCCTTCAGTCGCGCCAGGGCATGGTCGCCCTCGGGTCGCTCGTGGCGATCGCTGCTTCCCTGATCCTCGGACTGGCCGGCGCCTCGGAGACGGTGACGATTGTCCCGCTCATCGTCATCGTCGTGATCGGCGGGGTCCCTCTCGTCTGGGAGATAACCAAAGATCTGATCGCCCGGACTCCCGGTGCCGACCTCCTGGCGGCGATAGCCATCGTCACCGCCGTCCTCCTCGACGAATGGATGGTGGCGGCGATCATCGTCCTCATGCTCTCAGGCGGCGAGGCCCTGGAGGAAGCGGCCACCGCCCGCGCCTCCCGGGTGCTGGAGGCGCTCGCCAAACGGGCGCCCACCCTCGCTCACCGTCTCATCGACGGGAAGACGTCCGAGAGGACCGAAGACGTGCCCGTGTCCGAGATCGCTATCGGAGACCGCATCGTCGTGTTGCCGCACGAGGTGTGCCCGGTGGACGGCGAGGTCGTGCACGGGCATGGCTCGATGGACGAGTCCTACCTGACCGGCGAGCCGTATGTGATCACCAAGTCCGTCGGCTCACGTGTCCTCTCCGGGGCGATCAACGGCGAGGACCGCCTCATCGTGGAGGCGACCAAGACGGCGGCCGACTCGCGCTTCGCCCAGATCGTTGGCGTTCTCGCCGAGGCGGAGCAGAACCGGCCCCGGATGCGCCGCATGGCCGACCGACTCGGCGCCTGGTACACGGTCCTGGCCCTGGCGATGGGTGTGCTCGGCTGGCTCGTCTCCGACGATCCGGAGCGCTTCCTCTCCGTGATGGTCATCGCCACGCCCTGCCCGCTCCTCATCGCGGTGCCGGTGGCGATCGTCGGTGCAATCTCGCTTGCCGCCCGCTCCGCCATCATCGTGAGGGATCCCGGCATCCTGGAGCGCATCCCCCAGACCACCACGATGATGTTCGACAAGACGGGGACGCTGACATACGGCCGGCCGGCGGTGACCGACGTAGTCGGAGCCGAGGGCGTCGACACCGACGAGGTGCTCCGACTCGCCGGGGCGCTGGAGCGCTACTCACGGCATCCGTTGGCCGGCGCCGTCGTCGACGCAGCCGAGGCGGCGCTGGGAGACAGGGCGATCGCCCCCGTCGAAAGCCTGTCAGAGCGACCCGGCGAAGGGCTGGTCGGGGAAGTCGACGGCCACAAGGTGCGGATCACCAGCCGGGAGCGGGCCCTCGAGCGGTTGGGCGACGGCGCCGTGATCCCGCCGGGCGAGGTCGGGATGGAGGCCGTCGTCCTCATCGACGGCGCCTACGCCGCCACCCTCCGTTTCCGCGACGAGCCGCGCATGGGCTCGTGGGAGTTCGTCCAGCATCTCGGCCCCCGTCACGGCGTCACCCGCACGATGCTGATCTCCGGGGACCGTTCGACCGAGGTCGAGTATCTGGCAGAACGGGTCGGAATCACAGAGGTCCACTCCGGAGCGTCGCCGGAGAAGAAGCTCGAGCTCGTGAGAGCCGTAGAGGACGGCATCACGCTGTTCCTTGGGGACGGCATCAACGACGCTCCCGCCATGGCGGCGGCCGACGTGGGCATCGCCTTCGGTAACGAGAGCGACGTCACCTCGGAAGCCGCCGGAGCCGTGGTCCTCGACTCGTCGCTGGAGCGGCTCGACGAACTTCTCCACATCGGCGAGCGGATGCGCCGCATCGCCCTCCAGAGCGCCCTCGGCGGCATCGGGCTGTCGATCATCGGCATGGTGTTCGCCGTGATGGGCATGCTTCCGCCCCTGGTGGGAGCGATCGCCCAGGAGGCGATCGACCTGCTCGCCATCCTCAACGCCGCCCGGGTGGTGGCCCGGCGCAAGCCGATGGCCGACTACCACGACTACCCGCTCCCCGAACCGGCGCCCAAGGCGGTCCAGGCCGCCTGAACCCCCTTCCGTGAAGATTTTCCTGGCTGGTTGCCGAGGGAATCTTCACAGATGGGGCCGTTCGTTTCGGCCACCGCCGCGGTGGTAGTGCCTCGTCGAGCGCCAGCGAAAGGACGAGACGATGCCGGTGCATCGAGGCAAGGACAGCAAGGGCCCCTACTACCAGTGGGGCGACAGTGGCAAGAAGTACCACTACGAGAGCGGCGACAAGTCGAGTCGGGAGAGCGCCAAGAAGAAGGCCGAGAAGCAAGGCCGGGCGGCACGGGCTTCGGGTTACAAGGGCTGAGCCCGAAAACGAGGAATGGGCTCCAAGCATCTTTCCAGACCCCTAGAGCCCACTCCGTCGTATTCCCCCCCTTCCCCGCCGACCGCTACCCGCGCCGTCGGCAGCTAAACGAGAAATCGGCCCGAAATCTGGAGACAGGTTCAGCCCTTGACGGCCCCCATCGTGAAGCCCGAGATGAACCGGTCGAGAAACAGGTTGAACAACAACGCGATCGGCAGGGCGACGATGATCGCCGCCGCCTGGAGCGACTGCCAGAAGAACACGTCGCCGCGGATGAGAGCCGTCGGGACCCCCACGCTGATCGTCTTCTGGGATGTGGCGGAGATGAACGAGAGGGCGTAGATGAACTCGTGGGCGGAGAGGGTGAAGGCGAAGACGACGACCGCCACTATCCCCGGGAAGACGAGCGGGATGATGGTGCGGATCACGGCCCCCGCTCTCGTGTAGCCGTCGACCATCGCCTGCTCCTCGATGTCACGGGGGATGCCCTTGAAGAATCCCATGAGTAGCCAGACCGAGATCGGGATGGTGATGGTGGGGTACACGAGGATCAACGACCACAGCGACTCGTGGAGGCCCAGGGACGCCACCACCCGCGACATGGGGATGAAAAGGAGGGTGGGAGGGATCAGGTACACGAGGAAGATGGCGATTCCCATCCTCTCTCCCCACCGTCCCGCCAGGCGGGCCAGGCTGTAGGCGGCGGGGAGGCTCAGCGCCAGGGTGATGACCACCACGGCCGCCCCCACAGTGAGGGTGTTGACCACGAACGTCACGAACTCGGTGTTGGTGAACAGGTAGGCGACATGCTCGAACGTCGGCGGGTCGGTGAACCAGAACGGGTTATTGGCCTTGGTGTAGAGGTCCTGGTCCTGTTTGAACATCGTGATCGTGCTCCACAGGAAGGGAAAGGCGGCGAGGAAGGCGGCCCCGATGGCCATGGCATAGAGCCCTATCCGGCCCCAGCGGCGCCGACGGTCGGCCTGGCGGCGTTCCGCTTCTAGAACGGTGGTCATCAGAGGATCTCCCGACGGCGGGCGAAGCGGAGGATGAAGGCTGCCACGGCGATCAACACGGGCAGGAGAAACAGCGCGGTTCCCGCCCCCTGGGCCAAGTCGCCGCCTTCGATTCCCTTGAAGAACGCCCAACTGGCGAGCACCTGGGTGGCGTGGGTCGGTCCTCCCCGCGTGAGGACGTAGACGACTGTCATGTCCGTGACGGTGAGGATCACACCGAACAGCACCGCCACCCCGATGATCGGCGCCATCAGCGGGATCTCCACCTCGAACGTGCGCCGCCAGAACTTGGCGCCGTCGATGTCGGAGGCGTCGCGGATCTCGGTCGGGATGGCGAGCATCCCCGCCATGACGATCACGGCTGCCAAAGGGACGATCCGCCACGTGTGGACCCAGATCACCGAGGCCAGGGCCAGATCAGGCTGACCCAACCAGATGACGTTGGATTCGATGAGCCCCAACTGGCGGAGCACCCAGTCGATCGGGCTGAAGATCGAATCCAGTGTCCACAGCCAGGTGACGGCTGCCAGCGAAACCGGGGTGGTCCAGGGCAGGAGCACGAGGAAACGGACGATCCACTTCCCCTTGAAGTCCTTGGTGAGGATGAGCGCCAGGGCGGTGGCGAAGATCACCACCAGGGCGTTGGAGATGATGGTGAAGACGAACGTGTTGCGGAGCGACTGCCAGAAGACCGGGTCGGCCATCACCTGCCGGAAGCTGTCCAGGCCGACCAGGTCGAGGCTGGGATCGCCGACCGTGACGTCGCTGAACGCCAGCAGCACCGCCAGCACGAACGGGAACGCCACGAGCACCAATATGTAGAGGACCGCTGGGGTCATCCCGCCGATGGCGAGGAAGCGCTCGCTGTCGAGGAGGCTGCGCTTGGGCCCGAGCGCCTTGGCCGTGCCGAGACCGGTGACCGCCTCGTCGCTCACCGGGGAGCCCCCACTCGCAACTGCGACACCGGATCGAAGTAGCACAGGTCGGCGGCGGCCACACCGAAGGTATGGGTGGCGTCGGTTTCGACCTTGGATCCCACCGGTACCCGGGCGATCACCTTGTGCTGGTCTTCGTCTCCCTCGACGGTGCCGTAGAGGAACCGGTCGGAGCCGAGGTACTCCGATCGGTTGACGTGGAAGCGGAAGAGGCTGGGCAGATCCGACTCGGGTATCTCATCGGCCGGGCGGAAGTTCTCCGGGCGGAATCCGACGATGCGCTCGGGACCTTCGAGGAGGTTCATCGGGGGTGAGCCGATGAACGTGGCCACGAAGGTGTCGGCCGGGTCGGCATAGATCTCCTCCGGCGATCCGAACTGACGGATGCGACCCTGGGACATGACGGCGATCCGATCTCCCATCCCCATCGCCTCCACCTGGTCATGGGTGACATAGATGGTCGTGATTCCGATGCGGCGCTGGAACTCGAGCAGATCGTCGCGGGCTGAGGCACGCAGCTTGGCGTCGAGGTTGGACAGGGGCTCGTCGAGGAGGAAGATGCTCGGTTCCCTCACCAGCGCCCGCGCCAGAGCAACTCGCTGGCGTTCCCCGCCGGACAGCTGGCGGGGACGCCGTTCCAGGTAGCGTTCGATGCCGAGCAGCTCCGCCGCCCACTGAACTCGCTCGTCCTGGACTTCCTTGTCGACCCCTTCCGCCCGCAGCGGGAAGGCGATGTTGCGCCTCACCGTCATGTGCGGGTACAGGGCGTAGCTCTGGAAGACCATGGCGATCTTGCGGGTCCGGGGAGGCAGGCGATTCATGAGCCCCCCGCCGATGTAGATCTCGCCTTCCGTTGGCTCTTCCAGGCCGGCGATCATCCGCAGCAGGGTCGTCTTGCCGCATCCCGAGGGCCCGAGGAGGACGAGAAACTCGCCCTCCTTCGAGGCCAGGTCTACGTGGTCGACCGCCAGGGTGTCGCCGAAGCGCTTGGTCAGGCGCCGGGTCTCGACGACCGACACGCGTCAGCTCCTCACGCTTCTCCGCCGACGAGCCCCCGCTCGCGCCAGTCGGCGAAGATGGCCTGGATCTGAGACTCGGCGTCGGCGATGGCCTGCTCGGGATCCTTATCTCCCCGGGCCGCCTCGGCGAACATGATCGGGATGACCGACTCGCCGAAGATCTGGCCCGTGGCGGGATTGGCCGGGCCGGGATGGCCGACGTTGGTGCTCCAGTCGAGAGCGTCGCTGAGCACCGCCAGCTTGTCGGGCGGCTGGGACCCGAACGGGTCATCTGCCACCCAGTCGCCCAGGTTGGGCACTCGCTCTTCGAAGGCGGGGAAGTCGTACAGCTGGGAGTGCCAGCACGCCGACTCGTAGTTGAGCGTGTAGTGGAGCAGGAACTCCTTGGCGGCGTCGACGTTCTGGGAGAAGTCCGGCACGATCCAGTTGTACATGACGTGGCTCGCCACGAGCTGGGCGGCGGGTCCGGTGAGAGCCGCACTGAAGAACGTGTCGTCGGCCACCTCGGGGTTCGCCTCCTGGGACGTCCGATACGCCGAGATGGAGTTGAGGATGTACGACAGCTCCCCTGATATCAGACCCTGGTTGTTAGAGGCGGCGTTCCAGGCGAACACCTCGTCGGTCATGGCTCCGTTGAACAGCTCCGTCATGTAGTTGACGGCATCCAGGGTCTCCTGGGAGTTGATCGTGACGTTCTCGTTCTCGTCCTGGATCGAAGCCCCGAACGACCAGAGAAGCGCCCGGCCGGCCATGTTGGAGTCGATTTCCTGGGACATGCCGATACCCATCTGGACGCCCTGGTCGGAGTAGATGCTCGAGCCGCCCTCCAACAACTCGTCCCAGGTGGTCGGCCCGTTCGGGAAACCGGCCGCCTCCCAGAGGCTGCCCCGGTAGTCGCCCGGATCCGGGACCCAGCCAGGGCTGTAGGCGTAGTACTTGCCGGTGTTGGGGTTGGAGCTGGAGCGCTGGCAGAGGGACAGTTGCTCGCCCCAACGGTTGGCCGCCTCCTCGGTGACGTCAGCCATGTCGACGACGCTGGGCTCGAACTGGGACAGCGGGGCGATGTACTGGATGAGATCGTGACCTTCGCCGGCCGAGATCTCCGATGAGATGCGAGCGGGAATGTCGGCCACGTTGATATGGTCGACGGTCACGTTGATCCCTACCTGCTCTGCCCAGGCCTGGACGAACGGGTCGAACCAGGTGTCGTGGGCCGGCACGAAGTGGCTCCAGAGCAGGATGCGCAGGTCGCCGGAGAGTTGGACCGTCGGGTCCATGAACTGGGTCTCGGGAGCACCGACGGTGGTGGAAGGACCCCCTACGGTGGTGCCCGGTGCCCCGGTCGTGCCGGGTGCCCCGGTCGTGCCGGGCGCCAGGGTGGTCGTCCCGCCTCCCTGTCCTCCGCAGGCCGCAAGGCCCGCCATGATGAGGTACCGGAGGAACTCCCTTCGCTTCAACCCAGTGAACTCACGCGGATCAAAGGTCATTCGAACTCTCCTTCTCGACTCGACCTCCGACCGAACATACACCGCCGCCGAACGCTGTGCCTTCCGCGAGGGGGAAGCTCTTGCGCCACCGAAATTCTGGTTGGGAGTCAGTCGCCGCCGGCGGCCGCCGGGCGGCGCTCCGTCCAGGCCCTTTCCAGAGCCGCCTCGAATTGCTCGACCGGCTGGGCGCCGGAGATGCCGTAAGCCCTGTCGATGACGACGAACGGCACGCCGCGGGCACCGAAGCGGCGGGCTTCAACCTGATCCTCGAAGACCGTCTTCCGGAACTTTCTCGAGTCGAGGGCTTCGGCGACTCCTTCGGCGTCGAGGCCGAGCGAGCCGACGCCTACTTCGATCACGGAGTCGCGGTCGAACAGGGAACGCGCCTCGCCGAAGTATGCCCGGAACATCGCCTTCCACCCTTCGGCGTGGTGGCCCTGCTCGGTGGCATAGGCGAGCAGCTCATGGGCCAGGCCGGTGTTGCCCACGCGGTTCTCGTACACGTGATAGGGAGTGAGGCCATCTTCGTGCGCCAGCGCCTCGACCCGGGCAGTGACCGTGCGCACCTGTTCGGGACTCAGTCCCTTGCTCGACTGCAGCATGTCACTCACCGAGGCAGTTTCGCCTTCCGGCCAGGACGGGTCGAGTTGGAACGACCGGTGGACGACCTCGACGGGCCGGCCGAAACGGTTCACCGCCTGCTCGAGGCGATAACTTCCCAGGCCGCACCAGGGGCAGATGATGTCCGCCCAGATCTCGACTTGCACCGCAGTCACTTCCCGTGGATCGCTGTCTTAGGGGAACGTGGTCCATCGGCCCGTCTATTCCTCGCTAGAGGGCCATTCGGCCCTGGCACATCGAAGTCGGAGTCACAGAATCGGGGGTGGAGGTATTGAATGACCAACATCGGCCTATGGGAGACTCGCAGCAGCCGAGGCGGATATGCGGTGGCCCTCGCCATCAATCTGGCCTTGATCTACGCCGTTCACCAACTCTGGGACGTCGTGCCCTTCCTGACGAGCGACTTCGAACGGCTGATTTGGCCGCTGACGGCTTCTCTCGC
>DATABS010000035.1:0-83884 GCA_036259475.1 Acidimicrobiia bacterium | reverse complement strand
GGTGAGCCCTACTCGCCGTCGGGGTTCTTCTCCCGCCATTCCTCGTACTGGGACCAGTTGCCCTCAAACCAGCGGACTTTCCCTGATCGACCTGACTGGACCTGACCGTCTCCTTCGAACACGAGGAGATGCGTGCAGATGCGGTCGAGGAACCAGCGGTCGTGGGAGATCACCAGGGCGCAGCCCGGGAAGTCGATCAGGGCTTCCTCCAGAGCTCGCAGCGTGTCGACGTCGAGGTCGTTGGAGGGCTCGTCCAAGAGGATGACGTTCCCGCCTCGCCGCAGCATCACCCCCAGGTGTACCCGGTTTCGCTCGCCTCCGGACAACTCGCCGACCTTCTTCTGTTGGTCCGAGCCCCTGAAGTTCAGGGAGGCCACGTAGGCCCGGCTGTTCACCTCTCGGCGTCCGATCTTGAGCACGTCGGTCCCGCCGGAGATCTCCTCGAAGATGGTCTTGTCGGGCTCGAGCGCATCTCGATGCTGGTCGACATAGGCCAGGTCCACCGTAGGGCCCACTTCGAACGTCCCGTCGTCGGGCTCCTCGGCCCCGGTGAGAATCCGGAAGAGGGTCGTTTTGCCGGCGCCGTTGGGGCCGATGATCCCCACGATGCCGGCGGGAGGAAGATCGAAGTCGAGGTCCTCGATGAGGATCCGATCGCCGTATCCCTTGCTCAGATCTTTGGCGACGATGACCTTGTCACCCAGCCTCTGGGTGAAGGGGATCGTCAAAGTGAGCTGTGACGGCCCGCGTTCCTGTCGTTCGGCTTCGGCCACCAGCTCCTCGTAGCGGGTGAGTCGGGCCTTGCCCTTGGCCTGTCGGGCACGGGGTGACATTCTGACCCACTCCAGCTCACGCTCGATGGTCCGCTGGAGCGCCGAAGCCTCCTTCTCCTCCTGAGCCAGTCGGGCTTGCTTCTGCTCCAGCCAGGCCGAGTAGTTGCCTTCGAACGGCCGACCTCGTCCTCGGTCGAGCTCGAGGATCCAGCCGGCGACGTTGTCGAGGAAGTAGCGGTCGTGCGTCACCGCCACGACCGTTCCCTTGTAGTCCTGGAGGAACTGCTCGAGCCAGGCCACCGACTCGGCGTCGAGGTGGTTGGTCGGCTCGTCCAGAAGTAGCAGATCGGGATGGGACAACAGCAGCCGGCACAGGGCGACCCGGCGACGCTCACCTCCGGAGAGTGTCATCACGTCGCGCTCGCCGGGAGGAACCCGCAGCGCCTGCATCGCGATCTCTATCGTCCGATCGAGGTCCCAGGCGTCGGCGGCGGCGATCCTGTCCTCCAGACGCTGCTGGCGGGCACCGAGTGCGTCGTAGTCGGCGTCGGGATCGGCCCAACCGGCCAGCACCTCGTTGTACTCGTCGATGAGGGCCTGTATCTCCGACACACCGTCCCGCACGTTCTCCCGCACCGTCTTGTCCGGGTCTAGCTGTGGCTCCTGTTCCAGCAGGCCGACTGTGAACCCATCGCCCAACCGGGCCTCGCCCTCGAAGCCGTCGTCCTCACCGGCCATGATGCGAAGCAGGCTCGACTTCCCCGACCCGTTGGGTCCGATCACTCCGATCTTGGCGCCGTGAAAGAACGACAGAGATATGTCAGACAGCACGGTCCGATCCGGCGGATAGCGGCGGCTGAGTCGGTAGGTCGAAAAGATGATGTCCGGCACCCTCGCGAGGGTATCGTCGTGTCCTAGGAAGGGTGACAACAGGGGTTGTCCACAAGCGGTTACGCCTTATCCTGTTGCCGACTGGGTGGGTGCACCTGGGCGAGCCCTCCGGGCGGCACTGGTGAAGGGAGTCCTGCAGAGGAGGATCGGACCCGAGATGAGCACCCAGATGACCGGCACGGTGAGGATGGCCGGCGACGTCGCCGGGGGTGTCACGGTCCGGATCCATCTCGAGGACGAGACTCTCACCTTGCTGGCCAACGGCGGCGCCGAGATCGGGACCTGGCCCCTCGATCAGGTGGGTATTTCCTCACGACCCGACGGATTCCACCTGCGCATCGAAGGTGAAGAAGTGATTCTCACCACCGACGACGACGCCCGTTTCGCCCTCGAGCTGGGGATCAACGCTCCCACCTCGAGGCTCGCCCGGATGATGGCCAAGCTGCGTGACGAGACGGCGGCGGCCGTCATGGTCGACCTGACGGAGGAAGCCCCATCGACGGAGGTGGTCCACGACATCGAGCCTGCCCCACCTATCCCTACCCGGAGGGAGAGCCGGCTCGCCGACGGGCTTCCCTATCTCGGCGCGCTGGTCGTCGGTGCCTCGGTTATGGCGTTCCTGGCTTCCATCGTCGCCATCACGGGCAGCCAATCCATATCGTTCCCCGGAGACATTCCGGCGTGGCCGGCCATGATGGCTGCGAGCCTGATCCTCGCCGCCGGAGGCTTCTCGGCCTTTCAGAGCCACGGCAAGGGCCGGGCCAGCATCGGGCTGGGTATCGCCCTGGGGCTCATAGTGATCCTCCTTACGGCCGGGCGCATGACCGACGTGGGTCTGGTGGGCGAAGCCCTGCTCGGCTTCACTCTGGCGGTAGTGGCGTCCGGCATCCTGCTAGCCATCGATACCGCCGGCCGCAACGGCTTCGACTGAGACGCGGCCGCCCGGCCTACGCTTCGTTCCGCCATGCCGGAGCTCCCCGACATAGTCGTCTACCTGGAGGCACTCGAGCGCCGGGTGATGGGCGAGGAACTGAGCGCCGTCCGCGTCGCCTCACCTTCGGTTCTCCGGACATTCGACCCGCCCTACGACGCCGCCGTGGGTTTGGAGGTGGTCGGACTACGCCGCATCGGGAAGCGGATCGTGTTCGAGTTTCCCGACGGGCTCTTCATCGTGATCCACCTCATGATCGCCGGACGGCTGCGATGGGCGGCTCGGGGCGCCTCGGTCCCGAAGAAGGTCGGCCTTGCCGCTCTGGACTTTCCAAGCGGATCATTGATCCTCACCGAGCAGGGAACGAAGAAGCGGGCCGGTCTGTGGGTGATCTCCGGCGAGGAGGCTCTGGCCGAACAGGATCGGGGCGGCATTGAACCGTTGGAGATGGGCGTAGGAGAGATGACGGCGGCGTTGCGGGCCGAGAACCGCACGATCAAGCGTGCGCTCACCGATCCCCGCGTCCTGTCCGGCATCGGTAATGCCTACTCCGACGAGATCCTGTGGGAAGCCCGTCTCGCCCCGACGCTGCGAACCAGGTCTATGACCGACGAGCAGATGAAGCGCCTACATGACGCCATCCAGACGTCGTTGACGCGCTGGACCGACAACCTGCGGGAAGAGGTGGGGGAGGGGTGGCCGGAGCGAGTGACTGCTTTCCGTTCCGAGATGGCGGTCCACGGCAAGTACGGGGAGCCATGCCCCCGATGTGGGTCGGCAGTGCAGCGCATCGTGTACGCCGACAACGAAACCAACTACTGCGCCACCTGTCAGACCGACGGCCGGCTGTTGGCCGACCGGTCGCTCTCCCGGCTGCTCAAGGACGACTGGCCCAAGCACATCGACGAGTTGGAGTAATCCAAGTCGGAAGTCGGAAGTCGGGCCGGCGCCATAACAAGTGCCGCATCTCTCGGCCCCTCCTGCAGTCATGTCAGAACTTCTTTTTCAACGATGGGCAGTGCGTCTCCGGATCGGGCGTCTCGGCGACGAGCGTGCAACTGTCATGTTGGGAGCATGCTGACGGCACTCTCGTCGTTCGGGTCAAGACGCCTCTGGCGGCGTCATGATCTATTGGCGCATCGAACGTGTGTTCGGTAACGTTGAGCCATGGAGTCAGGAACGGTGCGCGGGACGTCGAACGATGAGCTGGATCTCCTGTTGCAACCGGGGCGAATCACCGAGGTGGCGGGTCTCACCGGGATGGGCATGACCCGCCTGGGACTGGGTCTGCTGGCCGCTCCTTCTCGCCGTTCGCCGGTGGTGGCTCTCGATGTCAAGGGATGGCTCTCGCCGCTGGCCGCCTGGGAGATGGGAGTCGATTCGTCCCATCTGGTGATCGTTCGCTGTTCCGACCAGACGAAATGGGCTCAGGTGGCGGCGGCCCTGATCGAAGGCATGCCGGCAGTTTACGCCGAGGTGCCTCCCGCCGTGCGACCCCAAGATCTGCGCCGGCTGGCCGCCCTGACCCGGGCGCGACGCTCAGGAGTGGTGCTGCGTCCTTTGGGCGAAGGGCTACCTCCCGGGGTGGCCCATCTGCGGTTGCGGGCGACCGAGGTGCGATGGGAGGGGACCGACCGGGGCCATGGACAGCTACGCCGGAGATATCTGGTGATGGAGGCGTCGGGTAGGGGAGTGGCCGGCATCCCCCGGACGATCGAGATGGTGGACGATGGCACGAACGTTATGCGTGTGGTACCCCGACTGGGCACCGAGCGAGTCGAACCGGCACGCGCCATCGGATGATCGGGCCGAGGCGGCCCGGCTGTTCGAGGTGGTGGTGGAGGCAATCGAACACCTCGTCCCGCGGGTCGAGGTAGCCGAACCGGGGCTGGCCTACGTACCGGTGGGCGGTGCGGTCCGCTACTACGGCGGGGAAGAGGCCCTGGTGACGAAGGTGGCCGAGGTGATCGCTCCGGGGGGCAGGCTCGGTTTGGCCGACGGGCCTTTCGCGGCTCGTTGCGCTGCCGAGCAGGCGCACGACGACCTTCCCCGCATAGTGGAGGACACTGCCTCGTTTCTGGCCGACCTCGATGTCGGCACCGTCGGATCCGATGAACTGGCGGAGACGTTCCGATGGCTGGGAGTGACGACCCTGAAGGACCTGGCCGAGCTTCCGAGGGAGGCTGTCGCTTCTCGCTTCGGCAATTTGGGCCTGGCCGCCCATCGCCTCGCAACGGGGGAGGACCGGGTCCCTCTGCCTCGTGCCATCCCTCCTCACTACGCCGTGGAGTCCCTCCACCACGAAGAACCCCTCGGGATGGCCGACCAGGTGGCATTCGTCACTCGCGGGCTGGCAGTGAGGCTCCTGGGCCGTCTGACTGACGATGGCATCTCTCCTTTCCGCGTGCTGGTCGAGGTGGAATCGGCCGATGGGACGGTCCGCCAGCGGACATGGCGGTCGACCGACCCCTTCACAGAGCATGCACTGGCCGAGCGGGTCTGGTGGCAGGTTCGGGCATGGATGGACACACCGGGTGGAATCCCCGGCGGAGTTGTTCGGATCCTTCTCGACCCTTCCGATCTCTCCGACGAGGGCCGCCAGTTGGCCCTGCTGGAACAAGTGGACAGGGACGGTGAGGCGGTCTGGCAGGAAGTCCATGTCGGCCGCCATGACGCAGAAAGGGCTCTGTCCCGAGCGCAGGCCCTGGTAGGGCCCGACGCCGTGTTGCAGGGAGCCCGCCGAGGGGGCCGGATGCCACATGAACAGGTGGAGTGGTATCCGTGGGGGGATCAGCCTCCGGTACCCGGACCCGAGGCGCCCTGGCCGGGACAGATTCCGGCACCGAGCCCGGCGCTGGTATCGGCCGCCCCTCCAACAGTGGAGGTGGAATGGGATGGCGGGATGCCGGTGAGGATCAGGCTCGGCACCCGTTGGGAGCCGGTGCTCTCCTGGAGTGGGCCCTGGCGGATGACCGGCCGCTGGTGGCACGGAGAGCAGCCGGCCGATCGCTATCAGATCGTGACATCGGCGGGAGCGGTGCTGTGCCTGGTCCGTGAGGGGAAGACTTATCTCACCGGCGTCTACGACTGACTCAACTGGTCGAGCCGCTTCTCGATGATGGCGTGAACGGTGTCACGCAACTCGCCGGTGGAGCCCTGGCCCAAGCCCTCGGTTTCCAGCGGGGGGTCGATCGCCACTGTGATCTTCCCGCCCCGGACGAAGGGCGAACCCGGCGGCCAGGCGGCGAAACTTCCATGGATCGTCACGGGAAGCACGGGCCAGCCGGAACGCACCGCGATCGTGAACGCCCCCTTCTTGAACGCGCCGAGGGAGCCGTCGCGTGTCCTGGTCCCTTCCGGATAGATGATCACGGATCGGCCGGCGGCCATCAGCCCCCTGGCCTGCAGATTGATCTGGTCGTGGACCGGTGCGCGCGCCTGACGATCTACCTCGACGATGCCGATGGCCCGCATCGCCGAAGCGAGCAACGGGATGCGGAACAGCTCTCGTTTCGCCAGGAACCTGATCGGTATGGGCAACGCCAGGAAGCACGCCATGATGTCGAGTGCGGAGGCGTGGTTGGCCACGACCACATAAGAGCGATGCGGGTCGACGTTTTCCGCCCCTACCACGCTGAACCGGACTCCCGCCGCCCACAGCCACGCCCGGCTCCAGGAGTCGGTGATCCTTTCGATCAGCCGGCTGGTGGGGCGGACACGGGCCACGGCGAGGGCGGCAAGGGCGGCGAGGAGGGTGGCGGCGGCTGCTACGACGCCGGTAGCGATCGTCCGGGGTACATATCGCAACCTGCCCATCCGGCGGGATCGTAGTGAGCGGCTTCAGACGGGGACGAGATCGACGCACAGCGGCTCCACCACTTCCCAGCAGGTGGTAGCCCAGATTTGATGGCCGGCGGCGTTGGGATGGAAGCGGTCCGCCGACCAGACGTCACTCCTCGTCTGGAACTGGCCGGAAGCCCATCTCCACTGCTCGGCCTTGATCGCTCCGTGACGCTCGGCGACCCGCTGATGGACTCGATCCGCCCTTTTTCCCAGGCGGGCGGCCATCTGACGCAGGGGCGGGGCGAGACGAGGAATCGTTCCCAGGTTGCCTACGCCACTCATGATCACCTGGCTGCCGGCTTGCCTCAGACTGGAAACGATGAGGTCCAGGTTGGAGGCCAGCCTCCGCATCGGCATCCCGCGGATCACGTCATTGGCTCCCACCGACAACACGACCAGATGAGGGCCGAAATCCAGGGCGGCGGGGAGCTGATTCCGCGCCACGTCGGCCGAGGTGGCACCGCCGACACCGAGCGAAAGCAGTTCCACAGGACGGCCTGTCTTGTCGGCCAGCTGCCGCGCCACCGACCTGATCCAGATGTCGTCGGGATCCTCCACCCCTGGCCCGGTCAGTGTCGAGTCACCCAGGGCGGCCAGACGGAGTGGCTCGCCGGATCCGTTGCCGATGCGAAAGGAGGCGTCATATTCTGTCTGTCGAGGAGCCGGCCACAGATACGCGAACGCCACTTCGGCCCCCACGGCCAAGGCAGCGGCGAGACCCAATCGCGTAACAACTGCTCCGACGGCCCTCATCCACCGGAGTCTGCCACGGCGGAGCGCCTAGTCCACCCGCGTCTTATGCGGTCAGATGGCCTCGGCCTGTCGAATGCGGTCGGCGAGACCGAAGCGCGGCTCGGCGCTGGTCAGGTCGACCTCGACGTCGACGGCGTCGGAGAACCCTGAAGGGTCCTCGGGACTGAACCGATAACGGTCCTCGTCGATGATGAGGAGAAACCGGAAGATCGTCTCGCGCTTCACCTTCACCTCGGAGACATCCCAGGAGCCGATACGATGCCGATCGGACCACATGCGTATTCTCGGACCATCCAGTTGGAGACTCACCGCCAGAGGCGCCTCTCCTGCCGTAATGGACTGCAGCGTGCCCTGGAATGTTTGCATCACACCTCTTCCTCCCACTCGCCGACTAGGTCGGCAGAATCATTCTATACCGCGCCGTCTTAGCATGGAAGGGTGGATCCTGTGATACGTCCTCGGCGGTTCGTGACCGCGACCTCGTTGTTTGATGGGCATGACGCTTCGATCAACGTTTTCCGGCGGATTCTCCAGTCGCGGGGGGTCGAGGTGGTCCATTTGGGTCATGACCGGGCGGCGGCGGACATCGCCGAGGCGGCGGTTGAGGAGGATGCGCATGCGGTGGCGGTGACTTCGTATCAGGGCGGTCACATGGAGTTTTTCGGTTATCTGCGTGATTTGTTGGTGGAGCGGGGGGCTTCTCAGGTGCGGATTTTCGGGGGTGGCGGGGGGACGATCCTGCCGGAGGAGGGTCGGCAGCTTCAGGACCGGGGGGTGACTCGGATCTATTCGCCGGATGACGGGCGGGAGTTGGGTTTGGTGGGGATGGTCGACGACATGATCTCCCGGTGCGATTTCGAGCGGGGGGAGCTGTCGGATGTGGATTCGGTGCTGGAGGGACTGGCGGCTGGTGAGCCGGCGGCGTTGGCCCGGTTGATCTCGGCGGCGGAGAACTTCTCGGAGAAGTACGCCGACGTGTTCGAGGAAGTCGGCCGTCGGGCGGGGGGCTCGGGAGCGGTGGTGGTGGGCATCACTGGTACGGGCGGTTCGGGGAAGTCTTCGTTGACCGATGAATTGGTGCGCCGGTTCCTGGCCGATTTCGGCGAGCGTCGGGTGGGGGTGGTGTCGGTGGATCCGTCGCGGCGGCGTTCGGGGGGTGCCTTGTTGGGGGATCGCATCCGGATGAACTCGTTGCCGCATCCCCGGGTATTCATGCGGTCGCTGGCGACCCGTGAGTCGAATGTGTCGTTGTCGGCCCACGTCGGGTCGGCGGTGGAGGTGTTGAAGGCGGCCGGTTTCGACCTGGTGGTGGTGGAGACGTCAGGGATCGGCCAGTCGGACACCGGGATCACCGATGTGGCGGATGTGACGGTGTATGTGATGACTCCCGAGTACGGGGCGGCCACCCAGTTGGAGAAGATCGACATGTTGGACTTCGCCGATCTGGTGGCGGTGAACAAGGCCGACAAACCGGGATGGGAGGACGCTTTACGGGATGTCCGCAAGCAGGTGCGGCGTAACCGGGTGGCGTTCGAGTCCGACGATGAGACCCTGGGGGTGTGGCCGACGATCGCGTCGGATTTCAACGACCCCGGGACCAATCGTTTCTACCTCGAGCTGATGGCCGAGGTGGATCGGGTGGCGGGCGAGCGCACCACTGCGGCGGCGGCCGATTACTCGCCCGGCTTGGAGCTGGTGACCGAGTCGACCGAGAAGCATCACATCGTGGCCTCCGAGCGGGTGCGGTATCTGGCAGAGATCGCCGAGACGATCGGCGAGTACGACCGGCGGGCTGACGAGGCGGCCGAGGCGGCGGAGGCGGCGTACCGGCTGGCGGGGGCGGCCGAGGTGACGGGCGACCCCGAGTTGAAGAAGCGGGCCGCCGAGGCGTGGGAGGGGATCGACGCCGAGTTCCGGGCTCCTTTGGAGGGCTGGGATGAGATGGCGGCGGCGTATACCGGCGATGAGCTGGCGTATCAGGTGCGAGGGGTGGAGGTCCGCTCGGCTCTGACCCGCCGGACCCTGTCGGGGACGGCGGTGCGCAAGGTGGCCACCCCGCGAATCCGATCGTGGGGGGATCGGGTGCGCTGGCTTTCCCAGGAGAACCTGCCGGGACGGTTCCCCTACACCGCCGGGATCTATCCGTTGAAACGGATGGAAGAGGACCCCACCCGCATGTTCGCCGGGGAAGGGACCCCCGAACAGACCAATCGCCGCTTCCACTACGTGGCGGAGGGGATGGCGGCCAAGCGGCTCTCCACCGCCTTTGACTCGGTCACCCTCTACGGCCAGGATCCGGCGGAGCGACCGGACGTGTACGGCAAGGTGGGCAACTCCGGCGTGTCTGTCGCCACCCTCGACGACGCCAAGAAGCTGTATTCGGGTTTCGACCTGTCCGACCCTCAGACGTCGGTGTCGATGACGATCAACGGTCCCGCTCCCACCATTCTGGGTTTCTTCTTGAACGCGGCGGTGGATCAGGCGTGCGAGAAGCACATCATCGCCAACGGGCTACGCGACGACGTCGAAGCCAAAATCGCCGACATCTACCGCGACCGGCCCCGCCCGACTTACGCCGGGGACCTGCCTTCGACCCACGACGGGCTGGGCCTGATGCTGTTGGGCGTGACCGGCGACCAGGTCCTCGACCCCGAGGTGTATGAGCGGATCCGGATCGAGACGCTCAAGACTGTCCGGGGGACGGTGCAGGCCGACATCCTCAAAGAGGACCAGGCGCAGAACACCTGCATCTTCTCCACCGAGTTCTCCTTGAAGATGATGGGCGACGTCCAGGAATGGTTCATCGACCAGGGGGTGCGCAACTTCTACTCGGTTTCGATCTCGGGATATCACATGGCCGAAGCCGGCGCCAACCCCATCACCCAACTCGCCTTCACCTTGGCGAATGGGTTCACCTACGTCGAGTACTACCTGTCGCGGGGGATGGACATCGACGCCTTCGCTCCCAACCTGTCTTTCTTCTTCTCCAACGGCATCGACGCCGAATACGCCGTCATCGGCCGGGTAGCCCGACGGATATGGGCCAAAGCGATGAAACATCGCTACGGCGCCAATCCCCGCTCCCAGATGCTCAAGTACCACATCCAGACCTCGGGCCGTTCCCTCCACGCCCAGGAGATCTCCTTCAACGACATCCGCACCACCCTCCAGGCGCTGTACGCCATCTACGACAACTGCAACTCGCTGCACACCAACGCCTACGACGAGGCCATCACCACCCCCACCGAAGAGTCGGTCCGCCGGGCACTCGCCATCCAACTCATCATCAACCGGGAACTCGGCCTGGCCAAAAACGAGAACCCGCTCCAGGGGTCGTTCATCATCGAAGAGCTGACCGACCTGGTCGAAGAGGCCGTCCTCACCGAGTTCGATCGGATCTCATCGCGCGGGGGAGTACTGGGGGCGATGGAGCGCCAATACCAGCGCACCAAGATCCAAGAAGAGTCACTCCACTACGAGAAGGAGAAAGAATCCGGGGAATATCCCGTCGTCGGTGTCAACACCTTCCTCTCCAAACAAGGCTCCCCCTTCGTGATCCCCGACACCCTCGTCCGCGCGGACGACGAGGCGAAGCAACAACAGATCCGCAATGTCGCCGCTTTCCAGGACCGCAACCAGGCGACCGCTCAGCAAGCACTCGACCAGCTCGCCGACGCCGCCACCTCCGGCCAGAACACCTTCGACGCGCTCATGGACACCACCAAAGTCGCCTCACTCGGCCAGATCACCCACCGCCTCTACGACATCGGCGGCAAATACCGGCGGAACATGTAGAGGCTCACGCCGGTAGGGAAGAGGACGATCCGCGACGCGGTGAATGGGTCGCATCGGCTTTACCATCCCGGATATGTGCAGATCAATCGTGCGGTTGCGGGAAGGGGCCGAAGTATCTCCGCCGGAGGACATCGAAGCGGCGGCGCGCCAGTTCGTCCGTAAGGTGTCTGGCTTCTCCAAGCCGGCCCGTCACAACCAGGAAGTCTTCGATCAGGCAGTGGCAGAGATCGCCGCTTCGGTCGAACGCCTGATGTCCGGCCTCCAGGTTCGAGGAGCGTGACACCACTTAGCCAGACCGATCTGGCATGATATCGGCGGCACAGCCGTGCTGAACCCTTTTGACCATGCCCGACGAAACGCGCCTGCTTTCCTCCCAGCCCTCCCGTCACCAGCCGCCACCCCGCCGGCGACGGCGCATGAGTCGCGGGCAACGGTGGACGATCGGTATCCTCCTATTTCTCACCATCCTGGCGGCGTTGGCCGTCGGGGCGGTGTTGCTGGCGGAGTTCAGGATGGAGGACGCCGGCACCATCGAGGCGCTGGTCCCGGGGGAGGGCACCTACCTCGTCGTCGGCAGCGACAGCCGTGAGAACCTCCCCGACGATCTCGAGGGCAACTTCGGCGATTTCGGAGGCGCCCGCGCCGACGTGATCATGCTGATGCAGGTCGTCGACGACCGCGTCCAGCTTCTTTCGATCCCGCGGGACCTGAAGGTGGAGATACCCGGCGAAGGCACGGACAAGGTCAACGCCGCCTACGCCTTCGGCGGACCCGAACTGCTGGTCGACACGGTGGCCCAGGCCACCGGGATTCCCATCAACCACTATCTGGAGGTCGACTTCGGCGGGTTCGCCGGGATCGTCGATGCCCTGGGGGGAATCGAACTCGACTTTCCGGCTCCCGCCCGTGACCTCAAATCCGGACTCGAGGTCGACGAAGCGGGCAGCCAGGTCGTCGACGGCGCCACCGCCCTGGCTTATGCCCGCTCTCGGAGCTACGAGGAACTTCGTGACGGTGAATGGCAAACGGTGAGGGGGGGCGACATCGAGCGAACCGGCCGCCAGAGAGAGGTGATGCTCGAGATTCTCGCCAAGGCCTCGAGCCCGACTGGGATGGTCCGCAGCCCGCTGGTGCTGAACCAGGTGACGGGCAACATCACCGGCGACTCCACCGTCACCCCGCTGCTCCTGGTCCGGACAGGATGGGCATTCCGTTCGGCCGGGGAGACGGAAGCGGTGACGCTGCCGGTAGTCGGCAGCAGCGAGAACGGCGTCTCCTACCTGGTGCGCGACGAGCCCCGGGCAACCGAGGTGCTGGAGGCTTTTGCCGCCGGGAGACCCCTGCCGGTCGAATGACGAACGAGCGCCTGGCCGGGGTCAGATTCCCTGTTCTTCGAGCTGACGGATGATCTCGGTGACGAGATCATCACCGGCCGCCGAGTCAGGGTCGAGGCGACGGAGTCGGTCGAGTGTCTCCAGGCGCTGGCTGACGGTGCGGCATCCGAGGCGTTCGGCTATCTCGAAGTAGGCGCCGTTCACGATGACATCCACCTTTTCTTCCAGCTCGCCGGCGGGTACCCGCCCGTCGGTCGATTCGGACAGCTCGTCGATGTCGGCGGCCGCTTGGCGGACCACCGCAACGAAAGTGTCGCTCAGGGTGTCGCAATTGCCTAGTTCGTCGAGGGTTGCCTCGAGCTCGAAGTCGGCGCCGATCTCGTCGGGAAGCTCGACGGTGACCGCGCCGCATGCCACCACGCTGAGAAACGCCACGAGCAGCGGAAAACGGGCCGGTCTCACCTGTGCCACCCTAGCCCTCTGGTTGGTCCGCCCGCGGCTGCGGCCAGTACCCTGAGGCCGGATGAGAAACATCCCGGAAAAGCCCTCGATCGACGGTCTGGAGGAACGCTGGAGCGCCCGCTGGGAAGCAGACGGCATATATCGCTTCCCCGCCGACGCCTCCCGGGACGACGTCTA
Organism: Acidimicrobiia bacterium; assembly: GCA_036259475.1. Taxonomy (GTDB): domain Bacteria; phylum Actinomycetota; class Acidimicrobiia; order Spongiisociales; family ZC4RG35; genus ZC4RG17. The sequence continues at coordinate 70,925 of DATABS010000035.1, read as the reverse complement.
CTCGATCGACACGCCACCGCCCACGGTGTCGGGGTCCCTGCATATGGGGACGGTGTTCGGTTACGCCCAGACCGATGCCATTGCCCGTTACCAGCGGATGAAGGGTAAGACGGTCTTCTACCCCATCGGCTGGGACGACAACGGACTTCCCACCGAGCGTCGTGTGCAGGCCTACTTCGGGGTCAAATGCGATCCGTCGCTGCCGCACGAGGATGGATTCGAACCGCCCGCGCGGCCATTCGACCCGCCCCGGCCCATCTCGCGGCGCAACTTCATCGAACTGTGTCACATCCTCACAGAAGAGGACGAGAAGGCTTTCGAGAACTCATTTCGCATTCTCGGACTATCGGTGGACTGGACCCATCTGTACACCACGATCGGCGAGTCGACCCAGGAGATAAGCCAGCGGGCGTTCCTCGCCAACCTCGAGCGAGGCGAGGCCTACGCTCAGGAGGCGCCCGCCATGTGGGACACCGACTTCCAGACCGGCGTGGCCCAGGCCGAGATGGAGGATCGGGAACGTCCCGGTGCCTACCACCGGATTGCTTTCCACCGCCAAGACCAGGAACCCATCTACATCGAGACGACCCGGCCCGAGCTGGTCTGCTCCTGCGTTGCCCTGGTGGCGAATCCGGAAGACTCGCGCTACCGGGACCTGTTCGGCCGGTCCGTCAGTTCGCCGGTGTTCGGCGTGGAGGTTCCGGTCGTCGGTCATCATCTTGCCGACCCCGAAAAGGGGAGCGGGATCGCCATGATCTGCACCTTCGGCGACACGACCGACGTCACGTGGTGGCGCGAGCTGGATCTCGAGACCCGGGCGGTGATCGGTCGCGACGGGCGCTTCCAGGAGGAGACCCCGGAGTGGATCGAGTCACCGCAGGGACGCGCCGCCTATGCCGAACTGGCGGGAAAGTACGTGAATCAGGCTCGCCGCCGAATGGTCGAGATGCTACAGGACTCCGGCGACCTGGAGGGAGAGCCGCGTCCGATCACGCACGCCGTCAAGTTCTACGAAAAGGGCGATCGCCCGCTCGAGATCGTCACCAGCCGTCAGTGGTACATCCGCAACGGAGGTCGCGACGCCGATCTCCGTGGAGAGCTACTCGCCCGCGGCACCGAGCTCGATTGGGTCCCGGACTACATGGAAGTCCGCTACCGACACTGGGTGGAGGGTCTCACCGGCGACTGGCTCGTCAGCCGCCAGCGGTTCTTCGGCGTTCCCATCCCGCTTTGGTATCGCCTCGATGAGAAGGGTGAGCCCGACTACTCGGATCCGCTCACTCCCCACCTCTCCGATCTACCAGTGGACCCCGGATCGGATGTCCCGCCCGGCTACACCGCCGATCAGCGGGGGGCGCCCAACGGCTTCGTGGGCGAATACGACATCTTCGACACCTGGGCGACATCCTCACTGACGCCGCTCATCGCCGGGCGGTGGGGCCAGGACGATGCCCTGTTCAAGTCCGTGTTCCCGATGGATCAGCGCCCTCAAGGACACGAGATCATCCGGACATGGCTCTTCTCGACGGTGGTTCGCGCCCACCACGAATTCGGATCCCTTCCCTGGACCCGAGCGACGATCAACGGCTGGATCCTCGACCCCGACCGGAAGAAGATGTCGAAGTCGAAGGGCAACGTGGTAACGCCCGACGCATTGTTCGCCGAGCACGGCGCGGATGGCGTTCGCTACTGGGCGACCTCGGCCCGACCGGGGGCGGACACGGCCTACGACGAAGGCCAGATGAAGATCGGCCGCCGATTGGCCATCAAGATTCTCAACGCCTCCCGGTTCGTCCTCGGCCTGGCCGACGACGTCGCTCCCGAGGCGGTTTCGCAGGAGCTCGATCGGGCGATGCTCGCTCGCATGGCGGAGGTCGTTGGCGAGGCCACGTCGGCGTTCGACCACTTCGATTACGCCCGAGCCCTGGACGTAACAGAATCGGCTTTCTGGTCGTGGACGGACGACTATGTGGAATTGGTGAAGAGCCGGGCATACGGGGAAGGCGGCGACGCCGCCTCCGCCCAAGCCGCCCTGCAACTGTCACTCTCGCTGTTCCTGCGGTTGTTCGCCCCGTTCCTGCCCTATGTCACCGAGGAGGTGTGGAGTTGGTGGAAGGAAGGATCTGTCCACCGATCCCCCTGGCCCGAAATCACCGAAGTCGCTCACCTGACCGGTGATCCGGCGATCATGGACATCACGGCCGAAGTCCTCTCGCAGATACGGCGGGCAAAGTCCGATGCCAAGGTCTCCATGAGAAACCCGGTCGCTTCCGTTGTCGTAGCGGACTCGCCCAGTCGGCTCGAGGCCATTCGGGCGGCAGAAGCAGATCTGGCCGAGGCTGCCCGGGCGGAACGCATCGACTATGTCGAGGGCGACTTCGAGGTCCGCACGGAGATTGCCGCCCCTATGTGATGCCTGCGCGTCTGGTGCAAGTTCTTTCTACCTTGCATATTCAGCGCAAGTCGGACTACTCTTGCATCTATGAAGCAAGTGGCTGGTTTGATCGGAGACGTCGTTGCCTCGCGCCAGGTGGCGGACCGGCCCGCTTTGCAGGAACGCCTGCTGGAGGTCCTCGAGCGCGTTTCGGAACAGGCGGGTAGCCCGCTCTCTATCACCCTGGGCGACGAATTCCAGGGCCGTTACGCCCGTCTGTCCGACGCCCTCGCCGCCGCCTGGCACCTGCATCTGGGCACCATCGGACTGGCCCGCCTCCGGATCGGTGTGGGTTGGGGAGAGATCCTGGTGGAGCCGGAGAGTCCCTCGGCTTTCGGTTCGGATGGACCGGCTTGGTGGAGGGCACGGGAAGCCATCGAGCGGGTCGATTCGTCACAACCCGCCCGTACGATCGTCGTCACCGAGACCGGATGGGATCAACTGTTGAATTCATACCTGATGCTGCGTGACGCCCACCTCGATGACCTCGATGAGGCCGACGTCGCCATCCTCGAAGGCTTGGAAGAGGGAGATACTCAAAGAGCCCTGGCCGAACGGCTGGGCCTGCATGAGAGCTCTGTCAGCCGCCGGGTGAGCCGACACGGACTCGCCACCCTGCGCCTAACGGCCACCCCCCGGTTTCCCGACGTGATATTCGATGCTTGAGGAAGTATCCGTCGTCGCCATCGCCGTTCTATTGACGGCTCCCGCCAATTGGCTCATCCGCCTCCTCCTGGTTCACATTCGGGCGGTGGACACCGGAGGCTCGGAAGGCGCCGGACGGTGGATAGGCATCCTGGAACGGCTGATCATCTTCCTGCTCGTGCTGAGCGGTGAGGCGGACGCGGCCGCACTCGTCGTGGCGGCCAAGGCGATACTCCGCTTCCCTGAGATCACGGGCGATGAACCGCATCTGAGCGCCGAGTACGTCCTGATCGGCTCTCTCATCTCGTGGCTCCTGGCGATCGCCGGCGGGTTCGGCGCCAGATCGATCCTCATGGCGGCCTGAGCAGCTTGGGACGGCTGACCGCCCGCCGGTAATCTTCCCCATCATGGCTCCCACCATCCACGCCAGCCCGTGTGGCGCGCCCAAAGCCCGACCATGAGCCTGCGTGCGGGGATCGTCGGTCTGCCCAACGTGGGCAAATCCACCCTCTTCAACGCACTCACAGCTGCCGGGGTAGAGGCCGCCAACTACCCCTTTGCCACTATCGAGCCGAACATCGGAGTCGTTCCGGTCCCCGACGACCGACTGAACGCCATCAACTTCGTGATCGAGACCGAGAACGTCGTACCGGCGGTGGTTGAGATCCTCGACATCGCCGGGCTGGTGCGGGGCGCGAGCGAAGGGGAGGGGCTGGGTAACCAGTTCCTGGGTCACGTGCGAACCGTGGACGCCGTCATCGAGGTCGTTCGCTGCTTCGAGAACCCCGATGTCACCCATGTAGAGGGGTCGGTGGATCCCATCCGCGATATCGAGACGATCGAGACCGAGCTGATTTTGGCCGACCTCCAGGTCGCCGAACGGCGGCTGGAACGGCTCGAGCGAGCAGCCCGGGCAGGTGACAAGGATCTGATTGCGCGCAGGGACATCGCCCGAAACGTCGTTGAGCATCTGGGACGGGGAGACCGAGTGGCCTCCCGGGAGTGGTCGCCGGAGCAGAGAACGGCCATCCGTGAGATGGAAATGTTGACCGCCCGTCCCGTCCTTTACGCCTGCAATGTCGACGAGAAGGGTCTGCCCGGCAATCGGCACACTGACCGGGTCGAGGAATGGTCCCGGGAGTCGAATGCGGAGGTGGTGATCATCTGTGCCCAAGCCGAAGCCGAGATCGCCGAACTGGATCCGAGCGAACGCGCCGAGTTCCTGGCCGAGCTGGGACTGAAGGAACCGGGGCTTCACACGCTGGCCCGAGCAACATACCGGCTGCTGGGGCTCCGAACGTTCTTCACCGCCGGCCCCAAAGAAATCCGGGCCTGGACGATCTCCGCCGGCACCAAGGCTCCCCAGGCAGCCGGCGCCATCCACTCGGATTTCGAAGCGGGATTCATCCGAGCCGAGGTATACCGCATCGACGATCTGGTGGAGTTCGGAAGCGAGGCCGCCCTTCGAGCCGCCGGCAAGTTACGGGTCGAGGGCAAGGAATACGTCGTGGCCGACGGTGACGTGCTGCACTTTCGCTTCAACGTCTGACGTGGGGCAGAGGACACCGGACAACAGGCGACCGGTCGGGTGGGCGGCGGCTAGGTCGGGAACGTACTGACCAGGCGTGACAAGAACGCGGAGAGATCGAAAGGCTTCTCTCGGGATTTAGGGGATCGTCAAGACCGGGCAGGGAGCCACATGAGCGACGCGATCGGCTACCGAGCCCAGCACGATTCGCTCGACCAATCCGGCGCCCCTCCGTCCGATGACCAGGAGATCGGCCGATTCGCTGCGACAGAGCTCAGATAGCTGGCTGGCGGGGTCGCCCACTTCCTCGATGGTGTCGTAGTCGACTCCCTCGAGATCGAGGGCTGCTTCCGCCTGATCGAGGATTCGGCGGCGCCCCTCCACCACCGCGGCGGAAAAGGCGTCGGGCGGCGGAGGCGCACCTCCGATACCCCACCATCCCTCGGGGGGGCGCACCACCGTCGCCAGGAGCAATCGCGCTCCAAAGCGCCGGGCGAGCGCCAAGCCTCTCCGGGCCGCCTCGAGACTGTGGTCGGAGCCGTCGATCCCGACCACGATCGTCCTGATGTTCCATTCCATCGACACCTCCGGGACGAATCGTAACCGGGACGACGAAGGGGCCCCCCGCTGGGGGCCCCTTCATCTCGGACAGCCTCTCGCTAGTCCTCCAGCCCGGCAGTCTGGAACGCCCGGAAGAGGAACGCCGCCATCTGGCCTCGCGTGATGTCCTCATCGGGACAGAACATGTCGTTGGCCGGCGGGTTGCAGCCACGGGTCACGTCGGCGGTGCCGATGATGTCGATGGCGTCCTCATGGATGTTGCCGTCGTCGTCGACGAACAGGTCTGACCCGGCTCCGTCGGCGAAGCCGAAGCCCCGCATCATGAACGTCGCCATCTGGGCCCGCGACAAGGTGTCACCCGGGCAGTACTCATCGTTGGCCGGCGGGTTGCAGCCGCGTGTGATGTCGGCCGCCGCCAGCCTGTTTATGTCGCCTTCGAAGACACTGCTGTCGTCATCCACGAAGAAGTCCTCCGTCGTGGACGCCAGGTCCAGCGCTCGGTTGAGGAAGGCGGCCATCTGGCCCCTGGTGACCGAGTCGTCCGGGCAGAACAGATCATTGGCCGGGGGATTGCATCCGCGGGTTATTCCCTGCTCTGCCAGCCAGGTGATTTCCTGGTGGAACAAGTGGTCGTCCGGCACGTCGTCGAAGCTCGGCGGTTCGCCGGGCGGCGGGGGAGCCGGCGGCTCGGCCGCGGTCACAGTGGTGATCGAGAACTGGTCGGCCAAGGTGTTGTTCTGGAACAACCAGAGCAGGTCGCCCGCGCCTTCCGTTGCCACTTCTCCGAATCCATCGGCCGGCAACACCAGGCTGAAGGTGTGGAAGTCGGCTCCCACGTCGGGCGGCCCGCCGTCCGGCGTTATCTCCGACGTCAGGTCCACCGGAATCGTCTCGGAGACACCGACGAGACCCACCTGGTCGAATACGGCCACCGTCATGTCGAAGCTCGTGTCGCCTTCCTCGAGGAACCCAAAGTCCCCGGTCAGATCGGCGGGAAGGGTGATCACGCGATCGTTGAGATCCCCGACGGCGAAGTACAGAAGGAAGCCCCCTCCGTTCACCAGATCGAAGAGGGCGGTCACGACCTGTCCGGTGGGGGCGGCATTCTGCAACGCGCCCAGATCGGCAGCCACGACCGCGTATTCGTCGGTCCCGTCCTCGTCGACGTCGAGCAGGATGTCGATCTCGTTGGCCGACGGGGACGACCACGCCTCAGCCAGGGCAACGCCGAAGTCGATCGTGTCGTACGGCCCGCCGTCGGCCTCGGCAACGAAGCCGGTCCGGAATCCAACCGCAGCGACGGTCTCGCCCTCCGCTCCAGTGTTGGTGAAGCCGTCGGCGAATCCGTCGCCCGGGCCATCGTTGGTCAACGAGACGACCGCTTCCCCACCGGCGGCGGTGACAGTGGAGGCGGGATCGGCCACGGCCACCAGGCCGACGACCATCGTGTCGTCCGCATCCTCCGTGTTGGTGAGCCTCAGCCACCCGTCGCTCTCAGCTTGGCTGAAGAAGCCGTCGTCGGAGGCGAGCGCGGCCGGGTTCACCGTCACCGTGACGTCGACCGAGCCGCTCCCACCGGAAGTCGAAACCGAACTGCTCGAAACCTCCCAGGTGACGCCGTCCAACTGCTGGTTGGGCTCGACCTCGACGTCATAGGTGGCCTCACCCTCCCCGTCGAGACGGTGGATCGTCACGGTCCGGGTGTCGCTCGTCTCCGTGGTTGGGTTGAGGTGGAACACCAGGCCGCCGGGGGTCGTGTATCCCTGCAGGTCCTCGACCACCTTGTCCACGTGGATGATGCCGGTTCCCTGGCTGGCCACCGGCACGGCTCCGGCGGTGAAGACCGGACCTTCCACGTTGGCCGGAGTGGCCGAGTTCATCAGCAGCGCCTTCACCTGGGCGGGTGTGAGGCCGTCGTTCCAGTCGAGCAACTGAGCCGCGGCACCCGCTACGTGCGGGGCGGCCATCGAAGTGCCACTGTTCAAGGTGAGTCCGGAACCGGAGCCTACGTCCGCCGAGCCGATCGAGAATCCAGGAGCGCTCAGGTCGGGCTTGAACACGTTGTCGAAGCCGGGGCCCCGAGACGTGAAGCCCGCCATGTTGTCGGCCAGGTCGGGCTTGGGAAGCGTCACATCGTCGGTCAGCGTCACGTTGACCGTTTCGCTGGCGGCGGTTGTGTGGATCAGCTCGCCGTCGGCGAGGCCGATCATCATCGCCGGAATCGTCGGTTTCGGTTCCGTTCCGTTGTGGGCCATGCCGATGGGTGGCCCTTCCACGTTGTTGAAGACGAGAGCCCCGATGGCCCCCGCGTCCTCAGCGTTGCGCACCTTCACCGTGAACTCACAGGTACCGCGCTGTATCAGGGCGATCTTCCCCTCGACGTCACTCGTGATCGGGTTGCAGGCGTCGAGCGGCGCGGCGATAGCCAGGTCGCCATCGGTTGGCGGATCCAGGGGACCGAAATCGCCCGCTTGCGCCTCGTACTGGCCGGCGATCTCCGCCGGGGAGTTCACGGGCATGGCGAGTACCTCGGCACCGCCGTCGATGGAGGCGGCAACCGAGATCACGTCGGGTGCCACGGCTGGCGAACCGGTCACATAAGGAGGGGTCCCCTCGTTGCCGGCCGAGGCGACCACCACCACGCCGTTCTCGACAGCGTTCTGCGAGGCAATGGCCGAGGGATCTTGCGGATTGCCGTAGGGCGCCCCGAGGCTCATGTTGATGACGTCGACGGCGTCATCCATGGAAAGGTCGTTGTTGGGGTCGAGGGCGCGTTCGATGGCATCCGAGACCAACTCGGTGGATCCGGCCACGTCGCCGAAGACCTTGAACGCGTACAGGTTGGCATCGGGAGCCATGCCCTCACCGACGTCGTCGGGCACTTCCATGCCGGCCGCCGTGCCCGCCACATGGGTCCCGTGGCCGTTGACGTCCAATGGGTCGGGATCCGGGCTGGGGGTGGCGAGACTCGGTTCGTCGGCGTCGTAGGTGGGACCGGCGAAGTCGAAGCCTCCCACCACCTTGGCGGTGGGGAAGGTGCCCGATTCTACGACGCCGGGGTCGTTGTCGGTGTAGTCCTGGGGATCGCCGCTGCCCCCCAAAGACGAGTGGGTGTAGTCGATGCCCGTGTCGATGATGGCGATGGAGACGCCGTCGCCGGTGAAGCCGGCATCCTGGAGCGTCTCTCCACCGATCCAGGGCACGCTCGTCTCGTTGGTGAGGTGATAGCGGGTCACGGTGGCCACGCTTTCGACACCATCCGTGGCGCGGACGGCCGGGATGTCACCGGCTCGCACCATCGCCCGGATGCCGTTGGCGCCGACGGCCAGGCTGGACCGTTCCTCGACGATCAACGAGCCCAGCGCCGAGCGCAACTCCGCCTGCTGCGCGAGGACGGCGCGTCCCTGGGCCTGCTGGGCGGCCCGCCCGGCACTCGTTTCGGCGGCGAACTCGGCCACGGACGGCTCGTCGAGCTGGATGAACACCTGGACGACATCGTCGGGACTGCGCAGCTCGAACGCATCTGAGACCGTCCCGGACAATCTGTCGCCTGTGTCCCTGGTCGAGAGGTCCCCGCTCGTCTGAGCAGCCGACGGTCCGGTGGCCGCTAGAAGTGACGTCAGTGCGGCGAGGACGGCCATCAGCGCCGTGCGCTTCCTCATCTAATTCCCCTTCTACTCGATCCGGCCTGGCGGCCTGTCGGAGACCATACACGGCTGTATCTCGGTGCGTCGAAGGGAGTCAACCCCGGTACCAAACGACGCCGTCGCGAGCCTCGCTGTCGAGGCGACCCGCCAGGCGGAGATGCTCGAGATGGGCCACCGTCTCTCGCAGAGCCAGCCGCTGATCGATGGGGGAGAGGTTGGGTCGAAAGACCGTGCCCACCAGTGACCAGGCGGTAAGGGAAGCGGACCGGGCCACCTGGCGCATCTGATCGAGACGGCGCGCGTGGTGGAGGAGGATCTGATCCACCCGGGCGCCTCCCCTTTCGATGATCCCGCCGTGCGCCGGGAAGGTGAGTCCGATGGGAACGTCCAACAGGCGGCGCAAGGAAGCCAGATAGTCGCCCAACACATCGTCGAAGTCCTCGTCGAACATGATCACAGGTGAGATCCGGGGAAGGACGTGGTCGCCGGAGAAGATCACACCGCTCCGAGAGTCGCGCAGGCAGATGTGCGAAGGCTCATGACCTGGAGTGTGAAGGACCTCGAGATGCCGCCCCTCACCCAGGTCGATGGCATCCCCGTCGTCGACCACGACATCGGGCGATGGGATCAACGGCATGTAGGCCGGTCGCTCGACTTCGCCCGCCAGCATCGCCGCCTCGGATGGGGGCACGCCGTGGCGGGCGGCGAGCGTGAGGTTGCGGGCGACGAAACCCGGCGTGTCGTTGTATCGGTCGACCAGGCGTGCAGCTCTGCGATGCATGATGAACCGCGCCCCGTGCTCGACCATCACCCGTCCCGCCATCCCGACGTGATCGGGGTGGAGGTGGCTCACGATGAGCGCCTCGATCGGGGCGTCGCCGAGGCCCAGTTGGGTGAGCCCCGCTCCGAGCGCCTGGCGTCCTGGTTCCCAGTCGCAGCCGCAGTCGACCAAGGTGACCCCGTCGGGTGTTTCGATGGCGTAGCCGTTCACCCAGGCCGGGGACCGGAAGGGAAGCGGGAGCGGAATGAGATGGATGCCCTCGCCCAGCGAGGCCGGGTCGGGTAGGGCTCCGTTCACCCGTGTTCCACGGAGTCTCTGATACCGAATGTCACATCGACGGTCACCTCGAACTCTGTGGGCACTCCGGAATCATCGACTCTTCCTCCCGCCCTGACCATGTCCCAGCGGACGATGTCGGCGATGGTGACGGCGGCGCGAGCGAGAACGGTGCGCACCGCGTCCTCGATCGAGTCGGGCGAACTGCCGGTGAGGCGGATGGTCTTCTGGATCTGCATGTGTGTCTCCTGGGCGGATCGGAGGAGACTACGGGATCCGGCTCACCGGTACTGACTGGTGCGTGTAGGTACCCCCGCGCCCCCAGCCACACTTCCGAGACGCGAACCGCGAAACCAAGGATCCGTGGTGAAGACCGGTCCGCAGTTGACGTGGTCAGTGACCCACGACTCACTACCTACCACCTACTACCGGTGCATTCGTGCATCGAACGTCTGTTCGATATGATGGCAAAGGTGTCCTACGCCGAACTCCATTGCCACACCAACTACTCCTTCCTCGATGGCGCCTCGTTCCCCGAGGATCTGGTCGAGCGGGCAGTGGAGTTGGGATACCGGGCGCTGGCCGTGACCGATCACAACGGGTTCTATGGCGTGTCCCGGTTCTGGCAGGCGGCTCGGGCGGCCGGTCTGCCGGCCGTCTACGGGGTGGAGGTGGCGATGTCGCTGGACCACCATCACGGCGGTTCCGACCCGGTGGCGAGGGCAGAAGCGTGGGACGAGGAGCGGTCGCAGCGCCAGCCGTTCGGAAGGCGCCGGGGGCGAAGCGTCGGGATGCATGGCAGCAAACCGACACGGAAACCTCCCTCCGAGCATCTCATCCTGCTGGCTGCCTCGCCGGACGGTTATCGGGCCCTGGGACGGTTCATCACCGAGGGCCAGATGCGGGGCGTCAAAGACGGCCCCGCGTACGACTGGGGCGACCTGGCCGAGGTGGCGGCCACCCGGCAGGTATGGGCGTTGTCCGGATGCCACGGCGGGGCGGTTCCTGCTGCCGCTGCCCGCGGAGACCTGACTGGCACGATGAAGGCGGCTACCCGGATGCGGGAGCTGTTCGGGTCGCGTTTTCATCTCGAGCTGTGGAACCACGGACTACCCGGTGACGACAGTCGCAACGACCTCATGTGGGAAGTAGCCCAGCGTCTGGGACTGGGGGTCGTGGCCACCAATCAGGTGCACTACGCCGACCGGGACGATGCCGACCTGTCCGAGGTGCTGGCTGCCATCGCCGGACGTCGGTCGCTGGACGAGGCAGACGGCTTCCGCCCGGCGACCGATCTTCGCCATCTGCGCCCAACCGAAGAGATGCAGGCCCTCTTCGCCCGTTACCCCGGGTCGGTCGCCCGGGCCGCCGAACTGGGAGAGCGGCTGGCGTTCGACCTCGGCCTGGTGGCCCCCTCACTGCCGGATTTCCCGATGCCGGGCCATTTTCGCTCGGAGATGGAGTATCTCCGCCACCTCACCTGGGAAGGTGCTCGTTCGGTCTATCCGGGGGGAGGAAAGGACGGGATCGATCCCGCGGCCAGGCGCCGTCTCGAGCATGAGCTGGGGATCATCGAGCGTCTCGGCTTTCCCGGCTACTTCCTCGTCGTCTGGGATCTGGTCACCTTCGCTCGCTCCCAGGACATCTACTGTCAGATCAGGGGTTCGGGGGCCGACTCGGCGGTGTGCCGGTGCCTGGGGCTCACGCGGGTCGATCCCATCCGTCTGCATCTGCCCTTCGAACGTTTCCTGTCTGAAGAGCGGGGGCGGGCCCCCGACATCGATCTCGACCTGGAGGCGGACCGTCGGGAGGAGGTGATCCAGTACTGCTACCGCCGCTACGGCCGGGAACGGGCCGCGATGGTGGCCAACGTCATCACCTATCGGGCTCGATCGGTACTGCGCGACGTCGGCAAGGCCTTCGGTTTCACCCAGGCGCAGGTCGATTCCCTCTCGCGCTACGTCGACACCCGCCATTCGGGCAACCTGCGGGACGAGGTCCCGCTGCCCGCCGGTCTCACGGCCGACCTCATATACGACATCTGCCGTCGCATCGACGGGTTCCCACGTCACCTCGGCATCCACTCGGGGGGGATGGTCATCGCCGACCGCCCGCTGTGGCAGGTCGTGCCACTCGAGTGGGGACGGATGGAAGGGAGGACCGTGCTGCAATGGGACAAGGACGATTCCGCCGCCGTGGGCATCGTCAAGTTCGACCTGTTGGGCCTGGGAATGCTCAATGCGCTGCATCTGTCGGTCGACCTGATCGACGAGAGCCACGGGCTCGCCATCGACCTGGCCACGATTCCCCAAGAACCGGTCATCTACGACTCGCTGGGAGACGCCGACACGGTGGGATTGTTCCAGGTCGAATCGAGGGCGCAGATCGCCACGCTTCCCCGTATGCGGCCCCGCACCTTCTACGACCTGGCGGTGGAAGTCGCCCTGATCCGGCCGGGCCCGATCCAGGGCCAGTCGGTCCATCCTTACCTGCGCCGCCGCAGCGGTGAGGAGGCGATCCGCTTTCCCCATCCGTCGACCGAGCCGATCCTGGCCAAGACGCTCGGTGTGCCGATCTTCCAGGAACAGCTGATGGAGATGGCACGCATCTGCGCCGGCTTCGACGGCAACCAATCAGACCGCCTGCGCCAGGCGATGACCCACAAGCGTTCGGATGAGGCAATGGGACGGCTACGTGAAGAGGTGTTCGCCGGGATGGCGGCCAACGGGATCACCGGGGCGGCGGCCGACGAGATCTGGGAGAAGCTGCAGGGGTTCGCCAGCTTCGGTTTCCCCGAGTCCCACTCGGTCAGCTTCGCCTACATCGTCTACATGTCGGCCTGGCTGCGCCACCACTGGCCGGCGGAATATCTGGCCGGACTGCTCAACGCCCAACCCATGGGCTTCTACACCCCGAACAGCCTGGTCCAGGACTCACAGCGTCACGGGGTCGTGGTTCTCCAGCCGGAAATCAACGCCTCTGTCCACGACTGCACGATCGAGCCGTGGGACGCCGACATCGACGACATCGTCCGCTTCATGGGGCGGGCGTGGCGGCGGGGGAGGGGGCCGGTCGATGACCCGATCCGACCGGCGGTGGCCGTCCGCCTGGGGCTCCGCTACGTCCGCAATCTGGGCCCGGCCGAGATCGCCCGGATAGAGGCAGCCCGCGCCATCGGAGGCCCCTTCGTGTCACCCGAGGATCTCGCCCATCGCACCGGGCTCGGAGTGGCGTCGCTCGAAGGCCTGGCCGCGGTAGGCGCACTCGCCTCCATCGGGCTCGACAGGCGTCCCGGCATGTGGGCGGCGGGAGCGCTGTCCGAGATCGATCCGGGACGGCTTCCCCTCACACCGGGAGCGGAAGCACCGCCCCTCCCCCGGATGGGCGAGGAGGAATCCCACCGCGCCGACCTGTGGGCCACCGGGATATCGGTCCGCCATCCGATCGAGTTCGTCCGGCGGGAGATGAGCGAACGTGGATGCCTCTCGGTCAGTGAGGCACTGGCGCTGCACCGGCCCGGTTCGGTGAAGGTGGCAGGTGTCGTCACTCACCGTCAGCGTCCCGGCACCGCCTCGGGGGTCATCTTCTTCAACCTCGAGGACGAGACCGGCCAGCTCAACGTCATTGTCTTGCCCGACATCTGGGAGAAGTACCGGCCGCTGGCCCGCCGGGCTTCTGCCCTGGTGATCTCAGGCCGCCTCGAGTACCGGCACGGGGTCACCAACCTCGTTGCCCGGTCGATGGAAGAGGTCGGCGTCTACAGCGTCCGCTCCCGCGACTTCCGCTAGCGCGTCAGGGAGTACACGGAAAGATCGACCATCCACCCTCTTCGTAGATGGCATAGGCCGCCGCCGCCACGTTCGCCTCCGGGTCGGTGGGCTCGGCACCGGCGAACCCGACGGCCTCCGCCCGCGACGGCCAGAACTCCGGAAGATGATGGAACAGTCCCGTACCGCCGGTCGCCGGATCGGTCGAGGTTGGATTGAAGCGCGACTGGCACCATGCCACCCGGATCGCCCGGTTGACGTCCTCCTCGTTGAAATAGCCGGTGATGAGCGCCCGCACCTGCATCTCGGACAGCCAACCATGCGTCGGAACCGTATCGAACGATTCGGGGGCGGAAGTATCGGTCGTGCCCAGGAGGTCCTCGGCGGTCGGTTCCTCCTCCTCGGATGAGGTGTCCGAGGTCGCGGCCGCCTTGGCCACCTGGGAGTCGGGCGCGTTGAAGCCCAGGCCGGCGAGGGCGCCGACCTCGCGGCCGAGGGTGGCGGTAGGGGACTGGGGGATCTCCCGACCCTGGATCTGGAACGCGGCAAAGCCGGCGACTGCCAACAGTGCCACCACCGCCCAAATGGCGACCAAGAATAGGGGATGTGCGCGTCTCAACTCAGTGACTCCGCCCGAAGAGGCCTATGGCCCCGTCAGACACCGTCGAGCGTAAGGCTGTTGGTGTAGCCAAGCAACTCCCCATCTGGAAGAATACGGAAAGTTACGTTTGGCCGAGTGGTCGTCCGAGTCGACCCAGTGCGTCGAGCGCCCCGGTCCACGCGGGAGAGGAGGCCTTCAGGGCGTCGAAATGGCCCACCTCCTCGAGTACGCCCAGCAGGTGCTCCACTTGATGGTGGGTCAGGTAGTCGGCGTAGCGGCGGGACTGGATGTCGGGCACTAGGTCGTCGGCTCCGCCATGCATCAGCACCACCGGGCACCGTGGCGGGGGCAGGCCGAGTGGCGAGAGGGACCAGCCGGGGTCGAAGGCCTCGATCGCCCCATCGCCGATGCCATCCCTTTCTGCTCCTTCGAGATCGAGCACCCCGCCCACCGAGATGAAGGCGGATACGGCGGCGTGGAACCCTTCCGCCATAGCGGCCAGGACGAGTTGGGACCCGACCGAGTGCCCGACGGCGACGATGGAGTCGGTGCCTAGGTGGTCGGTTGCTTCCTCCATCGCCCTCGCCACGTCCGAGACTGTGGCGGCCGCGCCGCCGCCCGAGTCGAGACGCCGATATTCGAGATTGGCCGAGGGCACGCCGCGGCGGGCGAGGTCCACCGCCCAGGACTCGGTGGTGTCGCGTCCCCACTCGTCCCGCCAGAATCCCCCGTGGACGAGAATCACGCCGGTCGAGGCTTCGCCTCTTCGCAGATCCATCACCTGATCGGGGTGGGGGCCGTAGCGGACGGTCTCGATCGGGAAGGCGGCCCGGTTGGCCAGATGCCGCAATCCGTCCCGGTAGCCGATCGGCCCCCGCCCGAAGATCGATGCCGCCGCCACCGGCGCCAAGAACGAGCGCCGTCTCCATCGTTCCCTTTTCCTGATGTTCGAGAGATGGACCTCCACGACGGGGCTGTCGATCGCCGCCACTGCATCCTGCAGCGCCCGCGACGAGTGGGTCAGCGCACCAGGATTGAAGATGACGCCGGCGTCGTCACGAGCTTCGTGGATGGCTTCCACGAGTTCGCCTTCGTGATTCGACTGGAGGCAGCGGACTTCGAAACCGAGCGTCCGACCCCAGTCGTTCACCGCCGCCTCCAGCTCCGGCAAAGTGGTGGAGCCGTAGACCTCTGGCTGGCGACGGCCGAGTTGGTTCAGATTGGGCCCATGGAGGCATAGCACTGTCGACATCCACGGCGACATTAGGAGATCGCGGTGCCGGCCTACCTCTATCATGACCGCGCCGACCACACGAGGGAACCGATCGGTGCCTGCGAAACGTCTTTCTGGGGGTAAATGCTGCAAGTAGGCGAGAACGGCGCTGGGCGGACCGTCCCCGGCGGAGGGCGAATCCTGTCCCTCATGATCCTGGCGTTGGCGTTCGCCCTCACCGGCTGCTCGGAAGAGGCTCTCGGAGAGTTGGGCGGGCGCTCGTCGGACTGGATCGGCGAGGTGGCGACCACCGCCACCACGACCACCACCACGCTGCCCACGCTGACCCGACCCGCCGGGACCGCCGATTGGATCAATCGGGAGTTCAGCCCGCCGGCACCCGACGCCGAACCCAGCGCCGTCCTGGCGGAGGTCTTCGCCCGCTCTGGTCCGGCCTCCCGTTATCTGCAGGCGTCACCGGCCGAGATCGTGGCGGTCACGCCGGAAGTGGAGTTCCCGGGCATCGTGCCGACTGAGGTTTCGTTCGTCACATCTCAAGTCGTGATCGAGAGTCGAGAGCTGACGCTGGCCGACGATCCGACCGTGGCGTTCGGTTTGTGGTCGGTGGAGCCCTACAGCCGTTCCCGATCGGTTGGACAACTCGCGGTCCTGAATGTGTCACGTGACCCCGACGGCGTGGAATTGGCCGCCGGCGACGATGTCGAGGCGGTGTGCACCGCCGTCGTCACCGGCGAGCGCCTCTGTGCCTTCGAGGACCTCTCTGCCTTTCCGGTGTGGAGGCTGGAAGATGGCGGCGGCGTGGTGCACGTGTGGTTCCGCGAGCCGTTCCGCTACGAACTCGACGGTTTTCCGGCGGTCGACGAGGAACTCGTCCACGAGGTAATCGCCTCCGTGATGCCGTTGGGGGAGCTGACGTTCGACGAGTGAGGCACGCATCGTCGTATCCCCAAAAACCGCGGTCGGCGATAGGCTGGTCGACCCGCGAAGAGAGGTCGACGGCTGTTTCACGGTGGAGGCTGGTACAGCTATATCCGTTATGACGAGGACCAGGATCGTCCTTCGGTCGACCGCGCCTTGCTCAAGCGGGTGTGGTCGTACGCCGGTCCTTACCGCGGCTATCTCCTAGGCGTACTCCTCACCGTTCTCGTGGTGAGCGGTCTGGGTGTCGTGCCACCGATCCTGGTTCGCTATCTGATCGGCGACGCCATCCCGGAGCGCGACGTAGGGCTCTTGACACTGCTGGGAGTCGGCATGGTGCTGGTGCCGGTCGTTTCGGCGCTCGTCGGCGTCGTGCAGCGGTGGTGGTCCTCCAAAGCCGGGGAGGGAATCATATTCGATCTCCGCCGCCAGCTCTTCGAGCACCTCTCCCGGATGTCGCTGCGTTTTTTCACCGCGACGAAGACGGGAGAGCTGATGAACCGGCTCAACAGTGACGTGGTCGGTGCCCAACAGGCCATCACCGGCACCTTCGTCACGATCGTCTCCAACTTCGTGGCTGTGGTGGCCGCCCTCGTCGTGATGCTCGGGGCCGACTGGAGGCTCACGCTCCTGTCGTTGGCCGCCCTACCGCTGTTCATCCTTCCCGCCCGCCGGGTCGCCCGCGTCTTGCGGCGTGTGACCGAGGCGCAGATGGAGAGGAACGCCGTGATGTCAGGCATCCTCCAGGAGGCCTTCAACGTGAGCGGCGCCCTTCTCGTGAGGCTTTTCGGTCGCAGGGACGCCGAACTGGCGCGATTCGAGACCGAAGCGGCTGCTGTTCGCGATCTGGGTGTCCGGCGTGCCATGGTGGGGCGATGGTTCTTTGCCGCGCTGGGCCTGGTCAGCGCCGTAGGAACGGCGGGCATCTTCTGGTTGGGCGGGTGGCTGGTGATCCAGGGCCGCCTCGAACTTGAGGTCGTGGTCATGTTCTCGATGTTGTTGACCCAGCTCTACGGCCCCCTGTCTGGCCTGTCGAACAGCCGGGTGGAGTTCGCCACCTCGCTGGTCTCTTTCGAGAGGGTCTTCGAGGTCCTCGATCTGGAGACCGATATCCCCGAACCGGTCGATCCGGTTGTCCTCGACGAGGTCTCCGGTGAGGTCTCATTCGAGGACGTCAGCTTCCGTTATGGCGGTGAAGGGCCCGAGGGGTTGGCCGCTGTGAAGAGATGGCGGGACGCGGGGGTCGAACTCGAGATGCCGACGATTGCGGAGACACGGACGTGGGCTCTACGAGACGTGAGTTTCACGGCTCCGCCCGGTTCCCTCACCGCGCTGGTGGGACCCTCCGGGGCTGGCAAGACGACGATCTCGTATCTCATTCCGCGCCTGTATGACGTGACGAGCGGACGCGTGACCATCGACGGCGAGGACGTGCGCCGGTTGTCGCTCGAGACTTTGGCCTCCTCGATCGGCGTCGTGACTCAGGAGACGTACCTCTTCCACGACACGATCGCCGCCAATCTGCGCTACGCCCGGCCGGATGCCACGGATGAAGAGCTCGAGTGGGCGGCCCGAGCCGCAAACATCTTCGACTTGGTGGCGGGGCTGCCCAACGGCTTCGAGACGGTGGTGGGGGAGAGGGGCTACCGGCTGTCGGGTGGGGAGAAGCAACGCCTGGCCATCGCCCGAGTCATCCTCAAGGACCCTCGCATTCTGATCCTGGACGAAGCGACCTCGCATCTCGATTCCCGCTCGGAGTCACTGATCCAGGAGGCACTCGAGCGGCTGATGGAGGGAAGGACGGCGATCGTCATCGCCCACCGGCTGTCGACGGTGCGGGCAGCAGACCAGATTCTCGTCCTGGATCAAGGTCGCCTGGTCGAAGCGGGGAGTCATGTGGAGTTGCTTGCCGCCGGAGGCCTCTACCGGCTCCTGTACGACACGCAGTTCAATGGCCCGGAGGCCGAAGAGCCGGAACCGCCCCGCCTCGTCATGCCCCCCGGGTGAGATTGTCGACCATGAGCTGGTTGGGCGTGGCGAGGAGCAGGGCCTGGCCGTCCGAGGCTACCCACAACTCATCTCCTACGGCCAGCCAGCAGGCCGGAGGGAGAAGCGCGAGCGCACCCTTGCCGGCCTGGTTGGGGCGGTAAGCCAGCACTCGAGGCGCCGGCGCTCCCACGGCCGTGAGCGGCCCGACGAGGTCGTAGTTGCCGAACAACGCCGCCATGCCTTCCGCCGGGTCGAGGGGCCCGCGGGGCCCGAAGAACTGAAGCAAACCGCATTCCCGACACGCCACGATGGCGGTCCGCCCCCAGTGGGACATCTCGTGGCGGCAGCTTCCCTGGGCTTGAATGTGTTGCATGCCGGCGAACCTACGGACCGGGTGTGACAAGAACCGTTTTCGCGCACGATTTGCACGCTCTGGCGTGCATTTGGTGCGCGAAAACGGGGTTTTGTCAGATTTCGAGGCGGGGAATCTCGAACGTGTCCTCGAGACGCGGTCCGGGCACCAGCAGGATCGGCCGCTGCGACTGCTCCATCACCCGCGAGGAGACGCTCCTCCACGCTTCTTCGGTGAACAATCGGCGGGTGGCACCCATCACCAGCATGTCGGCCCCGAAGTCTTCCGCCGTGTGGATGATCGCCTGCGCCGGGTCGTCGCCTTCCACGAAGCGAACAGTGGCTTCCAGGCCGGCGGCGTTGAGGGCGGCGATTATGGGCTCCACAGCGCGGCGGCCGCGTTCTTCGAGGTAGGCCGACGCCTTGGCCTCCGGGTCGCCCCGCTCGTCGTCGGCCAGCAACGACCGCCGGTCCTCGTCGTCGAGCGCGTCGAGGAAGGTGCGGGGCACCCGGATGACGGTCATGACGGAGTAAGCGCCGTCGTCGCCGCCCAGCCGCTTGCACAGGTCGGCGACCGGTACGGGCGGCAGCACCCCGGTCGTGGCGATGAGAATCCTCAAAATCGGCTCCAGGTTAGGGTGGGCGGCAGGAGATCAGCGTCGAAGATCGGACCCCGTCGTGCCGGAGCTCAGCCCAGAAATCGTCAACCAGGTGACCTGGAGGATTCCCAACGCCCTTACCCTCGTCGGTTCGCGATCGGGCGACACGTGGAACGGGATGACGACGTCGTGGGTCACCCAGCTGTCGATGGAGCCGGTTCTCGTCGGTATCGGGGTGGACAACAAGGCGGTGACTCACCGGCTGATATCCGAGTCCGGCGTCTTCTCGGTGAATCTGTGGTCGGCGGACGACACCAAGGTATTCGTCAAGTTCTCGAAACCGGCGGAGAAGGAAGACACGACGCTCAACGGCCGCCCGGTCCGCGAGGGTGAGACGGGCGCCCCGATCTTCGCTGAGGCCATCGCCTGGTTCGAGTGTGAAGTCCGCCAGTCTCTCGATCTCGGAACCCACACCCTCTTCATCGGAGAGATCGTGGCCGCCGGCTCAGATCCGGAAGACGAAGACACGAGGGCCGCGGCCATTTCGGATACCCGGATGAAATACGGAGGAGTAAAGCGCGGCGGCCATTGAGGCTCCGAGAGGTCAATGTCTCAGGTACTCGACCTCGCAAACGCCCCGATCCGTTCTTCGAGACGTCATCCCGGCGGGGGATAACCCGGCCGACCGCTCGCCACCCAGTCGTCCAGCGCCTCGTCGGTCGAAATGTCACGTCCCTGTTCCGTGGCCATGATGTAACGGTGGTGCAGCACATCGGTGTAGGCCTGAATCGGGTCGTTCACCTCGTCCATGTCGCTCAAGGCTGTGACGGTCGGCTCGAATTCCGTCACCCTCCACCGCATCGCTGAGATGTCTTTCAGTGTCGACGTGGTTCCACCTTCGTGCGCCTGGAAGTAATACAGGTCCGAGAGGATCTGACGAGCCTGGTTCTCGAGGGCGTGGACTCCGGTCAGATCCCGGAGTCGGTTGGAGTGGAAAGTGCGGCCGCCGAGCTTCAACCTGAAACGCAGCTTCCCGCCATCGGCGCCATCCGGGATCAGGTCGACCTGTTCGACGTCGAAGCCGAGGGCGTTGATCCGGGCCATACGTTCGGCGATGCGATATCGCTCATCAGGTCCGATCGATTCCTCATCGACCAGTTCCTGCCACAGATCCTCATACCGGCCCGCGATCTCCTCTCCCATCGCCAGATCCGCCCCCGACAGGTCGGTGCCGGCCTGGGAAGCGATGTCGGCCATCCCCCCGGCGACGTTCTCGATCATGATGCTCACGTCCTCCGCACGCTGGCCGTCTGTCAGGCCGCCGACGTGGATCGAGGCCGTCTCGGCGTCGACCATCAGCGTCTCGATCGTGTCGGCATCCCAGCGGTACAGCACATTGGAAAGGGAGCAGTCGCCCCAAAAGCACCCGGCGAGGTGGAGCCGAACCAGCAGGTAGGCCATCGCGTCGAGCATCCGGCTGCGGTTCGCCCCGAAACCCGGACCTTGCAGGAGCTCGCGATATGAGAATGAGAACGACTCATAGAGGGTGATGAGTGCGGCCGAGCGCTCGTCATGGCGATCCGGGCTGCGCCCGGTGACGAGGCCCACCGGTCGCACCGCGGGGGCGGAGAGGTCCTCCAGATGGCGGAGAACCTCGAAGTCGTTGCGTGCGGCCCGCTCGGGGAGTTCCTTGATCGCGTAGATGGCTTCCGCTGCCTCGATGAATCGGACTGTATGGCGAGAGATGCCTTTGGGGAGATCCACGAGTCGCGGCTCGTCCCAACCTGCCAGAGATCGCTCCCACGGAAGATCGAGGAAATCGGGATGACCTGCCCGCACGGTTATCTTAGGAGTGACCATCAGGAATGAGGCTATTCGCAGATTCGACTCACGCCACAAGCCAGAGGGATTGTCCCGGGTAGCAGGACCTCCCAACGGGGCAATACCCGAAATCCCTTGGGTCCGTCGCCCTATGGATCAGAATCAATGAGTGGACGATCATTCTGTGGGGTCTTCAGCATGCCATTACGCGTTCAAAACGGAAACCAATGACACCGCGTCATAATCTCGCCAGGGATGACTTGCTCCGCGCAATGGAGCACATCGTGGAGGACCTCCACGGCCATGTGCATCGCGTGGCGGACCTCTCGGTCCTCCTGGGACGCACTCTCGACCTGGACGAGACCGACATCGCCCGTTTGGGCCTCGTCGGCGTCCTCCACGACGTAGGCAAGGTCCATGTGGATCCGGCGATCCTATCCAAGCCGGGCCCGCTCGACTCCGGCGAGTTGGAGCACATGCGCCGTCATCCCGAACTCGGGTTCGCGATGACGGTCGATCGCTTCGACCGTGGGGTTTCCGAGGCCATCCTCTATCACCACGAGCGCTACGACGGGAACGGGTACCCCTTCGGCCTGGCAGCAGAGGAGATTCCGTTGCTCGCCCGAATCGTGCTGGTTGCCGACGCATTCGACGCCATGGTGAGCCACCGCTCGTACCAGCCGGCGCTCCCGGCGGAAATGGCGTCCGAGGAGATCAACCTCTACGCCGGCTCGCAGTTCGACCCGTTGGTGGTCGAGGCGTTCAACGTCATTGCCGCCTCCGATCGACTTCCCACCGTCACCCTCCTCAGTCGCTGACCGCGTCGGTTCTTTGGGCCTTGGCCAACGCCTCACCCCTTCATTGGATGCCCGCAGTCGCTCTCCGGGCGCCACCGTCCGAAGAAGGGATTTACCGATCACCACCGTCCGAAGAACGGGCTGCGGTCAGGCCTTCCAGCGTTCCAGATAGCGGGCGAGAGCCTCCCGATGGGCTGGTTCGGCGTGACTCATGGCCTGGAAGGCGGCGGAGAGGTCGAGGAATCCGTCCAAATCCATGCTGCGGGCGTGGCGGAGCAGCCGCTTGGTCAAGCGCACGGAATGGGAAGGCTTGGCCACGATCTGTTCGGCCAGGGCACGAGCGCGGGCGAGCAGCTCGTCAGGCTCGACAGTCTCGAGAAGGATGTCCAGGGATACTGCTTCGTCGGCGGGCACCCGCCGGGCAGTGAGGGCGATGTCGGCCGCTCGCTGCCATCCGACCACTCGGGGCAGCAGCCAGGCGCCCCCGTCGCCGGGCACGATGCCTAGCTCCGCGAAGGTATGGGCGAACCACGCCTCTGTCGATCCAATGCGCAGGTCGCAGCCAAGGACCAGGTCGAAGCCGGCGCCCACCGCCGGCCCGTTGACGGCGGCGATGGTGACCACGTCGGTCGTGAGGAGTGATCGGGTCAACTGTTGGATCGTGCTCCGATAGCTCTCGGAGATCTCTTGTGGCGTCCCGCCGAATATGCCGCCTGCTTCGGCCATCTGCTTCACGTTGCCGCCCGCCGAGAATGCCGAACCCTCGCCGGTGATGATGAGCACCCCGGCTCCGGGGTCGTTCAGGGCGGCGATCACTTCCCCGAGCATCTCCTCGCCGGTGATGGCGTTGCGGATGTCGGGCCGGGCCAGAGTGAGGACGGCATAACCATCGCCCCGCTTCAACCGGGTCTCGGAACTCATACCCACCCCGCGCCCGAGGCGGCTGTCATGAAGCGGTCGAGCCGGACCCGGTCGATGGGAGCGCCCGGCCGCCCCTCCTCCTCCAGCGCAGTACCGACGATGACATGGTCGACCAGTCCTGCCAGCTCCTTGAGGTTCTCGGGAGTCGCTCCGGAACCGACAACGAGAGGGGCAGCCGGCACCGCCCGGCGCACCGCGTCGAAGCGGTCGAGGTCTGGAGCGTGCCCGGTTCCTGACCCGGAGATGATGAGGGCGTCGGCTCCTCCCCGCTCCCATGTATCGACGGCAGCCTGCTCGATCGTGAGCCCGGGTGGGGGAGTGGCGTGCTTGACGAACACGTCCGCCCACACCGCCATCGGAGAGCCGAGGGCGGAGGCGGCTCGGAGGACCTCGGCCGCCCGGCCGGTGATAGGACCTTGATCTGTGGTCATCCGACCGCTGAGAACGTTGACTCGGATCAGCTCAGCCTTTATCGCCCCGGCGATGCCCACCGCGGCGAGGGCCGCGTTACGCAGGACGTTTACGCCCAGAACGCAGTCGACCTCCGATCTGATGGCAGCGATGCAGGCGGTCATCGCCGCCACCGTGACGGGAGGCACCTCTTCGGCGAAGAAGGGGACGTCGCCGAAATTCTCGACCATCAAAGCCTGGAAGCCGGCCTGGGACAGGATCGACGCCCGTTGAACGGAATCATCCACGACCGCCGCCATCGATCCGCCGTAACGCGGCGAACCGGGGAGGGGTGCGAGGTGGACCATTCCCACCAGCGGGGGAATCGGCCGCGGCGATGTCACTGGAGCCGCTCAGAGATAGGCTTGAGCCACCTCTAGGGCCGTTTCCGCCAGCTCACCGGTCAGCTTGAGGCGCGTCTTGCCCGGTGGGACCCGCCGCACCACGATCCGGGCCCAGTCGGAAGCCGAACCCTTGATGACGTTTTGCGCGTCGTCGGACCCGTAGACCCACTTGGCGTATCCGGGGCCGATGACCTCGACGCGCACCGGGGCGTAATCCAGCCCCGCCGCCTTGAAGGCGTAGGGAAGCGTCTTCCAGCCGAGCCAGCAGACGTGGCGGATGCGAGTGGTGTCTTCGACTTCGATCGACAGGGCGTCGTAGATGTCCAGGCCGTGAGCCCACGTCTCCATCAGCCGGAAGGTGGCGAAGGTCTTGGCGCTCATCGTCCCCTCGATCCACTCCACGCGATCCTCTTCGGACATGTGGGAGAGGGGCTCGATCACCTTGGCGCGGCCACCGCGCCACCACTCGATGACATCCTGAGGACGCATGCCGCGGCCTTTGGCGATTGCCCGGTTGCGGAGCGCATCCAGATCGGTGGCTGTCTGCCACTCCTTCACGCGATCACCCCCGTCGAGGGCGTCGGCAGCCAGTTCGGCGAAGTCCGCCAGGTGGCTGATGGTGTCACGAACCGTCCAAGGCTTTGAAGGTGTGACCTTGTCCCAGTTCTTGATCGGGATCCGTTGGAGCGACTGATCTAGGAACTGCTGTTCTGCCACCAGGTCTGAAAGGATCTCTCGCACCTGCTCAGTCTAGTGCTGTCGCAAAGGAACAAACACTGGGAGCACCCCTCGAACCCCTTTCGGGGCCGGCGGGTCACCAGGGTCGCTCGGCCTGTTCCTCGCCCATGGGAGCCGGCGGATGCACCGTCTGGGGTGTCACAACCAGCTTGTTGAGCTCGTCGACGAGACCCCGGAGTCGGCCGAAGCCTCGTCGGTCGAACTTGAACGAAACCCTATCCAGATGGAGGGCGTCTCCGTCGGCGATCTCGGTCTCGGTCGGCTCGATCACCTCGAGGGGCTGACCGGCGACGATGTCGGCATACTCCTCGTTGAGGCGCTCGAGAGTGGCGGCGTCCGGCGCCTGATTGAGACGGAGCACCAGGAGTCCCTCCACATAGCGCTGGGAGTGGTAGTTGGCATAGAAGTTGCTCAGCTCATCGGCGGCAGAGGCCGGATCGTTGTGATAGCTGAGCAGGGAAGGGTCGGCCGGAGAGACGTATCCCCCGTCGACGAGCAGCTTCTGGATGAACGGAAGCAGCGTCCTCCAGTAGTCGGTGCCTTCTGACTCCATCAGCACGATGGGATGGAGATCCGATTTCCCTGTCTGGACGAGCGTGAGTAGCTCGAACATCTCATCCAGGGTGCCGAACCCCCCCGGAAAGATGGCAAAGGCGTGCGACTCCTTGACGAATGCCAGCTTGCGGGTGAAGAAATACTTGAAGTTGACCGTCCGTTCGGGACTCACATACCCGTTGGTCTCCGCTTCGAAGGGCAGGCGGATATTGACCCCGTACGAGTTCTCGATCCCCGCTCCCTCGTTTCCCGCCTGCATGATCCCCGGTCCGGCACCGGTGATTACCCCCCATTCCCGCTTCACCATCTCGGCGGCGAACTGCTCGGTGAGCTCGTAGTCCGGATGACCGTCGGGAGTGCGGGCCGATCCGAAGATCGTCACCTTGGGCTCGTCGTGGCGGGAAAAGACGAGCATCGAGTAGCGCATCTCTTTCAGCGCCGTGTTGACGAGCTTCATCTCACCCCTCGTGGGGTTGTCGCGATGCAGCTTCAGGGCGGTCGTGATGATCTCCTCGACCAGATCGCCGTTCGGATTCGAGGAGGCTTCCGCCACCAGATCGGTGATTCGTTGGTCTAGTTCAGGGTCGCCGACTGCGTACGAGCGCATCTGTCCCCAACTTACTCAGTCTCGACCGAAGGGCCTGAGGGATGGGCCGTTGCGCACCACGGCGTTCCAGACGGTCTCGTAATGGTCCCGGTCGTAGCGGTCCACGTGGGGGAGGACGAATTCTTCCCAGGCCGACCGCAGCGGATCCGGCTCGGCGGCGTGGACCCGCAGACCCGTGGGGAGACGATCGAGGATCGAGCGCAGGGAGAGCGGCGTCTCCACCCGCGTGCCGGCGTCGATGGCATCGAACGAGGCGTTGACCTCGACGGCGAGGCGGGAGATGGCGTCGACGAAGTCCATGTGCAGCGTCGGGTACCTGACCACCAACATCTGGTGGATCTGGTCTTCGGTTGGAAAGCCCTTCTCCCAGATCACCCATCGGTCGGCGAACGCCTTGTTGAGAGTCTGCGTTCCGGCGTAGTCGCGCAGATCGGTCGGGTTCATGGTCCCGAAGATCCGAACGTCGTCCCGCAGCCTGACCGTCTCCCCGGTCGGAAGGTCGAGGGCGGCGTAGCGGTCGAGCAAGCCGTGGAGGGCGAAGAGCGTCTCGGCTCCTGCGGCGTTGAGCTCGGACAGGTTCAGCAGGGCCGGGCCGCGAAGAGCTCGCGTGATCTCGCCATCCTCCCATCGCGACTCTGTGCCCCCTTTGCCATCGCCCTGCAGCTGGGTGGAGCCGATCAGGGTGACATCCCTCACCTCGCCGGTGAGGGGAATGCGGTAGTACGGCAGCCCGAGCAGCGCCGCGAACTGCTCTATGTCGTGATCTTTGCCTGTCCCCATGTGGCCACGGACGGCCAGGTGGAGTGGGACGAGGCCTTCGAACTCCTCCCTCCGTACTCCCTCGATCTGGGCGAACCGGTAGAGCATGCCGAGGTCGACATAGTGCGGGTCAGGCTCCGGGACCTTCCCGGCCCGTTGGGCGTCGTCGGGCACCGGGAAGCGGCTGAGCTCGATCGGCGGGCCCTCTCCGGTCGGGTCCTCGAACTTCACGGTCTCGGCATCCATCAGGACGCCTCCTTTCTCTGCTCATAGGAAGATCTGATCCACCATGTCTCCAGCCCCTGCAGCGCCAGACTGCGCCGCAGGGCGGTTCGGGTTCCTTCCACCATGGCGGTCGCCAACTGGTCGGGCCGCTCGACCACCTCGGCCCGGTGGTAGGCGTTGTTCACCGTGTCATCGCCGATGCCGATACCCAAAACCGTCGTACCCGAAGCCTCCACCGCCCGCACCGAAGCGCGGAGCGCATCTACCGAGCCCCTCGTCATGCCGTCGGCGAGGACTATCAGCACCCTGACCTGGGCTCCCAGTCGGCGCATCCTCTCAGCGGCGTGAATGACGTTGAACTCGTCGACGTTGGCCGCCTTCTCGAACATCGAGACGGGAGCCGCCTCGCTGGGCTGGCGACGGGCGGCGGCCGCCGCCTGGCGGGGCTCGGCGGCCGTCCAGAAGAGGCCGGCCAACGTGTCCTCCGCTTCCCGCCATCGACGATCGAAGGGCTTGACCAGATAATGGTTCACGGTGGCGGTGAGCCGGTCGGCGGCGGCGCCCTGGGTCTGGCGCAGGCCGGCGGTGGCGGCCGACCGCCCCCGCGTGTACGACCACTCGGTGTCGTCGGTCCGGGCGGCGAACCCGCGGTTGAAGAGCGCCACCTCGAAGTCGATCTGCAGCTCGTCGGATAGCCTTGCCAGCGTCCAGGCTCCGAGGAGGGCCGCCGACATCCCCCAGGGCTTCGACCGGGCGGTGCCGGCGCGGACCGGACCGTCGGGCCGCGACATGAGCATCGAGGCCGAGGCGTCGACGAGGAGGCTGACGGCGTAGGTCCTTCGGGTTCGCGCCGCCCGGCGCTCGTAGAGGCGCTGGTACAGCCCCGCCCCGATGAAGAGGGCGGCGTGGGGCGAGACATCGCCCTGGTCGTAGCCCGACCGGAGACCCCTTCGCTGGTTGGCCGCAAAGAGGGGGAAGAGCTCACCCGAGACCTGACGTTGGGCGACACCCCAGCGAGCTGCGGCCTGGGTCAAGGCTCCCCGTCCCTCGACGGCGAAGTTCGAGAATGCCTGAGGAATCGGTGTGACGATCAGCGGGCCTGACTGACCGGTGGGCAGATAGATCCGGGGAGCCTGGCTGACGCGGAGCAATTGATCGGTGGACTCGTCCTCGGCGACGTCAGACGCGCCCTTGCGGTCGGACTGCCCGGCCCGAGCCTCGGCCGCCCGCCGGGTCTCCTGGTACGACTCGGCGTCTTGCAGTATCGGTGTGCTCAGGCGAACGGCATCGACGGTGGCCGAGGCGGCATCGGCATCCCGTCGCTCCGACAGCCGGCGTTGATTGGGCGTGGCTTCTTCCGGGAGCCGGGAGAGCAGCCCGTGGGCCCGGGCGATCGCCTCGATGCGGAGGGCGATTCCTCCGACCTCCCACGCATCACCGGCCGCAGTGACCTCCTCGAGCAATCCACTGGCTTCATCGAGGGCCAACGCCGCCCGGGCTTCGAAACGCTTCTCCATCACGGAACGATCGAGATAGTCGCCGACTAGGAGGAAGCATCCGAGCAAGAACTGGCCGAGGGCGCCGGAGCGACCGACAGCCGAGCTGAACGCCGCCCGGTAGATGTCCGACAGCACCGATCGCGCACCCGGATAGGCGGACAGGCCGCTCTGTTCCTGACGGGCATCCTCGAGGGCGAAGAAAAACGTCTCGGTGACCGGGCCACCGGCCCGTTCCAGTGCCGCCAGCAGGTCGAGCTCTCCCGGAGCCACCGCTTCTTCACCGAGCCGTGGCCAGTCGGGCGGGATCGGACGAGGTTCGTCGAGGTCGGTGGCCACCAGGTGAACCACCTCGTGCAGGGCCGAGGCCAGCGCTACCTCGTCGGGTGTCACGGGGGCGTTGCGGTTGTAGGCCGCCTGGAACACCCGTGGGTCGCACACGATCTCACTCGGCGAGGCGGCCGGCTCGGAGCCGAGTCGCACCCGCAGCTCGTCGTTGCCCGAGAGGCTTCGGGCGAATCGGGTGATGGCAGGCGCCACCCTCTGGTAGCGGGCGACCACCGCCTCCACCGCCCGGTCCTCGGGGCGGAGCAAGTCCTCCAGCATCGTCTGCTCGCGTGTTCGTGTCACAGCCTCCCATCATCCCACACCGGGCAAGTCCGTCAGGAGTGGGCATTCGCGGCACCCCCCGTACAATCAAGGAAATGCACTATGACCTGACCGTTCTGCCCAACGGCCTGCGCGTGATCACCGAGAAGATGCCCTCTCTTCGCTCGGTGGCCGTCGGCTGCTGGGTAGACACCGGCACTCGCGACGAACGCTCCAACGAGGCCGGTGCCTCCCACTTCCTCGAACATCTCCTGTTCAAAGGCTCAGAAGCGATGTCGGCGCGCGCCATCGCCGAGACGTTCGACTCCATCGGAGCCGAATCCAACGCCTTCACCTCCAAGGACTACACCTGTTTCTGGGCGCGGTTGCTCGACCAGGACCTGTCGACCGGCCTGGGCGTGCTGGCCGAGATGATCCAGCGACCCGCCTTTCGCGACCGGGACATCGACTCGGAACGCTCAGTGGTCATCGAAGAGATCAACATGAACGAGGACGACCCTTCGGACGTCGCCTTCGAGCAGTTCACTCAGGCGGTGTTCGAAGGCCATCCGCTCGAGCGCCCCGTGCTGGGAACGCGGGAGTCGATTCGGGCGATGACGGCGGGCGACATCTCCGGCTACTGGGGCCGCCGCTACACGGCGGGTTCGACCGTGGTGGCGATGGCCGGCTCGGTCGACCACGAGGAGGTCGTGAAGCTCGTCGCCGAGAAGTTCGGCGACTGGTCGGGCGACGCCATCGACCACGACGTCGCCCTGACCGAACCGCGGCCGCATGTGCGGATCGTCTCCCGGGAAACGGAACAGGCCCATCTCGTCATAGGTGGTGCCGGCATCGACCGTACCGATGAGCGACGCTGGGCCTTCCAGGTGCTCCATCACGTTCTGGGCGGCGGCATGTCGTCGCGGCTCTTCGACGAGATTCGGGAACAACGCGGCCTCGCCTACGCCGTATACAGCTTCCGGATGGCCCACGCCGATGCCGGTGCCTGGGGGATCTACGTCGGCACCACGCCGGCCCAGACCGAGACAGCCCTCGAACTGATCGGGATCGAGGTGGACAAGGTCGTCAAGGAGGGCATCACCTCCGAGGAGCTCGAGCGGGCCAAGGGGGCCATGCGGGGTGGTCTGGCACTGGCATTGGAAGACGCCAACAGCCGGATGGTCCGGCTCGGGCGCGACGAGCTGACCGGTGCTCCCCACTACACCGTGGACGAGCGTCTCGCCCGTCTGGAGGCGGTCACACTCGACGATGTCCGCGAGGTGGCGGCCGACGTCATGACGGGCTCCCTGGTGATGGGAGCGGTGGGTCCGTTCGAAGACGGCGAGCTCGACCGCTTTGTGAGCGGCTGAGTCCGTCTCAGGCCTCGGTGATCTCCACCGATTGGATGACGGCGTCCTCGGTCGGCCTCTCACCCTGCAGCGGCAGGCCGGCGATGGCGTCGACGGCCTCCATTCCCTCGGCGACCTGCCCGAAGATCGTGTAGGAATGCGGCAGACCAACGTCGTCGAGGCAGATGAAGAACTGGCTCCCGTTCGTGTTGGGACCGGCATTGGCCATGGCGACAGTGCCCCGGCTGTAGTCGCCCGCACCCTCCAGCTCGTCGCGGAACTTGTACCCAGGCCCACCCCGGCCGGTTCCAGTCGGATCCCCACCTTGAATGACGAACCCCGGCACGACCCGATGGAATATGACATCGTCGTAATACCCGTCACGGGCCAGATGGACGAAGTTGTTGACGGCAACCGGCGAGCGGGCGGCGTCCAACTCGATGACTATGTCTCCCTGGTTGGTCTCCAGTTTGGCGCTATAACTCGTCTCCAGATCGATGGTCAGATCAGGCGCTTTGTCGTATTGCTTGGCCATGGTTCTCCTGTTCGCGAACGCGCCCCAGCTTGGCAGCGGCGACTACCGAGTCGGAACTCTCCTATATCCGGAACGGCGGTCATCGGGTGCCTGCCGAGACACGAGTAACGTAGGGCTCGTGAGCACTTCCGATCCCATGATCATCCCGTTCGGCCGTGTCCTCACCGCCATGATCACTCCATTCACCGACGAAGGGGAGGTCGACCACGAGCGCGTGTGGCGCCTGGCCCGTTTCCTGTCCGACCACGGCTCGGACGGCCTGGTCGTGACCGGGACCACCGGCGAATCACCGACGCTGTCGGAAAAGGAAAAGATCGCCACGTATCGCACAGTGGTCGAAGCGGTGGAGAACAAGGACACGATGGTTCTGGCCGGCACCGGCACCTATGACACCGCCGAATCGGTCCATCTGTCCCAACGCGCCGCCGAAGCCGGAGTCGACGGGCTGATGGCCGTGACGCCCTATTACTCCAAACCCGGTCAGGAAGGTCTGGCCCGCCATTTCGAGGCCATCGCCGATGCCACCGACCTGCCCGTTCTGGTCTACAACATCCCCGGCCGGACCGGTCGGCTGATCGAGATCGAAACGCTCGAGCGCCTCGCCCGCCATCCCCGGATCCTCGCCACCAAGGACGCCGTGATGGACGTCGATTTCACCTCCGGGACGGTGACCCGAGTGCCCGACCTGGTCGTCTACTCCGGCCAGGACTCGTACACGCTGCCGATGATGGCTGTGGGCGCCGTCGGGGTGATCTCGGTGATAAGCCACCTGGCCGGAGACGAAGTGGCGGCCATGGTCGCGGCGGCGGCCGAGGGCGATCTCGGTGAGGCGCGACGACTGCACCATGCCCTGCTTCCCCTGTGCGAAGCATGCTTCCTCGAGTCCAACCCCTCACCCGTCAAGTCGGCGATGTCGGCGCTGTGGGAGCCGGTGGGCGATCCCCGCCTCCCTCTGACGCCGGCTTCGGACGCCACGTTGGCGGCGATCGAGCAGGCGATGAGGGGCCTTCGACCGCACGTGACCGCGGCCACCACCTGATGCCTGTATCCGTGACGTTCCTCGGCGGCCTGGGCGAGATCGGCCGCAATTGCGCCGCCCTCGAGATCGACGGGCGCATCTGCCTCATCGACTGCGGGTTGATGTTCCCTGAAGAGGACATGCTCGGAGTC
Organism: Acidimicrobiia bacterium; assembly: GCA_036259475.1. Lineage (GTDB taxonomy): Bacteria > Actinomycetota > Acidimicrobiia > Spongiisociales > ZC4RG35 > ZC4RG17. The sequence goes on along the minus strand of DATABS010000035.1, from coordinate 39,239 downwards.
GACCTCGTCTTCCCCGACTGGTCGTGGCTCGTGCAACGCCGAGATGACGTCGACTTCGTCATCCTGACGCACGGTCACGAGGACCACATGGGAGCCCTGGCCTACTTCCTGCGCGACATCGACGTGCCGGTCTACGGCTCGAAACTGGCTCTGGAGTTCGCCCGGGGACGGATCGAAGAGATGGGTATCACCCCGCAACTGCATCCCGTCGAACCGGGGGAGTGGCGCAAGCACGGTCCTTTCCGCTTCCGCCTGATCCGGGTGAGCCACTCGATCCCCGATGCGACCGCCGTCGCCTTCGACACGCCGGAGGGATTGATCCTCCATTCGGGAGACTTCAAGCTCGATCCCACACCCATCGACGGCGAGGCGACCGATCTGCCGTCCTTCGCCGAGTTGGGCAGACAGGGTGTGCGCCTTCTGCTGTCGGATTCGACCAACGCCGAGTTGCCGGGTTTCGTCCCGTCCGAGTCGTCACTCAGGGATCCCATCGCCAACGTGGTGCGTGATGCCCCCGGCCGCGTGATCGCCGCCTGCTTCTCGTCGCACGTCCATCGGGTTCAACAGATCGTCGACGCCGGCATCGCCGCCGGGCGGACGATCGCCTTCTTCGGCCGTTCGATGCATCGATACACGACCGCGGCCCACGAGCACGGCTACCTCGATCTGCCTCAGGATCGAATGGTCGACATCCGCGACCTGCTGGAGCTTCCTCCCGAGCGGCAGCTTCTCATCACGACCGGCAGCCAGGGCGAGCCGTTCGCCGCCCTGTCTCTGATGTCCCGCGGACGGCACAAGTTCGTCGAGGTCACCGAGAACGACACGATTCTGATCTCGGCCAAGCCGATCCCGGGCAACGAGACAGCGGTGTCGAAAGTGATCAACCACCTTCTCCGACAGGGCGCCCGGGTGATCCATGGCAGCAATGCGTCCGTGCACGTTTCCGGCCACGCCGCCCGGGAGGAGCTGCTCACCTTCCTCAACGTCGTCAGGCCGCAGGCGTTCGTGCCGGTCCACGGCGAGTACCGCCACCTCCACGCCCACGCCGAGCTCGCCCGGGCGAGGGGCGTCCCCGAGGTCGACGTTCTCGAGGATGGTGACAAGGTCATCATCGACGGCGCCTCGACCAAGGTGCTGAGACGGGCCGTTCCGGCGGGGTATGTCTATCTCGACGGCGCCAGCTACGGCGACGTCCAGACCGGCGTGCTGCGGGACCGAAGCCATCTAGCCGACGAGGGTGTCGTGGTGGTTACCGTCGGGATCGACCGGGAGGCCAACATCGTCTACGGGCCGGATCTCGACAGCCACGGTCTGATGGACGACCCCGAGCTGGTGTTGGGCAAGGCGGCCGAGGCCATCCGCAGTGCGATCGCCGACGGGATCGACAACGCCGAAGACTCGATCTCTGGGATTCAACGGCTCGTCCGTCAGGCGACGGCTCGGCTCATCCGCCAGGAGGTGTCGCGCAAGCCGGTGATCATCCCGGTGGTGTTCCAGCTCTGAGACTGTCTCGCCGGGGGCTTGGTGGCTCGAACCCAGGGTTCCACACCCCGCATACCGGTGTCTCCAGCCCACCGTTCGCTCGTCTGGGTCGGTGGCTCGAACCCAGGGTTCTAAACCCCGCATACCGGCGCTGCGTTCTTGCGCCTCCAGCCCACGGTTCACCCCGCGGAACCCACAGGCACCGCCGCCGGATACGGTTACGTCGAAGCTCTCTAGGGAAGGACCGGCATGAGAAAGGCAGCCTCGATAGGCGCCATCATCTTGGGGATCTTGTTGGTCGGAGGCGGAGGCGCCACGTGGTTCGTAGTCAGCGACACGCTGGCCGATCAGGACATCGTGACACCGGAGGACGCCTGTCTCCCCGGCCGCCAGGTGGTCGATCCGTTCACGGCGTATTGCCAGGCCCAGGTGATCCAAAAGCACACGCTGGAATCGACCGGCGGTCTCACCTACGCCGAGCTCGATCGCGAGGATCCGCTGCGTGAAGTGGCGATGAACTCGTCTTTCCTCCAGGCGTCGTTGTTCACCTCGGTCGTCGCCTTCGGTGTGGCAGCCATGGCCATCGCCATGGGGCTCATCTTCATCCTCGTCGGCCTGGGGATCCGCGACGTCGCCCAGAGGACGATCCGGTCGGCCATGTGACGGCTCGGCGGTCATTGGCGGAGTGACCACCCCGCACTAACGTGCGTCCTCCATGCCATCCCGGACAACCACCCGCCGGGGGGCAAACGGGCGGAAACGGGTGGCACCCAAGAAAAAGACTGCATTGCGCAGACGATCGCGGACCCCCTCGCTGGCGGCGCTCCGTGACGGCCTGCGATCCGTCCTCGGACGCCAGGCCGACGACGTGTGGGGGGTCGTCCTCATCGTCTTCGCCATCCTGGTCGTCCTCGGCTTCACCGGCCAGGCCGGGCCGGTAGGCCGGGGCCTCGAAGCTGGCTCGCGCCTCCTTTTCGGCGTCTGGCGCTTCGTCGTACCCGCCGCCCTCGTCGGTGTGGGTTGGGCCCTGATCAGCGGCAAGCCCAGGGAGGGCGCCGGCCGCCTGGTCAGCGGCTCGATCACCGCCTTCATCGGCACCGTGGCCTTGTTCCATCTCCTCACCGGAACCGTTTCCCTCGCCGACGACCTCTCGCTGGTCGAACAGCGCGGGGGAGTGGCCGGGGCGTTGATCGCCTTTCCGCTGCGGCGCATCCTCGGCATCTGGGGAGCGTTCGTCGTGCTCGCCGCGGTGGTTGGGATGGGGGTACTCGTGATGACCCGCACATCGGTCTCCGAATTCGTGAGCGGCCTAGGAGATCTGATGCGACAGTTGCGTCGATTCATCTCCGACATCCGTCGAGGCCCGACGGAGTCTCCTGCCAGTGGCCGCCACGCCGCCCGTCGCCGTCCCGCACCGACCGTCGTCGAGGCGGCTCCACCGCTCCGGACCGCCGAGGTCGAGCCGCCCCCGACGGAGGAAAAGCCCAAGAAAAAGCTGTCCACTCCGGTGATGAAGGGAGCCGACACCCCCTCGGGTTACAGACTGCCTCCCATCGATCTCCTCGGCATCGGCGGCGGGGTCGACCACAACAAGCGCCTGCTGGAAGAGACCGCCCGAGAGCTCGAGGAAACCCTCCACCAGCATGGGGTCGAGGCAACTCTGACCAAGATCGTGCCAGGACCCACCGTTACGCGCTTCGAGATCGAACTGGCGCCCGGCGTCAAGGTGAACAAGGTGTCGAACCTGTCGCATGACATCGCCTACGCCCTCGCCACCCCGGATGTGCGGCTGCTGGTGCCGATACCCGGCAAGTCGGCGATCGGGGTCGAGGTGCCGAACCGGAGCCGGCGGATGGTGACACTGGGCGACATCCTCCGCTCGGACGAAGCGGCCCGTGAGCCCCATCCCCTCGCCATCGGCCTCGGCATGGACATCTCGGGACGGGGAAAGATGCTCAATCTCTCCGAGCTGCCTCACGTCCTCATCGCCGGGGCAACAGGGGCTGGTAAGTCCTCGTGCATCAACTCGATCGTCACGTCCCTGCTCATGCGCACCACTCCTGACGATGTGCGAGTGATCATGGTCGACCCGAAGCGGGTCGAACTCGGCCAGTACAACGGCGTGCCCCACCTGCTCACCCGGGTCATCACCAACCCCAAGAAGGCGGCGGACGCCCTGAAGTGGGCGGTGGCCGAGATGGACCGTCGCTACGACCTGCTGGCCGACGCCAAGGTCCGGGACATCATCGGCTACCGCCAGAAGCTCGACGCCGGCAAGCTCGACCCCGAGGGATTCGACCGCTTCCCCTATGTGGTGGTGATCGTCGACGAGCTCAACGATCTGATGATGGTGGCCGGCCGGGAGGTGGAGGAGGCCATCGTGCGCATCGCCCAGATGGCCCGGGCGGTAGGCATCCACCTCGTCATCGCCACACAGCGCCCTTCCGTCGACGTCATCACCGGCGTGATCAAGGCAAACGTCCCTTCCCGCCTGGCGTTCTCGGTTGCGTCTCAGACCGACAGTCGGGTCATCATCGACGGGGCCGGAGCGGAGAAGCTGGTCGGCATGGGAGACATGCTGGTGATCACCGCCAAGGAGCCTCGTCCACAACGCATCCAGGGCGCCTGGGTGTCGGAGGAAGAGGTTCACGCGGTGGTCGAGTGGGTCAAGACGCAGCGTGAGGCGGAATACCGGGAAAAAGAAGTCCTGCAAGCCGTCGCCGAGGCCGCCGCCGCCAAGGCGGCGGAAGAAGAGGACGAGGACGAGGAGTTGATCCGGCGGGCGATGGAAGAGATCGTTCGCTCTCAGCTCGGCTCCACGTCCATGCTCCAACGCAAGCTGCGGGTGGGATTCGCCAGGGCGGGCAGGATCATGGACATCCTCGAGAACCGGGGGATCGTGGGCCCCTCCCACGGCTCCAAGGCACGTGACGTTCTGATGACCGAAACTGAGCTCGAGGAGCTGTTGGCAGGCGAAACCGTGGAAGCCTGATCGGTCTACTCTCGGGGCAACGGGTGGCGAGCGAAAGTGATACCGAGGTGATGACGTGCGTCAGCGGCTGACCCCCAGCGGAGGGTTGGAGGGCAGCCCGCCGTTCGACCTCCAACTCACCCGGCGTCTCTACCGGGCCATGGTGTTCGCCCGCACCTACGACCGCAAGGGCATGGCCCTCCAGAGACAAGGAAGGCTGGCGACCTACGCCCCTTTTGAGGGTCAGGAGGCCGCCCAGATCGGAGCGGCTGCCGCGTTGGAGCCCAACGACTGGGTCGTGGCCACCTACCGAGACGCGGCGCTGATGTGGGCCCAGGGCTATCCGTGGGAATTGCTCTTCGCCGGACGAACCGGCGACGAACGGGGCGGCTCCCCACCCGAGCACGTCCCGGTCATGCCGCCGTCGATCACGGTCGGCGGTCACATGGTGCACGCCGTCGGCCTGGCCTGGGCCGAGAAGCTGGCGGAAAGCGGCCGTATCGCCCTCACCTCCTTCGGTGATGGGGCCACTTCGGAGGGCGACTTTCACGAAGCGATGAACTTCGCGGCGGTGTATGACATCGGCTGTGTGTTCCTGTGCCAGAACAACGGCTACGCCATCTCCCTCCCCAGGGACCGTCAGACCCGCTCGGAGACGATCGCCGAGAAGGCCATCGGCTACGGCATGCCCGGCGTCCAGGTCGACGGCAACGATCTCTTCTCGGTGTACGAGACGGTGAGGGAGGCGGCCGACCGGGCCCGAACGGGGGGCGGCCCCACTCTCGTGGAGGCCGTGACCTACCGCCTCGGGCCGCATACGACGAGCGACGACCCGACCCGCTACCGCCAGGACGCCGAGAACGCCGAATGGCTGCGACGCGACCCTCTGGAACGCCTGAGGATCTACCTTTCCGAGCGGGACGCCTGGGACGAGGAGTGGCAAGCGGCCATCGAGTCTGAAGCGACCAGCGAGATCGAGCGGGCGGTCGAACTGGCCGAGGGAATGCCGCCGCTGGGTCCCGGCGAGATCCTCGACTCGATGTTCGATAATCTGCCTCCCCATCTCGAACGGCAGCGGGCCGAGTTGGTGGAGAGTCTGCGGTGACCGTTCTGACCATGGCCCGTGCCTTGAACGACGCCCTCGACGTCGCAATGGGGAAGGATTCCACCGTCATGCTCCTCGGCGAGGACGTCGGCCGTACGGGAGGCGTGTTCCGCATCACCGACGGACTACTCGAGAAGCACGGCGCCGAGCGGGTGGTCGACACTCCCGTGGCGGAGTCGGCGATCGTCGGCGTGGGATTCGGACTGGCAGTCGGCGGGATGCGACCCGTCACCGAGTTGCAGTTCATGGGCTTTTCCTATCCCGCCTTCGATCAGGTGATCAGCCACGTCGGAAGAATTCGCAACCGGTCCCAACACCGTTTCAGCGCGCCGATGGTGATCCGCATCCCCTATGGAGGAGGCATCGGCGCGGCCGAACACCACTCCGAGTCGGCCGAGGCGATCTACGCCCACACGCCGGGAATCAAGGTGGTAGTCCCCTCCACTCCCTACGACGCCAAAGGACTGCTCCTGGCGGCGATCGCCGATCCCGACCCTGTCGTCTTCTGTGAGCCCATCCGGCTCTACCGCTCTGTCAAGGAGGAGGTCCCCGAAGGCTGGTACGAAGTGCCGATCGGCCCCGCCCGCCTGGAACGAGCGGGGCGCGATCTCACGCTGGTCACCTGGGGCGCGATGATCACGGAGGTCCGGGCCGCGGCCGACACACTCGAAAGCGACGGAGTCTCGGTCGAGGTCGTCGATCTCCGTAGCCTGGTGCCCTTCGATGCCGACTCTGTGGTGCGCTCGGTGGACAAGACCGGTCGGGTGGTCATCGTCCACGAGGCGCCCCGCACCGTCGGGTTCGGGGCCGAGGTCGCCGCCACGGTCGCCGAGCGTTGCCTCTACTCGTTGCGGGCGCCGGTCCGTCGGGTCACTGGTTGGGACAGTGTCTTCCCCCTCAAGCGCTCCGAGTCACAGTACCTCCCCGGCACCGAACGTATCCTGGCCGCTGCCCGCCAGACACTGGAGTCCTGATGGCCAAAGAGTTCCGCCTGCCGGACATAGGCGAGGGCTTGACGGAAGCCGAGGTCGTCCGATGGGCGGTCCCGGTCGGTGGCACCGTCGACGCCGACCAAACCGTCGTGGAGGTGGAGACGGACAAGGCAGTAGTGGAGATCCCTTCGCCTTACGCCGGAGTGGTGCTGCACCATGGAGCCGAGGAGGGCGAGGTGGTCGAGGTCGGCCAGGTACTCGTCGTGGTGGGCCAAGAGGGCGAGGTCTGGCCGCCCGATGACGCCGGCGCCCCGGCAGCCGAAACCATGGACCAGCCGGCGGAAGAACCGGCCGACGCACCCGAAGAGGAGTTCGCCGAGTCCCGGCAGGAGGCGGCGCCCATCGTCGGCTCGCTGTCCGAGGATGCCGAAGAGCTGCCATCGCGATCGGAGCAGTTGGTAGAGGCCATCACCTCGGTCAAGACCCTTCCACTCGTGCGCAAGCTCGCCAAGGACCTGGGGGTCGATCTCGGCTCCGTCACCGGCAGCGGCCCGGAGGGGCGGATCACCCGCGACGACGTGCTGGCCGCCGCCGAGACGGAGGCCGGCGAGCCGGTCGAACCTCCGCCACCGCCCACCCTGCCACCCGTTCCCACGATGCCCGATGGTGCGCAGACGACCGTGCCGGCCGGGGCCCGTCCCGCCTCCGAGCGTCGACCGTTGAGCCGGCTGCGACGGACGATCGCCGCCAACATGTCGGAGTCGTGGGCCAAGATCCCCCACGTCACCACGTTCGACGAGGTCGACGCCACCCGGCTCATGGCCTTCCGGGCGGCTCTCGCCCGGCGTCACGAACGCAAGATCCCGCTGGAGGCCTTGATGATCAAGGCCGTCAGCCCGGTACTCACCAGATTTCCTGAGTTCAATGCGACGCTGGAGGGCGACGAGCTCGTCGTGCACGGACGCCACGACATCGGAATCGCCGTCGACACGCCCGATGGTCTGCTGGTGGCAGTCATCCGCAACGCCGACCGCCGTTCGGTGCTCGCCCTGGCGGACGACGTGGCTCGCCTGGGCCAGGCGGCCAAGGATCGCAAGCTCCCACCCGAGGACCTCACGGGACAGACCTTCACCGTCTCCAACATCGGGGCGCTGGGTGGTGGGTTCGGAACTCCGATCGTCCCTCCAGGCACCGTGGCCATCCTCTCGGTCGGGAGGGCAAGCGACAAGCCGCTGGCGAGAGATAGCCGAGTCGAGGTCGCTCCCGTGATGCCCCTATCGCTGTCCTACGACCACCGGGTGATCGATGGTGGCCTGGGACGGCGGTTCATGGCTGAGCTGATCGAGAACCTGGAAGAGCCGGCGCTCTTCCTGGCCGACTGAGGGTCGAGTCGGAAGTCGGAAGTCGGAAGTCGGCCGACCATCGAGCGTGGGGAGCGGAGACTCGGCCCCCCTCGCCGTCTTCCGTCGCCGGCTAATCGGAGTGTCTCTCCACCAGGTCGTAGACGCGGCGGTCGCGCTCGCCGGGATACGGATCGGAAGCCAGGCGGCCCAATAGTCGATCCTGGGCTCGCATCGACACCTCGATCTGACCGTCCCACTCGGCTGCCTGGTCGGGAGTGGGGAGGCGACAGCAGGACGGGTCCGGGCAGGAAGAAGCCTCTCGACGAGTGGTGCTCCGATCCCGAAACCATTGGGCCGAGTCGAAGGGGACACCGACGGTCACGGAGTACGGCCGGTCCGGCTCCATGTGGGTCACGCAGAAGTATGTGCCCGCCGGGGTGTCCGTGTACTGGGCGTGCACGTCGAACTTGTCCTCGGAACCGAACACTGCCACCGCACCCCAGTGGCGGCAGACGGGTTGCGCCTCGACTCCGCCCTGGGCGTCGGTCACGAACGGCAGCCCATCGTTCGAATAGCCCTTGACAACCGTTCCGGGCGCGCCGGTGACTATCAGATGGCTCCGCATCCCAAGATGCTCCGTGGCCAGGTTGACGAAACGCCACGCCGCCATCTCGTAGGACACATAGAACACCTCTTTGATGTCCTCGATCGAGATGTCCCGCTGATCCATCGCCGCCCGGAGACGCCGGACGACCGGCTGTTCGGGAACCAGGATCGCCGACGCCAGATAGGCGGTTTCCACCCTCTGTCGCAGGAACTCCTCGGTGTCGTCTGGCTCGGCGTGATCCAGGAGGTGGCCGGCGAGAGTCTGGAGGACGGCTTTGCGGGCCTGGCGGGTGCGCAATTCGTTGCGTTGTGCGATGTAGATACGTCCGGAGCGTCTGTCTGTGATCGAGCGGACTCCGGCGATCATGTCGTCCACCGCCTGGATCTCGTAGCCCAGGTGGGCGGCGATGTCGAGCAGGGTCCTCGAGGACAATGGACCCTCGCCCTCGTGTCCGACGGCGGAGAGGACCCCCGAGGCAACTGCCTCCAGGTCGGACAGGTATCCGTCGTGGCTCCGAATCCATTCCGCGGTGGCGGCGTTGGCGCGCCTCAGTCGGCTTCTGCCCGTCCGCTCGAGGGCAGCTCCGTCACCCAATGCCCGGTAGAGGCCCACGAGGTGCTGAAGCAGCTCATCGGCCATGGTGGATGACGGCCGGACGTATGGAAGTTCGAGCGCCCGAAACCGAGGCTCGGCCTGGCGCCGCTCCAACTCTATCTCGAGGGCGGCCCGGGGCGTGGGTGGCTCGGCCGTGAGAAGGTCGGCCGTGTCGATTCCGAGAGCGGACGCCAGATCCTCGACCTGATCCGGTTTCGCCTGTCGACGACCGTTCTCGAGCATCGACAGATAGGGAGCCGGGCGACCGACCAATTCACCCAACTGTTGGAGGGTCAGGCCGGCCTGCTTGCGATGGAATCGCAGGCGTCTTCCGAGAGTCAGCGCATCCGCCATGGCGCAATATGTTAACTCCGTGCGAAGTTTCGCGCCAGGAGGTTTGCGCTCTACCCTGGAAAGGTAAGACAATGGATCCTTAACAGCCCGAGTAGGATGGTATGAGTCGCCAAGTTGTTCATCGCGATCCCGGTGGGGATCTGCTCACCCCAGATGCCCTGGAGTTCATCGAGGACTTGCATGGCGCCTTCGACGATCGTCGGCGCCTCCTCCTCTCATATCGCCAGGAGCGCCAGAACGAGTTCGACGTCGGCCTGCTGCCGGGCTTCCTGGCAGAGACTCGATCGGTGCGAGACGAGCCATGGCAGGTCGCCGAAGCGCCGGCCGACTTGCGAGATCGCCGGGTGGAGATCACAGGCCCCGTCGATCGCAAGATGATGATCAACGCGCTGAACTCGGGAGCGAGGGTCTTCATGGCCGACTTCGAGGACGCGACGTCTCCCACATGGGAGAATTTGCTCGAGGGCCAGCGAAATCTCGTGGACGCACATCGGCGTTCACTGAGCCTCGAGACCGAGGACAAGTCCTATCGCCTGGCGGATGAAGTGGCGACGCTGGTTGTCCGCCCCCGTGGCTGGCACCTCCCAGAGCGCCATCTTCTCATCGACGGCCGCCCGGCATCGGCGTCACTGTTCGACTTCGGGCTGTACATGTACTGGGGCGGGCGTGTTGCCCTGGAGAACGGCACCGCTCCCTACTTCTACCTCCCCAAGCTGGAGAGCCATCTCGAGGCCCGCCTCTGGAACGACGTCTTCGTCTACGCCCAGGGACGGTTGGGTATCCCGCGGGGGACCATCCGGGCGACCGTACTCATCGAGACGCTCACCGCCGCCTTCGAGATGGAGGAGATCCTCTACGAGTTGCGAGATCACTCCGCCGGGCTCAACGCGGGCCGCTGGGACTACATCTTCTCCACCATCAAGAAGCTGCGCAGCCGACCGGACAAGATCCTCCCCGACCGATCGCAAGTGACGATGACCACGCCCTTCATGCAGGCCTACACGGACCTGCTGGTTGCCACATGCCACCGGCGGGGGGCACACGCCATCGGAGGCATGGCGGCGTTCATACCCAACCGCCGGGACCCGGATGTCACCGAAGCGGCGCTCGAAAAGGTCGCCGCCGACAAGCAACGCGAGTCGCAGCAGGGCTTCGACGGCACCTGGGTCGCTCATCCCGATCTGGTGCCGGTGGCTCGGGCGGAGTTCGACGCCGTACTCGGCGATCGGCCCCACCAAATCGAAGCGCTGCGCTCAGACGTTTCAGTGGACGAAGGAGACTTGCTCGACACCCATGTGCCCGAAGGAACGATCACCGAAGAAGGCATCCGCACCAACGTCTCGGTCGGCATCCGCTACCTCGCCGCATGGCTCACCGGGACCGGAGCGGCGGCAATCGACAATCTGATGGAGGACGCGGCGACAGCCGAGATATCCCGCAGTCAGATCTGGCAATGGGCTCGCCACGGCGCTCTGACGGATTCTGGGGTCACGATCACTGCCGCCGTCGTGAAGGCCACGGTCGAAGAGGTGATGAGCGACATCCGCGAAGCGGTCGGCGAAGAAGCATTCGAGGCCGCCCGTTTTCCCGAGGCTCGCCAGCTCTTCGAGGATGTGGCGCTCTCTCCGGATTTCATCGAGTTCCTCACCCTTCCGGCCTACGAGATACTCGATAGAGAGGAAGCCCTGAATGACTGACAAGAGCCGCGAGGCAAGGGAAATGCAGCGGATGTGGTCGGACGATTCCCGGTGGCGAGGGGTGGAACGTCCCTACACGGCCGAGGAGGTCGTTCGACTGCGAGGCAGCCTCCGGGAGGAGCACACCCTCGCCCGGGCAATGGCCGAGAAGCTCTGGGCGTCGATGTCATCGGCCGACTACCTGAGTGCGCTCGGTGCGATGTCGGGCGGCCAGGCCGTCCAGATGGTGAAAGCGGGCTTGAAGGCGATCTATCTATCGGGCTGGCAGGTGGCGGGCGATGCCAACCTCGCCGAGCAGGTCTATCCCGACCAATCGCTCTACCCGGCCAATTCGGCTCCGGCCCTGGTGCGGAGAATCAACAACGCCCTTCGACGCGCCGATCAGATCGCTTGGGCCGAGGGCAGCGATACGGTGGACTTCTTCATTCCCATCGTCGCCGATGGCGAAGCCGGTTTCGGCGGCTCGCTCAATGTGTTCGAACTGACCAAGAACTTCATCGACGCCGGTGTGGCCGGCGTGCATTTCGAGGATCAGCTGGCTTCGGAGAAGAAATGCGGCCATATGGGTGGCAAGGTGCTGGTCCCTACGTCACAGCACATTCGCACCCTCGTGGCGGCGCGGCTGGCTGCCGACGTCATGGACGTACCGACCGTCATCGTTGCTCGGACCGACGCCAATGCGGCCAATCTCCTCACTTCCGACGTCGACGAGCGCGATCGCCCCTTCCTGACCGGTAGCCGCACCGCCGAAGGCTTCTTCCGGGTCCGCAACGGGCTCGACCAGGCGATCGCCCGGGGCCTTGCCTATGCACCGTACGCCGACCTGCTCTGGTGCGAGACGGCTACCCCCGATCTGGATGAGGCAGCGCGCTTCGCCGAGGCGATCCACGGCGAGTTCCCCGGCAAGATGCTTGCCTACAACTGCTCGCCGTCCTTCAACTGGAAGGCGGCCCTCGACGACGCCGCCATCGCGTCGTTCCAAAAGGAACTCGGGGCAATGGGCTACAAGTTCCAGTTCATCACACTGGCCGGCTTCCACGCACTGAATGCATCGATGTTCGAGCTGGCGCAGGGCTACGCCACCCATGGAATGCCTGCCTATGTCGATCTCCAGCAGTCTGAGTTCGCCATGGAGGACCAGGGCTACACCGCTACCCGCCATCAGCGCGAGGTGGGAGCGGGATACTTCGATGCCGTGTCGGCAATCATCAGTGGCGGAGAGGCCTCGACGCTGGCTCTGACGGGGAGTACGGAGGACGAGCAGTTCTGAGAGTCTGGCGCATCAGAGTCAGATTCTCGGCAGGTGGTAAGTTCCCGGTAACGACAACAACGTCGCCGCCCGATAACCAATCAACTCAGACCGCCGGCGACCGGAGGGAGCCAGACAATGTCCAAGATCGTCCATGTCGTCGGCACGGGCACCATCGGGGAGCCTTTGATCGGCATGCTCGCCGATCATCGAGAGCACTTCGGGATCGACGAGGTCACCTTCCACAAGCGGACGCCTCTCCTCACCGAACGGCCCAAGGTGAACGATCTCGTCGGGAGAGGCGCCGCCCTGACGGTCGATGCCGACAAGCGGGCAAGTTTCGAAGAGCTAGGCCACAGTCCCAAGTACGAGAGCCTGGAAGCACTCAACCGGGCGACCGTGGTGATCGACTGCACGCCCGTCGGAAACCAGAACAAAGAAGAGATCTACCAATCCCTCGACAACCCGGCCGGCTTCATGGCCCAGGGTTCGGAGTTCGGCTTCGGCAAGATGTACGCCCGAGGGATAAACGACGCCGCCCTCGTGGCCGGTGAGGACCGTTTTCTCCACATCGTCTCCTGCAACACACACAACATCTCGGTGCTGGTCAAGACGCTCGGCCTGGATCCGGACGGAACCAACCACCTGGTAGACGGTCGCTTCCTCTGTGTGAGGCGGGCGAACGACATTTCCCAGGATGACGGGTTCGTGGCCTCTCCCACGGTGGACAAGCACAAGGACGAGCGTTTCGGCACCCACCACGCCCGCGACGCCAACAGCCTGTTCGCCACCTTGGGATACGACCTGAACCTGTTCTCGTCGGCCATCAAGCTGAACACCCAATACATGCACGCCATCCATTTCTCGCTCACGCTCGACCGTGAGATGACACTCGACGAGGTCAAGGAGCGACTGGCCGGCAACGCCCGCGTGGCGGTAACGAACAAGAGATCGGCCAATTCGGTCTTCTCGTTCGGCCGGGATCACGGCTATTACGGGCGAATTCTCTCCCAGACGGTTGTGGCGCTGGAGACGCTCACTGTCCGCAACGGCAACGAGCTGGTCGGCTTCTGCTTCACGCCCCAGGACGGGAACCCGCTGCTTTCGACGCTGGCCGCGATGCTGTGGTACCTCGACCCGTCCACGGTCGACGACCGGATCGACATCCTCCGCCGGTACCTCTTCCGCGAGGTCTGATCTCCGCGATGGCGGACGCCCGCGGCGACGTGGAGGAGGCGATTGCCGCGTTGGGACGGGGCGATGTCGACGGAGCCCGCTCCTCCATGTTCAGGGCGGTGGCGACCGATCGGAGCCTGGGAGGCGTAGCCGACGCCATGGCGCTGGCCTGCGCCGAACTGGAGGAGGAAGGCGAGGTATCGCCGCCGGCATGGAACATCCTGGCCGACGCCTGTCCCGACGAACTCCGACCGGCGGTCGAGTCGTGGCGCCGCTGACCACACGAGCGGCAGATGTCTGACTACCACATCCATCTTCATCCCCACGCCGGCCTGGAGCGTCCCGGTGATCCGACTCCGGGCCAGTACCCGGCGGGACACATCGAGGCCTACGTCGAGGCGGCGGCGGGCCGGGGAGTGACCGAGCTGGGTTTCACCGAGCATCTCTACCGCTGCGTGGAGGCCGAGCCCGTGCTGGGACCGTTCTGGGAGCGATCCGACACACCCGAGGATGTGGCGCTCCTCTCGCATGCCATGGTCGAGGCCGACCGAACCCTGTCACTCGACAGCTACGTCGAAGCGGTGACTGAGGCGAAGGCGGCGGGACTCCCGGTGCTCCTGGGGTTGGAGGTGGACTTCTTCCCCGAGAGCATCGGCGCCGTCTCCGAGCTGCTCGCCCCCTATCCATGGGACTTCCTGATCGGGGCGGTCCATTGGATCGGTGGCTGGGCGATCGACGCCTCACATTCCGTGTTCGAGTTCGACCGGCGGGGAGTCGAACGGTCCTGGGATGACTACTTCGCCCTCGAGACGCAGTTGGCCGCCTCCGGAGCTGTCGACGTCCTGGCCCATGTCGATGTGATCAAGAAGTACGGCCTCCGCCCCCAGACCGACCCGTCCCGGTGGCACCATGCCGTTGTGGCGGCGGCTGCCGCCTCCGGCACGGCGGTGGAGGTGTCGAGCCAGGGACTCCGCAACCCGGCGGAAGAGGTCTACCCGGCTCCCGATTTCTTGGGCCGGTTCCATGAAGCCGGTGTGCCGGTCACCCTCGCCTCCGACGCCCACTACCCCGAAGAGGCCGCCTGGGGCCACGACAGGGTGGTGGCTGCGGCACGTGAGGCCGGATACACCACCCGTCTGCGCTTCGACAAGCGGAAGGCCGACGAGGTGCCGCTGTAGGGGCTCGGGAACACACCGTCCATCCCTCTACCATGCAACGGGTGAGCATCCACTCCGAGAACCCGTTCTCCGTGCCGGTGGACCAGCGCGATCCGGTTCGTCGGCTGAGGGGTCGCCTGGCCGCTCCAGTGACCATCCTCACTGCCCAGGATGAGCGACCGGCGGGGATCACCGTCTCGTCGTTCTTCGTAATAGAAGGTGAGATTCCACGGGCGGCGGCCCTCATCGGATCGGGTTCGGAGTTCCTCGACGCAGCGGAGTCCTCGGGTCGGTTCGTGGCCCATGTCCTCACGGAGGAATGCCGGGTCATAGCCGACATCTTCGCCGGGTTGCGCCCGGCCCCAGGTGGGATGTTCGCCAACGTATCCACCGAGGTGACCGTATGGGGCCCACGCCTCAGCGAGGTGTCCGACTGGGCCGGATGCCGCCTGGAGGAGGTACGGCCGTTCGGCGACCAACTCGTCATAGTTGGAGAGATCGAGGACCTGTCGGTCAGCGAACTGGACGACCCGCTCATCTATTTTCGTGGTACCTACCGCCGGTTGGCCCCATGACGGCTTTGCAGCGTCTTACGGCGCTGGGATGGGTCAAGAACCAGACCCACACCGAGGAACTCGTCGCTCTTCCCGAGACGACCGGAGCCGCCGCCGGCGGAATTGACATGGAGCCGAAGCAGGTGGCCGGTTGATCGTCGAGGTCGTGGCGGTGGGAACCGAACTCCTGCTCGGCCAGATCGTCAATGGAAATGCTGCCACCATCGGACACCTCCTGGCTGAACACGGTTTCGACGCTCATCACCAGCAGGTGGTGGGCGACAATCTTGGAAGGCTGACTTCCGTACTGGAGACGGCGATGAGCCGGGCCGACGCCGTCATCATTACCGGTGGGATCGGACCGACCCAGGACGACCTCACCCGCGAGGCGATCTGCGCCGCCACCGATCGGACCATGGAACACTCGACCGAATACGAGCATGCCCTCGAAGCGCGCTGGGCCCGCACGGGGCGGGAAATGCCGCCTTCGAACATTCGCCAGGCCGACTACCCGCAGGGAGCGGAGATGTTGCCGAATCCCAAGGGCACCGCCCCCGGCTTGGCTCTCGACCATGAGGGTGTGTGGCTGTTCGCCCTACCCGGCGTGCCCGAGGAGATGGAGTTGCTGCTCACCGATCACGTGCTTCCCCGGCTACGCCAGATGGCCGGGACCGACGAGGTGCTGGTGAGCAGAATGCTGAGGTCGTGGGGACGGCCGGAGTCATGGATCGCCGACGCACTGGCCGACCTCTACGAAGTAACCAACCCGTCGATCGCCTTCCTCGCCTCGGGAGGCGAGATCAAGGTGCGGATCACCTCCAAGGCCGAGACGGCCCGTGCCGCCTCGGCGCTCATCGAACCGGTGGAGACCGAGGTGCGCAGACGCCTCGGGGATTCGGTGTTCGGCGTCGACGGCGAAACGATCGAGTCGGTCGTGTTTCGCCTGCTCGGTGAGAGGGACTGGACGATCGGAACCGCCGAATCGGTGACCGGCGGACTGGTGGCGGCCCGCCTCACGTCCCTGCCGGGCTCCTCCAGTCACATGCGCGGAGGCATCGTCGCCTACGCCACGGACGTAAAGGAGACGCTGCTCGATGTCCATACCCTCGATCAGGGACTGGTGAGCGAACCCACGGCGCGTGCGATGGCGGAGGGAGCTCGCTCCTCCTTGAGCGTGGACGTTGCCGTGGCGCTGACCGGCTCGGCCGGCCCCGATGCCCTGGAGGAGCCGCCGGGTACGGTGGTAGTCGGCGTGGCGACGCCGGAAAGGACGGCGGCGCGTACTCTGCGCTTCGCCGGAGATCGAGAGCGTATAAGGACATACGCTGCGACGGCCGCTCTCCACCACGTTCGCCTGGCGGTGGCCGGGATCTGGTGGGCCTGACCCCGACCGGGCGGGTGTTCGCCGCCGTGGTACCACCCCCGGAGGTGGTGGCGGCGCTGGCGCATCGACTCGAATCCGTCACGCTGCCGGGACGTCCGGTGCCTCCGGCCAATTGGCACATCACACTGCGGTTCATCGGGCACGTCGAGGAAGTGGCGTACGAACGGTGGCTGGCGACGATGGACCAAGCCCCTGCCCCGGCGCCGTTCGACCTGGCGCTGAGGGGCTTCGGGGCGTTTCCGCGGGCGGCCCGGGCGACGGTGTTCTGGACCGGAGTCGAAAGCGCCGGGCTACCTCGTCTGGCTGCCGTGGTGGATGACTCTGCGGAGACAGCCGGGCTGGGACAAGAGGAGCGCCCCTTCCATCCTCACCTCACGTTGGCACGGGTCCGCCCGCCCGCCGATGTCCGTCCGCTGGTTGAGTCCGACGACGGGTGGAAGGCGCGCTTCACGGTGGCGGAGTATCACGTCATGGCGGCGGTCGGCAGCCGGTACGAGCGATATGAGACCTTCCCGCTCTAGATGCTTGGCCCGAACAGACGTTCGCTGTACGCTTCTTGTCACACCTGTGGTTTACGTTCACGACACGCACTGAGAGAGGAAGGGCAGTGACCGACAAGGAGAACAGAATGGAACGCCAGAAGTCACTCGACATGGCGCTCACCCAGATAGATCGGCAGTACGGCAAGGGTGCGGTCATGAAGATGGGCGACGCCGCGGCCCGCAAGGTGGAGGTGATCTCCACCGGCGCCCTCTCTCTCGACCTCGCCCTGGGCACCGGGGGCGTCCCCCGGGGCCGGATCGTCGAGATCTACGGCCCGGAGGCGTCGGGGAAGACCAGCCTCGCCCTTCACATCGTGGCGGAGGCCCAGCGCAACGGCGGTATCGCCGCCTTCATCGATGCCGAGCATGCCCTCGACCCGAGCTATGCCCGGGCGATCGGTGTCGATGTCGACGAATTGCTGATCTCCCAGCCCGACACGGGGGAGCAGGCTCTCGAGATCGCCGACATGCTGATCCGCTCAGGCGCTCTCGACGTGCTCGTGATCGACTCGGTTGCTGCCCTGGTGCCCCGAGCCGAGATCGAAGGCGAGATGGGCGACAGCCACGTCGGCCTCCAGGCCCGTCTCATGTCCCAGGCGCTGCGCAAGCTGGCCGGCACGCTGAACAAGTCACGCACCACGGCGGTCTTTATCAACCAGTTGAGAGAGAAGATAGGGGTCATGTTCGGATGCTGCGACTATGGGACGCGGGTTACCCTGGCCGACGGCAGACAGGAGAAGATCGGCAAGATCGTCAACCAGCGCATGCCGGTCGAGGTGCTGTCCTATGACCACGAAAGCGACACGATCGTTCCCCGCAAGGTGGTCAATTGGTTCGACAATGGGCGGACCGACGAATTCCTTCGCTTCGTGGTCGCCAAAGGCAGCGGAAACGGGCGGTCGCAGTTCGCCGTCACAGAGAATCACCTGATCCAAACGCCCACGGGCTGGAGAGAAGCCGGTGACCTCGAGGTCGGCGATCGGGTGTTGCAAGCCGTTTCCCATCACCTGTCCGATTGGCAGATGCAAGTGGTACTCGGCACTTTGATGGGTGATGGAGCCCTTTCACCGACGCGAAGCGCTCATGGGGCACGACTGCGCTGGGGCCACGGCCCTCGCCAGATCGAGTACGGCGACTGGAAGGCCGCACTCTTCGCCAACATCGGGGTCAGCCGTAGCACGAACGGCACTGGCGCCGTCTTCTGGGATGCCCAGCCACTTCCCGAACTAGCCGGGCTGAGGAGTTCGGTCTACATAGGTGGCAAGAAGGTATTGAGCTACGACTACCTCAAGCAGTTGACGCCCCTCTCGCTCGCCCTCTGGTACATGGATGACGGGTCGTTCACCATTCGGTCGAAGGGTCTGCAGAAGCGCACGATGGGTGGTAGTGGACGCGCCGAAATATGCGTAGAGGCAATGGAGGCCACGAGTCGCCAACGGCTGCTCGACCATCTGGCGGATACCTGGGGGATACGAGGGAAGATGATCACTCGGGCCAACAAGGCTGTCATCCAGTTCCCTACGGCCGAGACTGCCAAGCTCCAAGCTCTGATCGCTCCATTTGTTCACCCATCGATGGACTACAAGCTGTTGCCACGCTTGCGCGGACAGTTCCGTGTGGAACCCGAACTCGGAGAGACCCGCCAGGTTCTTACTTCGATGCCGGTCATCGATATCACGCGGCGGCCACCCAATGGGCGGGCCACCCATCGTTTCGACATCGAGGTCGAGGGAAGCCACAACTACTTCGTAGACGGGGTGATGGTCCACAACTCACCTGAGACCACACCCGGCGGCCGGGCTCTGAAGTTCTACTCCAGCGTCCGCCTCGACGTTCGGCGCATCGAATCGATCAAGGACGGAACCGATCAGGTGGGTAACCGCGTACGGGTGAAAGTGGCCAAGAACAAGATGGCCCCACCGTTCCGTCTGGCCGAGTTCGACATCATGTTCGGTGAGGGCATTTCCCGGGAAGGCAGTTTGCTCGACATCGCCGTCGACGAGGGCGTGGTGAAGAAGAGCGGCGCTTGGTACACCTACGACGACGATCAACTCGGTCAGGGTCGGGAGAACGCCAAGCGGTTCCTGCGCGAGAATCCGGAACTCGCCATGCAACTGCAGGCCAAGGTGTACGAGGCTGTTGGGTTCACCACCCCGGCCGCGGAAGGTGAAACGTCGTCAGCCGACGAACAGGCGGAAGCTGAAACCCGGGAGGAGTGATTCTCGTGAGAAGCATTTCTCAATCACTCTGCGTGGGCTAGGCTGATCACACGAGTACGCGAACGATTGTAAAACTGAGAAAGGCCATCTCCAGGTGACAGGATTGACCTCCGATACGGGCTGAACCCCAGATTCATGACGGTGAGAGCCGTCAGCCGCGGAGTTCGCCGTTGATCGTGTGGTGATCGACATCTGAGGTGATCGCTGACGAGGCGAGATCCAATTCGCGTGCCGGGTCCGGAAGGGCTCGGCACGCTTGGTCTCCGGACCGGGAGAGGCGAAGGGAGCGACCATGACTGCGGTGCAGCTGGTGATCATGGCGGTGATAGCCGTTCTGGCCGCCGGGCTCGGCTATGTCATCGCCACGACGTCGATCGGGAGAAGGCGCCGCCGCGACAGCGAGTCCGCCGAGGACACCCTCGGACAGGCCCGGATCGAAGCGCAGAGGATCCTGGTCAAGGCCGAAGAGGACGGCTTGGCCAAGGCCGAGGCCTACCGGGAACGAGAGGAGGCCGGCCTGGAGCATCGCCGGCTCGAGGCAGCCAATCTCGAGAACCGGCTCGCCCAGCGGGAAGAGACCCTCGAACAACGCGCCTCCAACTTGGCATCGCGGGAACGAATGCTGATAGAACGCGAGTCCGAGCTGACGGAGGCCCGCCAGTCGGCGGAGCGGATCCGGGAGGAGGCCCGATCGAATCTCGAGCGTCTCGCCGGGATCGATGCCAAGGCGGCCAAGGACGAGCTTCTGGCCCACGTCGAGGACGAAGCCCGTCGCGACGCCATGATCCTGGTGCGCGATCTGGAGATCAAGGCTCGGGAGGAGGCCGACAAGCGCGCTCGCCGGATCCTGGCGACGGCCATCCAACGCCTCGCCTCCGAGGTGGTGACGGAGTCCACCCTCTCGATCGTCCCGCTGCCGAGCGACGACATGAAGGGCCGAATCATCGGGCGAGAGGGCCGCAACATCCGCCATCTCGAGTCGATCACCGGAGTCAACCTCATCGTCGATGACACTCCTGAGGCGGTGTCGGTCAGCTCCTTCGATCCAGTACGCCGGGAAGTCGCCCGGATCACTCTCGAGCGCCTGGTCGCCGACGGCCGCATCCATCCGGCGTCCATTGAGGAGGCGTATGAGAAGGCCCGTGACGAGGTGGAACAGAGCGTGCGCGATGCCGGGGAATGGGCTTTGCTCGAAGTCGGCCTGACCCGGATGAACCCGGAGCTGGTGACTTTGCTCGGCCGGCTCAAGTTCCGGACGTCCTACGGCCAGAACGTCCTCAACCACCTGGTCGAGTCGGCCCACATCGCGTCGATGCTCGCGACCGAGCTCGGCATCGACCCTGCCCCGGTACGCCGGGCCGCTCTTCTGCACGACATCGGCAAGGCCGTCACCCACGAGGTGGAAGGGTCCCATGCCCTGATCGGTGCGGAAATCGCCCGCCGCTTCGATGAAGACCCCGCCGTGGTGCACGGGATCGAGGCCCATCACAACGAGGTGGAGCCCCGCACAATCCTCGCCGTGATCGTCCAGGCGGCCGACGCCGTTTCGGCGGCCCGGCCGGGAGCCCGCCGCGAGACGCTGGAGTCATACGTCCGGCGTCTGGAACGTCTCGAGAACCTGGCCCTCGAATTCAACGGCGTGGATAGAGTGTTCGCACTCCAGGCCGGCCGTGAGGTCCGGGTCGTTGTGGATCCGGGCAGCGTCACCGATCTCGAAGCCAATGACCTGGCTCGCCGGATCGCCCGTAAACTGGAGGAGGATCTCCAGTACCCGGGCACCATCCAGGTGACGGTGATCCGCGAGTTCCGCGCCACCGACTACGCCCGCTGAGGAAATGACCACCACCGTTCTGCCGACGCCCCGCCGGCGTCATGAGCCGCGGCGCAATCCGACCAGAGCCGGCAAGCGCTATCTGATCCGCACGTTCGGCTGCCAGATGAACGAGCACGACTCGGAGCGCATCGCCGGTCTGTTGGAACTGGACGGGATGACACGCACCACCGACCTCGACTCGGCCGATGTGGTGTTCGTGAACACCTGCACGATTCGGGAGAACGCCGACAATCGACTGTACGGAACGCTGGGACACTTGAAACAGCTCAAGGATGCCCGGCCCGAAGCGTTGCTGGTGGTCGGCGGATGCGCCGCTCAGAAGGACCGGGAGGTCGTCCGACAGCGCGCTCCCTGGGTCGACGTCGTGATGGGAACCCACAATCTCGACCGGATTCTCGACTTGATGGACCACGCCGAAGAGTGGGGTGGCATCACGGAGATCGCCGACGAGCTGGAGACCATGCCCTCGGTGCTGCCCGTTCGCCGGGAGCTCGGCCATTCGGCCTGGGTCACGATCCAGGTCGGATGCAACAACACGTGCACCTTCTGCATCGTGCCGTCCGTTCGCGGCCCCGAGATCTCGCGCCGACCGGGCGACATCATCTCCGAGGTGGAACGCCTCGCGGCCGACGGCGTGGTCGAGGTGACTCTGCTCGGCCAGAACGTCGACACCTACGGCAGGGATCTGGCCATCGACGGTAAGCGGCGCCCGATCTTCGCCGACCTGCTGCGACGGGTGGGAAAAGTGGAAGGCATCCGTCGGGTTCGCTACACCAGTCCGCATCCGGCAGATTTCCGCCGCGATGTCGCTCTGGCGATGGCAGAAACGGACGCCGTATGCGAACAGCTGCATCTTCCGATGCAAAGCGGCTCCGACCGCATCCTGGCGGCCATGCACCGGGGCTACAACCGTCAACGCTACATGGACCGGTTGCAGCTAGCCCGTGACACCATCCCGGATCTTGCCGTGACAACCGATGTGATCGTCGGGTTCCCGGGCGAGACCGACGAAGACTTCGACGCCACCATGGAGGTGGTCGAGGCGGCGCGCTTCGATGCCGCCTTCATGTTCATCTTCTCCCCGCGACCGGGGACGGCGGCGGCCGAGATGAGCGACCGTTTTGTCGACCCCGATGTAATCCAGCGGCGGTTCGATCGGCTGGCCGCGGCGCAGAACCGCATTTCCGGCGAGCTGAATCAGGCGCTCGTCGGGCGGACGTTGGAGGTGCTGAGCGAAGGACCATCCAAGAAGGACCCCTCTGTTGCCACAACGCGGGCGAGGAGTGGGAAGGTGGTACATGTCCGCGGCGAGATCCCGCCGGGTAGGTTCCTCCACGTTGAGATCATTGAAGGGTTCCAGCACCACCTGGTCGGGAGCCCCGTCTGACCCGTTTGGTGGCGATCCTCGGCCCCACCGCCGCCGGCAAGTCTGGTTTGGCGATGTCGCTGGCAGAACGCACCGGAGCCGAGATCCTCTCCGTCGACTCGATGCAGGTCTACCGGGGAATGGACGTAGGTACGGCCAAACCGAGTCGAGAGGAGCGGCGGCGGGTGCCGCACCACATGGTCGACGTCGTCGAGCCGGAGCACCGGTATACGGTGGCTCAGTTTCGCCACGACGCCCGCCTGGCGCTGGAACGATCAACGGCCCCACTGATCCTCGTCGTGGGCGGGTCCGGGCTCCATTTCCGGGCGGTGGTCGACCCTATGACGTTCCGGCCGGCCGATCCAGAGCTCCGAGCCGACCTGCTGACCCTCGAAACCGACGCATTGGTGGAGGAGTTGTTGGACGCCGACCCGGCGGCAGAGACCTACATCGACCTGTCCAATCCCCGACGGGTGCGCCGCGCCGTCGAGGCACTCCGCCTCAGCGGCATGACGCCGAGCCGATTGGCGCAGTCAGGGGAGCGTCGACGATACGAGGCCTACGATCCCGAGCTGGACTTCGTGGGAATCGCCATCGACCGGTCCGACATCGAGGATTCCGTCGACCGACGACTCGAGGGCATGCGTCAGATGGGGTTCCTCGACGAGGTCACCGATCTCGCCCACCGGTTGGGTCCGACGGCCCGGCAGGCGGTGGGATACCGACAATTGCTCGAAGTCGTCGCGGGGCGTCTCACCGAGGATGAAGGCTTCTTGGCTGCCCGGCGTGCCACCATGCGCCTGGTGAAAAGACAGCGAACGTTCTTCCGACGCGATCCAAGGCTCCGTTGGTTCGATGGCTCGAGTGAGGATCTGGCCGAGGTGGTGAGCAAGGAGGCGGCTCTATGAGATTCACCAAGATGGAAGGGCTCGGCAACGACTTCGTCGTCGTCGAGGAGATCGACCCGACGCCCGATCTCGTCCGACAGCTGTGCGACCGGCGGAGAGGAATCGGGGCCGATGGTCTCCTGGTAGTCGACCCATTCCCGACGATGAAGTACTGGAACGCCGACGGGTCACCGGCCCAGATGTGCGGCAATGGCTTGCGCTGCGTCGCTCGCTACGCCGTCGGCAAAGGATGGGCCGCCGAAAAGGAATGGATTCCGATTATCACGCCGGTGGGGGAGCGGCGGGCGCTCGTCGATGGCGATCGGATCACGGTCGAGGTGGGGACCGTGACGATCGGGGGCATGCTCAGCATCGGAGAGCGGGTGTATCACGAGGCGAGCATCGGCAACCCGCATGCCGTCACGCTCGTCGAGGAGCCCGGCGAGATCGATCTTGCCAACGAGGGCCCGCTGGTCTCCAACGACCCGGCGTTTCCCGAGGGCACGAACGTAGAATTCGTGACCGTCGAAGCGCCCGATCGAATTCGGCTTCGGGTGTGGGAGCGCGGTGTGGGAGAAACCCCGGCGTGCGGCAGCGGGATGGTGGTGTCGGCCGCCGTCGCCCTCGGCCCAAGCGAAGATCCTGTGACGGTCCTGGTGCCGGGCGGCCGCGGAGAAGTGTTCTTCGAGGGAGGCCTCGCCTATCTGATCGGCCCCGCCGTGCAGGTCTTCGAAGGAGACTGGCCGATTGTCACCGAAGGCGTCGCAGCACGCTGACGACTTTGCCGATCACGTCGATACCGGTGTCGAAGACCATGTCGGGGTATGCCTGATTCTCGGCGTGGAGGACCACTCGGCCGTCGCGGCGAAACAGTCGCTTGACCGTCGCCTCTTCGCCCTCGATCATCGCCGCCACGATCTCGCCGTCGTTGGCATCCGGTTGGCGACGCACGACCACGAGATCACCGTCGAGGATGCCGGCGTCGACCATGGAGTCGCCCTTGACGCGTAGCATGAAAACCGGTCCGGACCCCACCAGGGATTCGGGCAGCCGGTAGACGTCCTCCACGTCCTCGGTCGCCAGCACCGGGCTGCCGGCGGCTATCCGGCCGACGAGGGGTACCTCACGGAGATCGACGGGCTCGGGGGCCGGCGACGTGGCCTTGTCGACATCGAGCACTTCGATCGCCCGCGGCTTGGTCGGGTCACGTCGGATCGCTCCGGCTTTGACCAGAGCGGAGAGGTGGCTGTGCACTGTCGACGGAGAGGACAAACCGACTGCCTCTCCGATCTCACGCACCGACGGCGGATAGCCTCTTTCCGCCACCGTTGACTTGATGAAGCCGAGAACCTGCCGTTGCCGATCGCTCAGCTGAGTTTTGCTCGACTTGCTCTCGTTCGGCTTGTTCATTGGCTCCTCCGGGTCGAACGGACGTTCCCACCTTAGCGCATCGACTTTCGCGTTTCAAACATATGTTCGACTTGCTATCCGAACGTATGTTCTGTAGCGTGCCGAACGCACGTTCGCTCCGGTGTCGACAGTCCGGGGTGAGAGAGGAGGAAGACCGATGATCGCCCGTAGCCCACATCTCGGACAGTTGCTCGTCTCACGGATGCTCGTACTGGGTCTGGCGGTCACCGCGGTCTTCCTCCTGCTCACCTCGGCCGAGGCCGACGAACCGCCGCCGCCGGCCGTCGAACATGTCGTGACGTCGGGAGAAACCCTCTGGGCCATCGCTTCCCGGGTGGCCGAAGACGGGGCCGATTTTCGACCGGTCGTCAACAGAATCCAACGCATGAACGGCCTCGATGGCGCCACCATCCACCCCGGACAGGTACTGCTTCTTCCCGCGTCGTAGCACTTGCGCCCTGCCGAATTAGGGCGACCGCCCCGTCCGTTCTCTCCGGCGGACATGCGATAATTGCGGCAACCACGGGCCGAGGGTGCTGGGAAGTCAATGCTGCCGACAAAGTACCGGGGAGTTGCCACCATCGATGGTGAGAAGATCCCCGCCGAACTGCAATTGGATGCCGACCACCTTCGGCTTGCCCTCGAACAGGGCGAGGAGCTGATCCGGTGGCCGCTGGCCTATCTCGACATCGAGCCGAAGCGCAAGGGGGGCTATGAGCTCAAGCGGGGGAACGAGAGTTTCGGTTTCGAGCCCTCGGTCGACGACGGACTCGGAGACGAGATCTCCCTTCGGCGCCGGTTCTCGCCCGAGCGACCGGCCCCCCAGAAGGAGGCCCGCCGGCCGACTGTCGCCGACCGAGTTCGGGCGGCAGGACGTGGAGTTCACCGGCGCCCCGCCTTGCTGGAAGGTCGAGATCTCGACATGGGTACCGCCGGAATGGTGCTCGGGGTGCTCGCCATCGTGGTGCTGATCGTGGCCGCCGTGTCCGGCGCGTTCAGCGCCGGGCCGGCAACGGTTGTGGTGGGAGATGTCGGCGTCACTCCTTCCCTGAACACGGCACCGGCTCCCACCGAGGCACCCGCCCCAACCGTCCCGCCCACGGTGGCCGCCGCCACAGTTACGTCTGCTCTCGCTCCCACTACCACCGTGCCCGCACCCTCGACGACGGTCGCCCCCACAACGACGGTCGCCCCGCCGACGACCACACCGTCGACCACCGCGCCGAGCATCGTCGGCCCGCCCCCGTCCGCTTTCGAGTTGACCCCGGATGAAGCCGTCGCCCAATGGGACGCATTGGCGCGCCCGCTCAGTCCAGCACTTGCCGCCACCGACGTCTCGGTATCGGCGGATGAGTTCCGCTTCAACAGCGGAGGGTTCGTCGTGGTCGAGGGGGTAGCGACAGACGGCGTTGTGTCCCAGGTGACCCTTCGAGGGGATCCATCCGGAACGGTCTCCGACGATCGAGAGGTGCTGACGGCGCTCGGACTCACCGTTGCGCTGGTCGAGCCGAGCCTTCCTCCGGAGGGACGCCGCCAACTCTTGAGCGGTCTCGGCCTGGACATCGACGATCCTGAGCTGGACGGACTGGATGGCGCTTTCGACTATCAGGGGAAGGCCTACTCGCTTCGCTGGGACGAGGAAAGCGGTCGGCTCATCTTCCAGATCGGACCGGCGCCGGACGACGGCGAGTAGATCGATTACCCGCAACTACCGGTAGGCTGACGCCTCGAATGCGTTGCCCTGAGTGCCAAGCCGACGAGACGCGCGTCATCGACAGCCGACCGGCCGACGACGGCGCCGCCATTCGACGCCGTCGAACCTGCGAGATATGCGGCGCACGCTTCACCACCTACGAAAGGTGCGAACGCGCCCTCATGGTTCGCAAGCGGTCCGGGTCGGTGGAGCCATTCGACTCCGCCAAACTCTCTGCCGGAGTAGGGGCTGCCTTGGCCGACCGGCCGGCATCTACGGCCGAGGTGTCGTCACTCGTAGGAGATGTCGAGCGGCTCATCCGCGCCAAGAGCGGGGTCATCGAATCCGAGGACATCGGCCGTGCCGTGCTGGAGCGACTTCGCTCCGTCGACGAGGTGGCCTACCTCCGGTTTGCCTCGGTCTACAAGGAGTTCCAGGGCGCGGAGGACTTCGAACGGGAGATGGCCACGCTCGAGTCAGCCTCTGAGTAGGCGTTCCAGCGCCTTACGAGAGTCGGCGAGCTCGGCAAGGAGCTCGCCGCCGGCGGCGGCCAGTTCTTCGAGGAGCCCCGCCTCGAGAGATTCCATCTCCGCCACGAGTCCTTCGATCGTCGCCGTCATCGCCGCACCATC
This sequence comes from Acidimicrobiia bacterium, assembly GCA_036259475.1. GTDB lineage: Bacteria > Actinomycetota > Acidimicrobiia > Spongiisociales > ZC4RG35 > ZC4RG17. The sequence continues at coordinate 12,051 of DATABS010000035.1, read as the reverse complement.
GCCGGCCCGTACGGCATCGAGGTAGCGGGTCTGCCATGAACCGAGAGATGCCAGCCAATCCTCGAGCGAGACTCGGTGGTTCGGGAGCACCTCGGTCCCCAGTTCGGCCAGACCGGTCTCCACGTCGGCCCGCCAGCTGGTAACGGCTTCGGTGGCAGAAGGTAGGTCCGTGTCCTCGGCCGACACGGGCAGAGAAGGCGGAACGAGAGCGTTTTCCGTCGAGAGCCGATACGCGATGAGCCGATTCGTGCGACTCGTCACCTCCAGCACGCCTCCGGCCGCGGCAACCGCTCCGTCTCGATCTGGTCCGCTCAAGCTTCGGGCGTCGGTAAACAGCCCGCGGGCGGCGGACTCGGCTTCCAGGGCGGTTGCCGTAGTGGCCGCCAGGTCGGGAGGCTGGCTGTTGCCCATCGAAGTCACGAGAGCCTCCAGCGGAGCGAGAGTCTCCATCACGGCGCGGGCGTCGGTCCGCAGGGTCGAGATCGATTCCTCGGCCAACCGTTCGGGTCGTTGCACGAGGAACAACATGAGAGCCAGCAAGACTCCGCCCACGACCATGGCTATCCCCAGCGACGAGACTCGCACCCGGCGCCCTCCCAGCTTGCGGCGCGCAACTACCTGGGGCTTCCACCAGTCGAGTGAGCCCTCGGTGATCTCCGTCGTCTCCCACAAAGTGGAGACGCGGCTCCGGGAATCGGCAGAAGGGCGAGGAGGTTGGGAAGCCCTTATGGCGGTGGCTGCCTTCCTCGGCGGTGGCGTGCGCGCCGCTACCTGGTAAGGCTCGTCGTAGAAGCCGAGCACTTCCATCCCCGGCAAGCGCACTCCGTGTTCGGCACGCGAAACCAGCCTGGGAAGTGGTCGTGGGAGGACCACGGCAGGTGCCGCCGCCGCATGACGACCCCGTGACCCCGTTGTAGTGTTGCTCACATCATCTCCGTGGTGCTGACCGCCCGTTGATGCCCCACGTCGATTCCCCATGCAGATTAGCTTCCAACGTCTCGATCCTGAACTACCGGCGCCTACCCAGGCCCACGCCGGCGATGCCGGCTGGGACCTGATGACCAGGCGGCCGGTCGAACTCGACCCCGGAGCGAGGGTCGCCGCCCCGACCGGGCTGGCGGTCGCCATTCCCCCCGGTTACGCCGGGCTCGTGCTACCCCGCAGCGGCCACGCCCGAAAACTGGGCGTTGGGGTCGTGAACGGCCCCGGCCTGATCGACTCCGGATACCGCGGCGAGATATCGGTCCTGCTGATCAACCATGGCCCTGACCCGGTCCGATTCGAACGAGGAGAAAGGATCGCCCAACTCGTGATCGTGTCGGTTCCAGGGGTCATCTGGGTCGAACGCGAGCAACTCGACGAGACTGTCCGGGGCGTCGGCGGCTTCGGTTCGAGCGGTCGGTGACTGTTTGGCTGGAGGTTGCCTCCGGTTAGAATGGACCCCTCGCGGAAGTAGCTCAGTTGGCTAGAGCGCAACCTTGCCAAGGTTGAGGTCGCGGGTTCGAATCCCGTCTTCCGCTCTCCTGATCGGCTTCTTCGGAGAAGTCGGTCGGTCCGCCGAATAGGCGGACGCCGGCGACGTGGCCGAGTGGTTAGGCGCGGGTCTGCAAAACCTGTTACCCCGGTTCAATTCCGGGCGTCGCCTCGACCAAGAGCGGGCCCTTAGCTCAGGGGTAGAGCGCTTCCTTGACGCGGAAGAGGCCAGAGGTTCGAATCCTCTAGGGCCCACACAGGCGGACTCGATAATTCGATCGGGTCCGCTTGTTGCGTTGCAGCCGTTATGACCGCTTTCAATCTCGTTAGGCCATGAGGTGCGGCGGCGCCACGCCAAAGTTTTGTCTCTTCCTACTCTCATCGCACTCGATTGAATTGCTATCTATGCCAAAGCGGCGGACCGGACTGATGGAATGAGTGAGCCCACCGCATCTAGTGGGGCCCACCGCCAGCAACGCGCCGCCTTTGACTCAGCTGGCGAAGCGCGCACCCGCAACATCGCGACGAAACTCTCTGACTATTTGCCTCATAAGGGGCGGTCGCTGTATAGAGTGATTGTTGGTGAGATTGGGCCCATAGAGGAGAGTTCCCATGCCAATGTCAGATGAGCACAAAGCTGCTCTCGCCCAGGGACGTCGCGAATCACGCGCCATAAAGGCGTATTTGGAAGCCTTGGGCGCCCGCCGGCCCGGGAGACCGGTTACCGCGGATTCTGTTCGCAAGCGCATCGCCAGCATTGATGAGCGTCTTGGCACCGAAGAAGACCCACTGAAGCAGGTCGAGTTGCGCCAGGAACGTATCGACGCCGAGTCAGCCCTCAAGGATGTGGAATCAAAGGAAGATATCGATCAGCTAGAGAAGTTCTTCATCGACGCCGCCAAGTCCTATTCCGAGCGAAAAGGCATTTCCTACACCGCGTGGCGCCAGGTGGGCGTGCCCGCTCGGGTCCTGAAGGAAGCTGGAATTCCTCGCACCCGCCAGAGTTGAGTCCTCTTTAATCCCAACCCAGGTCGTGCAGCCGGCCGTCGTCGATACCCAGATGATGAGCCAATTCATGGAGGACGGTTCGACGAATCTCTTCCTCCAAGTCGTGATCGGAAAGGTCCATCTGGAGATGCGGCTGGCGGAACACGGTGATCTGATCGGGCATGGCGCCCCAGTAGTCTCCCGACCGCTCCAGGAGTGAAACACCCTCGTATATGCCCAGAATGCCCTGACCGTCCGGGTCCTGTTCTGGCGTCGGCCAGTCCTCGACCACTACCACTAGGTTGTCGATTTGCTCGTGCACCCATTCCGGAAGTCCTTCCAGGGCCCGGTCGACCAAAGCCTCGAAGTGAGCGCGGCTCATCTGCGTCGCCATATACCGATTGAAGCGCATCCAGCCGCTTCCGGTAACATTGCCGCTTGGGGCGCTTAGCTCAGCGGGAGAGCGCTGCCTTCACACGGCAGAGGTCAGTGGTTCGATCCCACTAGCGCCCACCCTCTAAAGCCCTTGCGCCGCTTGGGTTTACGCCTACCTCCGGCCAATCTCCGAGACAGTCCCGGATTCTTGAGTGCTTCCTGAGTGCTTCACTCCGCGCGCCAAGAGGTCATCGAGACGGTCCGCGGCTGCCTCATCCACCCCCGGCATCAAGTGGCCGTAACGGTCGAGAGTGGTCGAGATGGAAGCGTCACCTAGCCGCGCCCGGTTTCCATGGGCGTGAGCAAGCCCGCCCCCTGTCAGCTCCAGCTATCCCGGCACACCCATCCCCATCGACGTAGCTCCTCGGACCGTCGCTGAATCGGATGGCTCCTCGCCCGCGGCTAGCTCCTCCAGCAACCGACGTTGTAGGGCAGTGAGTTCGATGCAGGACACCGGCAAGGTACCGGACCGCAGGGACGGAAGTTTCACTACGAACAAGGCCGCATCCGGCGCAATGCGAAAACCGGCGCGGCCCTGTCCGTCTCCCTTTCCCGGAGTAGTTGCATCATCGGCGCCAAGGCGAAGCCGCTGAACAAGAGCCATAAGAAGCGGTTTCCATTCTTGAGTGCATGGTTTGATCGGCGTAGCCTTGGGGTAGCGGCTTGCGTCGCCAGGATCAGGATCTGGGTTTCGCAGAAGCGGATCGGCGATACCACCGAGGGGACCGGCTGTGAAGGAAGACGGATTCGAAATCCAACGCTTTGACCTCGACGGCCACCGCCGTCTCGAGTTTGTCGGTGAGTTGGATATGGCCACCGCTTCCCACGTCAGGCGAGAGCTGGATGGCGGCAGCGACGGCGTCGAACGGTTGGTGTTGGACACGACCCGCTTGGACTTCATCGACTCCACCGGCCTCGGCCTCCTTGTCCAGGCGCGGGAGAAGTTCGGGGAGGGCCTCGAGCTGATACCCGGTAGGGCAACCGAGCGCCTACTCGAGCTTGCGGGATTGCGCGAGTACTTCGGGCTCAAGTAGAAGGTTTCTTCAGTTCGAGATGGGGCAATTAGGCGGAGGCGACTCCATCAATTCCGGAGGCCGAATGCTGTCGTTGGAAAGAGAGTTCGACGCCGAACCTAATTCCGTGCGAGAAGTCAGGCACTTTCTCGAGGGTGCCGCTGAAGGCGTGGCCCGCCTCGACGACATCGTCATAGTGGCATCGGAACTCGCTTCCAACGTCGTCCGTCACGCAAGGACAGAGTTCTCCGTGCGGCTCACCACCGACGCCGACCTCATCCGGTTGGAAGTGTCGGACGGCTCGTCCATCGTTCCGGCGGTCGAGGACCTAGCCGACCGCAAATTTGGGCTGCGAATCGTCGAAGCAGCCGCCCACCAGTGGGGTATCGAATCCAAGCCGACTGGCAAGACAGTATGGGTCGAGTTTCTCTCTCAGCCGCCGGCCCCGGAATAGACTCGACAGAGTAATCCCGGCCCCTGACGTCGGGGTTGTACGTGGAGCTCCCAAACTTGACTGTAACTGGGAGGCTCCCGCGCGTCCTTCCGGGGTCTCTAGCCGCCCTGTGTCCTATTCGCCTGTCGAGTCTTCGGGGATGTCTCCGGGTTCACCCAGGGGTGTGATCTCGGTGGGGACGGCTCCGGTCCCGTCGAAGGGCACCCACTGCGCCCACATCGACGCCCCACCTAGGCTCGTCGTTGCCGGCACACTGAAAACTTCGAAGTCGATGGTGTGGGTTCCGGCGGCCACTACCGCCGCTCCGGTGGTGGTGCAATCCTCGTGCCCGTTGACATCGGCGGCCCCATCGAGTTGAGAGCGCATCCCCGTGCCTGGGACAAGACCGTCGTCTATCTCCAGGAAACAGGCGTAGACGTCACTCGCAGTGTTGTTCGCAGCGTCGACGGTCCCGGAGAGGATGAGGATGCCGGCTGCTGGTGCGGTGATCTCCGTAGACAAAGTGAAGTCGGCGAAGTCGGGGGCATCATTCGTCGAGTTGAAGGCGGCCCGGGGTGCCAGTTCGGCCAAGTCCACACCGTCCAGCGTGTCGGCATTGGCGGCATTGTCGGCTTCAGCAGGCGTGCCGTCTTCGGCGTCGAGATATTGGGCGAACCGTCGCATGAACGCCGACATCTGACCACGTGTCACATCGTCGTCAGGACAGTACAGAGTGTTGGCCGGCGGATTGCACCCCTTGGTCACTCCTGACGCCTCCAGCCATTCGATGTCAGCGTGGAAGATGTTGGAGTCGGATACGTCGTTGAACCGGTGTGATGCCACCACCGCCAGCGGCGTGACGATAAGTAGCGCCAATGACACCGCGAGGGTGGTCAGTCGGCGTTTGCGGTCAGGTCCAGGCATGCTGGGACTCCTCCTTATAGGTCGGCGACCGGGGCGGTCGCTCGGGTGTCTCCCTGTCTCATTGTCGCGCTTTCAGTCCGGGGCGCGAGCCCTGGAGGTGGCCCCTAGAGGACCCTGCGCGGCCGCTCCTCGTGGGCATGACTCAGTCCACCCCCGGTCAACTCCAACGATGCAGGCATCACCCATCCCAACGACGCAGTTCCGCGACGGTCGCCGGGTCGGACGGTTCCTCGCCGGCCGCCAGCTCGTCGAGCGTTCGGCGCTGTATCGGGGTCAGGTCGGTACACGACACAAGTGGAAACTATCTGCCCGCAGTGACACCGTTAGCTCCGACTATTCGACCGGTTCGGCCGAGAGGATCGACTGGGCCGGGATGGCCAGACCGTCGTAGGTGCGAAGTCGATCCGGGTATTCGGTGTCGTCTCCCTCCAAGGCTACGAAACAGTGCGTGACCGTCTCAGCGTCTGACGGCTCGTTACCGAAACGCCACTGAGACGAACTCGTGCGGACATACTGCAGGTCGGCCGACCGTTTCGATCCACCGGGAATCTGAAATACCACTCGATAAACATGGTCAGGCACCAACTCCATAGCACGTGAGCGTACACCCCCACGGACACCACGTTGCGCCCGGCGCCTCTACTCCGACCGCTGTGACACACCGAACGAACCCCTCGAGCCGGCGCGCGCGGAGTGCTTCTCTAGTGCTTCACTCACCCTGAAATAGGCCGATGCATCGCGGAGCATGGATGGCCCCAAAAACCGGCTCTGACCTGCGTGAATGTGCGGAATCGCTTACACCGCTTGGATGTGGCAAATTGGCTAATCTGCCTTCACACGGCAGAGGTCACTGGTTCGATCCCATAGCGCCCACCGCTCCCTCCGACCGGTCGAAACGCCATTCGGCTCCGGCGGCTCAGCCGATCGCTAGGTATCGGCGGGGATGAAGGATTTCATGGGTGCACGCCACTTTCTCGTACGCCGCTTTCCCTCCGCCATCCAGCTGATGGCGCGAGCGGCTGTTTCGTCCGACCCACCAACGATGGCATCCGGCCGCTGATGGCGGAGAGCGTCCTCGAACTAGTTGATGTGGTTCGGCGGTTCGGCAGAATCGACGCCTTGGCCGGAGTCGATCTGGACCTCCAGCGGGGTGAAGTCGTCGGCTTGCTGGGACACAGTGGCGCCGGGAAGACCACCGTGGTGTTCCTGGTCATGGCGCTCTGGACGGGTCCGACTCTGGCCGCGATGGCCCTCTCCGCCGTCCTCCTGGTGAGCGTGCGGGTCGAGACCACTCAGGCGGCGTTCCAACTCGGCGGTGTCGTCGTTCTCCCCGTCATCGCCATCCTCATCACTCAGGCAACCGGGGCCCTCCTGCTTTCCGCGTGGCTCCTGGTACTCGCCGGGTTGGTCGCCCTGGCGGTCGCCGCCGGCCTGCTCGCTCTCGGCGCCAGTTCTCTCGCCCGGCCCCGACTCGGCGTCAAGCTCCGCTGAGTGGAATCGGTGTCTTGAAGAGGGCGTGATGTTGAGCCCGAGGTCAAGCTCATCCCGAGCGAGCAGCACGTGCTGACATAGCCGGGGACCGCGACCGGAACCTATGGAGCTAGGAGTTGTGCGATGAGTCGGTTGTGCCCGGTAGAAGGGTCGAGGGAAACATTGAACTCATCGAGGAGTCGCCAGGGATGGTCCGGGTGACCGGCGCTGGCGCCGCCTCGAAGAACGTGAGTGTGCTGTCCTCGCCCCGTGCGGCCTTCACCGAGGAGCGGCGATGACGGATCATTCAGTGGTGATTGCGGGAGGCGGCCCGACGGGGCTGATGTTGGCGGGCGAGCTGGCATTGGCAGGGATCGATGTCGCGATCGTGGAACGACGCACCAGCCAACATCTCGACGGATCGCGCGCCGGGGGTCTTCACTCCCGCACAATCGAAGTGCTCGATCAGCGCGGCATCGCCGAACGCTTCCTCTCGCAAGGCCAAACGCATCCATTCGCCGGGTTCGCCGGGACATTCTTGAACATCAGCGATTTCCCCACCCGTCACAACTACCTGCTTGCACTGAAGCAGAACCACATCGAACCCATCCTGGCCGGCTGGGTGGGTGAGCTCAAGGTTCCCATCCTGCGCGGCCGCGAAGTGACGGGCTTCGTTCAGGACGACACCGGCATCGAAGTCGAGCTGTCGGACGACACCGCGCTGCGGGCGGAGTACCTCGTCGGGTGTGACGGCGGACGCAGCCTGGTCCGCAAGACAGCCGGCATCGGCTTCCCGGGGTGGGACCCGACGATCAGCTACCTCATCGCCGAGGTCGAGATGGAAGAAGAGCCCGAGATCGGCATGCGCCCCGAGGGCGGCGGCATCGGACCTGTCAACCCGGCCGACGGGGGAGGGCCGTACGGGGTGGTGCTGGTTGAGAAGGCGCCCGACGACACGAGCGAGCCCACCTTGGAGTTGGTCAGAGAAACTCTCGTTGCCGCCTACGGGACGGACTACGGGGTACGCGACCCGACCTGGATCTCCCGTTTCACCGACGCGACCTGGCAGGCGGAGTCATATCGCCGGGGCCGGGTCCTGTTGGCCGGCGATGCCGCCCACATACATGGTCCGCAAGGCGGGCAGGGGCTCAACACGGGCGTGCAAGATGCCGTGAACCTGGGATGGAAGCTGGCCCAGGTAGTCGAGGGGACATCACCCGAAAGCCTTCTCGACACCTACCACGCCGAACGGCACCCGGTCGGTGCCAGGGTATTGCACAACACCATGGCGCAGGTTGCACTCGCCCGCCTCGACGAGCGCAGCAGGGCCCTGCGCGACATCATGCTCGAACTGCTGGAAATGGACGAGCCGCGCAAGCGCATCGCCGGGATGATCACGGGCCTCGATATCCACTACGACCTCGGTGAGGGTCACCCGCTCCTCGGACGGCGGATGCCCGACCTCGACCTGCTCACGAGCGACGGTCCGAGACGGATGTTCACCCTTCTGCACGGCGCCCGGCCGGTGCTCCTCAACCTCGGCGAGCCGAGCGGTTTCGACATCTCCTCCTGGGGCGATCGAGTGCAACTGGTCGATGCCCGACACGATGGGGAGTGGGAGCTTCCCGTCCTGGGCGAGATCGACGCGCCTCCGGCCGTGTTGATACGGCCCGACGGCCATGTCGCCTGGGTGGGCGAGCTCCTCGACCCTGCCTTGCCCGGAGCGCTCGACACCTGGTTCGGAGCGGGAACCCCGGCCTAGCGCCCGAGCCTTCTAGAACTCCACGAGACCTGTGTCTCTACGTCCGCCTATGAGTTCTATATCTCCACGATCCTCCCGATTTCGATCACCCGTTGAGGCGGCAACTCGTAGTAGCGGGCGGCGTCGAATGCATTGCGGTGCATCAGGGTGAACAGTCGCTCGCGGAGGCGGCTGAGAGTGAAGGGACGAGCGGTGGATCGAATCGTCTCGCGGCCGACGATGAACACCGTGTCCTCGGGTATGAAGATCGGATCATCCAGCTCCGAGAGGGCGCGGACGACGTCAGCCCGTTCATTGAAGCCGAATCGCATGATTATCTGCACGAAGCCGTGAGGGAGTTCGGTGATGACTTCGTAGCGAGCGGCCGGGGGAACCCGGGGTGAATCTACCACCTCCACCGCGACGAGCCAGACGTCCTCATGGAGAACGTGATTCGCTCGTATGTTGGACAGCAAGGCGGGCGGCATGACGTAGGGATCGGGGAACATGTACACCGCGGTGCCCGGTACCCGTGTCACTGGATCCTTATTCCACGTGCGGAAGACCTTCTCCAGCGGAATTTGAGCCCGGCGGGTGAGCGTTCGCGCCAGATTGCGTCCCGCTCTCCAGGTGGTCATCACGAAGAACACCGCGCCGGCCACGACGAGAGGGAACCAGCCGCCGGCAGGCACCTTGAGGATGTTGGCTCCGAAGAACGCCAGTTCGACTATCAGGAGCGGGATCGCCAGCCCGGCGGCCTGGATCCTCGTCCATCTGAACCTCTCGACCAGGACGACCGAGAGAAGCAATGTGGTGATGACCATCGTGGATGTAACCGCCACGCCGTAGGCGGCGGCCAGCGCCGACGACGTCTCGAAGGAGAGAACGAGGCCGATGCAGGCCGCCATCAACGCCCAGTTGATGGCCGGGAGATAGACCTGTCCCCTCTCGTCGGACGACGTATGGCGGAGCCGCATCCGGGGGAGATAGTCGAGCTGGATAGCCTGCATCGTCAGGGAGAATGCCCCCGAGATGAGAGCCTGGCTGGCTATCACGGTCGCCGCGGTGGCGATGACGACGAGTGGAATCAAAGCCGAGGCCGGCGCCATCCGAAAGAAGGGGTTGTCGACGGCCTCGGGACTGGCCATGAGAAACGCACCCTGACCGAGATAGGTGAGCAAAAGAGCCGGGAGCACCACCCACAGCCATCCGGAGCGGATCGGGCGGGCTCCGAAATGGCCCATGTCGGCGTATAGCGCCTCGCCACCGGTCACCACCAGGAAAATCGCCCCGAGAGAGCGGAATGCGGCCCATCCGTTGCCCGCCAGGTAAGCCACGCCTTGCCGGGGATCGAACGCCATCAGTACCTCCGGGCTGTCGGCGATATGGCCCATTCCGAGAACCGCCAGCACTCCGAACCAGACGAGCATCACGACGCCGAACACCTGGCCGATCTCCTTGGTGCCCCTCCATTGGACTGAGAAGAGGGTTGCCAGGATGAATACGGATATCGGGATCACAAATGGCTCGAATGCGGGCGTTGCCACAGTCAGCCCCTCGACGGCGGAGAGGACCGAGATCGCCGGGGTGATGGCGCCATCGCCGTAGAGCAATGCCGTCCCGAAGATGCCGAGAAGAAAGAGTCGGGGCCATCGCCCGCCGGGTCGATCGCTCATGAGAGTGGCCAGAGCGAGAATGCCTCCCTCGCCGTGATTGTCGGCCCGCAACAGGATCGTGACGTACTTGATGGTGATGATGATCAGCAAGGACCAGATGATCAGCGAAAGGATCCCGACCACGTTGCTATCAGTGACGCCTATGCCGCTTTCCGTGGCAAGCGATTCACGGAAGGCGTAGAGCGGTGAGGTGCCTATGTCTCCGTAGACCACTCCCAGAGCAGCCACCACGAGCCCGGCACGACGGCCGTTGGACCCATTGGCGTGAGACACGAAGCACCAGAGTACGACTCAGCGGACGGTTTCGAGACTCGACGCACCGGGAAGGACCCTGAGCGTTGGATCGCTTCACGAGACGGATCGGCGACTGGTTCCGGCGAAGGACCAAGCTCGTATCTACGACGATCACCTCTGCCGCGCAGGTGGGCGTGGCGGCCGGGGCGTCCTGGTGGCTGGCAGACTCCGTCGTGTCATGGGACTCTCCCATATATGCCCCCATCGGCGCCATCGTTGCGATCGGAACGGGTGAGAACCGGATGGCCGGGCGACCGGTTCGCCTGCTGGGCGGGATGGTGTTGGCCGTCGCCGTCGCCGGCGTGACAGTCACCTGGCTGGGGACCGGTCCCTGGCAGATACTCCTGATCACGACCCTGACCACCGTGGTCGGGCGGTTCTTCTTCGACGACCCGCTGGCCCGGGGCTACGCCGCCTTCCATGGGGCGGTCATCGGAGCCCTCGGCTCGGGGGGAGTGATTCCCGAGCAGATCTTCGAGGCGGCGATCGGGGCCACCGTTGGGCTGGTGACGGTGCATGTCGTCTTCCCACCGCGCGTCGACCCGACAGTTCTCTCGACAGTGGAGAGGGCGGTCTACGCCTCCCAGCGGTCGTTGCGGGCGGCGGCCATGGCGCTGAAGAGCGGGTACCGGCAGGAGAGCGAAAGGGCAGTGGTCGCCGCGACCGAAGTAGATGCGCTCCTTGCGCCGGACGACGGACGACGGGAGTTTGCCCGTCAAATAACCCGTCTCGCCCCCGCACGGTGGCGCAAGAGACAACGAGTGGAGGAACTCATCGAAGCGGACGAGACGCTCTCCGGTGTACTCCTCGACATAGCGTCGGTAGCCCGATCGGTGGATCATCTGATGCTCTACGATCCGCGCTCCCGTCCGGCGCTCGCCCGGGTGGTGGTCGATTTGGAACGGGCGGTGGGATGGGTCAGACGGCAGACCGAGGAGAACGGCGAAGCCGCCGAACAGGTCCTGTCCGCAGTGGGCCGACTCCGCCGGGACCTCTACGGGCTGGGCGATCTGACACCAAGGGAGCAGATGGTGGGGGAGAAGATCGAGCAACTGGGCGACGATCTCGAGGCAGCCACCAAGAGCCTCTCTAGATGAGACCCAGACCGCCCGGCGGGGACCGATTGAGCGGGCGACGGGTTACCTTTCTCCCCATGGCGGCCGATCCTTCCTCGAGTTCCCTTCGGGGAGGCGTCACCGGCGCCCTGGCGCTATTGGCGGTCTCCAACCTCGCCACGAACCGCTGGCTGCCGCGCTCGGCGTACGTCCCCTGGAACCTGGGGATGGCCGCCGGCCTGGTGGTGATGGCTCGTTCCGCCGGCCTGGGGATAGAAGATCTAGGCCTCGACCCCCGTCGTTTGAGAAAGGGGGCTCGGACAGGGGCGGTCGGTGTCGGAATGGTCGGTCTGGGTTATGCCACGCTGCTGACGAGCGGTTGGGCGGAGGCGTTGCTCCACGACGAGCGCCTTACTTCGCTCAGCCCGCGGGACGCTCTGTGGCATCTACTCGTTCGCATCCCGCTCGGCACGGTCCTAGCGGAAGAGATCGCCTTTCGAAGCGTGCTGCCGGCGCTCTTGAGGTCGTCGCCGCTGTCCCCGGCGGCGAC
>DATABS010000034.1:0-24306 GCA_036259475.1 Acidimicrobiia bacterium | reverse complement strand
CGTCGAGGGTCCAGGACTCCGATAAATCGCTCAATACCAAAGAATAAGTGTCGATTGTGCCAGTATGCATCGCCGCCGTACGCGAGGCGGCGCGGAAGGAGAATGATGAAAATACGCAAACCGCTGGTCGTGGGTATCGCTCTCGCCACCCTGCTGGCCGTTGGAGGAGTAGCTGCGGCTGCTCATCAGTTCAGTGACGTTCCCGATAGCCATACGTTCCATGAGGACATAGCCTGGCTAGCCGAAAACGACATCACTCGGGGTTGCAACCCGCCGGCCAACGACGAATTCTGTCCTGAGGACAACGTCACTCGCGGGCAGATGGCGGCGTTTCTCCATCGTTTCGCCGACAGCTTCGCCTCCGTACCCGGACCGCAAGGGCCCGAAGGACCAGAAGGACCTGCCGGGCCGCAGGGTGCCGCCGGCCAGGCGTTGATCGCATCGGCCATCACTCCGCCGAACCCGTCCTATAGCGACGTCCAGGTGGTCGACGTGCCCGCGCTGCCCGTTTCCACTAGCGGACCAGATACGGTCGATGATGGGACGCTGCTCTTCGACGAGGTGGAGTTGAACGAAGGTACCTACCTCATTCAGGGAACTGTCCAGTTCTTCGGCTTCGCCGATTCCGACCACTCGAGCGCACTGGAATACGGCGTAGCGCGGGTTTTCCTCGACGGAGTCGCGCTCGGAACGACATGGACATCTGATGTTCCTGATGACAATGCAAACGCGGCTCAGGGCTTTGGGGCTCTCATGGTGGATATACCCGCGGGGGGAGGAACATTGAGTGTTGTTGGCGCTGTGCGGACGGCGGAATCCGATGGTGCTGTCGCCGGCGGAAACCTGATCGTTACTCAGTTCAACGAGTAACCCGGCTCCTGCTCGAACCAAGAGAGAGGGACCCGGACGGGTCCCTCTCTTTTTCATCAACTGGGCAGGCAACACCACCAGTCGGCTACAACTCTCCTCAATGCCAGCTCCTCGCTCCCAGTCGTTGGCCAGCCGACTTCTGATCACCTACGCCGTGGCGGTGATCGTCGTCCTCGGGGTTTTGGGATTCTTCGTCGAGCGTTTCGCCCGGGAGGCGTTCCTCTCGACGGTGGAAAACGGCCTGGAACAGCAGGCCCGCATCCTGGCCGAGACTCTGGTCGGGTTCCCGGGGGAGACCGACCGGCTCATCGAGTCACTCGATCCCGGATTCGAGGCAAGGGTCACCGTCATCGGGTCGGATGGGTCGGTAGCCGCCGACTCACACGCCGACCCGGGGACGATGGAGAACCACGCTTCGCGCCCGGAGGTGGCGGCGGCGCTGGCGGGTGAGGTAGGAGTGGACCGCCGGGTGAGTGTGTCGACGGGGTTCGCCCAGACCTACGTGGCGGTTCCCGCTCCCGACGGCCGGGTCGTGCGCTTATCGCTTCCCGAGAACACCGTCACTGCGCCGATAGGTGACTTTCGCCTCAGGCTGCTCCGCGTTGTGGCGGTCGTAGCTGTGGTGGGCGTCGTGGCGGTGGCAGTGGTGGCTCGCCGACTGGCCCAGCCGCTGGGGCGGCTGAGCGAGGCAGCCTCGGCGGTGGCAGCCGGAGACCTCGACGCCGAAGTTCCCCGCTCATCGATTGAAGAACTCGACGGGCTGGGGCGTTCTGTCTATGCGATGGCCACCGAGTTGGGAAGCCGGCTCGACGACATGGAGGGGGAACGTCGCACCCTCGGAGTAGTGCTGGATGCTCTACCCCAGGGGACGCTGCTCATCGATTCGGACGACAGAATCCTCTACGCCAACCGATCCTTCCTGGACATGTTGGGTGCGGTGCCAGTGATGCTGGATCAGGTGGTTCCGTTCCGGATCCAGGAGATGGTCCGCCGCGCCCGGGAAGCCGCCGAGGTTGCCGACGCCGACGTCGAGCATGGAAAGCCGACTCGGGTTCTGCGGATCATCGTCTCGCCGTTCGAGGACGACAGGGCACTCGTGGTGGTGAGCGACGTCACCGAGCGGCGAAGGGTGGATGATGTTCGTCGGGATTTCGTCACCAATGCCTCGCACGAGCTGAAGACACCGGTGGCGTCGATGCTCGCCTCGGCCGAGACGCTGCAGCTGGCGGTGGAGCGGGCTCCCGATCGGGTGCCGCAGTTCGCCGAGCAGATCGAAACTGCCGCCCGGTCGATGGCGCGGCTGATCGGCGACCTGCTCGATCTGTCGCGACTGGAAGGCCGGACGCCCGAGTACGGGGACGTCGAGCTGGAGGAAGTCGCCCGCCAAGCGGTCGAGCGGACGACGCCCTTCGCGCAGGAACACGGCGTGACCATCGTTGTAGAGGCGGATCCAGTCACGGTGACCGGATCCGCCTCCGATCTCGGTCTGGCCATCCGCAACCTCTTGGACAACGCGATTCGATACAGCGACGCGGGCGGGGTGGTGACGTTGCGCCTCCAGCCGACAGACGGCGAGGCAGTGGTGACGGTCACAGACTCCGGGTCGGGCATCTCCCAGCGGGATCTGGGGCGGGTGTTCGAGCGGTTCTATCGGGCCGACGTCGGTCGGTCTCGCGAGACCGGAGGAACGGGGCTGGGTTTGTCGATCGTGCGTCACGTGGTCGAGAGCCACGGTGGCGAGGTATCGGTCGAGTCGGAGCTCGGAGCGGGGTCGATCTTCACAATGCGCCTGCCGAGAGGTTGAGTGGGTAGCGGTCCACAGCATGTGTGGACGGATGCACAGTGAACGGCTCAGAGCCGGCCGGCCTCCGTGATCCGCCGCAGGAAATCCTGAGTCTCGAGCCGCTCGGGCTTGGAAAACAACAGTTGGGGTTCGGATTCCTCCCACACCCGGCCGGCGTGGAGGAACGCCACCCGGTCAGCGGTCTCCCGGGCGAATGCCATCTCGTGCGTGGCGATGACCATGGTCATTCCGGCGTCTTTCAGCTCCCGGAGAAGCGACAGTACCTCGCCGACGAGGACCGGGTCGAGGGCCGACGTGACCTCGTCCAGCAGCAACAGCTCCGGCTCCATCGCCAGGGCTCGGACGATCGCCACCCGCTGCTGCTGGCCTCCCGAGAGGCGTTCCGGGTAGTCGTCGCGCTTGTCGGCCAGACCGAAGCGGGCCAGCAACTGCTCACCCCGCTCCGTTGCCCGGCGAGCCGAGACACCCAGCACCTTGCGGGGCGCCAGGGTGATGTTGTCGATCACATTCATGTGCGGGAAGAGGTTGAAGGACTGGAAGACGATGGCCATCTTGGCTCGGACCTCGTTGGGATTGACCTCCGGCGATGTGATGACACGGCCGTCGAGGAGGATCCGCCCGGCGTCGATCGGGACGAGCAAGTTGATCGCCTTCAGCAGAGTCGACTTTCCCGAGCCGGAAGCCCCGACCAGGCACACCACTTCGTGGGCGCCCACGGTCAGGTTCAGACCGTCGAGTACCGCCTTGTCGTCGAAGGCCTTGGAGCACGATTCCACGACCAGCTTCACGCGCTCATCGCCTGGCGCCGGCGCCGATCCCGCTCGGTGTACCAGTCGGTGAAGCGCGCCACCGGGATACTCACCGCCAGGAAGAGGAGCGCGGCGACGATGTAGCCCGTGTAGTTGAACGTGCGGGCATTGAAGATCTGGGCTTCCCTCACGCCTTCTCGCACTCCGAGGACGAATACCAACGACACGTCTTTCTGAAGGCTGACGAACCCGTTGAGCAGCGCTGGGATCACGTTGCGCACCGCCTGGGGAATCAGCACGTATCTCAGGGTCTGCACCTGGGTCAGGCCGAGCGAACGTGCCGACATGCGCTGGCTCTCGGGTACCGAGTCGATGCCGGCCCGGTACACCTCGGCTGTGTAGGCCGAGTAGGAGATGACGAGGGCGGCGATCCCCCAGAAGAGGGGCGACCTCGGTACTCCGGGAAGATCCAGAGCCGGCACTCCGAAGCCCAGGATCAGGATCAGCAGAATGATCGGAATCCCCCGGATGAGGTCGATGAAGACCACTGACAACGCCCGGATGGGAAAGAAGGCGGGACCGCGCAGTGACCGTGCCATCGCCACCACCAGGGCGAAGAACAGGATCAGGACCTCGGCGCCGAGGAACATGCGGACGTCGAGCCAGAAGCCCGAGATGACCGCCGGCCACACTTCGGCGAACGCCTCCGGATTGAAGAACTGCTGCTGGACCCGGGGCCACGCCTCGGATGTGAGGATCGCCCACAACGCCAGGCCGACGAAGACCAGCGTGGAGAGGAAGGCGATGAAGGCGCCGCGAGCGCCTTCCTCCCTGGCCCGCCGGGCCCCCGGATCGGGGTCCCGGCGGCCTCCCAGGGTGGACGGCGCCGACGGCCAGCTCACGACGTCGGCCCGCCGGCCGTCACTCGCTCAGTATCGGGATATCGCTCTCTTGCGCCAGCCACTCCTCGGCCAGCGCGTCGAGGGTGCCGTCGGACCGGAGCGCCTCCAATGCCTGGTCGACGCAGGCCTTGAGCGGGTTGCCTTCCTCCAGCATCATCCCGAAGCGATCGGCTTGGTCCTCCGAGGCCGGCAGGGCTCCGACGATCGACGTGTCGGTCATCTCCACGGCGGTGATGAAGTAGGCGGTGGGCAGGTCGAACACGATGGCGTCGATCTGGCCCGCATCGAGGGCGGACTTGGCGTCGGCGTTGGTGTCGTAGACCGCCGCCTGCGTCTCCGGCTGGATCACTTCCTCGATGTAGTCGAGGCTGGTCGTTCCGATCTGAGCGCCGAGGGCGTAGCTCCGCAGATCCTCGATCGACGTCGCGTCGGCGATCTCGGAGTCGGCGAATGCCACCAGTGCCTGCTGAGTGACGTAGTAGGGGACCGTGAAATCGACTACCTCGTCTCTCTCGTCGGTGATCGAGTATTGCTGGATGTTGAGGTCGAAGTCTTTCGGTCCCGGAGCGATGGCCTCGTCGAAACCGACCCGTGTCCAAGTGACCTGATCGGCGCTGAAGCCCATCTCCTCGGCCACTGCATACACCACCGCCGACTCGAAGCCTTGCTGGTTGGTGGGATCGTCGTCGATGACCCAGGGCGGGAAGGCTGGCTCGCCGGTGGCGACCGTCAACTCGCCCGGGCTCACGAGCTCGAGGTTCTCGACGGCGCACTCGTCGCCGACGGCCGCCGTGGTCGCAGTCGTGTCCGGGGTGGTAGCCGCCGTCGTGTCTGGTGTGGTGGTCGGGGCAGTCGTCGGGGCCGTGGTCGTGTCGTCGGCGCCGGGGGCTGTGGTGTCGGGGGCTCCGGACTCCCCACAGGCAGCGGCGACGACGGAAAACACGGCGATGAGAAGCGTGACTCTCTTGATCATGGGCAGCGTCCTCCTTGGCGCATGCCGAGAGATTAGGAGTGCCCGAGGCGACTGGGAGCACAGCGGACCATGAGACGGCGTCGTGACCCTCCCCTGCAGACACCTGCCGGGGCTCCGTCAGACTCGCCCGACGGGGAGTAGCCTGCTCGGGAGGACGGTGGAGGAGGCCGTCCAGAGGAGGAACGTGAGCGAGATCGCAGCCGACGTTGCCCTCGACGTCGGGTTCTTCCGACGGTGGATGACCGAGTTGGCCGCCGCGGTGGAGTCGGAATGTGATGAGCTGACGCGCCTGGACGCGGCCATCGGCGACGCCGACCACGGCATCAACATGCTGCGGGGAATGCGCGCCGTCTTGGAAGCGGTGGAGGACCTCGACGGCTCGGCGACGCCAGGGGATCTGCTGCACCTCGTCGGGAATAGCCTGGTGACCGTGGTGGGCGGTGCCGCCGGGCCCTTGTACGGAACTGCCTTTCGCTCGATGGGCGCATCCCTCGCCCCTCATCCGATCCCCACCCTGGAACAACTGGCGACGGCGGTGTTGGCCGGCTTGCAAGGCATCCAGAGGATGGGTGCCGCCGAGCCGGGCGACAAGACCATCGTCGACGCGTGGATACCGGCGAGTCGGCTGCTCATCGACACCTCCAACGGATCGGTGAGAGCGGCCCTCGTGGAGGCGGAGCGCGCCGCCCATGAGGGCATGTTGGCCACGATCCCCCTGCGGGCGAGGAAGGGTCGTGCCTCCTATCTCGGTTGGCGCAGCCAGGGCCACCAGGACCCCGGCGCCACCTCGGCTCGCCTCATCTTCGCCAGCCTGGTACGCGCCGCCACCTGACGGGGATCTGGCTCTTCGACCGATCGACGGGTCAGGCTCGGGCCAGCCCCCTACCTCCGAGTCGCCTTGGCGGGTGCCTCGCAAGGACCTTCCCTCACTTCGTGGGGGACACCGAATCGGTCCCTTCGGGACTGGAACAATCTGTTGATTCGATAATGTCGAACACCATGATTCAGTCGGTCGATCGTGCCTTGCGCATCTTGATGGCGCTGCAAGACGAGCGTCTGCTCGGCGTCTCTGACCTGGCGAACCGGCTGGGGCTCGCCAAGGGCACCGTTCATGGTCTGTTGCAGACGCTGGCGGCCCGCTCGATGGTGGAACAGGACCCGGCGTCAGGCAAGTACATGTTGGGCCCGGCCCTTCTCGTCATGGGAAACGTCTATCTCAACTCCCACGACCTCCGGGTGAGGAGTCTGCATTGGGTCACGTCCCTGGCCGACACCACGGGACTGGCGGTGCGGCTGGCGGTCTTGGTGTGGCCCGATGTGGTGATCGTGCACCATGTGGCCGCCTCCGACGCCACCATTCCCGTGTCGGAGGTGGGACTGGGGATGCCCGCTCATGCCACCGCGCTGGGCAAGGCGATCCTCGCCTTTCATCCCGATCGGGTCCGCCTGCTGGGCGATGAGCCGCTGTCCCGGTTGACGGGGTCCACCATCACCGATCCGGCCGAGTTGCTGGCCGGTCTCAAAAGCGTCGCCGAGGCAGGCTCGGCGGTTGAGAGCCAGGAGGCGGTCGTGGGCGAGACCGAAGTCGCGGGTGCCATCTTCGACCGGGGCGGAAGTGTGATCGGGGCGGTATCGGCGGTTCTCCCCTCGACTGACCCGCCCCCCGAGTCGGTCGTTGCCGGCGTGCGGGAGACGGCGCGGGCGATCAGCCGCGAGCTCGGTGCCCCCACCTGGCCGATCCCGGCTTGAGCGACCCGCATCTGGACGACACGCGCTCGACCGTGGGCGTATGCTTCGATCATAGCCAAACGCTGTTCGGCATAGCCGAACAGCCCACGCAGTTCAGGAAGGAGGAGGCGTGGAGAACATATTCATAGCCGAGGTCGTGGGGACAGCCCTCTTGGTGCTCCTGGGCGACGGGGTGGTGGCCAACGTCTTGCTGCGGGACTCCAAGGGAGAGGCCGGCGGGTGGATCGTGATCACCACCGGATGGGCCTTCGCCGTGGCCATCGGCGTCTATGCGGCCGGGATCTACAGCGGCGCTCACATCAACCCCGCCGTGACGCTCGGATTCGCCGTCGGAGGCATCACCCCGTGGTCAGACGTCCCCGTCTACCTCGCCGGGGAGATGGTGGGAGCCTTCATCGGAGCGGTGCTGGTCTATCTCGCCTACTTCAACCACTGGGGCGCCACCGAGGATGCCGATCTCAAGCTGGGCGTCTTCTCGACCGCCCCCGCCCGCCGCAACATCGGCCCGAACTTCATGACCGAAGTCATCGGAACATTCGTCCTGCTGGTCGGCATCCTGGCCATCGTCCAGACCAACGAAGCCGCCACGGAGGGCTTGGGCGTTGGGCTGAACCCGATTCTCATCGGCATCCTCGTGTGGGGAATCGGTCTGTCGCTCGGTGGGCCGACCGGTTACGCCATCAACCCGGCCCGCGACCTCGGCCCCCGCATCGCCCATGCCGTCCTGCCCATCCCCGGCAAACGCGATCCCGACTGGAGCTACTCGTGGGTGCCGGTGGTGGCTCCGATCGTCGGCGGCATTCTCGGCGTGCTCGTCTGGAACGGCATCACCTGAGATGAGCCCGGGTGGGCAGCTACGTCCGCCCACCGAACTCTTAGGAGGGCAAATGAAGAAACTGATCAACCAGGTCGACGATGTAGTCCGGGACGAGCTGGAAGGCATCGCCGCCGCCCATCCCCACGATGTCAGGGTCAACTACCACCCCTTCTACATCACCCGGGCCGACGCTCCGGTTGAGGGCAAGGTAGCCCTCGTCTCCGGAGGCGGTTCCGGTCACGAGCCGATGCACGGTGGGTTCGTCGGCATGGGGATGCTCGACGCCGCCTGCCCGGGGGAGGTGTTCACCTCGCCGACGCCGGATCAGATGCTCGAGGCCACCAAGGCCGTATCGGGTGGCGCCGGCGTGCTTCACATAGTCAAGAACTACACCGGGGACGTGCTCAACTTCGAGATGGCGGCCGATCTCGCCTCGGACGAGGGAATCGAGGTCGAGTCGGTGGTGGTCGACGACGATGTCGCCGTCCAGGACAGCCTGTACACGGCGGGACGGCGAGGAGTCGGCGCCACGGTGCTGGCGGAGAAGATCTGTGGGGCGGCCGCCGAGGAAGGTCGATCGCTGTCGGAGGTGGCGGACCTGTGCCGCCGGGTGAACGGTCAGGCCCGATCGATGGGCATGGCCCTCAGCTCCTGCACGGTCCCCGCCGCCGGCCAGCCGACGTTCGACCTCGGCGAGGACGAGATGGAGATCGGGATCGGCATCCACGGGGAGCCGGGTCGGGAGAGGATGAAGGCGGCGGGTTCGGCCGAGGTGGTCGAGCTGCTGACCGGCCCGATTCTGGACGACGGCCCGATTGCCTCCGGCGACAACGTCCTGGCGTTCGTCAACTCGATGGGCGGCACACCGCTGATCGAGCTCTACATCGTCTACCGGGACCTGCACAACTACCTTCAGGAGCGAGGGGTGACGATCACCCGCAACCTGATCGGTCCGTACATCACCTCGCTGGAGATGCAGGGCGCGTCGATCACGCTGCTCAAGCTGGACGACGATCTGACGCGGTTGTGGGACGCCCCGGTGAAGACGCCGGGGCTTCGGTGGGGAGTGTGAGGTGGAGTCGGTCGGGCTAGAGCAGGTCCTGGCCTGGATCCGGGAGATCGCCGCCCGGGTGGAGGAGCAACGCTCCTATCTCACTCAGCTCGACTCCGCCATCGGCGACGCCGACCACGGAATCAACATGAACCGGGGGTTCAAGGCGGTCCTCGAGCGACTCGAGGCGACCCCGCCCGCCGACATCGCCGGAGCCTTCCGCACGGTGGCCATGGCCTTGATCGGCAAGGTGGGTGGAGCGAGTGGCCCGCTCTACGGAACCCTGTTCATGGAGATGGGGAAGGCGGCGGGAGACCGGGCGACGCTCGACGGCCAGGGGCTGGCCGAGGTGCTCCGGGCGGGCATCGACGGCGTCAAGGCCCGGGGCAAGGCCGCCGAGGGGGACAAGACGATGATCGACGTGCTGGAGCCCGCCCACGCAGCTCTGAGCGCGGCGGTAGCCTCGGGAGCAGGTCTGGAAGAGGCGCTCCAGAAGGCCGAGGCCGCGGCGAAGGAGGGAATGGAGGCGACGATCCCTCTCGTCGCCCGCAAAGGGAGGGCGAGCTATCTCGGGGAGAGGAGCGCCGGGCATCAGGATCCGGGGGCCACGTCCTCTCACCTGATGGTGGCCGCGGCCAGCGAAGTCTGGGGAGAGTAGAACCGAGAAGAAGGAGAGGAACAATGGCGCAGTACGTAGCCGCCATCGACCAGGGGACCACGAGCAGCCGCTGCATGATCTTCGATCACGGCGGCCAGGTGGTGTCCATCGACCAGAGGGAGCACGAGCAGATCTATCCCAAGCCGGGATGGGTGGAGCACGACCCGAAGGAGATCTGGTCACGGGTGGAGGAGGTGGTAGACGGGGCCCTGTCGCAGGGCGGTGTCGACGTCTCCGACATCGCGGCCGTCGGGGTCACCAACCAGCGCGAGACGGCGGTGGTATGGGACCGCAACACCGGCGAACCGGTCTACAACGCCATCGTCTGGCAGGACACCCGCACCGACAAGCTGGTCGACGAGCTCGGAAAGGAAGGCGGTCAGGACCGATTCCGCGGCACGACCGGTCTGCCCCTCGCCACCTACTTCTCCGGCCCCAAGGTCCGTTGGATCCTCGACAACGTCGATGGGGCAGCCGAACGAGCCGAAGCCGGCGACCTGTGCTTCGGAAATATCGACACGTGGATCCTGTGGAATCTCACGGGCGGTACCAGCGGCGGCCAGCATGTCACCGACGTCACCAACGCCAGCCGCACCCTTCTGATGGACCTGAACACTCTCGACTGGGACGATGAGATTCTCGGCGTCATGGGCGTGCCTCGCTCGATGCTGCCCGAGATCAAATCGTCGGCGGAGGTGTACGGGGAAGCGACCGGCGCCCTGGGCGGTATCCCGGTGGCCGGCGACCTCGGCGACCAACAGGCGGCCACGTTCGGCCAGGTGTGCTTCGACGTCGGCGACGCCAAGAACACCTATGGGACCGGCAATTTCATGCTGCTCAACACCGGCACCGAAGCGGTGCCGTCGAAGAGCGGCCTGGTCACGACCGTGTGTTACAAGATCGGGGACCGTGACGCCGTATATGCCCTGGAGGGGTCGATCGCCATCACCGGAGCCTTGGTCCAGTGGCTCCGCGACAACCTGGGTCTGATCCAGAGCTCACCGGAAGTCGAAGACCTGGCCAAGACCGTGGAAGACAACGGCGGCGTCTACATCGTGCCTGCTTTCTCCGGCCTGTTCGCTCCGTACTGGAAGTCGAACGCCAGGGGAGTGATCGCCGGCCTGACCCGCTACGTCAACAAGGGCCACATCGCCCGCGCCGCCCTGGAGGCGACGGCCTGGCAGAGCCGAGAGGTGCTCGACGCCATGAACAACGATTCCGGGGTGGACCTGACTCAGATGAAGGTCGATGGCGGCATGGTGGCCAACGAGCTGTTGATGCAGTTTCAGGCCGATGTCCTCGGTGTGCCGGTGATCCGTCCCGCGGTGGCGGAGACGACGTCGCTGGGCGCGGCCTACGCCGCCGGCCTGGCCACAGGATTCTGGAACGAGGTCGACGACCTGCGGGACAACTGGGTGAAGGACAAGGAATGGACTCCCCAGATGGACCCCGACCAGCGGGACAAGGACTACTCCCAGTGGAAGAAAGCGGTGACCCGTACCTTCGACTGGGTGGAATGACAACAGAAGTCGGAAGGCGGAAGGCGGAAAGCGGAAGTCGACTGCTCGCTGAGGCGGCTCCGACCCTTCTACGCGTACACCTCGAAGGCTAGCCGTGGTGGGGATAGTCGTCGTTTCCCACTCGGCCAAGCTCGCCGAGGGGGTGGTCGAGCTGGCGCGCCAGATGGGGGGCGGCGAGGTGGCGGTCGTGCCCGCCGGTGGCATCGACGACCCCGATGATCCGATCGGCACCGACGCCTTCCGCATCAAGGAGGCGATTGAAGCCGCCTGGTCCGGCGACGGCGTCCTCGTCTTGATGGACCTCGGCTCGGCGATCATGAACGCGGAGACCGCGTTGGAGTTCCTCGAGCAGCCGGCGGACGCCTCCCGGGTGTTGTTGTGTGAGGCGCCGCTGGTCGAAGGGGCGGTAGCGGCCGTGGCGATCGCTGCTCTGGGGGCGTCCCTTTCCGAGGTGGCCAGCGAGGCGCGGGCGGGTCTCGGACCCAAGGTTCAGCACCTCGGCGGCGGCGGGCCGGCGCCCGAGGAAGCTGCCCGGATCCTGGAGGGTGGAGACTCGGTGCGAATAACGGTGCCCAACCGCCTCGGTCTCCATCTCCGTCCCGCGGGCCGACTGGTGGAGACACTCGGTCGGCTGGATGCCACCATCCAGATCGCCAACGCCACCACCGGGGCGGGGCCGGCGTCCGCCCGCAGCCTGTCGCAGCTTTCGGCGCTTGGTATTCGACAGGGTGACGTCATGGAAGTCACGGCCGAGGGACCCGATGCCGTAGCGGCTCTGGGCGCGGTGGAAGATCTGGCGGCCGACAACTTCGGGGACCGCGACGACGTAGTGCCGGCGCCTACGCCGCATCATCCGAGAGCTCAGGCGGCGGAAGGCACCATCGGAGGGGTGGGAGCGTCCCCGGGGCTGGCAATCGGGCCGGCTCGCCATCTGCGTCGACCCAGGCTCGAGTTCTCCGCCGACTCCGAGTCTGATCCCCAGGGTGAGATCGAACGGCTGGACGCGGCCCGCGCCGCAGCCCGACGCGACATCGAAGGTCAGCGATCGGCCGCCCGCCGCCGCGCCGGCGAGGACGAAGCCGGAATCTTCACCGCCCACCTCCTCATCCTCGACGACGAGGACCTGTTGATTTCGGCCCGGGAGCAGATCGACGCCGGGTCGAGCTCCGAGGCGGCCTGGTCGACGGCAATGGAATCGGTGGCGGCCCGACTCCGGGCTCTCGAAGATCCGTATCAGGCACAGAGAGCCGAGGACATCGTGGCGGTCGGAGCCATGGTTCTGGCTCATCTCCTAGGGGTGGACCCCCGCCCAGTGATGGAGGCACCCGGCGTCCTAGTCGCCGACGAACTCACCCCGGGTGAGGCGGCGACCCTGGATCGTGACATGGTAGCGGCGATCGTGACCGCCGCCGGCGCCCCTACCTCTCACTCGGCGATCCTCGCTCGGGCATTGGGTGTGCCCGCGGTGGTCGCCACCGGACCGTTGGAGATCTCCGATGGGACGCTGTTGCTGGTGGACGGGAGCGCCGGGACGGTCGTCGTCGAACCAACCGACGAGGAAGTCGCCCTGGCCGAAGTCCGGATCCGGGACGAGACCGAACAGCTGGAGGCGGCGCGGGAAGATGCTCGGGCGCCGGCCGCCACCGCCGAGGGGGTGTCGATCGAAGTGGCCGCCAACATCGGCTCGGTGGAGGACGCCCGGGCGGCGATGCTGTCGGGAGCAGACGGGGTGGGGTTGCTGCGAAGCGAGTTCCTCTACATGAACCGGCCCGATGCTCCGACCGAGGCGGAGCAGGAGGAAACCTACCGGGCGATCATCACCCAACTGGAGGGCCGTCCTCTGGTGCTGCGGACGATCGACGTGGGCGGCGACAAGCCCCTCGGGTTCGTCGAGCAGCCGGACGAGGACAACCCGTTTCTCGGGCTGCGCGGCCTCCGACTCGCTCTTGCCCGGCCGGACCTGATCCTCAGCCAGTTAC
Source organism: Acidimicrobiia bacterium (assembly GCA_036259475.1). GTDB lineage: Bacteria > Actinomycetota > Acidimicrobiia > Spongiisociales > ZC4RG35 > ZC4RG17. Next base: position 11,234 of record DATABS010000034.1, on the reverse strand, counting down.
GGGCGGCACTGAAGGTGGCGACGGATCATCCGCTGCGCATCATGTTCCCCATGGTCACGACCCTGGGCGAGTGGGAGCGGGCCCGGGCGTTGGTGGCGGAGGCGACCGAAAGCATCGGCGGTCTTCCTCCCGGGCTCGAGCTGGGCGTGATGGTCGAGGTGCCGGCGCTGGCCTTGATGGCAGATCGGTTCGCCCCTGTGGTGGACTTCTTCAGCATCGGTACCAACGACCTGACGCAGTACACCCTGGCGGCCGAGCGGGGCAACCCTCATGTGACCGGGCTGGCCGACGCTTTCCACCCCGCGGTGCTGCGTCTGATCGACCGGACGTGCCGGGCGGCCGAGGAGAACGGCCGGTGGGTCGGCGTGTGTGGTGAGATGGCGGGCGATCCCCTGGCCATACCGCTCCTGTTGGGCTTGGGCGTCACCGAGCTGTCGATGACCCCGGTAGCAATTCCGGCTGCCAAGGCGGTGGTGCGGAAGGTGCATCGGGGAGAGGCACGGGCATTCGCCGAGGGGGTGCTGGCGATGGGCACCGCCGGCGAGGTGCGCACAGCCGCCGAGACGTTCGCCGCCTCCCTGGAGGACTAGCGGCTGGAGGAGCCGTGGAACGAACTGCCGTCAACCAGGTCAGTACAGTGGGCGGAGAGCGTCGGCCAGGGGGCCTTCCACTTCCACGCCCAGCGCGGCGGCGACTATCTCGACCGGGTGGATGGCGGGAACGCCGGTGCCGTGGGTGATCTGCCAGCGGCATGTCTCCGAGTCGCATGCCACTACCGGGGCGCCTTCGCGGGCGACGAACTCGAACAGTGGCCGGCCCACGTCCATGCCGATCTGATACTTCTCGGTCTTGTAGGCATAGGTGCCGGCGATGCCGCAGCAGCCGACACCGCTTTCGACCACCTCGAGGTCAGGCACCAGCCGCATCACCTCGGTAGCGGGTATGCCCAGGCGATGAGCCCTGTACTGGCAAGGCGGGTGATAGGGCAGACGCATCGGAAGGGGCTGCATCCCGGTGAGGGCGCCTTCGGCGGCGAGTCCCAGCAAGAACTCGTGGATGTCGAAGGTATGGGCCGCGACGAGGCTCGAGTCGTCGTCGTGGACGTCCAGTAGGTCGGGTGCCTCCTCCTTCAACGTGAGGGTGCACGAAGTGGAGGTGCCGACGATGGCCCGGCCGGCCCGGGCGTGGGCGATGAGTGAATCCACGTTGGCGCGGTGGTAGCGACGGGCGGCCGGAAACTCGCCGTTCGAGAGGAGAGGCAGCCCACAGCAGCGGGCCTCGGGCACTATCACCTGGAATCCGAGGTGCTCGAGGAGCCGCACCGTTGCCCGCCCCACCCGTGTCTCGTAGTGCTCGGTCGAACAGGCTGTGAAGTAGACGATGGTTCCGGCTTTGCCGCCGACGGCGGGGCGGGAGGCGAACCAGCGGCGGAATCTCGGACCGTCGTACAGGGGCAGGGGAGCGCGGCGGTCGATGGCGAAGAGCTTTTCCGCCATCCACCGGGTGGGAGCGAAGCTGAACAGCCAGTTCACGAGGCCAGGCGCCGGGGCTCCGAGATCTCCCAGGATCAGCGGTCGGGCGAGCAGGTTGTTGCGAAGGCGGGCCCTGCGGCCGAACGCTCCGTCCGCCACCATCGCGGCTCGGGCCCGGGCATTGATCTCGGCGATGCGGACGCCGGTCGGGCACACCTCGTTGCACATGCGGCATCCCGAGCAGTAGTCGACCGAGCGGTCGGGACTGGGCTGGGAGTCATGTCGGAACCGGCCGGCCTGAGGGCCTTCGTATTTGGGCCCGGGGAAGAGGTCCGTGACCGGCGCCACCGGGCAGGCAGTCACGCAGATGTTGCACTTGATGCAGTTGTCGAGGGTTGCCTCGACCGGGACGACCCCGATCGGTCGCGAAGCCTGCGTCACGACGCCACCCGGGACGTAGCCACGGAGGCGGCCGCCGCCCCAGCCGCATATCCCGTCGCCAGAGCGATCCCCTCCAATGACCCCTCACGGATGGGATCGGCGCCGGCCAGCAGGCCGCCGGCCACGAACACGTTGGGATGAGGCGACCCGGCTCGGGGACGCAGGTCAGAGCTCGTTTCGACCCCTGCCTGGAAGACGGGATGGTATTCGCCGACCCGGCGGCCGAACCAGTCCAGGCGGGAGCCGACGTCACTCACCTCGATTCCCGCCACCGTCTCGGAGAGTCGGCCGTCCGAGGACCCGAAGATCCCACCGCCCAGTATTCCGCCGGTGGCGAGGACGACGCTGTGGCCCCGGAAGCGCTGACGTCGGGCAGCCGCCTCGGTGATGACGGAGATCCCGGACTGTCCGGCGGCGTCGATTCCCACCGCCTCGACGTTGTCGAGGACCTTTCCGCCTCGCGCGCCGATCGCTCGCCGCAGGATGTTCTGCAGACGTATCCCGGGAACCGACGGGGGCAGGGTGGGTATCTCGAACACCTCTGCTCCCAGCCGCTGGGACAGATCGGCCACGACCTCTGGCGCCCGGTCGAGGCCTAAAACCGCCGGGAAGCCGATCCGGGAAGCGTTCTCACCGGTCCTGGCGAGGGCGTCGATCACCTCGGAGCGGAACGCCTCCCGTTCGAAGAACGACGCCAGGATCGTGGCGGTGACAAACCGTCGCCTTCGAACGGTGGGCACGTCGATCGACACGCCCCGGGCGGGGATGCCGAGAGCGTTGAGATTGTGGGCGACCATCCGGGGATACAGATCGGAGAAGCCCTCCAACCCGACGATCAGCATGGGATCGCGCCTCCGTAGGTCGCCGGCCGTCATGGTCGACGGCGCCAGGCAGGTGGGTCGCGCCGCACCCAAGGCGGTGGGGAGGAGATGATTGCTCTCGAGCGAGCCCTCCAGCGGGTATCCGCCATCCTCGGTCAGCGTCCGGAAACCTGCGATGGCGCGGCTCAGGGCGTCGCGGCCGACGATGGCGTAGGGATGATCGGCCGGAAGCCGATCGAGGGCGGCGGCGGGACTCTCCACGGGCTCATCGAAGCCGGCCAGGTAGCCGAGCACGTCGACGCACCCGGTGTGCCAGATGAGACTGCCGAGACCCTTGGTGACCACCACCGTCGAGGCGCCGGCCAGAGTGGCGTGCCAGGCGGCGCTGAGGCCACCGAGTCCGCCTCCCACCACGACCACGTCGCGGTCCACGCCCGCGACGACAGGCTCGGTGGCGTGATGGGGCGTCCTGGTCGGAGCGGCTTCGACTGTCGTCTCGTCGGTGGGCCTCTCATACATGACCGGCCCGAGCGGCGACGATGCTGGACCGGGCAGGGCACCGACGTGGAGGAGGCTCCGGAAGATCAGGTCGTCGAGACGTGCCTGGTGGAGCTGTCTTCCCCAGACGACGGGAAGCAGCCCCTTCCAACGCTCCTGGAGGAATTCACGTAAAGCGACGTTGGCGTCCACCACCGGCGACCGACGAACCTCGTGGAGCAGCCCCGCGACCCTCGGCAGGCACCATCCTCCCTGGCATGGGCCCATCCCCAGCCTCACGTCGCGGCGCACGTCGTCGATGGTGCGGGCATCACCTTCGTGGATCGCACGGACGACGTCGGCACGGGTGGCCAGCTCGCATTCGCAGACCAGGTCGCCGTAGTCCTCTTCCTTCTCGATCCGGGCGAGCCGCTCACCCAGCCAGTGGTATCCCTCACGGTTGCGCCGGTCCGGCAGCTCCTCCAGGTGGGTGCGGCAGGCACGGTCCACGCCGAGCTTGCGACAGGCGGAGTCGACGGTGACCTCCGCCATCTGGCGGAACGTCCCCCACTTGCCTCCGGTGATGGTGAGGAAGCCTTCGACGCCATCACGAGCGGCGTGGTCGAGCAGGGCGTAGGCCCGGGTGACGTCCCGGGTGTCCTCGGCCGCCTCCTCCTGGTACAGAGGGCGCACACCCGCCCAGGCCCGCAGCACCCGCATTCCGGAGATCCCCGGCACCAGCTTCTCGCCCTCCTCGAGCATGAGCTGGACCTCCCACGGCTCGACGGAGAAGCGCTCGGGGTCGGGAACCCCTTCGTCGGTTGTCCCGATCACCGCCACGGTGCGGATCGGCACGATGATGTCGCCGTCGGCCGGCATCTTGCAACGGTTGACCACCGTGTTGAGCATCCGGTGATTGATCGCCACCATCGTCCCTTTGCCGGCCTGGACGACGAAGTCGATGCCGACGGAGGCGGCGATCCGCCCGGCCCATGCGCCGGTGGCGTTGATGACCAGATCAGCGGTGATCACGACGTCTTCTCCGCCGACCAGGTCGCGGCAGCGGGCGCCCACCACCCGGTCGCCCGACCGGATCAACGTGCGCACCTCGTGGTAGGGGAAGGCAGTGGCGCCGTGCTGGCGGGCCGACTCGACCGTCGCCTGGGTGGCGAGGAAGGCGTCGGCGGAGGCGTCGGGGACCTCGAAGCAATGACTGATGCCGGGGTTGAGGAGCGGCTCGCGCCGCAGCGCCTCGGCCACCGGAATCTCGGCGGTCGGAATCCCGGCCGCCCGGCAACCCGCCAGAAAGTCGGGGATGAAGTCCTCGTCGTCCCACGGGGTCACGACGAAGAACCCGCTGGTGTCTTCGATGCAGTGTGGCATGATCCGGCGCAGCACCCGGTTCTCCTCGATGCACTCGACCGCCGCCTCCGGGTCCTTGACGACGTAGCGACCCCCGGAGTGGAGAAGCCCGTGGAAACGGCCGGTGGTCCCATGGGTGAGATCGCGTTGCTCGACCAACGTGGCGTCGAACCCGCGCATCGCCAGGTCGCGCAAGACGCCGGTCCCCGTCGCCCCACCACCGACGACGAGCACCTCCGTTTCGTGCTTGCGCATCTTCTGACAGTAGACGTGAGCCCGTGTCTGAGCTTCGCCCTCAGGCGCTGGGGGGGGGAATTGCCGCGAGTGAACCGGCTCCGAAGGGAAGCGTCGGACGACTCAAGACGCGACTTCCGACTTCCGTCTTCCGTCTTCCGACTACAAGATCATCGACAGGAAGCGCTGGGTGCGCTCGTGGCGGGGGTTGGCCAGCACCTGCATAGGAGTCCCCTCCTCGACCACGACGCCATCGTCCATGAACACCACCCGGTCGGCGACCTCGCGGGCGAAGCCCATCTCGTGGGTGACGACCATCATCGTCATCCCCTCGGTGGCCAGGCCGCGCATCACGTCGAGCACCTCACCGATCAATTCCGGGTCGAGCGCCGAGGTAGGCTCGTCGAAGAGCATCATGTCGGGACCCATAGACAGGGCCCGGGCGATCGCCACTCTCTGCTGCTGTCCACCGGAGAGGTGATTGGGGTAGGCCTCGATCTTGTCGAGGAGACCCACCCTCTCCAGGTTCCTGGTGGCGACTTCGGTCGCTTCAGAGCGGCTCCGACTCAGAACCTTGCGTTGAGCGATCGTCAGATTGTCCATCACGCTCAGGTGAGGGAAGAGGTTGAACTGCTGAAAGACCATTCCGATTCGCGTGCGAAGCGCGTCCACGTCGGCGTCGGGGTCGGTGATGTCCTCGCCTTCGATTATCACCTGGCCCGAGGTCGGCTCCTCCAGGCGGTTGACACAGCGGAGGAGCGTCGACTTCCCCGAGCCGGATGGTCCGATGATGCACACGACTTCGCGGCTTCGAACCTCGAAGTCGATGCCTTTGAGAACCTCCAGGGTGCCGAATCGCTTGTGCAGATTCCGGACCTGGATAGGCGCCACCGTCTTGTCAACGACCACGGGCACCTCGCTTCTCCAACCGCCTCACCAGAAAGGTGAGAGGCAACGTGATGACCAAATAGATGAAGGCGGCTACCACCATCGGGGTGGCGTTGGAGGTCGTCGCCATCGTGTCGCGGCTGAACTTCGTCAGCTCCCGGGTGAAGGGCGTCGTACCGACGACGAAAAGGAGCGACGTGTCCTTGATGAGCAGCACGAACTCGTTGGTGAGAGGCGGGATGATGATCCGGAACGCCTGGGGAAGGACGATGGAGACCATGGCCTGGAAGGGCCGCATCCCGAGCGACCTGGCTGCCTCGGATTGACCCTTGGGAACGGCCTCGATGCCCGCCCGGATGGTCTCCGCCATGTAGGCAGCCGCTACCAGACCCAGGCCGACGGCCGCGATGCCGAACAAACCCCCGGGAATTTGGGCGCCGAAGGCGAGGGGGACTCCGAAGTTGACGAGCAGGATGGTGACGAGCGCCGGCACGCTCCGAAACAGCTCGACGTACGAGGTGGCGAGCCAGCGGTACGGGCCGACCGGAGACAGTCGCATGAGGGCGAGGATCAGCGCCAAGCCCAACCCGAAGAGGAAGGCGGCGAACGTGTAGATGAGGGTGTTGAGGGCGAAGCGGGTCAGCACCTCGGGGAACATCCCGGCGGCGATGTCGGTCTGGAAGAAGATCCGGCGGATCGTCTCCCAGTCGGCGAACACGACTGCCGCCACCAGCCCGAGGACGAGCAGAACGTAGAGGACCGTGCGGATCAGGCGTTGCTTCCGCCTCGGTGTCATCGATCGCCTCGAAGTGAGACGGGGCGACCCGCAAAGGGCCGCCCCGTGGTCGACGTGATCACCTCAGGTCAGGCCTGCGGGAAGAACTCGTTGTAGATCTCGTCGTAGGTGCCGTCGTCGCGCAAGGCGGCGATCTGCTCGTTCACCGCCGCGATCAGGTCTTCGGTGCCTTCCAGGGCGGCAGCGAAGCCGTACTCCTCATCGGTGGGATAAGTCTCCACCACTGTCGCACCCTCGTTGTTGTCGGCGTAGTCCTGGTTGGGGATGATGTCCTGGAGCACCGCTTGCACCTGGCCTGATTCCAGTGCGAGGAACACGTCGCCCGGGTTCTCGAACGACACCAGCTCCGTGTCATCGGGGGCATTCTCCTGGGCGTACAGCTCGCCCGTGGTGCCGGTCTGAACGGCGACGCTCTGGCCGGCCGTGTCTTCCAGTGACTCGATACCCGAGTCTGACAGGGTCAACAGGGACTGGTCGGCGGTGAAGTAGCCGTCGGTGAAGGCGATGTTCTCGGCCCGCTCCTCGGTGATGGTGATCGAGGCGGCGGCGATGTCGCAGTCGCCGGCTTCCATCGCCAGCCCGGAGGTGATCGGGTCGAAGCCGGTGTTGACCACGGCCAGGTCCAGGCCGAGGTTTTCGGCGATCGCCCGCATCAGTTCGATGTCGAAGCCGGTGAACTCGCCGGTCTCGGGATCCTCGAATTCCATCGGTGGGTACGGAGCGTCCGTACACACGGTCAGTGTTCCTTCTGTGACGGTGTCGAAGTCGGCGGCGGCTTCGCCGTCGCCATTGCCTCCGTCGTCACCGCACGCCGCCAGGGCGAGCGCCATCACGGCGAAAAGCGCCATCAGCTTTCGTAGAGTCATATCGGAATTTCCTCCTTCGAACAGTGCCGGGAAAACGCCCGGCCCAGGCGATCATAACGAGGGAAGCGCTCCGCGGTCTCTCGGTGGGCGGCTACCGAAACGTGGTCCGGCGACTCAGGCGGCGTTCTTCTCACAGGAGTCCGGGGCCGTTACCCTTTGCCCACGATGCCGCCACCAACTGAGAGCGTGCTCGCTCGCATAAACGAGCCCTCGGATCTGCGGCGACTCGACTCCGAAGAACTGGAACGTCTCGCGGTCGAGATTCGCCGATTCATCCTGGACACCGTCTCCCAGACGGGCGGTCACCTTTCCCCGAACCTCGGGGTCGTCGAGCTGACCCTCGCTCTTCACCGGGTGTTCGACTCGCCTCGGGACCGTCTGATATGGGATGTTGGCCATCAGGCCTATGTCCACAAGCTGGTCACAGGACGCCGCGACCGTTTCGACACGTTGCGCAAGTTCGGCGGTCTCTCGGGATACCCGAGCCGCCAGGAGAGCGTCCACGACTGGGTGGAGAACAGCCACGCCTCAACCTCGCTCTCCTATGCCCTGGGTCATGCCCTCGCCGGATACGAAGGGTGGACGGTGGCCATCATCGGCGACGGGGCTCTCACCGGCGGCATGGCCTACGAGGCGCTGAACCACATCGCCGTCACCCGTCCCCGGCGCCTCATCATCGTCTTGAACGACAACGGCCGCTCCTATGCGCCGACGGTAGGAGGGCTGGCCGCCCTCGCCACGCTCGCCCACTACCGCTTCGATCCGCGTTACGAATGGGCCAAGCGCTCGCTCGGCAAGATCCTGCGCGGGCTCCCCATCGTGGGTGACACCGCCGACGAGCTGGCCAACCGGTTCAAGGAGGCGGCCAAGCAGCTGGTCGAGCCGTCCACGGTGTTCGACGCCCTCGGTCTCAAGTACTCCGGCCATATCGACGGCCACGACATCCCGCTGCTCCAGGAGACGCTCGAGCGGGCCAAGGAATACGACGAGCCGGTGGTCGTCCACGTCGTCACCGAGAAAGGCTCCGGCTATCAGCCGGCGATCGAGGACGAGGAGGACAAGCTCCACGGCGTGGGATCGTTCGATGTGGCAACCGGCCGGGCGTTGAAGAGGGAACTGAAGCTGACCGACGTCGTGGGCCGGGCCCTGGCCGACCGGGCCGACCGCGACCCGAACCTGGTGGCGGTGTCGGCGGCGATGGTGTCGTCGACCGGGTTGAAGGACCTCACTCTCCGCCATCCCCACCGGGCCATCGACACGGGCATCGCCGAGCAGCATGCCGTCACCCTGGCCGCCGGTATGGCGATGGCCGGCAAGAAGCCTTTCGTGGCGATCTACTCCAGCTTTCTGCAGAGGGCCATCGACCAGATCATCACCGATGTCGCCCTCCACAACCTCCCGGTGACCTTTCTCCTGGATCGGGCCGGTGTCACGGGTCCCGACGGACCTTCTCATCATGGTGTGTTCGACCTGACGTATCTCCGCATGATCCCCAACCTGGTCGTGGGCGCTCCGGCCGATGCTCACGAGGTGTGCGCCATGATCGAAACCGCCGCCGACCACCCCGGTCCCATGGCGATCCGCTATCCCAAGGGAGCCGCCGCCTCACTCCCGGCGCTCCCGGTGGAGCCTCTCACGGTGGGCGAGTGGGAGGTGCGCGCCGAGGGTTCCGACGTGCTGTTGCTGGCTACCGGACGGATGGTGGAGACCGCCGAGAAGGTCGCCGCCACACTTGGCCAACAGGACATCCAGTGCAGCGTCGTCAACGCCCGCTGGGTGAAGCCCCTCGATGGGCGGCTGTCGGACTGGGTCGGCGCCCACCGGCTGACGGTCACCCTGGAGGACAACGTCCAGACCGGCGGGTTCGGGTCGGCAGTCCTCGAATCCCTATCCGGTACCGAGCTGGCCGGCCGGGTGGCATGCATCGGACTACCCGACACCTTCCTGCCCTTCGGCAGCGCCGACGCGGTCACCGAATGGGCCGGACTCGACCACGACTCCATCGTGGCCCAGGTCGAACTGCTTCTCTCCTAGGGCATAAGTGCCGGTCCGAGCCGTCACGTTCGACGCCGACGGCACCCTGTGGGACTTCCACACCGTTGCGGGCGAGGCGATCGACCGGATCATCACCCGGCTGCGGGACGAATACCCCCAGTTCTCCGCCGGTGTGGAGGATTTCGTCGCCACGCACCGGCAGGTGCTCGAGTCCAGTCCTGCGGACACACCCTTCGCCTCGATGCGACGTCAGGCCATGGAGCGGTTCGTTCTCGAGCAAGTCGGCGAAGTCCCGGGACTGGCCGACGAGCTGACCACCGCCTTCTTCGACTACCGCGACTCCGCCGATCGGCTGTTCGACGACGTGGAGCCTATGCTCGCCCTCCTTCCCGAGCATCTCATCCTGGGGGTCATCACCAGCGGCACTACCCGATGGCGGCACACGTCGATCGGGGAGAAGTTCGACTTCTGGCTGGCGGCCGACCAAACCGGCGTCCGCAAGCCCGACCCCCGGGTCTTCCGGATGGCGGCGGCCGCCGCCGACTGCCGTCCCGGCGACATCGTCCATGTGGGAGACGAGCCCGACTCCGACATCCTGGGAGCCAGACGCGCCGGCGCCCGGGCGGTGCTGATCGACCGCACCGGAGAAGCGCCCCGATCGGTTGCTCCGGATGCGACGATCAGTTCGCTCACCGAACTGCCTGACCTGATCGAAGGGTGGGATCGTAAGGAACAAGGGGCCGCCGGCGTCGGTCCTCACCGGGAGCCGTGGCCCGACGACCCTCGCCTCGACCGCCGCCTGCTGGCCGAAGGTGACCGACGTAACGTCGCCGACCGCTATCGCTACTGGCGGCGGGAGGCGATCGTCGAGGACCTCGACCGGATCCGTCATCCTTTCCATGTCGCCATCGAGAATTGGCGTCACGATCTCAACATCGGCACCGTGGTCCGCACGGCCAACGCCTTCGCCGCCGCCGCCGTGCACATCGTGGGTCTGCGCCAGTGGAACCGGCGGGGGGCGATGGTCACCGACCGGTACCAGCACGTCCACCACCACGACACGATCGAAGAGTTCCTCGAGGCGGCGGCGAGGGAGGGCCTGGTGGTCGTGGGAATCGACAACCTCCCTGGTGCCCGGCCATTGGAGGACCACCACCTCCCGGAGCGATGTGCCTTCCTGTTCGGCCAGGAAGGGACCGGTCTCTCCGACACCGCCCGAGATGCCCTGGACACCGTCTATTCCATCACCCAGTTCGGCTCGACCCGCTCCATCAACGCCGGAGTGGCGGCCGGAATCGCCATGCATGCCTGGATTCGTCAGCACGCTCTCGACCGTCGAGGCTGAGGCTTCTCTGGACGCTGGCGACCGGAAACCGAACGCCAGCGTCGAAAGAACGTCAGAGCCGTTCGTACGCAACCAAAGAAGACGGCTCACCGGAGGGTGTGTCGTCGCTGACTCTTCGGGGCGGTCTAGTCATGGAGCGGCCGAACCCCAGACAGCGCCGACAGGTACGTCTGGAGTGCCAAGGATCGTTCAGGCCCTTCGGGGGAGGGCACACCAGAGGGAGGGTCGTAGCCCCACGGAGCGGGGTTCAACGGACGTGCCCGAGGACCGTCAGCTATGGTCCCATTCCACGGCGCGGGCTTAACGCGCCCTTGATAGGAGGAAGAAATGCAACGACGACTAGTAGCACTACTGGCGGTGCTCGCCCTCGTTATGGTCGGCTGTACGACGGCCGCCGAGGACACGACCACCACCGGTGCTGACGGCGCCCCCGCCACGACAGGTGACGGTGGCACCACCGAGCCCCCGACGGACGGCACCACCGATACGACCGAGCCGGCGGTTCTGCCTCAGGAAGAGGGTGGGACGCTGGCGGCG
>DATABS010000033.1:0-11443 GCA_036259475.1 Acidimicrobiia bacterium | reverse complement strand
CACCGTTTGCACGCTATAGCGTGCAAACGGTGCGCGAAAACGCTCGGAAGGCCCGGATCAGTAGCGCATGACGGCGGCGAGCTCGCCGTCGCCGGGCACGTCGTCGACGACGTAGACGTCGCCCCGGTGCCGCCAGGTCTCGATGGCAGCGAGGTCGTACAGATCTGTCTCGCCGGCGCCGCCGTCGAGATGGACCTCGAGCGTTTCGCGATCGAAGCGGCCCCACCGCTGCTTGCCCCGCGGAATGAAGAGGGTTTCCACTCGACCCTGTGCGGCGCCCATCACCACATCGTCCAGCGACGACGACGTGTTGGCCGCCCCGATCTGCTCGCCGGCCGCTTCGCGGCGGCCGGTGAAGAGCTTGTCGACTATCGGCCACGCCCGGGAGTGGAGTTCCGCCGCCGACAGACGGTCGGGGTTCCCTTCCACTCCCTCCTCGAGCACGTTCAGGTCGGTGATCTGGCGGTAGAGGGGCTGCAGGTAGTCGACGCCGGCCAGGATCACCGGGGTCTTGTCGTTGCCGACGGCGGACTTCACCCCGGCGTCCACCCGGCGAAAGAACTCCTTCAGGTCCGCCTCCGACGACTCCTCGCCGAGCCCGTGCCCGTGGAACGAGAGGGCTCCACCGGCGGCGGTGGCGTGGCTCTGAAGGGCGGCGTCGGGTTCCTTGTACCAGAGGGCGTCCCGCAGGCTGGTCGGGACGTCTTCCAGCTCCACCTCGCTCACCCGCCAATGGCTGCCGCGCAGCAGCCGGACGAGGTTGTGGCTGAGGGCGAGGACGTAGAACTCACCATCGGTGGCGAGAAAAGGAAGCACCGGCTTGATGTGAAAGTGGTCGCCGACGACTACCAACTGCTCGAACGGAATCGGGAGCCGGAATGCCGACATTCCGGTCCCGTCCACGAACACGGCCAGGCCATCCTCTTGCTGCTGCCAGAATCCATGGTCGTCTATCAGTTGCCTCAGTGGGGCCATGTGCGACTCGGCGTCCGGGCGGCGCATCCCCTTCTCCAGTAACCGCTCGGTCGCCGACTTCAAGGCGCCCTTGGCGATGAGGGGATTCTGTTGTGTCTCGGCTCCCCTTTTCTCCATCGGCTCGAAGATCGAGACGCACGGCGGGTCGTTGCGGGCGATCAGGGCATCGAGCGCCTCGGCAGTGAGGTGGTCGATCATCGGACGTGTCTCCCTCGGCAGGCTTTCCCCGAGGGTATGGCCGTGGAGATCCCTACTCCAACGAGCCGTTTTCGCGCACCGAATGCACGCCATCGCGTGCAATCGGTGCGCGAAAACGGATCAGGTGTTGACGACCACCACCGGGCATGGAGCGTGACGCACCAGAAATTCGACGCGTGGTCCCAGGTGGAGCCGGGTCGTCCCAGCTCGCACGCTCGTGCCCAAGACCAGGAGATCGGGTGCGAATTCGTCCACTGCCGCCAGGATGCCCGATTCGGGGTCGGATGCCCGGCGGATGTGGGTCGTGGCCACATGGCCGAGGGCGGCGCCCACCTTCTCGAGCTCGGAGGTCACCTCGACGGCCAGGTCGCCTCGGGGAGGAAGCGGACCGGGGGTGACGACATGCACGCCGGTCATCTCCACATCTCTCGCCGCCATGGCAAACGACAGCTCGGCCGCGCGTCGGGAGGCCGCCGACCCCGTCACCGGCACCAGGATCTTCCGCGGCCTCCAGTCCTCTTCCCGAGCGACACCGCGAACCAGCATGGTGGGACATGGCGCCAGCTTCACCAGGTCGTCGATCACCGACCCGAAGAGATTGGTCGGGGACGACTCAGCCGTCGGAGTGCCGAGCACCATAAGGTCGTAATCACCCTCCGCCTCGGTCAGGATGGCCGCGACAGGGTCGGTCGACACGACCACTCGAGTCGTCACGTTCTCGCTCTCGAACAGAGCTTTGAGCTGGCCGAGCTGGCGGTTGGCCACCGTCCGTTCCTCGGCGGGGGTGACGGCGAAGAGGGTGATGGTCATGTGATGCAGAGCCGAGAGCTGGTTGAGCAGCGTGGCCTGCATCTCCCGGGTGAAACCCAGTGAGTTCGTGTGGGGCCGTACGGGCACCAGGACCCGGCGGATGCCGCCGACGAACGAGGCGCCCAGCGCCTTCTCCTTGCGGAGCCGTGTCACCTCTTCCTCGCCCGGCTCCACCCGGCCGATGGTGTAGCGGAGGGCGATGGGGGTCATGACGGAGGTGGCGACGGCCATGATCACGATGATCGAGAACATCTCTTGGGTCAGAATCCCGAGCGACAGCCCGATGGCCGCCACGATGATCTCCAGGGCCCCACGGGCGTTGAGGCCGGCGCCGTAGGAGAGGGACGACCAATGATCCTGGCCGGCCAGGTAACGGGCACCCATGTACGCCCCGGCGACCTTGGTGACGGTGGCCACGGCCACTACGAGGACTGTGATCCCGAGCAGCCGCGGCTCGAGGATTGCAGAGATGTCCACCTTCAGGCCTGAAACGGCGAAGAAGATCGGGGCGAATACGGCCAGGGCGATGGTCTCCAGCTTGCGCACTGTGTCTGCCGGCAGACGAGGGGAGCGGCCGAAGAGAATGCCGATGGCGAACGCCCCCAGCACCGGCTCCAGATTGAGCGCTTGGGTGAAAGCCCCCCAGGCGAATGCCATCACCAGTACCCATGTGAGCAGATGATCGGGACCCCGGAAGCTGTCCTGGATCACGGCCATTCCCCGGTTGACCAGCCAGCTGGCGACGGTGACGGTGGCCACGACGAAGACGATGACCAGTCCGATCGTCTCGAGCACGATTCCGGTGGTCAAGGCGGCGGCACTGGCCAGGGCCGTGACGAGCCCGAGGAGAGTCCAGCCCGTGATGTCGGCCACCATGCCGGAGGCGAGCAGGGTCTGGCCGATGTCGCGGCGCATGAGATCGAGGTCCATCAGGACCTTCGCCAGAACCGGGATCGCCGAGATGGAAAGGGCGGTGGCGAAGAACAGGGCGAATACCGTCCGCTGCGACTCGTCGCCCACCAGGTCGATGGGAAGGGCGAAACCGAGGGCCAGGCTGGCGCCGAAAGGCACGACCAGGCTGCCGATGGCCACGCCGACCGCGGTCCCGGCCTTGCGACGAATCAGGTCGAGGTCGGTCTCCAGTCCGGTGATGACGAGCAGCAACATCACCCCGATCAGCGACACCACCTCGAGGAGGTAGCCCTGCACTTCGGTTTGCGGAAGAATCCACGTCCCCAGGGCGGGTATCAGACCGGACAGTAGGGACGGACCGAGAACCACCCCCGCCATGATCTCTCCAATGACCGACGGCTGGCCCAGGCGGGTGAAGATCCCTCCCAGGAGTCGGGCGGTGAACAGCAGCAGGGCGATCTGGAGGACGAGCTGGAGCACCTCGTCATGGGACGCAGCGGTAAACGTCTCGAGCATGGGGCCCGGTGGCCTCCCTTCCTCTGTCGCCTTGGGGGTTAGCTGACGGGCTCGGGCCGGAAGGTCGCCCTACCCGGCATGTGCCGGGATTCGCCCCGGGGATGGTTGGGTCCCCCCATCCGGTATCCGACCGGGTTCGGCGGTGATCGAGGGATGCTACTGCGACGGAGCGATGAAGGGACCGCAACGGATTCGGTAGGGTGACCGGATGTTTTCGCTCGCCCTGCCGTGGCTGGCGGCCGCCGAGGGCGCGGCTGGGTCGGCCGCCTCCTTAAGCGCTCACCAGACGCTCGTCTTCCTGGTTCAGGTGACTCTCCTGGTAGGAGTGGCCCGCCTGGTGGGCACGCTCTTCACCCGGCTGGGTCAGCCCCCGGTGGTGGGCGAGCTCCTCGCCGGCGTTCTCCTCGGCCCTTCGCTCTTCGGGCTGATCTGGCCGGCGGCGCACGAGTGGGTGTTCGAGTCGGATCCGGTGGTGGGCTCCGCCACCTTCGGCCTGGCCTGGTTGGGTGTCGTGTTCCTTCTCATCGTGCTCGGCTACGAGACTGATCTCGGCATCATCGCCCGCTTCCGGAAGGTGGCGCTGGTGGTGGCATTGGGCTCCTTGACGGCGCCCCTCATCGCGACCGGTGCCATCGGGTATTTTCTGGCGGACCAGTTCTCCGGGCCGATCGACCCGCCGGCCTGGGTGTTCGCCGCCTTCTTCGCCCTGGCGTTGTCGGTGTCTGCCCTGCCGGTGGTGGGCAAGATCCTGTCTGACCTCGGAGTGATGCGCCGCAACTTCGGCCAGATCACCCTGGCGGCGGCGATGGTGAAGGACGCCGTCGGCTGGCTGGTGCTCGCGGTCCTTTCCGGCGTCGCCGTCGGGGGCGTGGAGCTCGGCCAGATCGTCGTGTCCTTCGGTGGACTCGCCGTCTTCGTGTTCTTCATGTTCACGTTGGGCCGCGCCGTCCTCGACCGACTGTTCCGCCGGGTGCTGTCGGGTGGCTCCGACGTCGTGGCAGGACTGTCGATCGCGGTCATTGCCGGACTCGTCGGTGGCGCCATCACGCAGGCCCTCGAAGTGGAGGCCATTCTGGGTGCCTACCTCGTCGGGATCACCCTGGCGCGGGTTCGCCACCAGCTCCCACAGGTGCGTGAGCGGTTGGAGACCGTCACCGGAGCCTTTTTCGCTCCGGTGTTCTTCGCGGTGAGCGGTCTGCGCGTCGACGTCACCTCGCTCGCCGACCCGCAGACGGTCCTCTGGGCGGTGGCGGCGATCGTGGTTGCCATCGGGGCGAACATCGGCGGAACCATGCTCGCCTCCCGCCTGGTGGGGGTAGACACGAGAGAGGCCGCCGCCCTCGGCTCCGGGCTCAGCGCTCTCGGCGTGATGGGCGTGGTGGTGGCGATCGTCGGTTTGAACGAAGGCGTCATCGATCAGACCGCCTACACCATCCTCCTGCTGGCCGCGGTCGTCACCTCGTTACTCGCTCCGATCCTTCTCAAGTGGACGATGGCGCGATGGGAACCACCGGAAGAGGAGGCGGACCGATTGGAACGGGAGTCTCTCGTGAGCGACTCCGAGATCCTCGGTGCCACGCGCATCCTGCTGCCCACCCGGGGAGGTCTCAACAGTGCCTACGCCGCCCGGCTGGTAGCGGCCGTGTTCCCCGAAGCCGAGGTGACGGTCTTCACCGTCGAGGTTCCGGAAGGCGGGATCATGCGTTACTTCCGTCGCCTAGGAGAGGCCAGTGATCCGACTGACGTCCTCGAAGCACTGGGCGACACCCCTTCTCGTATCGTGAACGAAGTCGACGCAGACCCCGCCGAGGCGATTCTGGCCGAGAGCCGGCTCGGCTACGACCTCTTGGTGGTGGGAGCCTCACCTGAGGACGGCAGGATGCCGGTCATGTCGACGGTGGTGGAGCGGGTCTTGCGGGAGACGGGCATCCAGACCCTCGTGGTCCAGTTCCCCAACGAGACCGCCAATCTCGACGAGTTGCCGGCCAAGGTGCTCGTTCCGGTAACCGCTACCCGGTCCAGCCGGGCGGCCGAGGAATTCGGTTACTCGGTGGCGAACGTCTCGGAGGGCAGCGCCATCGCCCTGCATGTGGTCAACCGCCCCGACGGTGAAGGGGTGTTCTTCCCCGGTGAGGGAGGGGCGCAAACGCGCGTGGCGGTCGATTCCATGCTGGCGGAAGCCCGTGACTTTGCCGACCGTTTGGGCGTGGACCTCGAGACGGCGGCTCGGGCGGCGACCAATGCCGAACAGGAGATCCTCGACTTCGCCAGCCAGCGCGACATCGATCTGTTGGTGCTCGGCACCTCCAGCCGTCCGATGACCAACCGCCCCTTCTTCGGCCATCGCATCAGTTACATCGCCGAGAACTCCCGAGTTCCCCTGGTGATAGTGGCCCTACCGTCCAGTCGGGGTTCGTCCTAGGACGCCACCTTCTGGATCCGCCAGCGGGCGTACGCCGCCGCGGCCACGGCCAGGACGAGCATCGGGATGAGGGCCGCAGTCTTGAGCATGACAGTGGTGCCGAGTGTCACGACCGTCAGCACGAAGGCCGCCGCCAGGGTCGTCTTGACCAGAAGGTGGTAGATGCCATCCATGGCCACTTATCGGAACCGCGGCCCTCGGCCTTGAGCAGGGGGCGGACGGCCGGGCGCTAGCCTCGATTGGATGAACTCACCCACTCATGTGGCCGTCACGGGGGCGGCCGGACAGATCGGATACAGCCTGCTGTTTCGAATCGCCGCCGGGGAGATGCTCGGCCCCGACCAGCCGGTGATCCTGCAGATGCTCGAGATCCCCCCGGCGATGGGAGCCCTGGAAGGTGTGGCGATGGAGCTGGAAGACTGCGCCTTTCCCCTCCTGTCGGACATGGTCCTGAGCAGCGATCCCGAGGAGGCATTTGCCGACGCCGACGTGGCGCTGCTCGTCGGAGCGATGCCCCGCAAGGCGGGGATGGAGCGGTCCGACCTGCTCGAAGCCAACGGAGGGATCTTCCAGCCGCAAGGCCGGGCGCTGGCGGCGGCGGCCTCCCGCGACGTCAAGGTGCTCGTCGTGGGGAACCCCGCCAACACCAACGCCCTGATCGCCCTCAACAACGCGCACGGGTTACCGGCTCGTCAGTTCACCGCCATGACGCGTCTCGACCACAACAGGGCGTTGAGCCAGCTGGCCAAGAAGGTCGACGTCCCGGTGGGAGAGATCCGGCGGATGACGATCTGGGGCAATCATTCATCCACCCAGTATCCCGATCTGTTCCACTGCGAGGTCGACGGCCGTTCGGCCTACGAGGTGGTCGATGACCACGAGTGGGTGGAAGAGACCTTCATCCCCACCGTCGCCCAGCGGGGCGCGGCCATCATCGAGGCTCGGGGGGCATCGTCGGCGGCTTCGGCCGCCAACGCCGCCATCGACCACATCCGTGACTGGATACAGGGAACGCCGGAGGGGGACTGGGTGTCTATGGCCGTGCCGTCCGACGGGTCCTACGGGGTGCCGGAAGGACTCGTGTCCTCGTTCCCGTGCGTGTGTCGGGACGGCGAGTGGGAGATCGTTGAGGACCTCGACATCGACGATTGGTCCCGCCAGAGGATCGACGCGTCGGTTTCGGAGCTCGCGGGTGAGCGCGAAGCGGTCGTCGAACTCGGCCTCGTCTGAGGCCGGAACGGCCGAAGAGCTTGCAGTTGAGCCAGATTGCCGCAAGAATCACAAATCTGTAGTTCGATCTCCAAGGAGGAGAGCCATGAACAAGTCTGAGCTTGTCGACGCCGTAGCCTCGGCGACGAACGGCAGTAAGTCCGAGGCGCAGGCCAGCGTCGACGCCGTCATCAACGCCATCACCGATGCGCTCAAGCAGGGTGACAAGGTGTCGTTGACCGGATTCGGAACCTTCGAGGTGCGCGATCGCGCCGCCCGGACCGCTCGCAACCCCCAAACCGGCGATACGATCCAGGTGAAAGCCTCCAAGGCTCCCGCCTTCAAGGCCGGAAAGTCTCTCAAAGAGGCCGTCAACTAATCAACCCAAGGTAAGGGCCCTGGTCGTTCGGCCAGGGCCCTTATTTGTTGGCCCTCCTGGGGTCCGTGGGTCACAGCCGGATCGGGGCGGGCGGCTTCGCCTCGGGTCGATTCGAGCCCGAGGCAGCGTCGACGAAGAGCCCGTGGCCGACCTGTGGCTGGACACCCCGGTATCCGGTGCCCTAGAACCCTGGGTTCGCCTTCTAGGGAGAGATCGGTCCGGCCACGAACTGGCGAACCGCGTCCTCGGCCCCGCCGATCTGAACGTCTGCCTCGTCGAGCGAGATCCGTTTCCAGAGTGCCAGAAACAGGTCCTCGGCCGGCCGGCCAGGGTGGCCACCGCGTCTCCGCCGGGCGGCACGAGGTCCACCCGTCCCGGTTGGGAGGTGGGCTCAGGCTCCAGGCCGCACCGCTGTCCGTGGTGACGATGCGAATGGGACCGGCGAGAACCTGCTTTCCCGCATGCGGGTGAAGGTGTGGAAGAGTCCGTCGATTCCGTCGGTGGCGAAGTCGGCGTCGATCGCGCTCCGTTGTCCGACCGACGATTCGACGTCCCAGCGATGCATCGAGGTCTCGTGCGCCTGTCGCCGCCGCCAGAACTGGACCTGTTGGGGCTGCCCGGGCTGACGTTGCCGCACTCCTCGTCAGGATCGGCGGTCTTCACTGTCGAAACGAGGAGTTCGACGCCTCGTCGAACCAGCGAAGGAGCCCATCGCCCGTTGCCTCTCCCCGACGATATCCTCTCCCGTCATAGGTTCGCCCCGCAACGATGCTCGCGGCCCAGCGGTGCACACCCCCCCAAGATGGCCGACCACATCCCCCATCGTCCATCTCTTCATGTGAGGAACCAGGCCCTCGAGCGGCCCTCGCCGGGCTACCTCACTGATCCGGGCGCCCTCGGACGCAACGACGGCTAGGTAGTCCATCGAAACCGAAAGTAGCCGCCATCGAGGACAGGAGTCGTCCTCGGGCTATCTCAGTACTCGACGTCGATGTCCCGGACCGCTGCTCCCCATTCGGTGATGGCGCGCTGGTGCATCATCAGCTTGGCGAGGTTGCCGGAGACCTTGATCTTGCCGGTCATGAACGCCGTCTGCGTGTTCAGGTCTCCCTTGGAGATCGCCGAGGCCGTCTCGTAGTTCTGATTGATCGTCACATCAGGGTCGGGGACCGCGCCCATCGCCAGGTTGGCCTGCCCCTGGGAGGTGGTCATGTAGTAAGCGACGTCGCCCTCGGGAGACTCGGTCGTGTTGAACTGGATCGCCAGTTCGGCAGAGCCCATCGCGCTCTTGAACCCGGGATGGGAGTTGAGGGCCTCGGTCACCGCCTGTGCCCACTCCTCGGAGAGGAACTTAACTGCCATGGGTCTCCTTCTCTGTGTGTGACGCAAGGCTAGCAGGGACCTCCAACACTTTGAGCAATCACTCAAAATAGCGATATTTGCCTCAGGCTGCCGGGTCAGCGCGATAACTTTCCGGTAACCGCTTCCAGAAAGGGTGGGCCCTTAACGTGAATCCGATGACTCGCACGGCTCGGCCGGTCTTCATGTCGGCATTGCTGATCTTCGTCGTCACCATCGTCATCGGAATCCTCAACGGGATGGACATCTGGGAGCCCTCCCACAACGTCCTTCTCACCCACGTCCACGCCGGAACCCTCGGGTGGATCACCCTGGCAGTGATCGGATCGGCCCTCCTGATGTTCGGCCAGGATCTCGATCCGAGCGCGGACGATGGCGCCATACGCCAGGCCGCCACGATGGCCAACTTCGCCATCGCCGCCGCTGCCATCTACGTGATCGCCTTCCTCACCACGACGGGGATCTTCCGCCCCATTGCCGGGACCGTGATGTTCGTGGCGATCGTCTGGGTCCTGGTCTGGGTCAGCCGCCGATATTCGCTGGTCGAGCGCACGACGTCGCGCCTCGCCCTCCTGCTGGCGGTGGTTTCCCTGACCATCGGCGCCGTGCTCGGAGTCCTGCTCGGGTTGTTCATCGCCCGGGGATCGATCCCCGGCCTCAGCACCGACACGGCCGCCTCACTGGCGGGAGCCCACCCTCCGGCCATGCTGATCGGCTATCTCATCCTGGCCGGGGTGGCGATCGCCGACTGGCTGTTGGCAGGTCCGGAAGGGCGTTCGGGGCGGATCGTCGCCTGGGCGCTGTTCCTGGCGGGTGTGCTCGTGAACATCTCATTCATCTTCGAGGTCGAGGCCCTGATCCAGATCTCGACCCTGTTCGAGGTCGTGGCGATCGTCATGTTCATCGTCCGCATGTGGTCGAGGATCAAGCCGGCCGAGTGGGACGCGACGGACAACGACTTCGCCCGGCTGTCTGTGCTGTTCCTGGGAGTGGGGATCGCGCTTCTGGTGTATGTCGTCCAGCTGTTCATCTCCGGGGAGCTGAACCCCGAGACCGGGGAGGGCCCCATTGGCGTGCTATTGGCGTTCGACCACACGATGTTCATCGGCGTGATGACCAACGTGCTCTTCGCCGTCACCGCCCGGGTGGGGAGGGGCGGTTACAGCCCGGTCGTGATGTGGGCCGTCAACGGCGGGCTGGTGCTCTTCCTGGCCGGGCTGGTGCTCGACGTGGCGATCCTCAAACAGGTGGGGGCACCCGTGATGGGCCTGGGCCTCCTCTACGGTATCTGGCTCTACCTACGCAGCCTCCAGGTGAGCGAGCCGGCCGCCGCCTAGGTCGGATCCTCCCGGACTAGCCGCTCCAGTTCCCCGCAGAGCTCGTCGCCGGCCGGCTCCAGGGGAAGCCGGGGGAGACCCGGTCGCAGCCCGGCGGCGGCCGCCGCCGCCTTGACGCCCGGAACCCCGTGCCGTTCGACGGTCGCCGACAAAGCAGTCAGCCGGCTCTGGAGATGGCGGTTAGGAGCCTTCTCGACCACATCCAACACGAGCCGGGGGGCGTAGTTGATGGAACCCGTGATGACGCCGTGGCATCCCACGGTGAGGGCGGCGGTGGCAGCGGCAGAAGCGCCGGAGTAGAGGACGAAGTCGTCCGGCGTGGCGTCGACGATCGCCTGCAACCGCACCACGTCGCCCGATGAGTCCTTCATCCCCACGACGTTGGGATGGTCGGCCAGCTCGGCGACCAGCTCGACCGGCATGCTGTAGGCGGTGTTGGGGGGAACGGAGTAGAGGTAGACCGGCAGGGGAGAGGCGTCGGCGATGCGCCGGAAGTAGTTGAGGACGTAGGGGCTTCGGTTGCGGGCCATCGTGGTGGGCGTCAGGACGAGGACCGAATCGGCGCCTTCGGCCTCCTCCAGTTGCCGCAAGCCGTTGCGCACGGTCTCGGCCATGATCCCCAGCATCAGATAACCGTCGGATGCCACCTCCCGCGCCGCCCTCAACAGCTTCTGGCGTTCGCCGGGATCGAGATACGGACCCTCCCCGTTGGACCCCCCGAGGACGAACCCCTCGATACCGACATCGCTCAAGAAGGCGACGTTGTGAGCATGAGCGTCTAAATCGATCTCGCCGTCTTCGTCGAACGGCGAGACGAGCGCCGGCATGGCCCGCGGTGAAAGAGGCATTGCCGGCAGGCTACTTCGGTCACCGGATCAGACGAACCGCCAGTGTGGGTATCTTCGTGGAGCGATCCGGATTCGGCGTCATCACGACCTCACCTAGGCCACCCACTTCCAATCGTCGAGTGAGGAACTGAGCGCTTGTTTGGAACTGGCCGGCCTGCCCAGCCAACGTGAATGGATTGGAGAGGGGAGTAAAGAAAGTCCCGGTTAGCTCATTGCCGGCCTGACCTCCGATGATGAAGGGCAGATCGGCCTCTGCCCACAGGGCGAGATCTTCGAAGTTTCCGGCGATCGGGGCGGTCCAGACCAGCCCACCGCTGCCTCCACCAAGATCAACTCGGCCCCCTTCGAGGTACACAGCGGTTTGATGGAGTTCGATCGAGGATTGCGATTCCTTCTCCAGATCTCCGGTCCCCCGGACATACGCAACCAGGTCCGGACCTCCCCCCGACCCGATACGAAGGGAGCCATTAGCTCTCAA
>DATABS010000032.1:0-20231 GCA_036259475.1 Acidimicrobiia bacterium | reverse complement strand
CGTCGCCGCCGGCGGCGACGACTGGAACGGCGGTCTTGCTTACCCGGTCGCGCGCGGCCAGGTGATCGGATGGGTGGGAGACTCAGGCAACGCCGAGGAGAGTGGGTCCCATCTCCACTTCGAGCTGCGGGTCGGCGAGGGCTGGGACGCCGTGGCCATCGATCCCTATCCCTCCCTCCTGGCTGCCGACATCGCTGCCACGAAAACCTGGAACGGGTTCTTTGCCGACGACGACGACAGCGTCCATGAAACGAGCATCGATGCTCTGGCTGAAGACGGCATCACCAGGGGATGCAACCCGCCCGCGAACACCAACTACTGCCCGGAACAGCGCATGACCCGGGGTCAGGTTGCAGCCTTCATCCGCCGGACGCTGGCTCTGCCCTCCACCTCGACCGACTACTTCACCGATGACGATGGTTCCGTCTTCAACGACGACATCAACGCGGTGGTAGCCGCCGACATCGGTTTCGGTTGCTCCGAAACCGCCTATTGTCCCGGCCATCCCCTGCTCCGCGACGAGATGGCGCAGATGCTGGTCAAGGCCTTCGAGGCGGCGAATCCCGACCGATACGCCAACCTGGAGGGCACCGACTTCTTCGTCGACGACGACGGCAACCGTTTCGAGGAGTCGATCAACCGGCTGATGGCGGCCGATGTCACGCGGGGATGCAATCCGCCCGAGAATGATCACTACTGCCCCGACCGGCCCCTCACGCGCGCCGAGATGGCCTCATTCTTCGTGAGGGCGCTCGACGGCTGATCTCCGATAGCGTGGTGGGGCCATGAGGTCCCCCAGTCTCATCTCATTCGCCGCCGGCTTGGCGGCGAGCGCAGCAACGACGGTCCTAGTGATGATGGCCGCCCTGTCGGCCGGTCTGATCGACCGGCCGCACCTGCTCGTTCCGGTCGCCGGCTTGATTGCCTTCGGGGTGGCGGCGGCTGCGGCTCAACGACATGTCGCCTCGATCCCCTTTCGTATCGGGTCACTGAGCGGCGCCGCCGCGGCCTCGTTCGCCGAGATGTGGTCCTCGACGACGGGAGTGGGAGCGCTCCAACTGATAGCCGTCGCCTCGGCAATCGTCGTGGCGGTGTGGGGGCCTCGACTGCTGACGCCGCTCACCCGTCCCATACCCGGGCTACTAGTGCTCATCGGTCTCATCGCTCTGGCGGCGGTGTTCGTTCGGATCGTCGTTGCCGGAGGTGAACTGGGACACGACGAAGCCGCCTACGCCCTGAAGGCCCGCGCCTGGTTTGACGGAACACCTGATACGGGATGGAGCCTGCACCGGGGCGTCGGCCAATCCGTGCTGGCCGCGGCCATCCTGCCTTTCGGCCAATCAGCCGCCGCCCTCCGGGTTGTTTCCGTAGTCCTTTCGCTCGGGACGGTGGTGGCGGTGTATGGCTTGGGGCGCGCCATCCGCTCCAACCGCGCCGGTCTCATCGCCGCCGGCGTCTTCGCCGTCGCTCCCAGTTTCCTCCGCCGAGGAGCCGAGTTCCTGACCGATGTCCCTTCGACCGGGCTGCTCCTGGTCGTCGCCACTCTTCTATGGCGGTGGCTCACCCAGACACCGCCCAAGCCCTCCACCCTGTACTTCGCGGCGGGAGTGGCGGCCGCCTCGATCTACGTCCGATATCAGGCGATCCTCTCCTTGGGTCTCCTGGTGCTCGCCCTCCTGGTCGTGGGATGGGACAGAGTGAGGCTCCATTCGGCCAGCGTTCTCAAGGCTGCCGGCGTGGGCCTCGCTCTGCTCGTCCCGCATTTCATCCACGCCACCGTGTCGGCGGGCGTTCCCTGGGGCATCTTCCTGGCGACGGCCGACGCCGGTGGCCGGGAGTACCTGGGTGAGGGCATCGTCGATTACGTCCGCGACTTCCCTGACCTGCTGGCCGGCCCATTGGGAGCGGTGGCGATCATCGTCGGATTGACCTGGACGGGGTGGCGCATCCTTTCCAATGGCGATCGCAAGCCAGCCCTGTTTCTAGCCATCCCTGCGCTCGGCCAGTTCCTGCTCCTCGGACTGGTCTCACACGGCGAACCCCGGTTCGTGTTCTTCCCCGTGGCCCTCCTTCTCGTAGCAGCCGGTATCGCGGCCGAGGATCTACGCGCCGCGATCTCGCGTCCGCTCTATCGGACCCTGGCGTGGTCGGCTGCGGCGGCGGTCGTCATATCCCTCGGCATACAGGGAGATCGCGTGGACGACAACGCCGAAGCCCGCGCCGAATCGATCGAGGCTCTGGTCGAAACCGCCCGGGTTGTCCGTCAGGAGGCCGACGGGCCCTGCGGCATCGTCACCGGCTTGGAGCCCCAACTCACGTGGCTCTCCGGGTGCGCCACCCAGCGCTATTACCGGGATGGCAAGCTCCTGCGATTCGATGGGGGAGTCGACGTCTTTCTGATGCTCGCCGATGAGGCGCCCCGGCAACCGACCGGGGATTGGCTCCAGTCCTATCTTGCCCTGGCGGAAGAGGAGCCGGTAGTGGTGGAGAGCGAAGGCTCGTTCGGGAACATCGAAGTGTGGCAGGCGGGCGACTAACCCATCACGAGCAGGCCGGTGCGTCCCAAATCGGCTACCGCCGAGACCTCCGGTGAGCTGCTCACACGACCCCAGGCGTCCAACATGTCCTCTGACCAGCGAATGTCGTCGAGGATCATCAATGACCCAGACGGCATGTGAGGCCGGAGCAGATCGAAGTACCGCATCGTGGCGTCGAGCTGATGGTTGCCGTCGAGGAAAGCCAGTTCCACTGTTCCCAGGCGGTCCAGCAGATCGGGAAGGACCTGGTCGAAATACCCTTCGATCGCTTCGACGTCGGTGAGACCGACCTCGTCGAGGATCTGTCGGGCGAGCTGGAGCCGGGCTCCTGAGGCTTCGACGGTGATCAGGCGGCCGCAGCTCCCGTAGCGCAATCCGAGGCCCAGGTAGCAGGCGGAGATGCCGATGTTGGTCCCCAGCTCGAGAACCCGATCCGGGTGGAACGCTCGTACCAGATGGAACAGCAAGCGGCCCTGTTCGACCGGGGCGCTCGCCGACGCGGCCGCATCGAGCGTCCCCTCATCCCACGGTCCGGGCGTTCCGTCGTTCAGGCTCGAGACGGTGCGGTCGTCGCCGAAGTAGCGCCGCCGGATGGCGTGGACTTGCTTCAGGTGATCTGCGGCTCCGGCATACCGGTTGGCCAAGAAGTCCTCCAGGCCGGCGCGGAGGCGAGCGGTCGCTGCCCCCTGGGGGGAGTCCCCGAGCCAGGCGCGGGCGGCGTCACGCAACTCCGGACGAGGGATTCCCACCATCAGCCGCCATCGAGCCGTCGATAGACCCCGAGAAGGTTCTCCGCTTCGACGTCCCAGTTGTAGCGTTCCCGCGCCTGTCGGCAGGCCGCCTGGTAGGGAGCCGGGTCCGCCAAGATCTTCCGCGTCGCCGCAGCCAGCGATTCCGGATCGACCGGGTCGACGACCTCACCGACTCCCGTCTCCTCGACGACCCGCCCGATGCCGGGCGAGTCGGATCCCAGCACCGGCACTTCCGCCATCATGTACTCGAACAGCTTGTTGGGAAGCGTCGTGTAGTAGCTCAGCGAAGCATTGACGATGTTGCACAGCCCGACGTCCGCCGACGCGGTCCAATGCAGCAGATCCCGGTTGGGGATCGGACCGAAGAACCGCACCCGATCGGACAAACCCCTCCGAGCGACGAGGTCCTCGAGGGCGTCCCGGTAGTAGCCGTATCCGACGATGACCAGCACCACATCCTCCAGGAGGGGCACCGCCTCGATGGCCGGCTCGATCCCCCGGTTCTCCTGGATGGATCCCTGATAGAGCAAGATGGGGGTGCCCGGATCCAAGCCCAGCTCGGGACGGAGATCACGTGCAACGACCTCAGTCGACTCGGGCACGTTGATCACGGCCACCGCCGGGTCGGGCACGCTTCCGTAGAGCATTCGGAGGTGGTCGATCCATGGGGTACTGGCGACGATGAGAGCATCGGCTGACGGCAGCCACCGCCGCTCATTCCATAGGGCCCACCTCTTCCACCAGGGTCCCATGCGACTGCGCTCGGTCTGCAGTTCGTGGCTGTCGTACACCAGTTTGGCGCCGGTGCGTTGCTTGCAGACATGTCCCACGTACAGGGTGTTGAGGTCGTGGGAGTGGTAGACGTCGGCTGCCTCGTCTACCCCGACGGCGATCATCCGACGGTTGATGGCCCACATCTTCAGGGCCAGCCCCTGGCGTCCCATGACCGCCTTCACCGCCCGGAAGCCGAAGCGGGCGAGCCGGGTGACGAGACGGAGCAGAGGCGTGCTCATCTTGCCCCACAGGCGACTGACCTGAGACGGGGCTGGCGTAGGCGAATCCGCCGCGACCGAGATCCGTATCTCCGATCCTGGGGCGACGGTCGAGGGCGGCTGAAGACGCCCCTCCCGTCGAGCGCGATCGATGTCGACCGGTTCACCCGTCAGCCGCGAATGACGTTGCTCGATGGTCCCGGCGTAGCGGGCGGCGAGCCGGTTGAGGGTGTCGACTCCCAGGTTGACCCGGCTGATGCGCCGCACCTCGATGCCGTCTAACCGGATTTCGTGCTGCTCGGTCACGCCCGGTACGTGATAGGCCACCACCGTGACGTGGTGGCCGGCGGCGATCAGGGATCGGGCTTCCTTCGTCACCCGGGCGTCGTACTCGAAGGAGTTCTTGACGAACATGCAGACTTTCACGGCGGGCTCACCGAATCCGCCTGTGACAGCCGACCGCGCAAACTCTCGGCCGCGTTTCGCTGGAGCCGGCGAAGCTGCTCGACCCCCTTGCCGATTCTCTCGGCGACCTCCCCCCGTCGTCGGTCGATTCCCGTGAAGTGGGAGATCAAGTTCGTCCCGTCCAGTCCGGCCGTCGGTACGACGAGCTCTTCGAGGTCCAGAGATCGGGCGAAGTCGCGGTGCTTGGGCCAATACTCCAGCGCCACGAATGGCCGGCCGGCGGCCGCGGCCATGATGGCGGCATGGAGTCGCTCGGCGACCACGATTCCCGCTCCGGCCAGCGTCCTCATCGCCTGGTCCACGTCTGCATACCCTGCCACGTAGTCGAGGTCGGGGTGGCCGGCGTGGCGCATCAGAGCCATGATGTGGCGATCGTCATAGGGAAACGCCGACATCATCGTGACGTACCGCCCTTCCGCCACCAGGCGGCGGATCAGCTCGGCGAGGGCATCGAAGACCTGCCGGTCGTCGCCGCCGAGGAGATTTCCCGAGGTCCACACCGGACAGACGACCACCGAGTCCTCGTCGACTCCCACCTCGGGCGGTGTTAGGGACAGAGCCGGATCGCCCACGACTTCTACCTCGCCCCGGTAACCCAGGTGACGGAGGTGATCCACAGAATCCGGACCTCTCACCCCGACGTACAGTGAGGAGTCGAAGAACCGCCACCACTCCTCCATCGGCTCCGTCACCCCGTGAAATTCCGGGTCGCGTACCCCCACGCCGAAAACGGCCCTCTCGATGGTGGGGGTGTCACGGCGCAGGATTCGGGTGAGGTAATAGCGGTTGCCGTTGATGAGAGTGCCGCCACCCAGCATGAGGCAGCGGGCGTGCCCCTGATCCCTCGCCAGGTTCGCCCAGGGCATCAGGCGTTGCGTGGCCACGAGGACTGCATCATCGCCCAGGTTGTCATGCTCGGTGAAGCCGACGTAGTCGATGGCGACCCGGTCGTCGGTCGGTGGCAGGACCGCTTCGGTAGAAGGCAGCGTCGTCTGGCCGAGGCGAGACCGGGCGACCCTGATGGCGTATCTCGAGGCCTCACGCGGTCCGGCCGCCTTCACCTCTTCCAGTCCGGGCAGGGAAGGAGAGTCGAGACCCTGCAGATCGGCCGAGACGGGATCTCCAGGAAGGAAGGCGATGCGAGAGCGTTTCAGCGCCTGCTGCCACATCCCTTTCGGGTCGTCGAGGCTGGCTCGGTCCTTGGCGAGCTCGCGACGGCGCACGAAGGCGAACAGAGGGGCACCCCTACGGCCGTGAGCGGCGTCGGCAGCGGCCAGGTCGTCGAGGCGGCGGTATTTGTCGGGTCCGAGGATGTAAGGAAGCCGGACTACCGAGGAGCGAGGCTCGGCATCCAGCCGTTCCACCGCCTTGGCTACCAGATTGATTCCGAAGCGGAGCCGGGCGTCGGCGAAGCACACCAACTCACCTCGGGCGGCCATCACCGCCTCGCCCACACTCTCGGCGGTACGCACTCTCGAGGCGTGGCCGTCCAGGGCTGCCACGACGTCGCGTG
Organism: Acidimicrobiia bacterium; assembly: GCA_036259475.1. Classification (GTDB taxonomy): domain Bacteria; phylum Actinomycetota; class Acidimicrobiia; order Spongiisociales; family ZC4RG35; genus ZC4RG17. Next base: position 13,972 of record DATABS010000032.1, on the reverse strand, counting down.
CCTGCCCGTCGACCACCCAAACAACTTCGACGTCACCGAACGGAACAGCCGTGATTCGCTTCCAGAGGGTCTCCACCTCGCCTGGAGAACTCGCCACCGCTACCCACGTCAGCTTGGGGACGGTGGCGAGCGGGTGGGGACGAGGCCGATAGAAGCGGTGAGGTACCCGATCGGACACTAGAGCCAGGTTCTGACTCCGCGCTTCGTCCCTCCATTCGCGGCGTTCTCCCGGCTCGATCTGGTGGAACACGGCCGCTTGTTCGTCCGGGACGATGAATCCACCTGCGTTCCAGACTCTCCAGGCGAACTCGGTGTCCTCGCCGCCCCAGCTTCTGAACGCGTCGTCGAACCCGCCGAGTTCCTCCAGCCGGTGGCGTCTCAACGACATGTTGTTGCCCACTCCCGCCCGGAACGCCTCGTCGCCCAGGGTGAGAAGCGCACCACGCCTGACAAACCAGCCGCGCCAGTCGGGTGTGATGGCGGCTTCGGGGTCTTCCTCGATCCGGGGTAGGCCTTCTGTCCCCGACCGTGCCAGTTCGTCGGGTGAGACGCCTGACGCATCGACGTGGTGGCGTAGGCCGACAACCAGCAGATTGGAGGCGGCAGCATGCCACCCCCGGTGACGGGCAATGAAGGCTTCGCCGGGGATCGTGTCGGAGTCGAGAAACACGACCACCTCACCCGACGATCTCCGCCATCCCAGGTTGCGAGCCCTGACCAGGCCGAAGCCGTCCCGCTCCTGGCGAATCAATGTCACTCCGGCGGGGAGTCCTTGGATCGGCGGCTCACTTCCGTCGTCGACCACGACCACCTCGTCACCGGGGCCGAGTTGGCCGATGAGCCTGGCGAGGGTCCGCTGGAGGGCTTCGAGCCGGTCGTGCGCCGGGATGACTACCGAAACACTCGGTTCCGTTCCGCCCCAGACTGGTTCGACCGACCGGTAGTCATTCTCCGGGGCGACCAGATCGGGAGGACCGGTCATTTCCCCTCCTGGCCGGCGAATCGGTAGCGCTCGAGCGTCCCGGTGTCCGCCCGGAGCAGGTCGCCGTGGTGGCTGAACGACGCATCAGGGTGGTGGCGGGTCACGGCCTGGGCCACCTGTTCGGCGATCGCGTGGTCGGCATATAGATATCGACGGGTGCCGGCGACCACCATGTCGAGGCGGGGATCGGCTCGGGTCAACGCGGCGGCATCCACCCGGCCTCCGTCGCTCATCCGGTCGGCTATCGAATCGATGTCCCATACGATCCGGTCGGGCAGCTGCTCGGCGAGTCGGGGGTCGTCGGTGACAACCGTGTCAACATCGACGTCTTCGTCGGCGAGCCGGGCCAGAGCTGAGCCGGCTCGAGGGCGTCCGACCCAGCCGGCCGGTCGGGTGACCGCGATGATGTCCATCAGCTCGTCGACGCGTTGGTCGTAGGTGTGATGTGCCAAGGCGTGACGGTGGGCGGCTTCGGCCGCCGCCTCGGCTTCAGGATCCTCCGCCAGAGTGGTCACCTGCTCGAAGGCTGCCTCCGGCTGGAGGACCCGGTAGTGGCTACGGGAAAAGAGCACGTCGGTACCCGGTTGATCCTCGGTGAGCATCAACGATCCCGCTCCGGCTGTCTCGAAAAGGCGCATCGTGATCGGGTGATGGCGCCGGCCGCCGTCGTTGATCACGATCCGGGTGTCGGCGTAGATGGAGGCGAGTTCCTCGGGCGGGACCCGTTGGGGGAACATGGCCCTTTCCCCCAGGCCGGCCTGGAGGCGAGCGACGAGATCGCGGCGCACGTCGTAACGGCTGCCTTCCTTGAACATCCCGGCGCCGACCATCGCCACGTCGAACGTCCGCTCGGCCCAGGGTTTGGGGGCGGTCGGAAAGAGCTCGACCGGGACGCCGAAGGGGAAGCGGTGGACGGGCACCGGGAACCGGTGAGCAAGGTGCCAAGAGTGGGCCAGCAGCACCGCATCGGGGCGTAGCCGGTCGACCAGGCGCAGGTTGGCGCCCAGATGGTGTTCGCCGTGGTGCACCCAGAACAGGACGGGCACGGACGACCGCTCCCCGATGAGCCGCGGCGGGGGAAACGGGCTCTCGACGATGATAACGGCGTCGAGGTCGTCGGCTTCGGCGAAATCGAACTCGACCCCGCGAGCCACTACCTCCACTCCTGCTCTTTCGAGGGCGGAAGTCAGGTAGCGGGCGGGAGTGGTCGGGGTGTGACGGTGGACGAGGGCCACGCGCCGTCCGGCGTGGCGGCCCGGGGAAGGGATTCCCCGCGGGGAGGTGTCGACCTCGAGATGGTGGGCGACGCCGGGACCTGCCGGGGAGGTGGAAAAGCGATGGTCCGTCGGGGCGAGGCGTGTGATGTCCCTGAAGGCGGGGGTCCATCCCGGTGGCCGGACGACGGCCCCCCGGCCAGCAGCTCGGTCGGCGGTTGCCACCAGGTCGGGGGAGAGTGGATAGACCAGGTCAGGCCTCGCCTTGCGGGTGGCGGCGGCCAACCGGCGACGGTGGAGCCAGCGGCGGATGATCGGAGGTTGGGCGCGTCGGGCGAGGGAGCCGAGCGACCCGAAACCGGAGGGAACCCGCGAGGCGACTCCGAGGGCCGTGTCCGCCCACGTCGCCGCTCCGGTGGAATCGACCGCGATCACCTCGTGACCCACATGACGGAGGCTCCACGCCAGGGCGCGGGCACGGGGGTCCTGTTCGATCCGACCCTCGGACAGCAACGCCACTCTCACGCCGAAACCGTCGCCTCCAGGTCCGGCACGAACGCCCGTTCGGGATGAAAGCCGGACCAGGCGGGATCGGAACCGGCGGCGAGCATTGTGTCGGAGGCGGCGTAGGTGTGGGCGGCCCCGTGGCGGACGGCGCAGAACTCGAAGCGCGACCCCGAGTATGCGGTGAAGCCGAGCCGGCGGGCGGCGGTGAGGAAGATCGTGTCGACGAAGCGGGGACGATGGGGGAATGGCACCGCTTCCCACACGCTTCGTTCCATTACGAAGGTGTTGCCTCCCATCGTCCCGTCGAGTCGACGGTGCTCGGTCCCTGGGCGACGAAGCACCGTCGTATCGTCGGAGGACAGGTAGGCATAGACCGTGGCCTTGCCGACGATGGGGTTGCCCGACGAGTCCAGATCCCGGACCGCGTCCTCGAGGTAGGCGGGGCCGTAGTGGTCGTCGTCGTCGATCTTTGCGACGAGGTCGGACGGGGTGGATTCGATCGCCCGGTTGAGGCACTCGCCCAAGGTGAGCCGCTCGTCGAAACCGAGGATCCGTATCGGGATGTCTTCCGCCGGTGGGCGTAGGCCCGGATCGTCGAACCCGTGCAGCCCCACGATGATCTCCGTGGGCCGCCACGTCTGTCTAGCGAGGCGGTTCATGGCGTCCTGGATCAGTTCGGGCCGGTTCGACACCAGAATCGCCGCCACCGACGGAGTGGGGTCGGGATGGGCCACACCGACGAGATCGAGTAGCTGCCCCAGCCGGCGGCTGGGCCGATGATGGCGGAAAGCCCACCGCAACGCCTGATGGGCGGCCACGGCGGCGTCCGACTCATGAGAGCCCAACATGACCGGCCGACCGCGGGAGGCCTCCGTGATGAGTGCGGCGGAGGGCATTGCCAGGTCCTCGGCCGTCACGAAGAGAGCGTCTTGTCCCTCGAGGCGGGGAGGTCGACGGTGGTAGGACCCCGGGAGGAACCGGTTAGCGGGACCGGGTCGATGATTGACCGTGGCGACGGCCTGGTCGCTCAGTTCCGGAATGTCACCGACCTCTGTCCAGACGACTAGAGGGGGGCGCCCGGCCCCGGAGAGCGCCGCGCGCAGGGTGTCACGGCCATCGCCATCCAGCCGCGACCAGCCGCCCTCATCGATCACGACCACATCGGCCGAAGCCAGGACTCCCGGATCGGCGACGGGGTCGAGTTTCGTGGCCTCGTCGAGGACCGGCGCGATCGCCGGATGGTCGGCGAGGGCAGCCACCGAAACAGAGGCGAGGCGGGGGCGGGGAGACGCCGACTGATCCGGCATCCGGGGAGCCGGTTCGGAGGCAGTGTCGGACGAAGAAATGACAGCTCGGCGGAGGCCGGTCACCCACCTGACGATCCTCGGGCGTCGTTCCTCACGCCGCAACCGCTCCTCGAGGCTCTCGATCCGCGCCTGTCGCTCCTCGGCCCGACGCCGCCACAGCTTGGTCCGGTCGACTTCCTGCGCCAGGCGCTCTTCGGCCCGCAGGCGCAACGTGCGCTCGTCACTCAGGGCGCGGTCATCGGAGGTCACGGCGACGATTCTACGGGGAGTAATAGTTGCTCCCATTGGGGGAGTACCCGCTCGCGGCCGAAGCGGGCAACTTCACGACGGGCGGCTGCACGGTGAGCGCTGTTACGCGAGAGGATGGCGTTGGCCGCCGCCGCCGGGTCATCGACGATCCAGTGCTGCTCGTAGATCTCGTCCGAACCGGGCCAGGGCCAGATCACCGGTAGGGTGCCTGAAGCCATCCCTTCGGCAGGGGCGAGGTGGAAGCTCTCGTCGTCGCTGGTCGAGAGAATGTGGCCGACCGAACGGAACCATTCCGCGACGTCCGGGCCGGCCGGGTCCCAGACCACTGCGTGACCGAGTGCCTCCATTCGTCGGAATTGCGTCTCGTATCGGGCGGCGTAATCCGCGTCCTCCCAACGCCAGCGTTCTTCTTCCGGCATCGCTCCCTTGATGTGGAGTCGCCAGCGTGGGTCGTGGTGACGCAACTCCTCCAGTACGTCCAGCGCCCGGTCGGGACGCTTGCGCCACGGCGATCCCCCGAGAAGCCCGAGCGTGAGGGCGGCACGAGCGACCTTGGGGCGGTCCATCTGAGCAAGGTCCACCAGATTCGGAATCACTGTCAGGCGCTCCTCCGGCCACTCAGTCGTTTCGAGGATGCGCCGCCGGTAGGGCTCGCCGACCGCCACCACGGTGTCCACCTGATCGATGAGAATGTCGCGCCATTCGTCGCGTTCCAACTCGAACCGGTGGAAGCGGACCACGAGACGCTGGTCCGGCCGGCGGCGACGACTGGCGATGGCGGCGTTCGGTCCGGCCCACTCGCACATGATGACCGAAGCCCACTCCAGGACGTCCTCGGTGGACTGCGGTGAGCCGACCGCGAACTTGGGCCACTCGGCGACTCTCACCTCGACGCCGGGGAGCCGGCGCAAATGCTGTTCGATCGGGCGAAAGAACTTCAGGTTGTAGCCGATCACACCGACCCGTGCGCCGGCATAGCGCCGCGTCGGGCGATAGCGGGACGCCAGCATCCCTGGAAGCTGCCTGTCGGTTCCGTCCCACACCCACACGTCGCCGATCACGTCGGGATTGTGCGACTCGATTGCCGATCGGCTCGCTTGGTCAGGAACGATGACTGCTTCGGGTTTGATCTTGTCGTTGATCGGCTGGGCGGTTACGAGCCAGTCGCCGGTGCGAGCGGAGAGTCGCCGGCTCGACACATCCAGGCCCTCGCGGCTCAGCCCATCGGCTAGAGAGGATGCGAGGGAGCGAACGTCGGCCCCCGCCACGGCGATGCGTATCCGTCGATCGGTGGAAGGCGACACGGCGGGATGATAAGACCGGAACCCGGGTAGACCAGGTCGTGTGTGTCTCGGTCCGCACTCTGTGTGGACCGACGCCCACTCAACCGAGGTACCGCCCGGACCGAAATCTGAGCTCAGCGCCCGGCCCGGTGGAGGAACGCCGCCATCTCGGCGCGGCTCACGGAGTCGTCGGGGCAGTAGCGGTCGTTGGCGGGCGGGTTGCAGCCGCGGGTGATTCCGGCGTGGGCGAGGGCGTTGATGTGGGTCTGGTAGATGGAGTCGGTGTCGTCGGCGAAGGTGTCGGGCCCGGGGGAGAGGTCGAGGGCTCGGTGGAGGAAGGCGGCCATCTGTCCCCGGGTGACGGGGTCGTCGGGGCAGTAGCGGTCGTTGGTGGGCGGGTTGCAGCCGCTCGTCAGGTCCTCCAGCGCCATCCACACGATGTCGGCTTCGAAGACACCGTCGATGTCGGTCAGGCGTGCGGATACAGTTGCCGTGTCCGTTCGCAGCCGGGTCCCGTGGACGGTGGTTCCCTGAAGGTCGGCAGTCGCCAGACCGTGCCGGCCGAGCCGGTCGATCAATTGGGTTGGGGTCAAGGCGGGATTGACTGACAGCATCAGTGCCGCAGTCGCCGACACATGGGGGGCCGCAAAGGAGGTGCCGGTGACCGTCCGGTAGCCTCCCAACGAATCGAGCGTGGTGGTGACTATCTCGACGCCCGGAGCGGCCAACTCGACGGAGTTGGGCCCGAAATTCGACTCGGCCCAGAGCCGGTTGTGGCGGTCGGTGGCGGCCACTGCCACCAGGTTGGGGTTCGGGAGGTCGGCGGGTACGAAGCTGGTTCCGTCGATGTTCGTCCCGGTGTTGCCGGCCGCCGCCACCACGAGGACTCCGGCTTCCTCCGCGTAGCTGACAGCGTCCGCCAACGGCCCCGCCTCACTGGCGAAACCTCCCAGAGACAGGTTGATGACCTCGGCTCCCATGTCGGTGGCGTAGGTGACGGCCCAGGCGACGGTGAAGAGCTCGCAACTGTTCGTGCATGCCCGTATCGGCAGAATCGTTGCCGTAGGAGCGATGCCGGCGACACCCACGCCGTTGAGAGAAGCGGCGGCGACACCGGCCACTTCCGTACCGTGGCCCTGGGAGGGGTCAGTGGGGTCGTTATCGCCGTCGATCAGGTCCCAGCCGTGCACGTCGTCGACCAGGCCGTTCCCGTCGTCGTCCACATCGTTTCCCGGAGTTTCACCGATGTTGGTGAAGATCCGGTCGGCCAGGTCGGGATGCCCTGTCAGGACGCCGCTGTCGATCACCGCGATCACGCGGGAACCGCCCGTCGTCTCGTGCCACGCTCGGGCTACGCCGAGCTCGCCCAGGGCCCATTGATCCGGCCCGAACGGCTCGTCGTCTGGGTCGTGATCGAGGAGGGAAAGGCGAACGTTCGGGACCGTCTCGGCGCCCTGAGGTGCCTGGCCGACCGGAACACGCCGCCAACCGAGGACCGAATCGGCCGGTGACGACAGGGGAGCGACTTCGTCTTTGACGAGCACTGTCTCGGGCGGCGACGCCACTGGAAACAGGGACAGGGACACGAGAAACACGAGGAACACCGTTGGAAGGTTATCCGCTGGGAGATGAAATCAGGTTCAGGGGACCTCGGTCGCTGACGATGAGATAGGCATGGATCGAGCCACCCTTCGGCGATGCCTGCTGATTTCGACCCTGTCAATGAGCCTGCTCGTTGCGTCGGCCACCCCCGTATTCGCTGATTCGGTCGCCGACGAGGAGCGGTTCGTCGAGCTGATCAACGCGGAGCGGCGGGCGGTCGGCTCGGGACCTCTGATCGTCCTTCCCGAGCTGGTCGACAAGGCGCGCCGCCACGCCAACCGGATGGCCGACCGGGAGACCATTTTCCACAGCGACGACCTCGGCGAGGGCATCGACGGCTGGAAGGTACTCGGCGAGAACGTAGGTCGGGGGGGCAACATCGAGACGCTCCATCAGGCATTCATGAACTCTGACGGGCACAGGGAGAACCTTCTCAACCCGATCTACGACGGGGTCGGCGTGGGGGTCGTATGGTCCCAAGGCATCCCCTACGTCGTGGAAGTCTTCATGGACTCCGTCGAGGATCTCCGGGTCCAATTCACGCCCCCCTTCGCCGACGACGACTCCTCCGTCCATGAGGCGGACATCATCGCCGTCCACGACCTCGGCATCACTCGCGGTTGTGACACTGCCCGTTACTGCCCCGACCGGAACGTGACGCGGGCCGAGATGGCGACCATGCTCGTGAGGGCTTTCGACCTGACCGGCAATTCCGGCGATGCCTTCGGTGACGACGACTCATCCATTCACGAATCGGCGATCGAGGCGCTGGCCGCCACTGGAGTGACCCGGGGCTGCGGCCCCGGCCGTTTCTGTCCCGAACAAGACGTAACCCGCGCCGAGATGGCCACCTTTCTGAGCCGCATTCTCGAGCTTCCGCCGGCGCCGTCGGCCGGGTTCTCCGATACTGGATCGACTGTCCACGCCGCCGCCATCGACTCGCTCGCCGCAGCCGGTGTCACCAAAGGATGCACCGCCACGGCCTTCTGCCCCGACGAGGAAGTGACCAGGGCGCAGATGGCTTCCTTCCTCATCCGGGCGCTCGATCCGTAGCCGGAAGCCCGGAGTCGGGAGTCGTTGCCCCATCGGTCCGATTAGCCTCTCCCACCGTGAAACGCTTGGGGGTGCTCTTCATCACGTTTGCGACCGTGCTGGGTCTCGGTGTCTCCGCCTTCGCCCAGACGTCTCCGGGTGGTTCGTTCACCGACGACGACGGATCGATCCACGAAGCCGACGTCGAGGCGATCGCCGTCGCCGACATCACGCGGGGCTGCAACCCTCCCTGGAACGACGAGTTCTGTCCCGGCCGCTCGGTCACCCGCGGCGAGATGGCCGCCTTTCTCACCCGGGCCCTGAATCTCCCGGCCGGCCCCGACCGCTTCGTCGATGACGCCCTGTCGGTGTTTCAGGACGACATCAACGCTCTAGCGGCTTCCGATGTAACTCGAGGATGCAATCCTCCCGAGAACGACCGCTTCTGCCCCGACCGACCCGTCACCAGGGGCGAGATGGCGGCTTTCCTCACCCGGGCCTACGGCTACGTGGCGTCGGAATCCGATGTCTTCGAGGACGACGACTCCTCGATTTTCGAGGGCGACATCGACGCCCTCGCGTCGGCGGACGTGACACGGGGATGCAACCCGCCCGAGAGCGACCGCTTCTGCCCCGACGATCCCGTAACCCGGGCACAGATGGCGAGCTTCCTGGTCCGAGCCGAGGGTCTTCCCACCGAGCCGGTGCCGTCCCGTCCGGAGGTGGGTCTGACCCGCCTGAGTGACGACCTCCAGCAGCCCGTGTACGCCGTCGCTCCGCCGGGCGACGAGCGCATATTCGTAGTGGAGAAGGGCGGGACGATCGAGATCTTCGCCGAGGGGTCTATCGAGTCTCAGCCGTTCCTCGACGTCTCGGACCGGGTGGTGAACCAGGGTGAGATGGGGCTGCTGTCGATGGCATTCCACCCTGAGTTCCCCCAGGACGACCGGGTTTTCATCTACTACTCGACAAGGGCCTCGGACGGCGGCCTTCAGTCGCAGATCTCGTCATTTCAGCTTTCTCCCGATCCCGACGTCCTCATCCCCGTCGAAACCCCATTGCTTACGATTCCGCAGCCGGCCTCCAACCACAATGGGGGTCACCTGCTGTTCGATCCCGACGGATACCTCGTCGTGGCTCTGGGTGACGGCGGCGGGAGCAATGACACGTTCGGCAATGGGCAGAACGCGAACACCCTCCTCGGTTCCCTCCTGCGGATAGATATCGACGCCGCCTTCCCCTACTCGATCCCGTCCGAGAATCCCTTTCTCAACGGTCCGGGACGCGACGAGATCTGGGCGGTCGGTCTCCGCAATCCCTGGCGCATATGGTTCGACGACGGGCTGCTGTACGTCGCCGACGTCGGTCAGGGATCACGAGAGGAGGTGACGGTGGTCGGCGACGACCGTCCGCTCGTCAACTACGGGTGGCCCCGGTTCGAAGGATCGATCTGCAACCCCAACGACGACGACCAGTCGTGCGCCTCCTCAGGCATGGAGTTTCCCGACCTCGAGTATTCGCACTCCGCCGGGGTGTGTTCTATAACCGGCGGGGTCGTCTACCGGGGCGAGGCCCTGCATTGGCTGCAGGGTCACTACTTCTACGGCGATCTATGCGGCGGGTTCATTCGCAGTTTCCGCACTCCCGATGGCTCTCGAATCGACGACCGTCAGGACTGGACTTCGCGACTCGGTTCCGTGGGCGGGGGTCTCTGGTCCTTCGGGGTGGACGGGGCGGGGGAGATGCTCGTCGTTTCCGGAAGCGGGTCGCTGTTTCGGCTGGAAGCGGAGTGAGACGTCTCGCAGTCCTGATTCTGGGGGCGCTCCTGCTGCTCCCTTCGGTGGGGGTCCGGCCCGCGATCGCCGACTACGAAATCACTGCCGAGTCACCCGGCTGCGGCTACCCACGGTTCTACCTGCCTGAGTCTGGCCGGTCGGGTTCGCTACCCGACTCGTTTCCGATCCGGGGCCCGGCCGGGGGACTTTTCGGTCGGACCCTGTCGGCGGTCCGTGGACAACTCGTGTGGTGGACGGTTCCCATGTCGGACGGAGTGAGAGTTCAGGTCCATCGTCGCCTGCTACCCGTTCTCGAGGACGTGGCACGCAACCTGGCCGAGGCGGCAGCTCGGGGTAACTTCTACGAGGCCCTGGACGGTCAGACGTTCGGCTTCAACGCCCGGACCAGCGTCGCCCACGGCGCCATCAGCTACCACGGGATGGGAGCGGCCATCGATGTCAACTCGGTCACCAACCCGTATCGGCGTGACGGCCGGCTGATCACCGACATGCCGGATTGGTATGTCGACGCCTGGGAGGAAGCCGGCATGTGCTGGGGTGGGAGTTGGAATCGAGTCAAGGATCCGATGCACTTTTCGTGGACCGGTCCGGGATCGAGCCCCTCATACGCCGCTCTTCCCGCCCCGGTGCCACCGCTCACGTCCGGCTCGTCGTTCGACGATCGGGCCGGGCGCCACGAAGTGATCTTTGGACGCAACGACAACCCGCAGATGGTCATCGACGCCAGCGGAGACGGAGCTCCCGACGTGGCCCATGTCAGGCCATGGGGTGACGATGCGGTGCTGGAGCTGGCGACCTCGCGGAGAGGTTGGGAGGCGTGCTCCGTGTGGCGTTGGTGGCTCGAGGATCCACCTGCCGGTCATCCGGTGATGGCGGACGTGGCGGGCGTGGGTCGTCCCGATCTCGTGTTCGTGGACGATACCCAGAGCAAGCTGGTCCTCCGCCGGTACTCCGTCGTGAGGGATTATGAGCGGACCGCAGACATTTCGACCGCGGTGCCGAGCAGCGGGCGGCACGTCTTCGGGGACGTCGACCGGGATGGGGCGGATGATCTGTGGTCGCTCACCGGGACCGGCGACGGAGTCGAGGTCCAGATCTGGTCGGCCGCCAGTTCGTACCAGGAGAAGGTGGCTTCCGGCGTGGTGAGCCGGCTGTCGTTGTCAGATTCAACACGTCTGGGGGTAGCCGACCGCGACGTCGACGGAAAGGATGACCTGCTCCTCATCTCGCCGGCAGGCGACTCCGCGACGATCCGTTCGGTCTCGGGGGCCGACCTCGAGGAGATTGTCGGCGAGATCACTGGGCCACCTGTGGATCCTCACGACGAGATCGGCTTCGAGGACTACGACGGTGATGGCCGGCCCGACATGCAGGTTTTCTCCGAAGAGTCAGGCCTGGAGGTTTTCCTGGGGAACACACCACTCAACGGTTTGACGGCGACGTCCTGGTTCCTGCCCGACGACTTCGAGTGCCCGGACGACACCATCCCCTACTTCCACGACGGTCCTTTCGCCGACGACGAAGACTCCATCTTCGAGATCGACATCGAGTGGCTGGCCGGATCAGGCATCACCCGGGGTTGTAACCCGCCGTTCGAGGACCGGTTCTGCCCCGAGGCGGAGGTCAGCCGGGGTCAGATGGCGGCTTTCCTCACCCGCGCCCTCGGGTTGGCGGCGGCGCCCAACGCGTTCGGCGACGATGACGGGTCGGTGTTCGAGGCGGACATCGCGGCTTTGGCCGCGGCCGGGATCACCAAGGGCTGCAACCCGCCCGCCAACGACGACTTCTGCCCTGACGAACCGGTCACCCGTGGTCAGATGGCCGCTTTCCTCACCCGCGCCCTCGGGTTGGCAGCGGCGCCCAACGCGTTCGGTGACGATGACGGGTCGGTGTTCGAGCGCGACATCGCGGCGCTGGCCGCGGCCGGCATCACCCGCGGCTGCAATCCACCGGACAACGACCGCTTTTGTCCCGACGATGCCGTCACGCGGGCCCAGATGGCCGCGTTTTTGCATCGAGCCGGCGCAATGCTTCCGGATTCATGACCACATGCCTTAACCTGCCGTGCCGGTGAGGGATTCAAGGCGACATCGACGGGGTGGTGGCTTTCTTGCCGCGGTCATGCTCCTCTCGGTCGTGCTTGCTCCGGCGGGGGCCGAGGCAGCGACGGACGAAGAATGGACCGTCGACGGTGGGGGTTGGGGTCACGGCGTGGGCCTCTCCCAATTCGGAGCCTTCGGCCAGGCTCTCGACGGACGCAGCGCCGAGCAGATCCTCGCCTTCTACTACACCGGGACGGGAATCAGCTCGGCCACCCAGATGCTCGGCGGCGGTCATTGGATCTTCCAGGACAGGGCCCTTTGGGTCGGCTTGCGCCAGAACGACACCAGCCTGCCCCTGTCAGCCGTCGGCGGGCCTCTGGCCGTCTGTCAGCCGAGTGATTGCTCCCACGCCCAGTTCCCCATCGAAGCGGGACAGCAATGGGTCTTCGAACGAGGGGAAGACGACCACGCCGACGAATGCCGCTTCCGGTTGGTGGGCGAGGACAACAACGGCTGGGGCCCCTGCTCCGCCGACCTCACGTGGCAAGACAACGGCGGCGGCACCCGGGCGGTCGCCGGCGGCGCCAGCTACGCGCATGGGACACTCCGTCTCCGGCCGGCCGGTGACGGCGAATTCCACACAATCCTCTCTGTGGGGCTGGAGGACTACCTGTACGGCCTGGCTGAGGTGCCTTCGTCGTGGCCGAACGCCGCTCTCGATGCCCAGGCGATAATCGGCCGGGGATACGCCATCGCCACTGCGGTGGCTCGCGGTGGCGGTGACGGATCTGGACGGCTGGAGAGCTGCGGCTGCCACATCCGCGACGACACGCGCGATCAGGCGTATACCGGCTGGGCCAAGGAAGGGGAGCCGACCTACGGATCCCGGTGGGTGGGAGCCGTCGACCGCACCGGGGTGGAGGGGGGCCACAAGGTGGTCACCTATCCCGGGCATGGCATCATCAGCGCCTATTACTCATCCTCCAACGGCGGCGCCAGTGAGGACGTTGAGGATGTGTGGGGCGGAGAAGCGCTTCCTTGGCTGCGCTCGGTGGAGGATCCCTGGTCAGCCGACCCCAATATCAACCCGTTGGCTCGCTGGACGGTGTTCATCAAAGAAGGCGTGCTTCAAGATCGACTGTGCGACGCGGGCCACTGCTGGGACGCCGTGTCCGGGGCCGAGATGATTTCCAGCCCACCGGCCGCGCGTATCCGGATGTTCGGACTGGTCGGGCGCACGCTCGTATCCACCGAGGTCTCGGGAGTGTGGCTCTACAACACCCTCAATGCGCATGGGACTGAACCCGACGGCAGCGGCGGGCGCCGAGCCGCTCGAGTCTCGCCGTACATACTCGACGTGAACGCGCCCAGCCCGTTCATCGACGTCGGGACATCGATCCACTACGAGGCGATCCGCTACATCGCCGACATCGGCGTGACGAAGGGCTGCAACCCGCCGGACAACACGCTCTATTGCCCCGCCAACCCCGTCACCCGCCAGCAGATGGCATCGTTCCTGGTCCGGGCGCTGGACTTGCCTCAGCCCACCGGCAACCACTTCGGGGATGACAACGGATCGGTGCACGAGGCGAATATCAACGCACTGGCCGAAGCCGGCATCACCCGAGGCTGCAACCCCCCCGCCAACGATCGCTTCTGTCCCGATCGGGCAGTGACCCGGGGTGAGATGGCGGCGTTTCTGGTCAGGGCCTACGCCTACGCCGACGCCGGGCCGGGCGACCTGTTCGTCGACGACAACGGTTCCATCTTCCAGGGCGACATCGACCGTCTGGCGGTGGCCGGAGTCACCAAAGGCTGCAACCCGCCCGCCAACGATCGGTTCTGCCCCACCGAGCCGGTGACCCGCGAGCAGATGGCCTCGTTCCTGATCCGCGCCATCCAATCGGCCGGCTGACCAAATACCGTTTTCGCGCACAGATTGCACGCCATGGCGTGCA
>DATABS010000031.1:0-9375 GCA_036259475.1 Acidimicrobiia bacterium | reverse complement strand
GTCTCAACGGTTTCGTCGACAATGACGGCTACCGGCTCGGTCACCTCGGCAACGGAGGCTGCGACCTGAGTCGTGTCGTCGATGATCCCGACTGCCGGCGCTGTCACATCGCCGAACAGCGGCTCAAACATCTCGGTCGTCTTGCCGACAACCTCGACCACCGGCGCGGCCACATCCCCCACCAACGGCTCAACCGTCTCGGTCGTTTCACCGACAATCTCGACCACCGGCGCCGCCACATCCCCCACCAACGGCTCAACCACCTTGGTCGTCTCACCGACAACCTCGGCTACCGGTGCCGCCCCATCCCCGATCAAGGGCTCAACCGTATCGAGGGGCTGATCCACCGCTTCAGTCACGGGTGCGATGGCCTGGCTGATGTCGTCAGCCGCGCTCAGCGCATCCGTCACCGGCTTGATCGCTGAAACGGCGCCCTCATCGATGGCCTTCGCCGAATCGGTGGCCACCTCGGTGATCTCCGTGGCCTCCTCAGTAGTCGCCTGAACGGCCCCGCCGGCCTGGTCGACGACAGTCCCGGCTGCCTTGGTGGATTCAGCGACTGCCTGGGTGATGTCCTCGGCCGTCGGCGTAGTCTCCTCGACGGCCTCGGTCGACTCGGCGGCCACCTCAGTGACCTCCCCACCCTTCGCCGTAGTCTCCTCGGAGGCCTCGGTCGGCTGATCGGCGACAGTTTCGGCCGTCTTGGCCGGCTTCTCCACGACCTCGCTGACGTCTTTGGTCGGCTCCTCCACCACGTCGGTTATCTCGCCAGACGTCCCTTCGACGACCTCAGTCGCCTTGTCGGTGAGCGGCGCGGTGGCTTCGGCGGAATCGTCGCTTGCGGTCGGTTGCGTCGCCGTAGTCTTGACGTCAGTTTCGACCGGCTCCTCGGCCGGCGCATTCGGCTTCTTTTGCTCCGTGACATCGGTGACCTTGGAGCCCGCATCCTCGGCAGAGGCAGACTCACTGACAGTCTCGAGCGGAGCAGCGTCGTCTTCCGACCGATCTCCCGAAACAGCTACGACCTCGGTCTTCTCCGAGACCGCCTCCGTGGTCGATCCCGTCACATCGTCGGTGAGGCTGGCCGTCTCGGCCAAAGCCGTGCCGGCTCCGAACATGAAAAGAATGCCGACGAGCGCGAGCAAATGAAAGAGTCTCGCGGTAATACGGAACGTCCCTGTCACCGACGGATTTTCCGGATCCTGTGGCATTCCCAGCCCTGTGCTCGCGTCGCGGACCCCCCTCGGGGGGCTCGCCTGGCTCCGGCGCCGTTGTTACTACCCATCCCCCCGGTGTCTAAACCTCCAATTTCGAGAATCGGCATCTCGCCCCGACACGTCGTAGTCACCCCGCGGGGTGACACCGGTTTGCCCATCCGGGGTGACGACACGGCGTGCACCGTCCCATACGTTGGGCGGCATGACCGATCTCAGATCCCAACTCCGCCTCGTCAAGCACTCCAGCCGCCGCCTGGGTGGCGCCGCCGCCGTCCTCGGCCTGTCGGCTCTCGTCCATGTCGTCGTTCTCCTCGTCGACGGCGGAGGCTGGGAGGGAGCGGTGACGTTCCGCAAGCCGATCACGTTCGGCATCTCCGTCGGACTGCTGCTGTGGACCTGTGGCTGGATCCTCGATCGACTGCCGCCCCGACCTCGCATCGAGGGAGCGCTGGCCTGGCCACTCATCGTCTCCGGAGTAATCGAGGTGGCGCTGATCACCGTCCAGGCCTGGCGAGGTGTCCCGTCGCATTTCAATGTCTTCACTCCCGAGGACGGTCTCATCTTCTCGCTGATGGGAATCTCGATCGGTGTCCTCTCGGCGGCGCTCGGCCTCCTTTTCCTGTGGACGCTGATCCAGCGGCCGGCCGATCGTCCGACCCGCCTGGCTGTCATTGCCGGGATGACCCTCGTCATTCTGGGGCTGGGAGTAGGGGCATGGATCATCGAGCTCGGCGTCGAGATGACCGAGCGCCTGGGCCGGGTACCGGACACGGTTCTCGCCGGTGACGCCGGGGTGGCGAAGTTCCCACACGCCATGGCGCTGCATGGGATCCAGCTGTTCATCGGCGTCTCGGTGTTGGGTCGTCGCCTGGGTCTGGACGATCGGGCCCGCCTCCGAGTGACACGTCTGACGACCGGTGGCTACGCATCGTTGGTGACGTGGGCTGTCGTCCACACCAATGCCGGGCGGGCGCCCACCGACCTGAGTGGTGTGGAAGCCTCCCTGCTGGGAGGCGGGGTGCTCTTGCTCGTGGCTGCGTGCGGGCTCATGGTGGCGGCGTTTGGGCGCACCCCGGCCGGAGAGCCGGGGAGGCCTGCCGTTACACTCTCTTCGTGACCGCCCCCGGCGTCGCCTCCGACACGATCGACCTCCGCCCCCGCATGCCAGAACTGCTGCTGGCGGCGGCGGCCATCGCCTTCATCCTCATCGAGATCTGGGTTCTCGACCGCCCTGAGTTGCGGCTGGCCCGTTCGGCGGTCGGGATCGTAGCTGGATCTTCGCTGGCTTTCCTCCGGGCTCACCCCTTCGCCGCCTACCTGGCCAACGGGACGGCGATCGTCACTCTCATCGCCCTGGGCCAGCCGAGCGACTTCTACCAGTGGACCAACCTCATCGCCATCATCGGCGCCGGGTCCCGACTCGATTCTCGGCGTGCCCTGCTGGTGCTCGGCTATGGCCTAGCGGGAGTTGCCTTCTACTTCCTGCGCTTTCCTGACGAGGCACCCCTCGCTCTGGCGGTGGCCGTAGGAGCGGTATGGGTGACCGCCTGGTTCGGCGGCCGCCTCCAGTACTCCCGCATCCGGGAGGCCGAACTGAAACTGGAACGGGACATGACCCGGGCGGAGTTGTCGGCCCGCCAGGCCGAAGCGGCCCTGGAGGACGAGCGCAGCCGCATCGCCCGCGAGCTGCATGACATCATCGGCCACTCCGTCAACGTCATGGTGCTCCACGCCGGCGCCGGCAAAGGCGAGCTGGCCAGGGACCAGGCCGCCGCCGGTCGGTCCTTCGACACTATCGCCGCCACCGGCCGCAAGGCCCTCGCCGACCTCGACCGAGTGCTCGACGTACTCCACGGCGGGGCCGACAATCGCCCCCTTCCGGGGGTGGGCGACCTCGCTGAGCTGTGCGCCGGCGTTTCCGGCACCGGGGTGGAGGTCGATCTGTCTCTTCGGGGCGATACTGGGCTGGTCAGCGGCAGTCTCGGGCTGACCGTCTACCGGATCGTCCAGGAGGCGCTCACCAACGTCATCAAGCACTCGGGGGCGACGAAGGCGTCGGTGGAGGTCACGATTGACGATGAGGTGGCGATCTGCGTGATCGACGACGGCAAGGGTTCTACCGGCGAGCCGGGCCGAGGGCTCCAGAACATCACCCAGCGGGCGGCACTTCACGGCGGGACGGTGACCTACGGCGACCGGCCGGAGGGAGGGTTCATGCTGCGATGCCGGCTATCACTCGAGGCGTCGGCGTGATCCGCGTTGCCCTCGCCGACGACGACGCCCTCGTTCGCGAAGGCCTGAGGATGATCCTCGACCAGGCGGGCGATGTGGAAGTCATCGCCGCCGCCGGCGACGGTGTGGAGGCGGTCCGGCTGGTGGAAGCCGAGAGTCCCGACGTGATGCTGATGGACGTCCGGATGCCAGTGCTGGACGGCATCGAGGCCACCCGTCGCATCACCTCCACCGGTTCCGACACCCGGGTCGTCATCCTCACGACGTTCGAGCGGGACGAGTACGTGTTCGAGGCGCTCCGGGCGGGCGCGTCGGGGTTCCTCCTCAAACGGGCGGAACCGGAGAAGCTCATCGAGGCGATCCGCGTCGTGGCGGCGGGCGATGCCCTGCTGGCGCCATCCGTGACACGGCGCCTCATCGCCGAGTTCACCCGCTCACGTCCCGCCGGTGACCCCGCCGTCATCGAACACCTCACCGAGCGGGAGACGGAGGTACTGACCTTGATCGCTCATGGGCTGACCAACCAGGAGCTGGGCGAACGCCTGTTCATCGCCGACAACACCGTCAAGACCCACGTCAAGCGCGTGCTGGCCAAGATCGGCGCACGGGACCGAGCACAGGCGGTGGTCAAGGCCTACGAAGCCGGGCTGGTGCCCTGAGCGTCACTCAGGGCGGCGCGGTCAGTTGGCCGATCATCGCCTCTATCCGGGCCGCTCGGGTCTCGGGACGCTTGGCGCTGTACACCGACCACAGATGCTGCTTCTTCGCCGAGTCGGACAGAGCTTCGAAAGCGGCTCTCGCCTCGACCGTCAGCGCCCTTTCCACGTCGGGGGCGATGACCAGCGCATCGACATCGTCATACCGGGTCCATGATCCGTCCGCCTTGGCGGCGTCGATCACCGCCTGACCGCGCCCCGTCATGGATCCCCGGGCAACGAGGCGCTCGACCCTTTCCTTGTTGGAACGAGCCCAGACGCCGCCTGGACGGCGAGGTGAATACCACTGGATGACTCGGTCGTCGTCGACGCGCTTGGTGAGGCTGTCGATCCAACCGAAGCAAAGCGACTCCTCGACGAGGTCCTCATAGGATGGGCCCTCCACCGAGCTCTTTTCCTTGCGGAACACCACCCAGACCCCTTCGACACGATCGGGATGAGACTCGAGCCATGATCGCCACTCCGTTCGATCGGCCGGCATGACGACGTCCTTGCCGTTCGGTGACGGGGGAACAGGCAGATCAGTGATGCGGGTCATGCCGCCACGATAAGGGAGGTGAATCTCGGCCCGTTCAAGTGATAGGGCCGGAGGTCGACCGCTGACGCTATCGCCGCAAGTCGAGAGGAACCGGTCCTGCGCCGGCGTACGCTTGATACCGGCATGACCGACGACGTCGTGACGCTCGAGGAGGTGCGCCGTGAGGCTCTGGGGTTGCCGCGCAGCTACGAGGCGTTGGTCCGGGGGCGGGTCAAGTTCCGGGTGGGTCGGCTGGTCTACCTCGCCGCCTCTCGCGACGAGACACTGCTCGGTTTCGCTTTCCCCAAAGAGGAGCGGGAGGCGTTGGTCGAGTCGGAACCTGACAAGTTCATGCTTCCCAAGCCTGGTGACATGCGCTACCACTGGGCCGTCGTACGCCTAGCCGCCGTCGACCGCGACGAGATGGGAGAGATCGTGTTCCAGGCGTGGCGGATGGTGGTCCCCAAGTTCCTCGCCGAAGAAGTGCGCCGCCGCCGCCCAAGCCCCTCCCCCGAGGAGGCGTAGCGCCGAGCGGGCGCGGTTTTTGAACCGGTCCGAGGGGGTAGAACCGGGGCCTGGCAGCCACAGGAGGTAACCATGCTGCCGTCCGACTACCACGCCCATGACCCGCTCGAGGGTCGCGAGCTCACGCACGTCGATGACCTGGCACCAGCCCCGAGCCGGCGATCGGCGGTGTCGACCGCGGTGATCGTCATCATCGCTGTCCTCGCCGTCTTGGCGCTTCTGATCTGGCTGACCGCCTAGCCGTAGCCCGGAGGCGGGTGCCTCGATGGCGCCAGAAGCTTCTCCGGGCGGGTTTCCGGCCTGGTCGTATCGGGTAGGTAGTGGAGCCAAGGGAGAGGAGGGGGATCCAATGCTTCCCACCGACTATCAGTTCCAGCCCGCCGACGACCGCTACGTCAGCAACAGGAGGCTGGCGGCGGAATCCAGACAAGCGGCCCGGCGCACGGCGTTCGCCATCGTCGCGGCCAATGTCGTGGCGATCGCCGCACTGATTCTGCTCGCCGTCTAAGGGCGTCGTTCAGCCTGGCGGCGGTCGGTTACGATCCCGCCATGTCCATCCGGCGGCGGCTCTCCATGACGTTGTTCGGGGGTGCCGCCCTCGGAGTGACGGGATACATCGCCGCGGCCACCGTATCCGGCCTCGCCGTCGAGGAGATCACCGGGAGTGCCGCGCTCGCCGGCCTGCCCGGGGCGGTGGCGATCGCCGGCACTGCCGCCGGCACGACACTTCTCAGCCAGAGCGTCGCCGCCCGGGGTCGCCGACCCGGGCTCATCACCGGCTACCTCGTCGCCGCCGCCGGCGCCGGGATCGCCGTCGCCGCCGTGGTCGACGATTCCCTGTGGTTGCTGCTCGTGGGAATGCTCGCCATGGGGGTGGGCCACGCCTCCAATCAGCTCGCCCGCTATGCCGGCGCCGAAATGTTTCCCGCCGACCGGCGGGCGTCGGCGCTCAGCCTCATCGTGTGGGCCGGCACGATCGGCTCCGTGCTGGGTCCGGTGCTCCTGGAGCCGGGCGGGGTACTGACCTCCAGCCGCGGGTACTCCGAGCTTGCCGGGGGCTACCTGGTGACCTTCGCCTTCATGGGAGTCGCCGCGCTCCTCTACGCGTTCGCCCTTCGTCCCGACCCCGCCACCCTCGCCTTCGACGGGCCGGTGCTCGCCGGCAAGCCGTCGTTCGGCGACGCCTTCCGGCGTCCCCACGTGCGCGTGGCGCTGACGGCCATGGTCGCCGGGCAGGTGGTGATGGTGTTGATCATGACCGCTACTCCCCTGCACATCCGCCATCACGGGTTCGACCTCGGCATCGTCGGTCTGGTGATGAGCGCCCATACCCTCGGCATGTTCGCCTTCTCGCCCCTCACCGGACGGCTGGCCGACCGGTTCGGCCGCTACCGGGTGGTGATGGTCGGGTTCGGCATGCTCGGCGTGTCCGCAATTCTCGCCGCCGCCGCCCCGGCCGACTCCACCCCGGTGTTGCTCCTGGCGCTCTTCCTGCTGGGCTTGGGCTGGAACTTCGGGTTCGTAGCAGGTTCTGCGCTCCTCACCGTCGGCTTCCCGGCCGCGCTGCGGGCTCGTCTGCAGGGCCGAGCCGACTCCATCACCTGGCTCTCGTCGGCCGTCGCCGGAATCACTTCCGGGTTCCTGTTCGAAATGACCGACTACCGCCTCCTCGCCCTGGTCGGGCTCGGATTGGTCGTCGTTCCCTTGGTCATCGTGTTCCGCCACCGGACCGAAGCTGCTCTCGCCACCGCGGTCTGACGTGGAGATCCGAATCGCCGATCCGCGGAGGGATGCGGCGGCGGTCGCGGCCATCTACCGACCGATAGTCGAGGAGACGCACAGCTCTTTCGAGGACACCCCGCCCGGGCCGACCGAGATGGAGCGAAGCATGGCAGCGACTCTGGAACGCACTCCTTGGCTGGTGGCGGAGTCAGACCGTGAGGCAGTGGGCTACGCCTACGCCGCCGCCCATCGGGAGCGCCCGGCCTACCGGTGGTCGGTCGACATCAGCGTGTACGTGGCTCCCACCGAACGCCGCCACGGCGTCGGCGGTCTCCTCTACGGCGAGCTGCTGTCGATCCTTCGGCGGCAGGGCTTCGTCAACGCCTATGCGGGCGTGGCGCTCCCGAACCCCGCCTCCGAGGCGCTGCATCGCTCCGTCGGGATGGAACTCGTAGGGGTGTACCACCAGGTGGGTTACAAGTTCGGCAACTGGTGGGACGTGGCCTGGTTCGGGCTCCGCCTCAGTCAGCCTCCGAGAGAGCCCGCCGACCCCATTCCGCTTCCACACCTGCCCGCCTAGCGACGTCAGCTCTGCCTCCGCTCCCCCAACTCGGTCCGGAGGGCCTGGATCTCCCGGCGCAGCGCCCCGATATCGCCCGAGCCGGCCAGGGCCGTGTCGTCGTGGTAGGCATCCCGGTCGATGAAGAAGCTGGTCAGTGTGGCGGCGACGTAGCCGAGGATACTGAACCCGTAGAGGGCCAGCAGGAACGCCAGCGCCCGGCCCTCGGGGGTCACGGGCCAGGCGTCGGACCCGACCGAGATCACCATCATCGCCGACCACCACAGGGTTTCCGCATAGTCCCTGAAACCGGGAGTTCCCCCCTCGAAGGCGTACATCGCCGCCGCCGCCAGGAAGACGATGGCGACGGTCGCCGCCACTACGTAACCGAATCCACGCCGCTCGAAGGTCCTGCCTAGGGCGCGCAGTGCCCGGTTGAAGGAGCCGGCGACCCGCACGACGCGCAAACCTCGTACGCCGCGCAGGATCGCCACCGCCCGAACCGCCCGGAAGATGCGCAACGCCGGCACGATGAGCGAGATGGCGGTGAGCCAGTTCCGGCGGAGGTAGCGGAGCCGCCTCGGCGCCAGCCAGAGCCGGAGGGCGAAGTCCACGACGAACAGGCCCCATATGATCCACCCGGCGGTGAGGAGCTCAGGGGTGAGGCCGACGGCGAACTCGGCGACGAACAGCCCCAGCCAGACGAAACTGAGCACCACCATCGGCAGTTCGAGCCGCCGTTCGACGGCGAGGAGAAAGCTATCACGATCGGAGTCCATGATTGGACTCTTCCCGAAAAGGCACGAAGTATGCAGTCGGGTGCGTGGGCCCGGGCCGCCTCTAGGGCCAGAAGACCCGGCCGGTAGGGACGTTCAGCCCCGCAACGACGCTCGGCGGGGCGACATGATCGTCAGACGAACCGCGAAGGAGTCAAAGGCCATGGTGACGACAGCCAGCCCGAGCAACACACAGTTGCGGGCCAACGAGGACCGGATGTCCTCGGTCCTCAGCGAGACCGGTCCCGCCGTCACGGCCGACACAGCCACCGTCACCGCCGGGCTGACCCGCCCGGCGGCTGCGGTGGCCGCCCACTCGAGAATCGACACGACGATCGGCATCCTCGAGGACATCGTCCGACAGGCGCCCCGCTTCTCCGCCGATGTCGAAACCCTCGACCGGGATCACCGGGACCTGCCCGAGCTTCTCATCGGGCTCCGCTTCCGTGCCCGCCAGCTCGAGTCCGACTTCGAAGAGGCGCTCCACCGCCTCGAGGCGCGTCAGCGGCTGACTCAGCGTCTCGTCTACGAGCGTTCAACACCGACCTCGGTGAAGGCGGCTGACACCGAGTGCCCCGGTGCGAACCGGTCAACGCGGCAAGCGGACTCGTCCCTCGGCGTCGAGCGGCCAATCGGGGTTGTAGGCGATCTCCCACAGGTGGCCGTTCGGGTCGGCGATCATCCCGGAGTAGCCGCCCCAGTCCTGGCGGCGAGCGGGCGCCGCCACCGTCGCTCCCTCACTCACGGCCTCGTCGATCACCCGATCGACCTCCTCGGCGGCGCGCACGTTGTGGGCGAGCGCCATCGCCCCCGCAGGCGGGAGCTCGTGGCCCAGTTCATCGCCTAGACCGGACCAGAGGCTGAGGACCATGCCGCCCAGGTCGAAGAAGGCGACCTCGTCGTTGATGAAGGCCGGATCCCATCCGAAGGCGCGGCGGTAGAAGTCGACGGTCGAAGCCACATCGGGAGCGGCCAGGGTCACGGCCGTCACTCGGGGTTCCATCTCCGGCAGGGTACCGCCCCGCCCTCCGGAGGCGACCGGTCCCCGAAGACGAGGCGATCCCCGGGGACGGTCGGTTTCGGCGGTTGATGTGGGCTCGAGCTACCCCCC
>DATABS010000030.1:0-27874 GCA_036259475.1 Acidimicrobiia bacterium | reverse complement strand
CTGGTAGGCGACCCGATCAGATAGCTGGACACGATCGAGAGCTCGGCTGCCCCTCCGACCTACACCCCGACCGTGTCGTGCATGGAGCGCACGCCATTTCGGCAGAGGATGACGGTTCAGGAGACCCGGTCGGGGACGAATTCATCGACGTCGACGGTGGGTTCCAACACCGCCGCCCCACCCGAGGTCGTTCTGCCGGTCACCGGTATCTCGAGGGTATCGACGTCAGCCCGTCGAAACTCCCACAGCCAGGCAGCCGCGTCTGACATGGCCAACTGGTCGTCGATGGTGAGGTGAGGAGCGGCCGCTTTCAGGGCATCGAGGATCGCCCCGGGTCCCGACTTGTCGGCGAGCCGATGGAACATGTCGATGAGAAACTGCCTTTGACGTTCGTTGCGGACCAGGTCGGAGCCTCTCGACGCGGGAAGCCAGATGCCGTCGACGCGTTCCTCGGTGTGGCGGGAGCGGAGCCACGCAAGAGCGGTTTCGCCGCCGACCTGATGGCATCCGGCGTCTAGCTCGAGGCCCGACTTGGTGTCACGCAGCGCATGGTCAGCGCATATCTCGTATCCCCCCAGGGCATCGACCACCGACTGGAATCCGGCCAGGTCGACTGCAATTGCGTGCTCGATCGGCAGGTCCGTCAAGTTGTGCAGCTCAGCGACGAGATGAGCCAACCCATGGCGGTCGCCGCACCCCTGAAACGCTTCTCCGATACGGTGCCTGCCAGCCCGGCAGGTGTTCTCGACATAGAGGTCGCGTGGTATAGAAACCAGCGTGGCAGCGTCCCCGGAGCGCACGGCGAGCACGATGACGTCGGCGCGCTGGCCGGAGAAGTCGCCGAAATCGTCCAGGTCGTCGAGACCGGACCTCGAGTCCGAGCCGATCAGAGCAATGACCGAGGGCGGCTCCGCCGCCTGCTCCAGGATCGTGGGATCGGACTCTTGGAGGCTAGAAGTCGTCGGATCCGGTTCGGCAATCGTGGTGGCGGTGGAGTCTTGCTCCCCGCTGGTGGCGGTGGAGTCTTGCTCCCCGCTGGTGGCGGTGGAAGCCACGATGGTGGTGGACGAGGAGTTCGCCTCTCCGCCGGTGGCGCTCGTGGTGTCGGTCTTGCCATTACTGATGACTGTCGTAGAGGTGTCGGGGAGTGGAGCCTCAGAAGAAGGTGACAGGTTCAGCGAGACCCGCTCGATCGAGGCCCAGGCCGAATGAAGTGTGGCCGCTTCGAAGAGGACATAGACCCCGCCGAGGCCAGCCACCACGACGAAGACCATGAGGAGCCAGCGCAGTCCCCCCGCGAAGCGACGAAGTGGAAGTCGACTCCGTCGCATAGATAACTAGGTCTACCCGAGTGCCGAAGGCGTCAAACGAAGCGGAACGGCCGGTTGCCAAGCGCGGCCAGGTACCATGCGTGGAGGAGGTGGGTATGGATCTCAGCATGATCGTCGGCGACTGGGACACTGGCGCCCACGAGATCACGATCCTCGCAGAGGGGGGTCACCTCTCACTCCGGTGCCCGGAAACGCCGCCCGGCTACGAAGGCCACCTCGTCGAAGTGGGCGAGGGGCACTTCAAAGTGGAGTGGGGATCCTTGGCCGGAGCCGAACTGATCTTCGACGGCCGCGGCGGGGGCTCTCTCGGCGGTCACCGCCCTCTCACCCGACTCGATCGTCCGGCTCGATCATCGGCGGGTGCGGGGCTGCGTACCGACGAACCGGAATTCAGCTCTGATGAAGCGGAGACGTACGAGCACGTTTGGAACTGGGCGGCACACCCATCACATCCCCCCGAGGTGGAACTGGCCGGACTGGGGCTGTGCCGCTTCTTGCAATGGCTCATGACGGGGGACCGGGCCCTGTTCCACGGCGCCAACGACGTCGCACTAGAGGAACTCGTCCCGGCCGAGTGGCCCCTGCCGTCGGTCGGACCACCGGAAGAGGCCGGCGTCTACGCCACCGAGGATGCGCTGTGTTCGATGTTCCTTTCCATCGTCGACCGATCGCGAGCAGGAACCGAGATCCGTCATGGGGTCGAACGGTTTCTCTCCGCCGACGGTGGCCACGTCGACATGTATCAGTTCTCACTCCCCGCTCACTCCCTGAGAGAACAGCCCTTCTCTGCCGGAGGGCTCTACATCCTGCCTCGGGAGAGGTTCGAGCCGGTCCCGCTCTACCCCGGGGGACCGCCATCTCGGGAGTGGTTTTGTCCCGAGCCGGTCCGTCCGCTGGCCGCGCTGATCGTCACTCCGGAGGACTTTCCCTTTCTCGACGGCATCGGCGCCGCCTGACGACGCCGAGCCGCTAAGCGGCGCCCGCGGCGGGGACCGGTGGCCGACTTGTCGTCCGGCAGGGCTACCGTGATCCGCATGACTGCCGGAACGACGACCCATCCCGGAGCGCTCGACCTGGAGCGTCACCGCCGCGAGCTCACCGGTTACTGCTATCGGATGCTGGGTTCGGCCTTCGATGCGGAAGACGCAGTGCAAGAGACCCTCACCCGCGCCTGGCGGGCATTCGAGAGATTCGAAGGCCGGTCAACGGTGCGGACGTGGTTGTACAAGATCGCCTCCAACGTCTGCTTCGACATGCTGAACGCCAATCAGCGCCGAGCCCGGCCCGTCGATCTGGGGCCCGCCGGTTCGGTCGAGGGGCCGATCGCCGAGCCGCTGGCCCACGCCGCTTGGGTGGAGCCCATGCCGGACGATCGGCTGGTCGACCCTGTTTCGGACCCCGCCGAGCAGGCCGTGACCCGCGACTCGGTCCGGTTGGCCTTCGTCGCCGCGATCCAGTACCTGCCTCCGCGCCAACGGGCGGTGCTCATCCTCCGTGAGGTGCTGGCATGGCCGGCCAAGGAGGTGGCGGATCTGCTGGGCGACTCGGTCCCTTCCGTCAACAGTGCACTCCAACGGGCCCGGGCCACTCTGGCCGAAAGTCAGATCGACGACGCAGAACTTGCCCAGCGAGGCCAGGCCGATCCCGAACTCCTCGCCCGCTACGTGGACGCATTCGAGCGCTACGACCTGGAGTCGCTCACTGGCCTGATCGCCGAGGACGCCACCCAGTCGATGCCCCCCTACCCGCTGTGGCTGCAGGGCCGGGACGACATCTTCGGTTGGTGGGTCGGTCCAGGGGCGGAATGCCGCGGATCGAAAGTGATCCCGGCCGGAACCGCCAATGGGCTGCCCGCCTTCGGCCAATACAAGCCGAGCGGGCCCAACGGCGAACACCAGCCCTGGGCGCTTCAGGTTCTCGACGTCGTGGATGACAGGATCGTCGACCTTACGTTCTTCCTCGACACCGAACGTCTCTTCCCCCTCTTCGGTCTCCCCCCAACCCCCTGACCGTCTCCCTCGAACCCCTCGCGTTCGCTGGACGACAGGATCAGCGAAGGCGGTGGTGGGCGTCGAGGAGGGCGGCCACGGTGACGTCGACGTCGTCGGTGTCGGTCATCCAGTTCGACACCGAGATCCGAATGGCGGGTTCGCCGTTCCACACGGAGCCCGTAGGGTAAGCCACCCCTGAAGCCTGCACTTCGGCCAGTACTGCCGGGGTGTGAGCCGCGGCGACACCGCGACTGTCGCGGAATCGGACGAGCACCTGATTGAGTTCGACGTCGTTGAGGACTTCCACACCATCCTGGGATGAGAGCGAATCGGCATACCGGCGGGCCATCGCCACGTTTCTCTCGACCATCTCGACGATCCCGGTCCGACCCAGCGCCCGGATTGTGGCATAGACGGCGGTCGCCCGGGCGCGCCGGCTCATCTCCGGGTTCCAGTCGATCGGGTTGCGGGCCTCTCCCCCGTCGGGCAGATATTCCGCTCGCAGGGTGAGTGCCCGCCGGTGGTCGGCCGGACGGGCGGTGATGGCGATGCCGCAGTCGTACGGGGTGTTGAGCCACTTGTGGGCGTCGGTCGACCAGGAGTCGGCTCGTTCGATGCCTTCGAATGCCGGTCGCAGACGATCGGAAGCCAACGCCCACAGTCCGATGGCGCCATCGACATGGAGCCAGATTCCTCCTTCGGGGCGATCCGAGCGCGCTCCTTCGAGAATGTCGACGATGGCGGCGAAACGGTCGATCCCTCCGGTGTTGACGTCCCCGGCCTGGGAGCAGACGATGACGGGCCCGTCGACTTCCGACAGGGCCTCCTCGAGCCGGGAGGGATCGAGACGGGCATTGGCGTCGGTAGGCAACTCCACCGCGGTGGAGTGCCCCAGACCCAGGATTCGCAGCGCCTTTCGAACCGTGGAATGCACTTGGTTGGGAGCGATGACCGTGATCGGTGGGCCGCCAGCCAAGCCGTCCGCATCGACGTCGTAACCGTAAGCGGCAGCCACCCCGCTACGCGCCGCGGCCAGGCAGACGAGGTTGGCGACCTGGCCGCCGGTGACGAACCCGACGCCACTTTCGGCGGGCAGTCCGGTGAGCTCCAGAATCCAGCGGGCCGTCAGATTCTCGATCGCAGCCAGGGCCGGGGTCGGCTCGGCCATCGCTGTGTTCTGGTCCCAGGCCGCGGTGAGCCAGTCGGCCGCCACGCCTGCCGGAGTGGCCCCACCGATTACCCAGCCATGGAACCGGGGGGAGTTCATCGCGATCAGACCATCTTCCGCCACCGAGACGAGCTCTTCGATCACCTTCGCCGGATCCATCGGCTCATCCGGCAGGGGCCCCTCCAGGCGCTCGGTCATGGTGGCGAGATCGACTGCGGGACGGATCGGACGATCGGCGACGCTTTCGAGCCAGCGGACGGCGGCAAGGTGAGCCTGCTCCAAAGCCGGGCCCCAGTCGGTGCGGTTCATACCGGACATGTTACGACCGCCCGACAAGGCCCCTCCCTCCGCCCATCGATGGCGTCAGAAAGAGAGTGACTCGCGCAGGACGGCGACCCGTTCGGGGACCACCCGGAACCACGCCCACTTCCCGCGCTGCTCGCGCGCCAGAATCCCGGCATCGGCCAGGATGGACAGGTGGTGGCTCACCGTCGGCTGACTACGGCCGACCGGCTCCACCAGGTCGCAGGCGCATATCTCCCCGTCGGGGCTGTTGGATATCAGGGACAGGATCTGCAGACGGATAGGATCCGCCAGGACCTTGAAACCCGATGCCAGTTCCTCCGCCTCTTCTGCCGCGATCGGCGTCGTGAGTACGGGGCCGCAGCAGGTCTCGATGGTCTTCACGTCCACGCCCTCATCCTAGCTCATTTCGATGATCATCGATTGATGACCATGCTCGCCGCCATGCCGAGAATGATCGAGTTGCCGATCACGACGACCCCGACCCGGGCTCGCGGCGAAAGCCCCCGACGCCCGAGGGCGCCCATGGCAGCAAGAAGCGACTGCCATGACAACGAAGCCACGAATGCGCCGAATGCGAAGATGGCCACCTGTCCGGGTCCTCTGGGCCGGCCGACTCCCGAGCCGGTCACCAGAGTCGTGAAGTAGACGAGGGTGAGCGGGTTGAGGATGGTCAGGGCCACGAAACGGCAAAAGGTTGCAAGCGGATTCCTTCCGGAAGGCGCGATGACCTGACCGTCCGATTGGATCGAGCGCCGGGCCCCGGCCAGACCCCAAGCTGCTATCAGCACCAGGATGACCGCCGACCCAAGGCGAAATGAGCCGTCCCAGCGCTGCAGGGTTTCGGCGACGGCGGAACCGGCCACAGCTGCCGCCGTGGCGTACACCAGGTCGGCGGTGGCGGCCCCGGCGCCGGCGCTGAGTCCGAATGCCAGACCACTGCGCATAGAGACACCCATGATGAGGAGGGCGATCGCTCCGACCGGCATCGCTATGCCATAACCGGCGAGCATCCCGGCGGTGAGCATTTCTGGCATGCCGGCGTCAGGCGGTTACGCAACTGGGAACGCACCCGATCGTTGCCGGCTCGGCGGCTTTACGCCGGAGGCGCGCACGCCGGGAGCCGACCAGCGGATTGGTTCTCTTGGGAGCAGTGAACCGGGACTCACGGATGGCATTGACGGTGGAGAGTGTGGGGCTGAATTGCATCTCGAATCTCCTATCGATGTGTGTCGATCTGACAATAATGGACATATCGACTGCTGTCAATGTATTTGTCCGCTGTAGGTTGTCGTCGTGCGGATCGACGACTCGGAGCGAAGGCGGCGCCTCGTCTGGCGGCATCATCTCGGGCGGTCCGCCGCCGACCCGCTGGAGGCAGTCGAGGGGGTGGCAGCCTTCCATTCGTCCGATCCCGTGACCCCTTACCTCGGGATGTGGGCCCGCATCTCGGATTTCGAGCGCGAGCAACTGGATGAGGCCCTGTACGAAGCTCGGGTGTTGTGGCGAATGCATGCCATGCGTCGCACGCTGTTCGTGGTTCCCTCCTGTCGATGGCCGGTGTTCGAGGCGGGCGCCAGCCGCGACATCGCCCGCCAAGAGCGACGGCGCCTGGAGCAGTGGCTGGCAGCCGAGATGCCCGCCGACACGATTCCGACCTGGCTCGAGGAGACCTCCGCCCGCGTGATGGAGGTTGTGGAAAAGGGCGAGTTCCGTACCCAGGAGCTATCCGGCGAGGTACCCGAGCTCAACCGTCAGATCATGATGGGCTCCGGGAAGTGGCGCCAGAAGGCTCCGGTCTCGTCCCGCCTGCTGTTCCTCCTGGCCATGGAGGGAAGCATCGTTCGCACCCACCCCACCGGCAGCTGGCGCTCCAGCGGCTATCGGTGGACGGCCGCCTCCTCGTGGTGGGACCGTGCTCCGTCACCCATGAACGAGGAAGAGGGGCGAACCGCTCTCGCCCGCCGGTATCTGGAGAGTCACGGACCGGTCACTCTGGTCGACCTCCGCTGGTGGACCGGCTGGACCGCCGCCAAGGCGAAAGCGGCGTTGTCGAGGCTGGAGGTGGTGAAGGTCACACTCGACTCGGGTGATGAAGGCTATGTGTTGGCCGACGACGCAGAGTTCGCCGACGAACCGGCACCGACCACGGCGTTTCTACCCGGCCTGGATCCCACGCCGATGGGATGGAAGGAGCGCGATTGGTATCTGGGACCGCACGGCCAGGCGCTGTTCGACGCCAACGGCAACGTGGGCCCCACGGTCTGGGTGGATGGGCGGATAGTGGGAGGCTGGGGCCAGAGACCGGGCGGCGAGGTGGTGTTCGAACTGCTCGACGAGCCCCGGGCCGAAGCCGTCGACCGAATCGAGGAAGAGGCCGGAGAACTGGCGACCTGGCTCGACGGCGAGGTGGTGTCGATCCGGTTCAAGACGCCGCTCGAACGGAAGCTCGCCCGGAGCTGACGCCGCCCAGGCCCGAAGCAATGCGATACTCGGACCCATGGAGATAACCCGCCTTGGCCACGCCGCCCTGCTGGTGCAGACGGACGATGTCAGGATCCTGATCGATCCCGGAATCTTCTCGGACGGGTGGCATGACCTGACCGCGCTCGAAGCGGTGCTCATCACCCATCAGCATGCCGACCACGTCGACGCCCCCAGCGTGGCGGGCCTGGCTGCTCGCAACAAGGACATGCGTCTGATCGTCGAACCGGCGGTGAAGTCCATTTGCGGCGACCACGGCCTCGAGACCGAAACCGCCTCGCCCGGAGACGTTCTGCAGTTCGGCGCGACCCGCGTCGAAGTGGCCGGCGGGCGACATGCCGTGATCCACGAGAGCATCCCTCAGGTGGGGAATATCGGCTTCGTTCTCTCGGAAGGCGATGGAGCGCGCCTCTTTCACCCCGGCGACTCTTACGAGTATGCGCTCGACGGGATCGACGTCCTTGCCCTCCCGCTCACGGCTCCGTGGGCCCGAGTGGCAACGACGGCCGACTTTCTCGCCGCTGTCGGCCCATCCCAGGCATTTCCGATTCACGACGCCATCCTCTCCCAACGCGGCTGGCGTCTCTACATCAGGATGGTCGGAGAGGTCGGTGGAGAGGGGGTCGATTTTCTCGAGGTCGGCCCAAGCGACTCGATCGAGGTCTGATCAAAACCTGACGGCGGCGGCCGCCCAGTGGAAGCCGGCGCCGAACGCCACCAGGACGACCAGGTCGCCCGGGTGGATACGTCCGAGTGATCGTGCCTCCCATAGGGCGAAAGGAACCGTTGCCGAGCCGATGTTGCCGTAGGAAGCGATGTTGGAGTAGATCCGGGATTGTTCCACTCCGAGAGTCTTGCCGACGGCTTCGATGATGCGCTGGTTGGCCTGATGCGGAATCACGAGTGCAACGTCGGAGAGCGTGGCTCCGATCCGGTCGAGCACCTCTCGGGCGGCGGCGCTCATGCGCCTGACGGCTTCGCGGAACACCTCCCGCCCCTGCATCTCGAGGTGCTGATATGCGCCGCTGTCGATGGTCTCCTGACTGAATGGTTGCCTTGTTCCGCCGGTGGTGAGCGTGAGAATCTCCGCCCTTGAACCATCGGTGCCCGCCACCACCTCGACGAGTTGGGCATCTCCGCCCCGATCGGCCATAACCACCGCTCCGGCCCCATCACCGAACAGAACGCAGGTCTCGCGCTCCTTCCAGGAGATCAGACGCGAGATGAGCTCGACTCCGACCACCAGGATCCGTTTTGGCTCCATCGCGATTCGTGCCCTGGCCACATCGATCGCCTGTACCCAACCGGCGCAGCCGCTGCCTCCGAGGTCGTACGCTGGGATGCTCCCGGCTCCCAGTCGCTCCTGAAGAAAGGCGGCGGTGTCTGGGGTATACACCTCGGGTGTGTCGGTGGCCACGATGATCTCGTCGAGCTCCGACCCGCTGATCCCGGCGTCCTCCAGCGCCACCCGCGCCGCATTTTCGGCCAGATCCGCAGTTGATTCGTCCGCGGCGGCAAAGCGGCGCTCCTTGATGCCCGTCCGGCTCAAGATCCATTCGTCACTCGTGTCGACGAGTCTGGCCCAGTCGTGGTTGGCCATCACGCGCTTCGGGACGTAACCGCCGAATCCCAGGAACGCTGCGGTGCTGCTCATGGCTGAGGTGAGCGTAACTGGTGGCTTCTCCGACCGGGCGTCTGTTCCCGTTTGGAGCCGGGACGACGGGGTAGAGGTCCTGCGTTGGTTCTCGAGGAGAGGAAATGTCCATGCAAGATCCAAGCCAGACCAAGTGGGAAGGCCGCTGGGATCAGCTCAAGGGAAAGGCCCGCCAGGCCTGGGGCGATCTGACCGATGACGACCTCGACGTCGCCGAAGGTAACTACGAGGAACTCGTCGGCCGCATCAAAGAGCGCACCGGTGAGTCGGCGGAAGAGATCCGTAGCCGACTCGACGAAGACGACTTCTGATCGGTCGGTCCCCTTGATCCGCCGCCCTTCCGAGGGCGGCGGTTTCGCGTGGGATCAGCGCCGTGGACGAACGGCAAACATGCCGCCATCCAGGTTGAGTGAGACGCCGGTGAGCCCGGGCGAAGCGGGATCGGCCAGATAGGCGACAGCCGCAGCCACCTCTTCGGGTCCGATCAATCGGCCGGTCGGCTGTCGATTCTGCAGTGACGCCCGCATGGCGGCGGGATCCGCCGCGGTATCGATGAGTCGCCTCACCCACGGAGTATCGACGGTCGACGGGTTGACGCAATTGACGCGGATTCCCTCGGCGGCGTGGTCGGCGGCCATTGCCATCGTCAGAGCCTGGACGGCTCCTTTGGTGGCCGAGTACGCCGCCCTGTCGGGAAGGCCTGCGATGGCGACGATCGAAGACATGTTGATGATGCAGGGATGGTCCGACCGGCGCAGAAAAGGGAGGGCAGCCCGGGCGACCCGAGCCATTCCAACCACGTTCACGTCATAGAGTCGCAACCATTCTTCGTCGGGGTTGGCGGCGACGTCCCCCGCGGCGCCGATGCCGGCGTTGTTCACCACGACATCGATACCACCCAGATCCTGGGCCGCTTCCTCGACTGCCTCGTCCACCGCTTGCCGGTCGGAGACGTCACATTCGTACGACAGTACGGGTGGCGCCAACCCCTGAGGTTTGACATCGAATGAGGCGACCCGGGCGCCATCGGCGACAAAACGCTCGACGACGGCCCGACCGATACCGGCTGCGCCCCCGGTAACCACTGTCCGCATCCCTTCGAGGCCCGGCATCGTCGTCAGCCTTCGGCGGCTTCCACGAGAAGACGGGCAGCCTCGAGACATTCCTCGGTGGTGACATCACGATGGGTCACTACACGGATCGCATCCCCGAGCGCGAAGACCGCGACTCCCGCGGCTCCGGCACGGTCGACCACCTCCTGGACGGCGCCCGCGTCGGGGGCGAGCCGGAAGATCACGATGTTTGTCTCCACGTCATTCGGATCCAGCCGGATCGCCGAAGAGGCGGCCAGGATCTCTGCCACGGCCCGGGCGTTGGCATGGTCGGCGGCCAGATCGTCGAGGTGGTGATCGAGGGCGTGATCGGCGGCGGCGGCGAAGATGCCCACCTGCCGCATCGCTCCCCCCAGCATCCTTCGGTACCGCGAGGCTCGTGCTATCAGCTCGGCAGGGCCCGCCAGCATGGATCCTCCGGGAGCGCCGAGGCCCTTGGAGAATGCCACCCAGACCAGATCGAACGATGCGGCGAGGCGGTCCACATCCTGACCGGCGGCGACCGCCGCGTTCCACAGGCGGGCACCGTCCAGATAGGTGGAGATGCCGATCTCGGCCGCCACGTCGCAGACCGAGGCCATGATCTCCAGCGGTACCACCACACCGCCGGCGCGATTGTGGGTGTTCTCGAATGTCAGCAGAGTCGTGGGCGGAAGGATGACGTGGCCCCGAGGCTTGATGGCGGCGGCGAAGGCCGCGGCGTCGAAATAGCCGGTGGCACCTCCGAGCTCTGTGAACTGAACCCCGGCATTGGCCGCCCCGGCGCCGGTCTCGGACCAAACGACGTGCGCCCCTGCTGAGACGATGACGTCATCGCCCGGACGTGTGAGAGTGCGAAGCGCCACCTGATTGGCCATAGTGCCGGTGGGTAGCCAGAGGGCCGCTTCCTTGCCGAGGAGGGCGGCCACCCGTTCTTGAAGGTGGTTGACCGATGGATCCTCGCCAAACTGGTCGTCGCCGACGGCCGCCCGCGCCATCTCCTCGCGCATGGCCTCGCACGGCGCGGTCACCGTGTCCGATCGCAAGTCGATCACGCCGCGCAGTGTAAGTCGGGAAACTCAGCGCCGTTCGTAGAGACGGTCGCCCGACAACCGCAGGGGTGTCTCGAGCGTGAAGTTCTCTGCCAGATTGACATGCAGGTCCACGAGCCTCTCGACCCACTCCAGGTCCTCCGGCTTGTCCTCCTCGACCCATCCGTCTCGCAGCAGGGTGCCCAACAGCAGCTCCAGGTACATCGTCCGGTCGACGTCGATCTCGCGCACGGTGAAGGTGGTGGTGGAGAGTCCGCTGCCAAGACCCGTCATCGCTCGGCCGCACTCACACTCCGGATCGTCACACGTGATGGGCAGCCGCACCAGCTCGCCTTCCACCGTCTGCGAATAGTCGCCGTCCTCTGCGCCGGCACGTGTCGCCACGAACAGCTTCATCCCAACTCCCATATTCGGATAGCCCAGCCTCAGGATACGCCGGCGAAATCGGGATTCCAGGGGGTCGATCGGCCCACGGGGTGGTCAGGCGCGGCGGGGTGTCCAATCGCACGTCTGGCTGATCGTCTCCTCCAATCGCCACAACATCGCCGAGAATTCGGGTACCCGGATGTAGCGGTAGCGGTCCTCGGCGGGAGTGCAGATTCGGGAAAGGCGCCCGTCGTCCCACCAGAAGAGGTCGCAGCCCACCGGGAGTGGCGACTCCACATACGAGGCGGCGGTATGACTCAGCATGGCCAGAGCCGCGTCGGTGAAAGCATCATCACGAATCTGATGGATCAGAATCTCGTCGCGGGCCGGGACGGTGACGAGGGCGCCGAAACGCGGGGCTCCCTTGAGAAACCGGCCGAGATCGAGGACACGTGTTGACGTCCATCTGCCGCCCCGCACGGCCGTGTAATAGGTGGGGCCGGCTCCGATCCAGAACCCGTCTCGTTGCACGGTCTCATCCCACAGCGAACCGTCCCGGGCCCGCTTCCACACCCCGTCATGGTCGACGTCCCAGCGGTCCACGGTTTCCCTGGTCACGGTCATGCCCAGCGCTCCGCGCTTGAGCATCAGTCGCTCACCGAGACCATCGACCAAAGGACGCTCCATGATGGCCCCCTCGAACAGGCCGAGGTCCGCCTCCGCCACGACCGCCGAGCGCAAATTGGGCGACGCCTCCTCGAATGTCGCCGGCATTTCGGGAGTGGCGGCCAGCACGAGGTCGAAGTGAGACCTGACGGCCTCCGCCCACTCCTCGGCAGGCAACGGCGATAGACGTCGGCGGAGCGGCTCGAGGCCGAACACCTTTCCGTCGTCGGTGGTGAGTCCTTCGTCCGTGACCGTGACCTCCACTCCCCGATCACCCAGACATTCCAGTGCCAATTCGACAACCTGACTCGGCGTAGGTGCATCCATGTCGCTGACGATATATTACGGTGGCTTCGAATTGAAGAGGGTCGTCAGTGATCGTTCACTCGTAACGTCGTGCCAGTGAATGAGGCCACGGGCGTGTCTTCCGAGGTGACGACCACGAACCAGGTGGTCGCCCGTGCCCGGCCGGGCAATTCAGGCTCTGCCACCGCCCGGACCGTGGCGCCCGCCGCCGGTCCCTCTCTCATGGTGAAATGGGTCGCCACTGCCACCGCCGTCGTCTCGGCGTTGGAGAGCAAGCTCATTGCACAGTCCGCCAGTGAGAAGAGAGCTCCCGCGGACACCCTTGCCGATTCGTCGAGGTGGTGCGGGGCGACCGTCATCTCGACCACTATCCGATCGGGCGACGCCTCTACCAGCCGGGCTCCCAGCCGGGAGACGGCGAACCGGTCGGAGTCGAGCAATTCGGGCACGCTCATGAGTCGATTCTGGCAGGCGATCAGACCGAGACGGATCGGCGGTCGCGAAGAACGGACCACGCGATGGCGGTGGCGACCAGCAAGCAGGCCGAGACAGCGAGCCACATCGGCGCAAACGACCAGCGATCGACGATCAAGCCGAGGAAGATCGGACCGCCTCCGGCTCCGAGAAACACCCCCGCCTGCGTGATCCCTGATGACGAGGCAGCGGTCTCCCGGTCGGCTCCGACCACGGACGCTGTCATCAAACCGGGCCATCCCCAACCGGTGGCATAGGCGGCGATGACGGCGGCCATGAACATCACCCCTCCGGTCGCCGGGAGCCACAAGAAGACCACCGATCCGACGGCGAGCAGCGCAACCAGACCGGTGAGGCTTCCACCTCTGCGGTCGACGACGAGTCCCGATACCACCCGAGCAGCCACCGATGCACCCGAGCCGGCGAACTGAAGCCAGCCGGCGGCGGACTCTGAAATACCCTGGTCGAGCGCGGCCGAGACCATGAACGTTCCCAGGGCCACCGCCGCCACAGCTCCCAAGGCGGCTACGCCCGCCAAACGACGGAGCTGGCGAACGGTGAGACGGTCGGGTGGCCGGCCAGGAGGAAGCGGCGGGGCGGACTGAACATCGGTGCGAGGGACGAGGAGCCAGACCAGCAGAGCGAGGACGGCGGCGGCGGCGAATGCCGGGCGCCAACCGAAACGCACAACAACGGTCGGAACGGCCAGGCCGGCCAGGAGCGTCGACACGGGGATCCCGGCGTGTTTCAACCCGAACACCGTGGCGGTTCGCTCTGGATCGGTGTGGCGGGCGAGGGCCAGGTTGGCGGCGGGGTTGGCGCTGCCATACATGACCGCAGCCGCCACCAGCAACCCACCGAGCGTCCAGACACTGCGGGCGAGGGCAGGGATCAGGGCGACTACCCCGGCCGTTGCGGTCAAGTTGACCCGCATCGCCCGTCGCCACCCCACTCTCTGAACCCACCGACCCAGGGGGGATGACGACACTGATGCGGTGAGGAAGAAGGCGGCGGTGAGAGCACCGAGCGCCACCGGCCCTATATCCAGTTCCGGTCCGATCTGGAAGAAGGCGGCTCCCGTCAGGAACACCGGCAATGTCGATGCCGTCACCACCAACACGCTCAGCAGTAGCAGATGCGCCTGGCGGCCCGAGCTCATTTCGCCCAGGGTAGAAGCGAACCGAGATGGCTCGATTCAGAGGGCGATGGGGGCGCGGATGACGGGGTCGGGAATGCCGAATGAGTCCACCAGGTGCCGGGAGTGTGCCGACAGGGACTCGGAGAGCCGTGTGACCAGCGAGCGAATCTGACTGGCGCCGTTGGACGTCACCCCGAGTTGCGCATCGTCTGGTTCAACCCGAAGGAATGCCTCGAACACGTCCGACTCGGTGGCGGCCCGGGCCAGGGCAACGGCGTGCGGCTGGACGTCGAGGAAAGCGGTCGAGGCCTCCATGCCGTCGTCGATGCGGCTCTTGACCCGAGCGGCGAGCGTCTCGACCAGTTGGCGAACCCGCCGCTCGAGCAGTTGCCGGCATGTCTGGAGGTCGCCAGCGTGGGCACGCACTCGTCCTCTCCCGCGTCCGACAAGACGGCCCGCAGACCCGCGATCTCTTCGGGCGTCAGCGACCCGTCGGCCCAAGCGGTGTGGAGCAGCGGCAGCAGTGATTGCAGGCGCTGGTCGTCGACGAGGGCGGACAGCGAGGGAGCGACCATATCCGCACACTGGGACCCCCGCGGTTGGTGAGCCCATCGGCGTGGCAGCATGGTGGGGTGACCCTGTACCCCTACGACAGAGAGCGGCTGATCGGCCTGCGCCGGGCACGTCGGCGGGCCACCGGCATGTTGGTTCTCGTCGCAGTCGTGTTCGTCGCCACGTTCTTCATGGGTGACGCCACCTGGGTCCAGTTCCTGCGCACGGCTGCCGAGGCATCGATGATCGGGGGACTGGCGGATTGGTTCGCAGTGACGGCCCTTTTCCGGCATCCGCTGGGGATCCCGATACCCCACACCGCCATCATCCCCCGCTCCAAAGCCGGCCTGGCACGCAGCCTGGGCGAGTTCGTCCGGCACAACTTCCTGGCGCCGGAGCACCTCGTCGAGCGACTCGATGAGGCCGAGATTCCGGCGAGGCTCGGTCGGTGGCTGAGTAAAGAGGCCAACGCCGAGGCCGTCGCCCGCCACGTCGCCACGACGCTGGGAGCGGTGGCCGAAGGGCTCGATGCCGAGGAAGTGGCGGGGGAACTCGAACGGATGATCGTCAAGCGGCTCCGGGCCCTGCCGGTCGCCGACATGCTCGGGCGGGGCATGGAGGCGGCGATCGCCGAAGGCCAGCACCGGGACCTGACCAGCGCAGCCATCGCCGGTATCGCGGCCACCATGAATGACAATCGGGCGGCCCTCCGCCGACGACTGGGCGAGGAGTCGCCCTGGTGGGTACCGCCGGCCATCGACGACGCCGTTTTCGAGCGGGCGTACGAAGGTCTCCAGCGGTTCCTCGAAGATCTGGCCGACGACCCCGACCACGAGGTACGGCGCACGATCGACCGCCGTCTGGCCGAACTCGCCCACAAGCTGCGGCGAGATCCAGAGCTGGGCCGACTCGTGGCGGAGCGGATCGACGAACTGGCCGCCCATCCCGAGCTCCGAGCCTGGGTCAAGGGCACCTGGTCGGAGCTCGCCCGCGGGTTGGCGGAGGCGTCGCGTCGGCCGGATTCGCGCCTGCGCTCTCGTATCGCTTCAGCGCTTCAGGGTCTGGGTAGCCGGCTGGCGGCGGATCCGACTCTCCAGGAGCGGATGGGCACGTGGATGCGGTCGCTCGCCCCCCCGCTCGCCCGAGCCGGACAGCGCGAGCTGGGTGACCTGATCGCGGCAACGGTCGAGCGATGGGATCCGGAGGACACGAGCCGCCGCCTCGAGCTCTGGATGGGCCGCGATCTCCAGTTCGTTCGCATCAACGGCACCGTCGTCGGAGGTTTGGCCGGCCTGGCGATCCATACCGCGGTGTTCCTGTTCGGTGGGTGAAGCCTGGGTGCCAAGGCTCTGGCGGCGCCCGAGTCAGCGCACCTGGCCGTAGGCCCGGGCCGGTACGACCGAGAGGACGAGACGCCGATCAGCGATCATCGCCTGGTTGAACTCGTCCCAGTCGGGATGGGGCCCCGAGATCGACTCATAGACGCGGCGGAGCATCACCGCGGCGTCATCATCGGGATCGACGGTCACCGAGGTGAGCCGCCCTTCGCCTTCCAGCACGACCCAGCTCCAGAAGTCCGGCGAGGCGACATGGAGCGACGCCCGGTTGTCGCGGCGGACATTGGCCGTCTTGACGCGATCGTCGGTGACCGAGATGTGCGCTGCGCCGTCGAGGATGGCATAGCCGATATTCGAGGCATGGGGACGGCCGTCCGCTCCGATGGTGAGCACTACGCCGCGATGGCTGTCGGCGGCGAATGCAACGGCTCGGTCAAGGTCCATGTCGGGCTCCTCGGCTCTTGGGTCCGGTGCAACGCCGCCGTCACGTATGTCATTCCGGGGGCGACGGCTCCTACCCTCGTCGGTCATGCAAGACACCGGCCTTCCGGTCGAGGAGGTGACAGACGACCTGCGACGCGCGCTCGCCGATCAGGGCAGCGCCGTGGTGGTGGCGCCACCTGGTTCAGGCAAGACGACAGTCGTCCCCCTCCGTCTGATGGACACGGTTCCCGGCAAGACCGTGGTTCTCGAGCCCCGGCGGCTGGCCACTCGAGCGGCGGCCCGGCGAATGGCTGCTCTCCTGGGCGAACCCGTCGGACGGCGAATCGGTTACGTCACTCGCCACGACCGGGCTACCAGCTCGGCGACTCAAGTCGAGGTGGTCACCGAGGGAATCCTCACCCGGCGTCTCCAATCCGACCCCGATCTCAACGGCACGTCGCTGGTGATCTTCGACGAAGTCCACGAACGCAACCTGCAGACCGACCTAGGACTCGCCCTCACCTTGGACGTGCGCGGCCAGCTGCGCCCCGACCTCCAGGTGATGGCCATGTCCGCCACGGTGGACGCCGGCCCGATCGCCCGGCTGTTGGGCGGTGCGGCGGTCATCACCGCCTCCGGGCGACCTCACGAAGTGGATGTGCGATGGGATCCCCCTACGCCCCGAAGCCGACATCTCGAGCAGCATGTAGCCGCCGTGGTCAACCGGGCGCTCGCCGAGACCGAAGGCGATATCCTCGTGTTCCTGCCGGGAATGGCAGAGATCCGCCGGGTCAGCGACCGCTTGACCGGTGTCCTCGCCGACGTGCGGATCCTGCATGGTTCGCTATCGACCGAGGAGCAGGATCTCGCCCTTGCCCCCTCTGAGGCCCCTTTTCGTAAGGTGGTTCTGGCAACCGACATCGCCGAGTCCAGCCTCACGGTCGAAGGCGTCTCCGTCGTCGTCGACTCGGGTATGGCACGTGCCCCTCGCTTCGACAAGCGGACGGGGATGACTCGTCTCCAGACGGTGCCCATCTCCCGGGCCTCCGCCGACCAGCGGGCTGGACGTGCCGGGCGGCTCGGTCCTGGTGTCGCCTACCGCCTGTGGTCGAAGATGGAACACGCCGCTCGGCGGCCGCACATCGACCCCGAGATCGGCCAGGTCGACCTGGCCGGATTGGCGCTGGAGTTGTTCGCCTGGGGGGTGTCCGAGCCGTCGAAGTTGCAGTGGCTCGATCCGCCGCCCAAAGCGGCATGGTCGGAGGCGGTCGAGCTCCTCGAGGCGCTCGGGGCGATCGAAGACGGGCACCTCACCGCATCCGGACACCAGATGGCAGCCCTGCCCCTCCACCCGAGGCTGGCCCGGATGGTCACCGACGCCGGTGCCGACCAGCCGCTGGCGGTGTGGCTGGCCACGGTGATCGACGAACGTGATCCTATGCGCGGGCCGCCGGACGACGTGCCGGTCGACGCGGCACTGCGGGTACGCCTGCTCACGGACCGTACGTTCCGTCATCCGGCCGCCGCGGTGGGGGCCCTCCATCGCCTGCGCGATGTGGCATCAGACCTGGCTCGCCGTGTGCGGCTCGACGACCTGACCGAAGTGGATCCCGAACGGACAGGGGCGGTGCTTGCGCTGGCCTTTCCCGACCGACTGGCGCTGCGTCGTGGCAGCCCGGGACGGTTCCAGCTGCGTACGGGCACGACCGCCTTCATGTCGGCGGCCGACCCCCTCGCCACGGAGGAGTTCGTGGTGGCGGCCGACCTCGACGGGAGGCGTAAGGACGCCCGCATCCGGCTCGCAGGTGCCATCGCACGTGAGGAGGTGGCAGAGCGCTTCGCTCGCCAGGTCGACAAGTCCCGCGTTCTCACATGGGAGGGCGACCGCCTGGTCGACCGGACCCAACGGCGCTTGGGCGGGATGGTCCTCGACATCACCGACCGGCGACCAGAACCCGGTGAAGCTACGGTCGCCGCCCTGATGGACCGGATCCGATCTCGAGGCGTGGATTCGTTGCCCTGGACCCGGGCGGCGACCGACCTGCGACAGAGAGTCGCTCATCTCCACGCCCGCGCCGGCGAGGAGTGGCCCGACTGGTCCGATGACGGGCTGATGGCGACGCTGGACGAGTGGCTCGCCCCCTATCTTGTCGCCGCCACCGGCTGGGACGAGGTCGAAGGCATCGACCTGATCTCGATTCTGCGTGATCGCCTGGGCCAACACCGGGTCCGGGAGCTCGATCGAGCTGCTCCCACCCATCTCACCCTTCCGTCCGGTCGCCGGGTACGACTCGACTACACCAGGGACAACCCCACGGTGTCGGTGCGAGTTCAGGAGGTGTTCGGGGTCGAGGAGACGCCCACCGTGGGAGACCAGCCCGTGACGATGGTGCTCCTCTCCCCCGCCGGTCGACCGATCCAGATCACGTCGGATCTAGCCGGCTTCTGGAAGGGCTCCTGGCAGGAGGTGCGCAAGGAGATGGCCGGCCGCTACCCCAAACACTCCTGGCCCGAGCACCCCTGACCCCGCGCGGTTATCAGTCGCGCGTAGCGCCCAGCGCAACGCTCAACTGATAAAAAGCCGGTCAGAGGAGGGCGGTAGCCATCTCGGCCAGGGGGGAGCGAATCGTCCGGTCCAGGGTGACATGGCCGAACAGTTCCGAACCCTTGAACTTCTCGATCAGGGCAGCCATGCCGCCGTACGGGGAGATGTAGGGGTTGTCCACCTGGGAGAGGTCTCCGCAGAACACCACCTTCGAATTGCGTCCCATCCGGGTGAGGATCACCTTGAGGGTCGCCAGCTCCAGGTTCTGCGCCTCGTCGATGATCACGAACTCATCGGTGATCGACCGGCCCCGGAGGTAGGTGACGGCCGCCAGCTCCAGCTCCCCGCGGGCGATAAGCTCCTCAACCGCCGCCTTCGCCCCGTCGGCTCCCCCTTCCGAAAAGAGGGCGTAGAGGTTGTCGTTGACCGCCGCCATCCACGGAGCCAACTTCTCGGACAGATCACCCGGGAGGTATCCGACCTCTTGGCGTCCCACCGCTACCAGTGGCCGGTAGACACTCACGCGCCGATAGCGCTGCTGCTCGATGACCTGTTCCAGCGCCGCCGCCAGAGCCAAGAAGGTCTTGCCCGAGCCGGCGTTGCCCATCATCGAGACGGCCGCGATGTCGGGGTCGAGCAGATGATGGAGGGCTACCGTCTGGTGCAGGTTCTTCGGTTCGACTCCGAACGCTCGCACATGGGTCGGCACTCGCTCCAGCGTCGTTCGCTCACCCGCCTCCACCACCCGGGCGAGCCCGGACCGGGACCGGCCCGCCCTCACGACCACGAACTCGTTGAGCAGGGCCGGGACCTGCAGCGTGATCTTGCCCTCCTCGAAGAGACGGTCGATCGTGTCGGCGTCGACGTCGTGCTCCACGATTCCCGAGTGGAGCTGATCCACCTGCACCGTGTCGCCCCGGTAGTCCTGCACTTCCAGGCCCAGCTGGGCGCCTTTGATACGAAGGTTGGCGTCCTTCGTCACGAGCACCGGCTCGCTCAGGTTGAAGCACGTGGAGAGGATGCGGTGGTCAGGAGTCATTGGATCGAGCACCTTGGGCAACCGGCTCGACGTTATGCCGTTGATTTCGATCCGCACCGTGCCACCGGCCGGCAAGCTGACGGGATCGCGCATCCCACCCGGGCGGGAGGCGCCGAGGCTCTCGAGGAGGCGGATCGCGGCCCGGGCGTTGGCCCCAACTTCGTCGAGCCGGGTTTTCTTGCGGTCCAGCTCCTCGACCACCACCAAGGGCAGAACCACGTCGTGCTCATCGAAGCGGAGCAGGGCGTGGGGATCGGCGAGAAGGACGCAGGTGTCGACGACGAAGGTGCGGGGCACGGAATCGGTCTCCTGGCTGGCCAACGTAGCTTCATCTTCATCCGGGCCGGGCTGCGAACCAAGGACCACTTCCCGGCTGACAGGCGCCCTCACCCGTCGACGCCGGCCCGGACCAAGAACGCCGCCATCTGGCCACGCGTCACCGCATCCTCTGGACAGAATCGGTCGGACGCGGTATCGCAGCCGACGGTGATTCCGGCCTCGGCGAGGGCGTTCATGTACTGGCGATGGACCGAGTGTGCGGTGTCGGAGAAGGCATCCCGGCTGGACGGTTGCAGGTTCAGTGCCCGTCCGAGGAAGGTCGCCATCTCGGCTCGCGTGATGGGACGGTCAGGGCAAAAGCGGTCGTTGCGTGGCGGGTTGCACCCCTCGGTAACCCCGGCTCGACCCAGACTGTCGATATCCGACTCGAAGACCGAACCGTCGTCGTCGCGGAACATGTCGTCACCGGACGACAGATCGAATGCCCGGGACAGGAACGCCGCCATCTGTCCCCGCGTGACCGGCGAGTCAGGACAGAAACGCGGGACAGGGGGTGGGCCACCATCACTGTCGACCGGTGGATTGCATCCCCGGGTGATGCCGCTTGCCGCCAGCTCCTCGATATCGGCCTCGAAGATGTTGCCGTCGTCGTCGTAGAACCGACCATCCCAGCCACTCGCGAGGCCCTCGGCATAGGAGTCGGGCCAGTCCGTAGGTGTGGGCTGGTAGTCAGGATGGGCGAACACGCCCGTCGCGATCCAGATCGCGTCGCCGTCCCAATACACCCCCACCGCCATGAACTCGTAGTCCACCGCGCTCAGAATGCGCCGG
The DNA here is from genome assembly GCA_036259475.1 of Acidimicrobiia bacterium. Lineage (GTDB taxonomy): Bacteria > Actinomycetota > Acidimicrobiia > Spongiisociales > ZC4RG35 > ZC4RG17. The sequence continues at coordinate 6,844 of DATABS010000030.1, read as the reverse complement.
TGCGAATCCGACGACCACAGCGCGTCGACTGCCGCCTCGCACCACTCGGTCACCCCGGCAAGGTCGGGCGATGCCAGCGCCTCGACAGATGCGGTCTCGCCGTAGTGGGTCCATCCCGGCGGTATGTCGCCCGTCCGGCCGCTCATGCCTTCGTGACTGATCGAGCCGTCCGACGACATCTCGGCGGCGTGACCGCGGAGCTTCTCCTGCACCACCCCGGACCACTTCAACGAGCTGGACCGGCGGTCGTTGACCCCATCCACCAGACAAGCCTCGGGACCGGACGGCGGGTCGCCCTCCTCCGCCGCCCCCGCCACCGCCGGCCAGAGGAAGGCGGCGACGAGAAGGGCGAGAGTCAGGAGGCGTGAATTCATCCAGCCGCGGCGAACTTCGAGATGAACTGAGGGCTCTTCAGGAGGTTGAACTCTCGATGGGTCTCGACCCAGCCGAGTGGCTCCACCATGCGTTCCACCTTGGCCGGCCACAGTCGATGGCAGTGCACCCGGCGGGCCTTGAAAGGCGTGCCGTGGAGGATGACCGATGTGGGTATGGCGTAGAGACCCATGATCGGCTCGGCAGGATAGATGAAGAGGGCCTCGCCGCCGGGACCAAGCACCCGGGCCATCTCGACGAAAGCCGCCTCCAGCGCCGGGATGTGCTCGATGGCGTGCACCGAAATCAGGGCGTCGAAGGAGTCGTCGTCGAAGGCAAGGGCTTCCGCCCGCATCGTCCTCACGCGATCCGTGTCGGCGATCTCGGAGGCATTGGGGTTGGCATCGATGCCTACCACGTCGATGCCGCGCTCTGCCAGCCGCTTCGTCAGATGTCCAGACCCGCACCCCACTTCGAGCACCCTACTTCCGGGCCGGAGGGGCAGCAGCCGATCGACTTTTTCGAGATGAGAGGGGTCCCAGCGGTTGACGAGGGCGTAGCGCCGGTTGTCGTAGCTCAAAGCGGGTCCAGGTGGGGCGCTACGGAATAGTCACACAGCACGGGGCCATTCGCGGTGATGGCAACATGGGTCACCGAGGTGTTCTCCGGCGTAGCCAGCCGGCTCTCGGTCGAGGTGGCATCGCCGCTGAGGGTTCCGACGAAGGCCCTGATGACGCCGCCATGGGTGACCACGCCGGTCACCTCTCCTTCGCGCATATCCAATCCTGCGATCGTGTCGACCATCCGCTGGGTGGCCTGTGCCCATGTCTCGCCGTGATCACCGCGCGGCAGGTCCTCCCCCTCGGAGTAGATGCGACGGGCCGACTCTGCCCATTCGGCATGCACCTCTCGCCACGTGAGGCCCTCCCACGCTCCCAGGGATATCTCCATGAGACCGTCCACCGGCACCGGAGCCTCGCAGAGGGCGGTGGCGGTGGCGCTCGCCCGTTCGAGCGGAGAGGTGTACAGCCGGTCGAACCGCCCATACCACTCCGCCAGCCGGGCAGCCTGCCGCGTGCCGACATCGTCGAGGCCCCAGCACGATTGTCCCTGGAAGCGGCCGTCGACGTTGGCCTGGGTGCGACCGTGGCGGATCAGGGCGACGACGGGGTCTCCCTCCTCGAGGTACGCCGACACCGGCGCCGGGACCCGGCCCAGGTGAGCCGTGTCGTTGAAGCGGCCGAGGCGCCAGTCGCCCGGTCCGCCGACGAGATGGTTGAGGGAGGCGTTGGAAGCCATCCGGTGGGGACGTCGGCTCACAGTTGGAAGGAGCGTGGCGAGGAGCGAGTCGATCACGCCTCCGTGGGTCACCACAACGGCTGAGCCGCCCGGGCCGACACGTTCAGCCAGACCATCGATCACTCCCCACGCTCGAGCCGCCACCTCGCTCATCTTCTCGCCCACCTCGCCGAATCGCTCGTCCCGTCCCTGGTAGATGGAGCGGAGCAGCATTCCGTCCTTTTCCGCCACGATGTCGAACGCGACACCCTCCCACTCGCCGAGGTCGATCTCGATGAGATCGTCCTCGATCTCCGGAGAATCGCCGAAAGCGCCGGCGGTCTCATACGCCCGGGTCAGCGGAGACGAGACAACCGCCCCGAACTGGCGACCGTTCACACGGCGGGCGAGAGCGTCGACCTGCTCCTTGCCGGCGGAACTGAGGCCGGCGTCACCCCGCCCCTGCCAGGCGGCGGCGAGGTTGGCCTCGGATTCGGCGTGACGGACGAGGACTATCTCAGACATGACGGGAAGGAGCGACATTCTGGCTTTCGACGACGGACATGCGAAACCCGGGAGGTTCGTTGGCTATCCGCCCGCCAGCCCCGGAAGGACAATTTCAGACTTGGGGAGTCTGTTGGTGGAAGACCAGCATCCAGCGGCCGTCTCTCCTGGCGTAACCACTCGAAACCACCGCGGCGTAGTCCTCGTCGGCACCCACTGGCTCGGCGGTCACCCGGTAGGTCATGATGATCGAATCGCCCGCGTCGACGGATCGCTTGTCACTGAACTGGGCGCGCTCCCAGCCGCGGGACGTTTCCATGGCCGCCACCGTCTCATCCTTGCCCATCACGCCGGCGGCGAGGGCGATGATGGCGTCATCGGCACAATGAGTGCGCCAGAAGTCGGGGTTGCCTCCGCCTGTGACCCAGAACTCGTGCTCCAGCTGTTCGACCTCGGAGTTCACGAGTCCGACGCTAGGCACCTTGCGGGAAATGCGCCTCGGCTCAGGCGATGAACGCCGAGGCAAAGATCAGCGAGACGATCGTCATCACCTTTATGACGATGTTCATCGCCGGACCGGAGGTGTCTTTGAACGGGTCTCCGACCGTGTCGCCGATGACCGCCGCCTTGTGCGGCTCCGATCCCTTGCCGCCGAATGCGCCTGCTTCGATGAACTTCTTGGCGTTGTCCCAGGCTCCGCCGGCGTTGGCCATGAAGATGGCGAGGAGAAAGCCCGTCACCAGCGCGCCGGCGAGGAAGCCACCCAGCATCTCGACGTTGGTGAAGCCGATTATCAGAGGCAGGGCGATGGCCAGCGTTCCCGGGATGACCATCTCGCGCAGGGCGGCGGTGGTGGCGATGTCCACGCAGGTCGTGTAGTCGGGCCGGGCGTCGGGATCGCCCTCCCTCAGACCGACGATCTCGCGAAATTGGCGCCGCACCTCGTCGATCATCTTGTTCGCCGCCCGACCGACTGCGTTCATCGTGAGGGCCGCGAACAAGAAGGGAAACATCGCCCCGAGGAACAGGCCGACCGTGGTCTCGACCTGGATCAGGTCGAGCGACTCGAGCTGCACTGCCTGGGTGAACGTGGCGAAAAGGGCCAGGGCGGTGACCGCCGCCGAGGCGATGGCGAACCCTTTGGCCACGGCGGCCGTGGTGTTGCCCAGCGAATCGAGAGCGTCGGTCGACTGGCGGACCTCGGCGGGCAAGTGGGCCATCTCGGCGATGCCGCCGGCGTTGTCGGCGATCGGACCGTAGGCGTCGACCGAGATCGTAATGCCCAGCGTGGCGAGCACGCCGATGGCGGCGATGGCGACGCCATAGATCCCGCCGCCGTCGCCCAGAGCCCAGTCTCCGGCCCAGTAGGCGCCGCCGATCCCCCCGGCCACGATCACGACAGAGAAGGCGGCGGATCGCATGCCTTCGGCGATGCCGGTGATGATCACCGTGGCCGGGCCGGTCTGGGCCTGGCGGGCGATCTCCTTGACGGTCTTGTAGTGGTCGGAGGTGAACCATTCCGAGACCTTGCCGACGAACCACCCGACGACGAGGCCAACGACAACGGCGATCCAGATGCCGAGCGGCCGGGTCTCGGACTGGTCGAACACCAAATAGACGAGACCGAGCGTGCCGACCGCGGTGGCGATCAGCGAGAAGTTGGTGCCGCGGTGGAGGGCGGCTGCCAGATCTTCTTCGCCCTCGGCTCTCACCAGGAAGGACCCAATGATCGATGCCAGCATGCCCAGGGCCGCCACCGCCAGGGGGAAGATGATCGCCTCGGCCTGATAGCCGGACTGGGAAAAGACGAAAGCCGAGTAGGCGATCGGTGCCACCAACGCACCCACATACGACTCGAACAGGTCGGCGCCCATCCCTGCGACGTCGCCCACGTTGTCGCCCACGTTGTCGGCGATCACAGCCGGATTTCGGGGATCGTCCTCGGGGATGCCTGCCTCGACCTTGCCTACCAGGTCGGCACCGACGTCCGCCGCCTTGGTGTAGATGCCCCCGCCCACACGGGCGAACAACGCAATCGACGATCCTCCTAGCCCGATGGCGGCGATTATGTCGGCACTGCGGACCAGGTCGATATCGGGCATCAGGACGATGAACACGAGATAGCCGATGCCCACGCCGAGTAGCCCCAGGCCGGCGACCGTGAAGCCCATCACGGCCCCGCCCCGGAAGGCGACGGGCAGGGCTCCCGGGATGCCACCGAGGCGGGCGGCTTCGGTCGTACGAGCGTTGGCGGCGGTGGCGATGCGCATCCCCACGAAACCGGCCACTGCAGACAGGACTGCTCCGAAGACGTAGGCCGTCGCCCGGAAGCCACCGTCGTCGAGCAGGATGCCGATGAGGAACCCCATGATGACGACGAACACCGCCACCCATGTGTACTCCCTCCGGAGGAAGGTCATCGCCCCCTCGCGGATGGCGGCGGCCAATTCCACCATTCGCTCGTTGCCCTGGGGCGTCGCCAGCACGGCACGGGCGTAGAAGACGGCCAGGGCGAGCGCCGCCAATCCGGCAGCGAGCGCGACGTAGAGCAACGTGTCAATCATCAGTCGAGTCCTCCGAGGACGGGTAGCGGGAAGAACCGGCGCCGCAGTATAGGAAGGGCCGGTCCGGCGTCGAAGAAGAGATGCTCGGCACTTCTCGATCATCGGTCTAACCTCCCCGCCTCGTAAGGGCAGCCCGTGCCAGCCGCTCGGAACCAGAGGATCCGGATGAAGCGCCTCTCTTTCATCGCCTTGTCGTTGCTCGTTGCCGCCTGCTCGTCGGCGACAGCCGAAACCACGAGTACGTCCACCACCACGTCGACGACGACTTCGACGACGACCACCACCACCATCCCGACCACTACCACCACCGTCTACCGTCTGAAGACAGAGGGCGCCGACAGCGAACTGACGGCATTGATGACCCGTCTCTACGCCGGTGACACCAAGGCAGACGCCTTGCCGGCGCCTCCCAAGGTGGTGGAGGCCTTCGCCGCCGCCGACGCCCCGCCTCCGGTCAGCGCCACAGCCTCGGTGGCGAACTGGGACGAGGACACCCGCCTCGCAGTCGTGAAAACGGCCGACGACGTGACCCTGGCCGTAGCCGATCCCGACTGGCGGGTGATCGGAGGCTGGTGGCCCTCCGTCGAAGCCGGTCAGGTACTCGGCGAGTTCCCCAAGATCCTTGCTGTCGTAGGATCCGACGCCCGACCGGACGAGGATCGGGAGGCAACCCGCTCCGACTCGATCCACTTCGTGGGCGTCGACGGCAAAGGCAACGCCGGCATCATCGGCGTCCCCCGCGACTCGTGGGTGCCGATCCCCGGTGCCGGAAGCTCAAAGATCAACGCCGCCCTCTCGTTTGGCGGACCGGAGATGATGATGGCGACTTTCTCCGAGCTGACCGGTCTCGAATTCGACGGTTATCTCCTGACCGGTTTCGCCGGCTTCGAGAGCCTGATTGAGATCCTCGGGGGCCTGGCGATCGACGTGCCTCGCGACTTCAACGACAAGGCGGCCAAGGCCTACCTCGAGGCGGGCGAGCAGGTACTCGACGCCGCCCAATCCCTGGCCTTCACACGAACCCGGAAAACGCTTCCCGGCGGAGACTTTCAACGCCAGGAGCATGGGGGCCTGGCGATCATGGCCGCCCAGGCGATGGTGCGAGCAGACGGTCCCCTGGGCCTTCCAGAGCTGCTGGCCGCGTCAGCGCCGCATTTCTCGACGGACTTGGACCCGGCAGAGCTGTTGATGGTTTCGGCTTCCATCATCCGGGTGCACCCCGACAAGGTCGTGAACGTGGTCGCTCCCGGTGGCACCGGATCGGCGGGCGGCGCCAGCGTGGTCTTCCTGCATGACTCCGCTTCTCAGCTGTGGGAGGACCTGGCCGACGGAAACCTGGAGCCGCCCGAATAGCCGAGCCGTTACTCGATGATGTCCTGGTCGGCCGGGCCGAAGACACACAGCAGATCCACATAGGCGCCGGGATCGTCGGTTCCTTCGAATCGACGCTCGATCTGGGTCCGGCTCCGACGTCCGTAAATGGCTCGCAGCAGCTCGAACCGGGACGCCCGGAAGGTGGTGGGGGCGTCGTCCAGGCCGGCGATGAGCCGTCCGGACGGCTCGCCGACTCCCACGGGAGGCAATCCGGCGCTCTCGACCTTGCTCATCCAGAGCTCGACGGCACGCTCCACCGCCAGGTCGATCAACGGCCCTTCCCGGTTCCCGGGCACACCCACCGCTCCCCGAATGTCCTGTTCGTGAACCGCAACGTCCACGACGGGCGCCACGTTGCGGCCGCGCGACTTCGTCAGCAGCGCCTCGAATTGCGAGCCGGTCCGTTCCCACTCCCGCAGGACGATCGAGGTCGGGGTGGCGGCGCGTTCCGTGACCTGGGCCTCGGTCTGTTCCGGAGATGGGATACCCTGCAGCCGCCCGTTGACGGCGTCGGTTGCCACTCCGGCGAGGTGGGACACCACATCGTGAACCGTCCAGCCGGGTGTCGCCGCCACCGGAGCGGCGAGCTCCTCCGGAGAAAGCGAACGCACCAGCTCCGCCACCTGCTCACGGCCGAGTCGGTAGAGAGATCCGAGGTCGGGGACGTCGTCCACGTTCGGCATGGTACGACGCGACGCCTCCGAGGGAGGCCGAGTCCCGTTTTCGCGCACGGATTGCACGCTCTGGCGTGC
>DATABS010000029.1:0-14874 GCA_036259475.1 Acidimicrobiia bacterium | reverse complement strand
GCACGGTTTGCACGCCATAGCGTGCAAACCGTGCGCGAAAACGGTCACCAGCCGAGACGGTCGAGGCGGTCGGCCACCATGGCCACGTAGCTGCCCCCGAACAGGCGCACGTGAACCAGCAGGTGGTAGAGCTGTAGGGCGGGGCGGCGCTCCTCCCAGCCATCGTCCCACGGCCAGACCTCGACATAGGCGCGCCACATCGCAGCCGGGATTCCGCCGAAGACGGCGGCGAAAGCGGCGTCGAGCTCGCGGTCGGCGTAGTGGACTGCCGGATCGATGAGCCAACATCCGTCGACGATGTTTCCGGACCACAAGTCACCGTGGACCAATGACGGCGTCTGGCCATGCTCCAGCAGCCGGCCGACAGCTCCCGAATCGATGGCGGTGCCCATTCGGCTGGCGAGATCTCCCGGAAGGTCGTCGAGATACGGCATGAGCCGGCGCTTGGCATAGAAGTCGGGCCAGGTCGCCCCCGGGCTGTTGTCCTGAGCGAGGGGACCGAGGACGTTGTCCATGTGGTACCCGTACCCGTCGTCCGTAGCGCGGTGGCAGCGGGCGAGAGCCCGGCCGAGCTCGTCCCACGCTTCCGGGCCGGAGACTTCTTCCATGACCAGCCGGTCGGCCCTCACATCGATCACCTCGGGCACGGGAGCACCGGCCGCCGCCAAGGCCCGCAGGCCGTCGGCCTCAAGATGGGCGTCGTAGTCGGTGGTCTTGACTATCACCTTCCTGCCATCCCGTACGTCTCGGGCGATCGTCGCCCAGGTCACGTCACGGGAGGCGGCCGGAGGCGATGGCGGAAACGATTCCTCGGGCGCCGGATCGAGCGAGCCGGATGGTTTCGTCGAAGGTGGCGTCGGTCCGCCCGTAGGGGTCGGGCATCTCGTCGCCGTCGGCTTCGGGGTCGAAGCTGCGATAGAGGTGCATCCGGTCGGACAGATCCGGGGCGAGGCGCTGCAAGGCCGCCAGGTTTGAACGGTCCATGGCGAGGATCAAGTCGTAGTCACGCAGGTCGGCTGTCCCAGTCACCTGGCGCCCCCGTCCTTCCACCGCCAGGCCGGCCCGCTCCCCGGCGGCGCGGATCTGAGGGTCGGGCCGCTCGCCGATGTGCCACGACCCCGTGCCGGCCGATTCCACTTCCAGACCCACGCCGGCCGAAGCGGCGGCCTCCTTCAGGGCGGCCTCTCCGGCCGGGGAGCGGCAGATGTTCCCGAGGCACACGATCAGCACTCGAACCGGATTTTGCCCGAGACTCACGGTGTTTCGGTGGGCATCGTCCCCTGCACACGGGCGATGCGCTCCTCGGCCAGCCTCACGTATGCCGGGTCCGTGTCGAAGCCTATGTAGTGACGGCCGGCGGCGACGGCGGCGACGGCGGTGGTACCCGAACCGATGAAGGGATCGAGGACCAGGTCCCCGCGGTAGGTGTACAGCTCGATCAGCCGCCGGGGCAGGTCCACGGGGAAGGGGGCGGGATGGCCCACCCGGGTGGCCGACTCCGGAGGGATCTCCCATACGTCGAGGGTGGCTTCGAGGAATTCCTCGGTGTCGATCGTCGGTTCATGGGGGAGACCCAGCTCCTGGCGTCGCCGGCGTGGCAGGGCCCGGTCGAAGCGACCCTTGGAGGCGACGACCACCCGCTCCGTGACATCCCGGAGGACCGGGTTGGCCGGTGACCTGTACGAACCCCAGGCGCAAGACCCGCCCGCCCCTTTGGCCTTTCGCCAGATGATCTCGCCTCGGATGAGCAGGCCCAGATCGTCCTGGAGGATCGAGATCATGTCCGCCGACAGCGACCGGTAGGGCTTGCGGCCGAGATTGGCGACGTTGATCGCCATACGGCCACCCGGCTCCAGCTTGGAGACGGACGCCGCCAGGACCCGGTAGACCATCTCGAGGTAGTCGACGTAGCTTCTCGGTACGTCACCCGACCCCAGGTCCTTCTCGTACTCCTTGCCGGCGAAATACGGCGGCGAAGTGACGAGGAGCGCCACCGACCGGTCCGCCACCTGAGCCTCGGTCATGGCGGCAGCGTCTCCACAGAAGAGCCCGTCGGTGACCACCGGTCTCCGGACGTCGGCATCGTCCGACACCAGCGGGGGCTGAAAGCGTCGGTAGAAGCCGCTGGCGTCGTGGTTCTCCCGGCGACTCGACCCGAATGTGCGGGTGCGGGTGCCGGATCGAGTGATCGGGCTGCCGTCAGCGGAAGGAACGGTGGCCATTGAGTGAGCCACCCTACCGTTGCGTCCCTTTCTCAGCGGTGAATCGTCCGCCGGTGCGCTGGCGGGTGAGCGGCCCTACCAGGGCCACTACGAAGATCACCACGCCGAGAGCCGATCCCACCATCAGGGTGGTGCCTGGGCTCCACACGGCCAGTGCCAGGCCCGCCAGTAGCGGGCCGACGGTCTGGCCGAGACGGGCGAAACCGACCCACACCGCCACCACGGCTCCCCGGTGGTCGTCGGGCGATGCCTCCATGGCCTGGTCCTGGAGGGTCGGAATGAACGCTCCCTCGGAGGCGCCGTGGCACAGAGCCGCGACTACCAACAGAGGCAGTATCGAGGCCGCACCCAGCAGGAAGAACGCAAGGGCGAATCCCAGGCCGCCGAGCAAGACGATGGCCCGGACCGACAGCCAGGCGCGGATCCTCCCCAGGTTGAACGCCGCCAGGGTCGATGTCAGGGCCGGGACCGAGATGAGGATTCCCCTGGCGCCCGCCTCCATGCCGAATCGCTGCGCGAGTTGCAGAGGGAAGACGGACAGGAAGAGTCCGAAGATGATCACGAACACGAGAAACCCCACCCCCAGGGTGGTGGCGACTTCCGGCTGGCGGATGACTTCTCCGGCTCCCCGGAGCTGGTCGGCAGCCGACACTCGGCGCAGTGGTCGCCCCTTGTCGAGTACCCAGAAGCTGGCGGCGGCCGTCACCAGCGCGACCGTGTAGAGGCCGAAAGTCACCCGCCACCCGGCCGCCTGGGTCACCGCCCCCGACACGATCGGCATGAACGCCAGACCCACCGTGAGAACGGAGGCGTTGCGACCGACCAGCCGGGTGCGGTCCGCGCCGCTCCAGTGGTCGCCGATGAGCACTACCGCCAGGTTGATCAGACCGGCCGATCCGACCCCTTGGAGGAGGCGCGCCAGCAGCAACAGTTCGAAGGTCGGCGAGAGAGCGGACAGGAGGCCGAAACCGCCGAAGATGGCCAGGCAGGAGGTCAGCACCACCCGACGGCCGAATCGGTCGGCGAGAAAGCCCATGAGGGGAGCGACGATGATCCCGGCCACCGAGCCCGAGGCCACCAGTAGCCCCGAGTTGCGGTCGGCCACCCCGAAGTCGGAGAGGATGTCGGGTATGGCAGGTGTGACGAGCGTGTTGTTGAGGATGCCCGTCAGCGTGACGGTGAAGATGAAGACGAGCGGTGGACGGCGCGACACGAACCCGTCAGGCTAGAGCGATGACGGCGCGTCCCGGCACGGCACGACCACCGTCGGGCGTTTGTCAGTCGGCGTCGGAGTCCAGCTCGAGCGAGGCGCTGTTGATGCAGTAGCGCAGTCCCGTCGGACGGGGGCCGTCGGGGAAGATGTGCCCGAGGTGCCCGCCGCAGTTGGCGCATTTCACCTCGGTGCGCACCATTCCATAGGAACGATCCTCCAGTTCCTCGAGTTCGGCGCCCTCCGCCGGCTGATAGAAGCTGGGCCAGCCTGATCCGGACTCGAATTTGGTGTCCGAGGTGAAGAGGGGCTGGCCGCATCCGGCGCACCGGTAAGTCCCTTCCCGGTGCTCATCCCAGTATTTGCCCGTGAAGGCACGCTCGGTGCCTCCCTTACGCAGGATCTGGTACTGGTCGAAGTCGAGCTTCTCTTTCCATTCGGCATCGTTCTTGGGCATATCAGTCATTCACATCACCTCGCCTCATTCAACCAGCACGGGGGGCTTGTCGTTCCAGGCGATCGAGAAAGTCTCCGTAGGCCGGATTGAGCTTGCGACGGGCGGTTTCCAGGTCGAACCAGGCGACCCGGTCGATTTCCGGGAAGGTGACCGGTTTGCCCCTGAGAACCGTAGTGAACTCCCCCGGCTCCAGCGTCTCGGGGTCGTAGTCGCCCGGCGCCGCCCAGCCGATCACCACCTTTCCCGACCGGAGCCGTACCTCGCCCAGGTCGATCCACGGCTCGGGGGGCGGCGCCCAGCCGGTCTCCTCGGCGAACTCCCTCGCCGCCGCCGCCGTCGGCTCCTCATCCGTGTCGATCAGGCCCTTGACCACCGACCAGGCGCCCTCATCCTTCTTCGCCCAGAACGGACCGCCAGGGTGGGCGACGAGGACCTCCAGGGTGTCGTTGTTTCGGTAGGGCAGAAGGCCGGCCGACCGCAGGCGCACTCTCTTTCTCGGCGGACGGCGAATCATGCGTCCGGTGCGGTCGTTAGTCAACAGGGGGTGACGCCGAGAAAGCCGCCGGTAGCATGTGGGCAGTGGAGCGACACCCGGATGTGATGCAGGGGCGGCATCTTCCGGCCGGGCTGGGGGACGGATTCGAACTGCGGCCGGGAGAGCCGCTAGGTCGGGGCCTGAGACGGCTGGGGATCGAGCAGTGCGAGGCGGCGATTCGTCGCTTCGCCGGCGAGGACGTGGACCTGGCGGTCCATGAGGCCCGGAAGGCCATGAAACGGATCCGGGCGATGCTGCGCCTGGTGCGGCCGGTGATCGGCGACCGGGTCTACCGCTACGAGAACCGCACGCTACGCGACGCCGCCCGACTCCTCGCCGGCATTCGGGACGGAGCGGTGAGCGTCGGCACCGTCGGCAAGATCGCCGACCGCTTCGGAGGTGCCCTCCCCCTCGACGTGTTCGACGACCTGTCCGAGCGACTCGATCGGCGGGCGGTCCATATCCGGCAGCGGATCATCCACGAGAGCGACGCCATCGAGCGGGTCGTCGCCACCCTGGAGAGGACCCGGGTGCGTTTCGCCACCTGGCCGGTGGACGACACGGAAAGGAGCCCTTACGGGTCGCCCCTTCCCGACCGGTTCGCCACGATCGGGGGCGGCTTGACCCGGACCTACGCCAGAGGCGGGCAGGAGATGAAGCGGGCGTACGCTTCGCCCGATGCCCACAACTTCCACATGTGGCGCAAGCGGGTCAAGTACCTCCGCCATCAGATGGAGATCCTGCGTCCCCTGTATCCCGAGGTTGTCGGAGCGACCGCCTTCACCCTCGAGCGGCTCGGTGACATCCTGGGCGACGAACACGATATCGCGGCCCTGCTGGGCTTGCTGGCCGTCACTCCGCGCCTGTGCCCCGATCCGACCGAACGGTCGTTGTTCGCCGCCCTCGCCCAGCACCGCCGGTCTGAACTCCAGGCAGCCGCCCGGGTCCTCGGCACTCGAGCCTACGCCGAGAAGCCGGCCGCTTTCGCCACCCGAATCGAGTCGTACTGGGATTCGGTCCGCTTTCCTACCGACGTGGGGATCGAGCTGACCGGTTCTTTGGACCGTGGGGAGCGTCCTCCGCTTTCTCTGGAGGCGGGCGCTCGCCTTCCGTCCGTCACGGTCGAAAGAAGGGTTTAGCGACTTCCGGCTTCGGGTGGCCGGCCGATACCCTCGATGGGCGTGAATCGAGTTCTGGAGGAGCCCTCCGCCGGAGGCCTGCGCGGCCGCGGCTGGGACCTCATACGTCGTCAGCTGAGCCGGGCTTCGCGCCAGTTCGCCTTCGGTGGTGTCGGCACCGTCCTCTTCGCCGCCGCCACGGTGGCGTCGTCGTTCGTGCTCGGCTGGGTGACCGACTCGGTTCTGCTGCCGTCCGTCGAAGCGGGCACCGTAGCCGCATCCACGCTGACGGCAGCGGCGCTGGCCGTACTCGGCGTCTCCACCGTCCGGGCGGTCGGTATCACCGGCCGGCGGTTGGGCGCCTACGCCGCCCAGTACCGACTCCAGGCCCGAGACCGTGTCGATGTCACCGACCGCTATCTCCAGTTGCCGATCGAGTGGCATCGGCGCCATCCCACCGGTCAACTACTTTCGAACGCCAACGCCGACGTGGAAGCGGCCGCCTTCATCGCCGCCCCGCTGCCGATGGCGTTCGGGGTCTTTCTCATGCTCATCATCACCGGCGTGGTGCTGATCGTCACCGATCCTTTCCTCGCCTTGATCGGGTTCGCCGCTGGGCCGGCGATCGGCCTCGCCAACTTCCTCTATCAACGCCGCATGCGGGCCGCCGCCGCCTCCGCCCAGCGCCTCCGGGCGGAGGTGGCAGAGATCGCCCACGAGTCCTTCGACGCCGCCCTCGTGGTCAAGACCCTCGGCCGGGAGGACGCCGAGGTCGGCCGCTTCGGGGCGCGCTCCGATCTGCTGCGAGACCGGATGGTCGAGGTCGGCAAGCTGAGGGCGACCTTCGACCCCTTCATCGAGGGACTGCCCAGTCTCGCCATCCTGGCGGTGCTGGCCGTGGGAGCGTGGCGGGTGGATCAGGGGTTCCTCACTCCGGGCGATCTCGTCACGTTTGCCTTCCTCTTCCGGCTCGTAGCGCTGCCCATGCGGGTGTTCGGCTGGCTTCTGGGTGAGCTGCCCCGGGCCGTGGTCGGCTGGGATCGGGTCGAAGGCGTTCTTCGGACGCGCGACGAGGTCTCGTACGGAACCGGTCGCCTGCACGGGAACGGGGGTGCCTCGGCTGCTGCCTCCGAGGTGGGCTACCTGTACCCGGAGACGGCGGTCATCGACCTGGCGGACTCGGATGTCGATCACGGCCCCGGCGAGGAAGGCGACCGTCGGGGAGTCGAGTCCGTCACGCTGGCGGTCGAACCGGGTCGAACCGTGGCACTGGTCGGGCCGACCGGCTCCGGAAAGTCGACCATCGCCCATCTCCTCGTCCGCCTGTTCGACCCCGACCGGGGCGACATCCGCCTCGACGGCCGGGGTCTCGGCGACCTCGACCGCGAGGAGATCGCCGGCAGCGCCGCGCTCGTGTTCCAGGAGCCGTTCCTGTTCGACGACACCATCCGCGCCAATATCACACTCGACGGTGACTACACCGAGGACGAGGTCTTGGCGGCCGCTCAGCTCGCCCAGGCCCACGGCTTCGTCAGCAAGCTCCCGGACGGCTACGACACCCATGTCGGCGAGCGCGGTGCCTCTCTGTCGGGCGGCCAGCGGCAGAGGGTGGCGCTGGCGAGGGCCCTGATCCGCCGTCCCCGCCTTCTGGTGCTCGACGACGCCACGTCGGCGGTGGACCCGGCGGTGGAGGCGGCGATCCTCGAAGGGCTGGCGACGTTGGAGACGACCGTCGTCATCGTCGCCTACCGCCGTTCGTCGATCGTGCTGGCCGACGAAGTCATCTTCGTCGAGGACGGTCGGGTCATCGGTCGGGGACCCCACGAAGAGCTCTACCGGGAGCTTCCCGAGTACGCCGCCCTCATCGACGCCTACGAGACAGAAGGGGTGGAGGCGTGACGGCGATCACGGCTCCGAGCACCGCTCGGGCCCGCCAAGGCGCCTGGCTCACGATCCGTCGGGGCCTGCGTCTCTCGCCCGAGTTGCGTCGTGGGCTGCCGGGAACTCTCTTCCTCGCCCTCCTCGCCACGGCCGGCCGGGTCATTATTCCCATCGCCATCCAGCAGGTGATCGACGGTGGCCTCCGGGGAGGCCGGGTCGACATGGCCTTCATCATGCGCATGTGCCTCCTGGCTTTGGGGGCGGTGGTGATGACGGGAGCCGCCACCGGATGGATGCATCTGCGCCTTGCCCGGGTGGCGGAGACGGCGCTTTCGGGCCTGCGAATCCGCGCCTTCCGACACATCCACGACCTATCGATGCTCCACCAGGCATCGGAGCAACGGGGGGCGCTTGTCTCTCGTGTCACCTCGGACGTCGACGAGATCAGCCGGTTCATGCAGTGGGCGGGGCTGATGCTGCTCACCAACGGCGGTCAGGCCTTTCTCGCCGTCGTGGTGATGTTCTTCTACTCCCCGTTGCTGGGTGGAGTGGTGGCTGCCTCCGTGCCGCTCATCATCCTCACCATGAGATGGTTCCAGACTCGTCTCGACCGCGCCTACCTGACGGTGCGGGAACGGGTTGGTCGGATGCTCGCGGTGTTGGCCGAAGTGGTGGTGGGCGCGCCGGTCATCCGCGCCTACGGCATCGAGCGCCGGGTCCGCCGCCGCCTCGCCACGGCCATCGAGGATCACCGCCGATCCGGAGTCAGGGCCGGCGCCTTGTCGGCTTCCTTCTCGGGCGTGGCCGAAGTCCTCTCGGCGATGGTGCTGGCGGCAGTGGTGGTGGTGGGTACGATCCTGGCGGTCGACGGGACGATCTCCGTGGGAACGGTCATCGCCTTCCTCTTCCTGGTGCAGCTCTTCATCCAACCGGTGCAGATCCTCGGTGAGGCGGTGAACGAGGCGCAGACGGCCGTCGCCGGGTGGCGGCGGGTCCTCGACGTCCTCGACCTCGAGCCGGACGTCTCCGACCCGGGGCGAGAAGGCGTCGACCTGCCCGATTGGCCCCTCGGTGTCACGTTCGAGTCGGTTACGTTCCGCTATCCCCGGCCGGGGGAGACAGCGGCGGCCGCCACCGGCCACGCCGCCCTCATGGACATCGACGTGCGGATCGAGCCCCGGCAGAAAGTGGCCGTCGTCGGTGAGACCGGTTCGGGCAAGACCACATTCGCCAAGCTGCTCACCCGGTTGATGGACCCCACCGAAGGCGTCGTGAGGGTCGGCGACGTGGACGTGTCCACGGTGCGGTTCGAATCTCTCCGGGACCGGGTCGTGATGGTGCCCCAGGAAGGCATGCTCTTCTCCGGCACGGTCGGCGACAACGTCCGCATGGGCCGCCCGGAGGCGAAGGACGCCGACGTCCGGGGAGCCTTCCATTCACTGGGTCTGCAGGGATGGCTGGCGGAACTCGCCGCCGGCCTGGATACGCCGGTCGGCGAGCGCGGTGGAGCGCTCTCGGTCGGGGAGCGCCAGCTCGTCACCCTGGTGCGGGCGGCGATCGCCGACCCCGACCTGTTGGTGCTGGACGAGGCCACCTCGGCCGTGGACCCGGCTACCGAGGTCCGCATCACCCGGGCGATGGAGGGTCTGGCCAGTGGGCGGACGGTGGTCACCATCGCCCACCGGCTCTCCACGGCCGAGAAAGCGGATCGGGTCCTGGTGTTCGACGACGGCCGCATCGTGCAGGACGGCAACCATGCAGATCTGATCGAGGAGGGGGGCGTCTATCGCCTCCTCTTCGAGTCGTGGCGACGCGGGACGGCGGTTTAGGGCGTTCGGCCCAGTCGGGCGGGCCATAGCTCAGGATGGCGGAACTGAGGGCCGATGTATGCTCACACCCCGGGTTGGTCGCCGGCATGACGGTGATCGATCCCCGCAGATCGACCCTCGGGAGGTCCTCACCTTGTCCACGCCCATCCGCCCGCTCCGCCACCTGGGGCGCGGGCTGGTGGTGGTCCTGGCATTGGCTCTGGGACTTCTGTCTCTCCAGGCGCTGGCCGGTCCCGTCACTTCGTCCGGGTTCACATCGGAAGGCCGGAAGATCGTGCGATCGGCGGTGGCGCGCTTCGAAGCGGCCGGGCTCGAGCTTCCCTTGACCCATCTCCGTCAGGTCAGCTTCGGCGAGCGTTGCAAGCCCCGCGGCAAGGCGGTGGACAGCTGGCCGGTGAAGCTCGCCCAGATCTGTGTCGTCGACGAGGAAGTGGTGATCCATGAACTGGCCCACTCCTGGGCGTTCGTGAACCTGAACGGCGCTGAGCGCCTCGACTTCGCCGTCCGCCGCGGCACCCCCACCTGGCGATCCCGCGAGCATCCCTGGATGGACCGGGCGTCGGAGCACGCCGCCGACATCATCACCTGGTACCTGTACTGGTCGGACAGTCAGGAAGGTGGTCTCACCCGCATCGCCGGCGACGTCAGCGCCGAGACCTATATGTCTGATCTGGCGTGGCTGATGGCGGCGGCGGAGGCACCGGAGGCAACCGAGATTCTCGCCGCCCGAGCCGCCGAGCTGGCCCCCATGTGGGTCTCGACCGAGTCCCAATAGTCGGAAATCGAAGGTCCTTTCAACGACGAAACTTCGACGCTGACTCCGCGGCGTCGACCAGGATCGGCGCCGGCTGGAAGCGGGCTCCGTGGCGCCGTTCCAAGGATTGCAATCGATCCACCACCTCGGTGGCGCCGGTCTGGTCGACCCAGAAGAAGGGTCCGCCCCGGAACGGCGGGAACCCCAGGCCCATCACTGCGCCGACGTCGCCATCGGCGGGCGATCGAAGCACCCCCTCCTCGAGGCACCTGGCCGCCTCGTTGATCATGGCGAGCGTGATCCGCTCCTGGATCTCATCTCGGCTCACGTTTCCGGTGGGCTGTACGCCGAGGTCCGCATAAACCGTCTCATCCACGCCGCCTCGCTTGCCGGACTCGTCGTACAGGTAGATCCCCTTGTGGTTCTTGCGGCCCTTGCGGTCGGCGTCGATCAGACCTTTCATCATGTCTGGTCCCGCCATTCGATCTCCGAAGGCGTCGACGAGGATCACGGCGATCTTGGCGCCGACATCGAGGCCCACCTCGTCGGCCAGTCGCAGGGGCCCGACCGGGAACCCCCAACTCTCGAGGGCGCCATCGATGTCCTCGACGGAGGCTCCGTCGGCCAGGAGATGGAACGCTTCGGCTGAGTAGGGACCGAGGATTCGGGTGGTGTAGAAACCGGTCCCGTCGTTCACCACGATGACCGTCTTCCCCTGACGGAGACCGAAAGCGACGGCGGTGGCCTCCGCCCAGTCGGCCGTCTGATCGGTGACGACGACCTCGAGCAGCGGCATCTTCTCGACCGGTGAGAAGTAGTGCATCCCCAGGACCGACTCCGGACGGTTCGAGGCTTCGGCGATCGAATAGATGGGTATCGATGAGGTGTTGGAGGCGTAGACGGTGTCGGCACCCACCACCCCCTCGACCTGGCGCAGGATGTCACGTTTCAGCTCCAGATCCTCGAACACCGCCTCGATGACGAGATCGGATCCGGCGAAGCCGGACCAGTCGGCCGTACCTGTCACACGCAGCTGGGCCCTCTCGGCGTCGAATTCCTTCAACCGGCGCCGCTCCACCCGGCTCCCCAGCGCTTTGGCGATGTGGGCCATGGCGCGGGCCACACCCTCGTTGTCGAGCTCCTTGATCCGCACCCGACTGCCGGCCTGAAGCGTCGAAACCGTGGCGATCCCCGCTCCCATCAGACCCCCGCCCAGCACCGCCACCCTCTCGACCGGGCGGGCGTCGGTGGTGTCGGGTTCATTCCGTGTGGCGAAGAAGATGGACTGCAATGCTTGCGATTCAGGAGAGACGACCAGCTCGCCGAAGAACCGGGCCTCGGCGGCGTAGCCGGCGGCCGGTCCTTCCTGCACCCCGATCCGCACGGCCTCCAGCGCCCGTTCCGGCGCGGGGTAGTTGCCTTTGGTCTCGGCCAGCAGCTTGCGGCGCGCCTGCCCGAACAGCAGAGCCTGGCCCAGCGGGTTGGTTTCCAGGGCTCGCTGCTGCAGGCCGTCGAGGGACAACCAGCTGTGCTTCGTGTCTCGCCCATCATGATCGGACCGGCCCACGGCCTCGCGGGCGCGGCGGCGGGCGATCTCGAGCAGGAGAGCAGGCGGCACCACCTCCTTCACGAGGCCCAGCCTTCGGGCCTTGTGGGCGTCGACCGACTTGCCCGTGAGGATCAGATCCAGGGCGGCGGCGACTCCGATCAGCTTTGGAAGACGCTGGGTGCCGCCGACGGCGGGGATGAGGCCCAACTTGACCTCCGGTTGGCCGAACTTCGTCTTGGCGTGGTCGGTGGCGACCCGATGTGAGCACGCCAGGGCGAATTCGTTGCCGCCGCCCAGGCAGGCGCCGTGGATGGCCGCCACAACGGGCTTTCCTCGATGGGTCGAAAGGCGCTCCAGGCGAGCGAGCATCCCTTGTCCTTGCCGTACTGCCTCCGAGCCGCTCTCGGCGGTGAGCTCGCCGAACCACTTGATGTTTGCCCCGGCCAGGAAGTTGTCCTCCTTGCCGGACGTGACGACTACGGCGGTGATGGCGTCGTCGGTCTCCAAGCGTTCCACCACGGCGATGAATTCCTCCATCAGCGAGGGATCCAGGGTGTTGAGGGACTCGCCGGCTCGGTCGATGGTGACGGTGGCGATGCCGTCGGATACGTCGAGACGGAAGTGGGTCAGGTCGGCGGTGGTGGTCATCCGCGCTCCAGGATCACCGTGGCGCCGAGCCCCCCCGCAGCACACTGGGAAACGAGGGCTGTACCGGCGTCACGACGGACGAGCTCGTTGGCCATCGTCAAGAGCTGGCGGCCTCCCGTGGCACCGAAGGGGTGTCCCAGACTCACCGACCCACCGTAGAGGTTGAGCTTGTCGTCGTGAACCTCTCCGATCGCGCGGTCCCGACCGAGGTGCTCACGGGCGAAGCCATCCGACGCGAACGCCTCTTTGACGGCGAGAACCTGGGCGGCGAAGGCTTCATGCAGGTCGATGACGTCGATGTCGTCGAGTGTCATGCCGGCCCGTTCGAGGGCGACCGGGGTGGCGAGGGCGGGACCGATGAGAAGCTGCCAGTTGGGGTCGACGGCCGAGAAGGCGTAGGAACGCAGGTAGGCCTTGGGTTCGTAACCGAGGCGGCGGGCGGTGCGCTCCTCCATCAGAATCAAGGCCGAGGCTCCGTCCGTGAGGGGAGAGGCGTTACCGGCCGTGATGGTCCCGTATCGACGATCGAACACCGGCTTGAGCTTGCCCAGCTTCTCGAGCGTCGTGTCCGGCCGGGGCAGCGTGTCCCTCTCGACGACCTTGCGGTACTCGGGCGGCACCGGCAGAGCCATCACCTCCGCCTCGTATACCCCTTTCTCCCAGGCCTCCACCGCCTTGCGATGAGACTCGAGGGCGTAGCGGTCCTGCTCCTCGCGGGTGATTCCCCAGTGCTTGGCCATCCGCTCGGCGCCGTCACCCATCGTCTCACCCGTCGAGCGGTCGGCGATGGCCGGCGGGTTGGGAGCGAGATCCCTGGGTCGGAGCCGGGAGATCGCCCGAATCCGGGCGCCCACATCTTTGGCTGCCTGCGCCTCCATCATCACCGAGACGAACTCGTCGGAAAAGGTGACGGGAGGATTGGAAAGCGAGTCGGCGCCGCCGGTGATCACGACGTCGACGTCGCCGAGCAGGATGGAGTTGGCTCCCTCGACGAAGGTCTGAGTGCTGGTGGCGCAAGCCCGGGTGACACTGTATGCGTCGACCGTGTCGGGCAGGGGCGTGGCAAGCACGATTTCGCGGGCCAGGTTGGGAGAGGCGACGTCTTGGACCACCGAGCCGAACACCACCCGCTCGACCTTCTCCGGGGAAAGGCCCGACCGCGCCAGTAACTCGGTGACCACGGCAGTGGACAGCTCGAGAGTCGAGGCGTCCTTGAGGTCGGTGCCGGCCTTGGCGAAAGGTGTGCGTAGACCGTCGACGATGGCCACGCGCCGCTCGTTGAGGGTTCCCGGCATGCTGGCGCTCCTGACTTTTGACTGTTCGCTCAAAGTTAATCCGCGTGGCAGCCTTGGGCGAACGGTGGCCTCTTCACTCGTTTCGTCTTTCCACCATACGCCGCTCCGGATGGAACACTGAGGGGGTGAAGACACTCGACTTGGTGCGTCGGCGGATGGCCCTGGCGGCCAGCCGGCCGTTCGGCTACACGCGTTACCCGCTCGAGAACACCCTCGAGTACAGGGGTGACCCGGGGCTGTTCGGCCCGGGGTCCGTCAGTTGGAAGGTGATCGGGGACGTCTCGTCTCTGGTGGGCGGCATCCGGGCGCTCCTGGTCCAGGCGGCCCATCCCGAGGTGGTGGCGGGAGTGGCCGACCATTCTCGATACCGCGAGGACCCATTGGGGCGTCTTTCCCGGACCTCGGCCTACGTCACGGCCACCACCTTCGGAGCCCTTCCGGAGGTGGATGAGGCGGTCGAACGGGTCCGGCGGGCCCACCGTCCGATTCGGGGCAGATCTCATCGGGGACGGGGATATTCCGCCGATGCCCCTGACCTGTCGGCGTGGGTCCACAACGCCCTGACAGATTCTTTCTTGGCCGCCTACCAGTACTTCGGTCCGGGGACGCTCACCCCCGCCGAAGCCGACCACTTCGTCGCCGAGCAGGCCCGGATCGGTCGCCTGCTCGACGCCGCCCCGCTGCCGGTGACAGCCCGGGAGTTGGGAGACTGGATCGCCGAGCATCCGGGTATCGCCCCGTCGCCCGGGATGGAAGCCGCCGTGGACTTCCTGACCTCACCACCACTGGGCGGAATCGGACTGCGGGTGGGATACCGAGTGCTGCAGGCGGGCGCCATCGCCACGCTGCCCGAGAGCCTGAGGAAGGTGCTGGGCGTGCGTTCCAATGACCGGGCGATCGATGTCGCCAAGGCGGTGGTATCCACTCTGCGATGGAGCATGGGATCGTCGCCGTCGTGGCACCTCGCATTGATCCGGACCGACTCACCCGTTCCCGACGATCTGTTCCGCCAGCCGCTGCCCATCGGGCGGGCAGGAGCCACCGGCCGCCCGGCCTAGGTCAAACCACCCCCGTCTAGTACTCTCGGGCGCCGATGGCTGAAGACGACTACATCCGCATGCGGGGCACTGTCCGGGAGGTCCTTCGCGACGCCACCTTCAAGGTCGAAATCGAAGGGGGTCTCGAGGTCATGGCCCGTCCTTCGGGACGCATGCGCCGGGGACGGATCATCCGCATCCTCCCCGGTGACCAGGTAGATGTGGAAGTCTCCACCTACGACCCCACCAAGGGTCGCATCGTCTGGCGCTACCGCTGAACCATCCCCGTTTCGCGCATGGAATGCACGCTATGGCGTGCATTCCATGCGCGAAAACGGG
>DATABS010000028.1:0-42516 GCA_036259475.1 Acidimicrobiia bacterium | reverse complement strand
TGTTGACGATGTCGCCAGCCATCATGGAGGCGTGACCCACCTCAAGCCGGGGCCCTCGTCGGCCGACCAGGCCGGCCGTCTGCGGGTCGTTGTCCTCGTCCTCGTCCTGGGAGGCACCTTGCTGGCGGCGGCCCGTTTCCTGACCGACGCTCCAGCAGCAATCCCGGAGACGGCGTCGGCCCCTGACCCGACCGCGCCTCCCCCGACGGTGGGGACGACCGGCCCGTCGAGCACCGTCACGACGATTTCGCCCACAACCACGACCGAGCCCACCACCACGACGACGACACTCCCCGACCGCCCCCCCGACGTGGTACCCGAGTGGACGGTGGGTAGGCCATGGGGCGAGGTGGTGGGCCTGACGATGTTCCGGGGCAACCCCACCCGCACCTGGTACGGAACAGGCCCCGTCCCCGTGGATCCATCGACCCTATGGAGCTATCCCGAGTCCGGAGGCTTGTGCGGCCAGTCGACGGTAGGGGGCGAGACCACGACGTGGTGCGGTTCGGGCTGGACCGGCCAACCGGTGGTCTGGGAGCGGCCCGACGGTGTGACCGAGGTGATTTTCGGGGCGTACGACAAGTCGATCCACTTCCTCGACGCCGCCACCGGCGAACGGTCCCGGGCGTCGTTCCCCACCGGAGACATAATCAAGGGCTCGGTCACCCTGGATCCCGATGGCTTTCCCATCCTCTACTCCGGATCCAGAGACAACAAGCTGCGCGCCATCGCCCTCGACCGGGACCGCCCGACAGAACTGTGGTCGCTCGACGCCAACGTCGTCAACGGGATATGGAACAACGACTGGGACGGCAATCCGGTGATCGTCGACGACGTCCTCTACGAGGGTGGTGAGAATTCATGGTTCTTCGCCATCCAGCTCAACCGGGCTTACGGCGATGACGGCCTGGTCACGGTGGCGCCGGAGGTCCTCGTCTCCCTCCCCGGGTACGACGACGACCTGATCGGCCGGGTGGGCCGCAACGTGTCGATCGAGAACTCGCCGGTCGTCTTCGACCAGCGCGTCTACTTCGCCAACTCCGGAGGGAGGGTTGTGGGACTCGACGTATCCGAGGTGAAAGGCGGGGAGGCGCCGATAGTGTTCGACTATTGGGTCGGCGATGATGTCGACGCCACAGTGGTGGTCGACGCCGAGGGCATGCTCTACGTCTCGGTCGAGGACGAGCGCAAGACGGACCGGGCCGCCGAGCTGGGTCAGCTGATCAAGCTCGATCCGTATACAGACGGCGACCCCTACCAGTGGGGCGTCCCGGATCCGGGCGGGGCGGGCGACGGCGGGTTCTGGGCCACTCCGGCCCTGGGACAGGGAATGCTGTACGCCACGAGCCACACGGGCAGGCTGCTGGGGGTCGACACGGAAACCGGAGACGTCACCTGGGAAGAGGCGATCGCCCCACACAGCTGGTCGTCGCCGGTGGTCGTCGACGACACTCTCATCGCCGCCACGTGTGCCGGTGAACTACGGGCGTTCTCGTTGGCCGACCCGCGGACCCCGACTCCCCGGTGGACCCATCAGCTGTCGGAGTCGTGCATCGAGTCCACTCCGGCGGTGTGGGAGGGGCGAATCTACGTCGGCTCCCGGGACGGCAGCTTCTACGCCGTCGGAAGCTGAAGGTCTAGAGCTCGGACCAGCGATCGCCTTCTGCCAGGTCGATGATCGTCCAGGCCATGCTCACGGCGCCGTCGAAGATCGCCTGGTCTCCCTGGGGGGTGACGGTGTGGGCGGCGAACTCCTTCTGATGGTTCACCGCCGGGAGGGAGTCGATGCCGAGCATGGGATGGATCGTGGGGACCAGCTTGGAAACGTTCCCCATGTCGGTAGAGCCCGATTGGGAGGGCGGCAAGTCGGTTCCCCGGAGCAAGGATCGACCGAGCGTGGCGGAGTTCGCGGCGTACAACTCGACCAGCAGCGGGTTGGAGACCAAGTCGTCGTAGATGTGGCCGATCTCCTCGATGTCCAGCTTGCAGCCCGTCGCTGTGGCAGCCGCCTCGAAGCACGCCCGCACCTTGGGAAGCAACTCCTCGAGGCGCCGGCGATTCTCGGCTCGCACGTACCACGAGGAGCGGGTGTACTCGGGGACGATGTTGGGAGCGTCTCCTCCCTCGGCGATGATCCCGTGCATCTTGTCGGTCGGGTAGACGTGCTGGCGCAGCGTGGAGACATTGACGTACGCCTGAACGGCGGCGTCGAGGGCGTTGATGCCCAGCTGGGGATAGGCCGAGGCGTGGGCGGCCTTGCCGTGGAAGTGCACGTCGAGATGGGCAACGGCGATCACCCGGGGGTCGACGACGTCGGTCGGCGAGGGGTGGATCATCATGGCGGCGGCGACACCTTCGAAGGCGCCGGCGTCGATCAGGTCGACCTTGCCGCCGTAGTTCTCCTCGGCGGGGGTACCCAGGATGGTGAGGCGAATCCCGAGGTCGTCGATGAAGGGAGCGAGGCCACGGCCGGCTCCCAGGGCGGCAGTGGCGATGATGTTGTGGCCGCAGGCGTGGCCGACTCCCGGCAGAGCGTCGTACTCGGCGCACACCACCACCTGGGGCCCCCGGCTGCCGAGCCGGGCTGCGAAGGCCGTCTCGAGGCCATAGGCGGGATACTCGACTTCGAATCCCGATTCGGTGAGGAACTGAACCAGACGAGCCGACCCGGCGCGCTCCTGATAGGCGATCTCGGGATTCTCGTACATCCAGCGGCTGATCTCCCGCAGCTCCTCTCCGGCCTCGTCGACTCTCCGCTGAACCTGTTCCTTGGTGTCGCCCATCGGTCCCCTCTCTTGGTCTCTCGCACGCTACCGGGCAGGGTGAGGTCATGACCTGCGAGATCGGTAGCATTTCCGATCGTGCGCTTCCTCTCTCTGGTCCTCGTGCTCGTCGTCGCTTGTTCGGGCGACCCCCAGACCGGGCCAATTACCTCGGCCAGCACGCCGTCGACTACCGCGGCCCAGCCCACCTCGACCACGGCGCCGCCAGCACCCTGTCCGGCGGCGCCCTACGAGCTCGAATGGGTGCCACCAACGGTGAACCCGGCCGAGAGCACCGACACGGTCGACGAGCCCGACGAATTCACCTCCGTCGGAGGAACCCACGTCAGGTTGTGGGTCGACGCCGACAACCGGACGGCCATCGCCCTCGTCAGGGGGAGTCTCCCGCCCCAGGAGTTTCCCGCAGAGCGCGGCGAGGTCGACGTCGCCGGCTCCCGGGGCGTCGCCGGGCCGTACCCGGATGGCCGCTGGGTGGTGGCGTGGTTCAACGAACCGGGCGACCGCTGCGACGAGTACACGATGGTGTTCTACCCCCCGGTGTCACCCTCCGAGGTGGAGGAAACCCTCGCCAACATGACCCGCCTCCCCGGCTGAGCGTTTTTATGACCAAAACGGTGCGTCAAACGCACCGTTTTGATCAGGAGAAAGCGCTCAGGCCAGGTCGCGCAAACGCTGCCCGGTACACCCACACATGCCAGTCGGTCTGGTCGTCGCGGTACTCTGCATGCCGCATCGCCGCGGCCATGGGATGGTTCACCACGTCGACATCCGGGAGCATCGACTCCAGCCTCGACGTCGGGCAGCCGGGATCCCGGCGGAAAGGAGGTCATGGATGTCGCCGATGTGGGCGATGGTGGAGACCAGATCGTCATCCCGGACGACGGCGACGTACCCGACCGGGTCATCAACGCGGTATCCCAGGAGCCCCATAGGGGCGTCCTCCTCGGTGAGGTACGCCATCATTCGTGCAGCCAAGTTGTCGGGCCCACAGCCCTCCCAGTAATACCGGTCGTTTCGGTCGAGCGTTCCGGCGCCACAGGCGGCCATCACAGAGCGGAAGGTCTCGATGCCTGCCTGATCGATCGACCGGAAGGTCAGACCTCGCGGCAGGTCGATGAGGCTGCCGTCGTCCTCCCAGGGGAATCCCTGCTTCTCCTGGAACAGAGCCGTGCCGAGTCGCTCACACCACCTCGCCCGGGTCACGGCGTGAGCGTGGACGGTGGCGTTGATCCTGACCTCCAGCATATCGGGCAGGTCGTCGGCCACTGCTCGGAGGCATGAGCCAACGGCTGGCGCCCCGGTTTGTCGGGATCGTCGTCCCAGGGCAGCTCCAACCCATATGGGAAGAGCTCTTCCCGGGGGAAGCGAGCCGAGCCACGACGGGTCGGTGGTCGTCGGGGTGATCCGGGACCCCAATCGGCCGATGCGGCCCGTGTCGTCTTCTGCGATGAAGCTCCATTCGGGGCGTCCGGCACCCGAGTGCCACAGACGGCTAATGGTCTCGGAGTAGTCGGGCGGGTCGTCGGTCGGCGGAGGCGAGGAGCAGCGCCAGCACCGTGCGCTGTTTGAGACCGCCCAATGAGATATGGCGCTCGCCGTCGACGACGTCGATCGGCCCCAGGACCCGGAAGTCCATCCCCGAAGCGTGCGCGCTAGCACCGATGGATGACGCCTGCTCCGTCATGGCTTCAGTGTGTCGTGACCTGTCAAGATCCGGTCAAGGACACTTTGACCTGTGAACAGACGATGAAACGAGGCCAGCGCGTCGTTTCTCCTAACCAAAACGGTGCGTTTTGCGCACCGTTTTGGTCATAAAAAGGTCAGGGGCGCGGTGGAGCGGCGCCGTTGGATCCTTCCTGGAACAACTCGCCGATAGCAGCGACGCTGCCCAGCACGCCCGACGTGTCGAGCGGCAGGAAGATCTTGGTCGCCTGGCCGTTGGCTACTCCCTGGAGCGCCTCGAGATAGCGGATGGCGATGAGATCGGGAGTCGGATCGCCGGTGTGGATGGCACCGAACACCCGCTCGATCGCCCGGCCTTCGCCTTCTGCCACCGTCTCCTTCTGAAATCGCTCGGCCTCGGCCACCCGGCGGATCGCTTCGGCCTGGCCCTCGGCCTCGAGGACCTGAGACTCCTTCACGCCCTCGGCGCGAAGGATGGCCGCTCGCTTGGCGCCTTCCGCCTCGGTGACCAGGGCCCGGCGGTCGCGCTCCGCCTTCATCTGGCGGTGCATCGCGTCGGTGACGTCGCCGGGGGGCTCGATTCGCTGGATCTCGACCCGTACCACCCGGACGCCCCACTTGTCGGTGGCGTCATCGAGGATCTGACGCAGCTTGGCGTTGATCACCTCACGAGATGTGAGGGCCGCATCGAGATCGAGGTCGCCGACCACGTTACGAAGGTTGGTCTGGGCCAGCTTCGTGACCGCCAGGATGAACTGGCCGACGTTGTACTTCAGCTTCACCGGGTCGGTCGCCTCGTAGTAGATGACGGCGTCGACCGTCACCGCCACGTTGTCTTTGGTGATGACCTCCTGGGGTTGGACGTCGACCACCTGCTCGCGCATGTCGACCTTGATGATCCGCTTGACGAACGGCATCACCCAGCGGAGACCCGAATCGACCGTCTTCTCGTACCGTCCCAGGAATTCGATCAGACCCTTCTCGAACGGTCGGACGACCCGGAAGCCGGCGGCGGCGATCAGGATGATGACCCCGGCGAGGACGATGAACAGGATGATGAGTGGTGACATGTCTTCCTTTCTCTCTCAGTGCTCTACTTGCTCGACGATCAGGCGGGCGCCATGCACGTCACGCACGGCGATACGAGCGCCGGGCGGAATGATCTGGCCGTGCCGCGACGTCGCCCGCCACTCCTCGTTGTCGACCCGGACCATGCCTGTGGCGGTGTCGGGATCGATCTCCTCCAACACTATGCCCTCGGCTCCCACCCAGCGGTTCGCTCCGACCCGAGGCTGGAACGCCTCGTCCTGGCGGTCGATGTATCGACGCAGGTAGGCGAGCGCCACTGCCGAAACGCCGAAGAACACCAGCCACTGGGCAAGGACACCCGCCCCCAACCAGGCGAGCACGGCGGCCGTGGCGGCCCCGATCGCGAAAGGCAGGAGGAAGAAGCCGGCGGTGAAGATCTCGCCGATCCCCATCGCCACTGCGAGGCCGGTCCACAGCCAACGCCACAACTCACTCTCCACGGTATCCGCTCCTTTCCCGGCTACCGCTACCGCCGCCACGATGGCAACGGTCCCGGCGCCGAACGCCAGCATCTCTCGTCGAATCGCCCTGTCCCGTTCCGTCTTGCCGCTCATGACGTCTTCCCACGTGGGTGTGGAAGTCGCCGGTCGGCGATGCTCGGCGGCCCACGCTTCGGCGAAGTCGGCCAGGTCGGGACCCACTACCGAAGCAGGCCTCTGCCCGGCGGCAGCTGCCTCCGCCAAGTGATGGGACAACTCGAGACGCATCTCCGCCACCTGCTTGCGCGGCACCCCGGTCTCGGACCAGTAACGGGCGCAATCGTCCACCAGATGCGTCACCTCCTGGTTCATCGTCCACCGCCCAGCACGTCGTTCACGCCGTTGCGAAAGGTCTGCCACTCAGCGACCCACTCCTCGAGCGTGTGGGTGCCGTCGGGCGTGATGCGGTAGTACTTGCGGGCCGGCCCTTCATGGGACTGAACCAGGTAGCCATTGATGAGGGCGCCTTTCTCGAGGCGGGAGAGGAGCGGATAGATCGAACCCTCACTCACCAGGTTGAGACCTCGGTCCTGCAGCTTGCGGACCATCTCGTAGCCGTAGGACGGCTCTTCGCGGATGATGGACAGGAGGCACATGTCGAGCACGCCCTTCAAGAGTTGTGACCCTCGATCGCGTGCTGTGCCAGCTACCATGCATTGAACAGTAGCCGGTATGGTGGGATTGTCAATCGACGTCGGGGTCGAGCTGCTGGAGGAACTCGCGGCACCTCTCCGCCTCTTCGCTCTCGCCGATCGCCTCGGCCATGACGGCCAGCCCCTCGAGGCAGCGCAAGAAGCCCCGATTGGAGGGGTGCGCCCGCCGGACGTACCCACTTCCTCTCCAGCCATTCTTGCGGAGGAGGTCGAGCCCGCGGTGGTAGCCGACTCGGTAGTAGGCATAGACCGAGATATCTTCCACGCCAGTCGCCCGGGCCGCATCACCGAGAGACGCCCATCCCAGTGGCTCCGCCGGGTGGGCGGCCGTGATCGTCATCAGGTCCTCCAACTCAGCGTCTTCGATGGCGCCGACCAGCTCGGGATGGGGTTCGGGCAGTATCGTCTCGGGGGGACCCGTGGGGGTGAAGCTGACGTCGCTCATGCGTCGATCGTCGCCTAACCAGCGCGAAGGCTGTCGCGGATCTCCGTGAGCAGGGCGATCTCCTCGGACGGTGCGGCGCCTTCCTCCTCGGCCCGCATGCGGTTGTAGGCCCTGACGACGAAGAAGAGAACCAGCGCCACCAGGAGGAAGTTGATCAGCGCCCCGAGGAAGGCGCCGATCGAGCCGTTCTCGGCGAACGTCCCTATCCCCGCCAGGTCATCTATACCGGGGAGGATCAGTGCGATCAGCGGGTTGATGATTCGATCGGTGAACACGGTCACTACGTTGGCGAAGGCGACGCCCAGGACGAACGCGACTGCCAGGTCGATCAAGTTGCCTCGGTTGATGAAGTCCTTGAACTCCTGGATCACGGGCGCTCTCTTTCTCTAGCGGCATCAACCCTACCCCGAACCCGCCCGGCGCCCCGGCTATCGTCCTGGCATGGATATCGATAGGCCGGTCCTGCGTTCTGTCGACGTCGAACCCGGTGACGTCGTGGCTGTCGCCGTGGTGCTCGAGGCGGAAGGCCGCCAACATCGGGGACGGGCCGAGGGCGCGATGGACTCGACCTCCCGGGCCCGGGTCGTGGGTGAGGCGACGCTGCGTGCACTGGAGTCCGTGACCGGGGCGGCCAAGTTCGAGTTGGCTGCAGTGGGCACCTCGACCCTCGATGACGTGACGATCGCCCTGGTCCAGGTGAGTGAGCCAGGACGACCCGACGTCTATGTCGGTTCGGCGCTCATCCGCCACGGTGACACGGTGCTGGCCACCGCCCGGGCGGTCCTCGATGCCCTCAACCGGAGGCTGGCGCTCATCCGCTGAGGGGAATATCCGGGACCTCCGCTGACTTGATACTATTGGACTCAAGTTTTCTACCAGGGGAGAAAGCGACCGATGGATCTCGAGAAGCTCACGACCAAGAGCCGCCAGGCTCTGGTCGATGCCCGCGATGCCGCTGCCAACCACAACCACCCCGGAATCGCCCCGGTCCACCTGGGATTGGCGATGTTGGGCCAGACCGACGGCCTGATCTACCCGCTGATCAACAAGGTCGGAGCCACTCCCCTGGCGCTGCGCCGCGCCCTCGAAGACGCCGCCGAAGCGATCCCCAAGGCGTACGGCGCCTCCGAGCCTCAGATGACTCCCGAGTTGTCGCGGGTGCTGGAACGAGCCGACGCCGTCCGCCAGGAGATGCGCGACGACTACCTGTCGGTCGAGCACCTGGTGCTGGCGCTGGCGGAGACCCCCGGAGCGGCAGGAGACGCGTTCCGCTCTCAGGGTCTGACGGTCGACGCAGTGCGGGCCGCCCTGGTGGAGGTGCGCGGCAACCAGCGGGTCACATCGCAGGATCCCGAGTCGACCTTCAACGCCCTCGAGCAGTACGGACGCGACCTCACCGAGCAGGCCCGCCGGGGCAAGCTCGACCCTGTGATCGGACGGGACGAGGAGATCCGCCGGGTAATCCAGGTCCTGTCCCGCCGGACGAAGAACAACCCCGTCCTCATCGGCGAGCCGGGCGTGGGCAAGACCGCCATCGTGGAGGGCCTCGCCGGCCGGATCGCCGACGGCGACGTTCCCGAGGGCCTTCGGACCAAGCGCATCGTGGCCATCGACCTGGGCGCCCTCGTCGCCGGGGCCAAGTACCGCGGCGAATTCGAAGAGCGGCTCAAGGCGGTTCTCGACGAGATCAAGTCGTCCGATGGTGAGGTCATCACCTTCATCGACGAGATGCACACGCTGGTCGGCGCCGGAGCGGCCGAAGGGGCGATGGATGCCTCCAACATGCTCAAGCCGATGCTCGCCCGCGGTGAGCTGCGGATGATCGGTGCCACCACCCTCGATGAGTACCGCAAGCACGTCGAGAAGGACGCCGCGTTGGAGCGCCGCTTCCAGCCGGTGTTCGTGGCGCCGCCCTCGGTGGAGGACGCCATCGGCATCCTGCGAGGGTTGAAGGAGCGCTACGAGGTGCATCACGGGGTCCGGATCACCGACTCGGCCCTCGTGGCCGCGGCAGTCCTCTCGGATCGTTACATCACCGCACGTTTCCTTCCGGACAAGGCCATCGACCTGATCGACGAGGCCGCCTCCCGTCTGCGGATCGAAATCGACTCGATGCCGGAAGAGATCGACGAGCTCACTCGCCGGCGTATCCAGCTGGAGATCGAGCGTGAGGCTCTCCGCAAGGAGAGCGACGAACGCTCCCGGGAGCGGCTTGATGATCTGGAGCGAGAGCTGGCCGACATCAACGAGGAGATCGACGCCCTCACCGCCCGCTGGGATCAAGAGAAGGCGGCCATCTCCGGTATCCAGGAGGCGAAGCAACAGATCGAGGACACTCGTGCCCAGGCCGACCGCGCCGAGCGGCAGGGTGACCTGCAGAAGGCGGCGGAGCTCCGCTACGGCCGTCTGCGCGAGCTCGAGGCGGAACTGGCGGAACGCCAGGAGGAGCTCGAACGGCTCCATGCTCAGGGCCGGATGCTGTCCGAGGAGGTCACCGACCAGGACGTCGCCGAAGTGGTGTCTCGCTGGACGGGAGTCCCGGTGACCAAGCTCATGCAGGGCGAGATGGAAAAACTCGTCCACCTGGAGGAGCGCCTCCATCAGCGCGTCGTCGGCCAGGATGCCGCCGTGGAGGCGGTGGCCAATGCCGTCCGCCGCAACCGTGCCGGCCTGGCGGATCCGCATCGGCCGATCGGGTCGTTCCTGTTTCTCGGACCCACGGGCGTCGGCAAGACGGAGCTAGCCCGAGCGTTGGCCGAATTCCTCTTCGATGATGAGAGGGCGATGGTCCGCATCGACATGTCCGAATACATGGAAAAACACTCGGTCAGCCGCCTCATCGGGGCGCCGCCCGGCTACGTGGGCTACGAGGAGGGCGGCCAGCTGACGGAGGCGGTGCGTCGTCGCCCCTATTCGGTGGTTCTCCTCGACGAGGTGGAAAAGGCCCATGCCGATGTCTTCAATGTGCTGCTGCAGTTGCTGGACGACGGCCGCCTGACCGATGGACAAGGCCGGACGGTGGACTTCACCAACGCAGTGCTGATCATGACCTCGAACCTGGGGTCGGAGCACATTCAGCCGGATCTGCCCGATGAGGTGATCTCGACCCGCGTGATGGAGGCGGTACGCAACCACTTCCGACCCGAGTTCCTCAACCGGATCGACGACGTGGTCGTGTTCACCCGCCTGAGCCGCGAGGACTTGCGCGAGATCGTCGACATCCAGCTCGAGCACCTGCGGCGGCGTCTCGAGGATCGGCGGATCACGCTCGAAGTGACCGAGGCCGCGGCAGATGTGGTCGCCGAACATGGTTTCGATCCCGTCTACGGAGCCCGACCGCTCAAGCGGGTGATCCAAAAGGAGATCGCCGACCCCCTGGCGATCGCCCTGCTGGAGGGCCAGTTCGAAGACGGCTCGACCGTCACGGTGGACGCCAAGAACGGCGAACTGCTCCTGTCCTGAGCGTTTTTTGTCAGTCGAGAGTGTTGCTCAGCGCCCCGTTGGCGCGGGGAGAGCGCGCACTCGCTACCGGACACACTTATCGGCACCAGTTGGATGGCCAAAAAGGTCACCGGATCGGTTCTACATCCAGAGCAATCTCGCCGAAGGCGCCTCGTCTACGATCCGAACAATGGATCGAGACAAGGCCTGGCAGTTCATCGAGCGGATGACTGGCTTCGCCGCCGGTTTCACCACGATCGGCTTGCTTGCCCTGGCCGACCGCACCGGGATCCTGAGGACGATGGCCGGGGCCGGACCCCTCGATGTTGCCTCCATCGCCGACCGCGCCGGTGTCGACGAGAGGTATGTCGAGGAGATCATGTCCGGCCTGGCCGTGGCCGGGGTGTTGGAGTACGACCCGGCGGACGGCTCCTTCGAGCTTTCCGAGGAGCACGCTGCAGTGGTCGCCGACGACACCAGCCCGTATTCGCTCGCCGGTTACCTGGACCTGCTGCCGGCGATGGCCACCCAGCTTCCAGCACTGACCGAGGCCGTCGCCTCCGGAGGTGGGGTGCCCTACGTCGATTTCGGTGAATTGGCCGTGCGCGGGATCGAGCGGTCGAACGCCCCTGGTACGCGCATCCTTTTGACGAAACGTTGGCTGGCGGCCATGCCTGACGTAGTGGAGCGGCTCCAGGCGGGAGGGCGGGTTGTCGACATCGGATGCGGCACCGGCACCGCCGCCCTGACGATGGGAGAGGCTTATCCCGCCACCGAGGTGCTGGGCGTGGACGTCGACACCCGCTCGATCGAACGGGCCAACGAGAAGCTCGCCCAGGCCGGATTGGAAAACGTGGCGTTTCAGGTCGGCGAAGCCGCGTCGCTCGAGGGCAGGTTCGATCTCGTCACAGCGTTCGACGTCATCCACGACATGGCTCGCCCCCGAGAGGAGCTACGTGCCATCCGCAAGGCCCTGGGCGACAGAGGTGTCTTTCTGATGCTGGAGCCCAACGTCGCCGCCGATCTGGAGGACGACATCGGAAAGGACGCCGCCACGCTCACGTACGGCACGAGCGCCATGTTCTGTCTCACCCAGTCCCTCTCCCAGGGAGGCATGGGTCTCGGTGCCGCCTGGGGCCCGCGGAGGGCTGAAGCACTTTGCCGGGAGGCCGGCTTCACGGAATTCACGAGGCTTCCGATCGAGAACCCGTTCAGTGCTTTCTACCGCGTGGAGCCCTGAGGCTTTCTATCAGTTGCGCGTGGCGCCCAGCGCCACGTTACGGAGGTCAGAACTCGCCGGACCCGTTTCGCTCGCCCAGATGACGACGGCCGAAGCCGCGGCCAGGTGCCAGAACCCGTGACCCTGAAACAACGTGTCCGGGTTGCACCACGGCCCCTCTGAGGAAGACATCCGGCCGACTACTGCTCCCAGTCCGAGCAGTCCTAGGGCGAACCATGTCCGAGGTGTCGGCCGCCTCCACAGTATCCCGCCGATCGCCAGCACCGCCCCGATACCCGCCAGCGGATCGGCTACCGCCGGCACCACCCATAGCGTTGCCCCGATTCCGAGGAGAGCCGGCCATCCTGCCCACGCAGCCCAGCGGGTGGCGAAAGCTCCGACGGCCACCAGCAGCCAGGCCAATGACACGTCATGAGCCCATTGCGCTCCCGGCGGCATCGGACCATGGAAGAGGAAAGACCCAACGCCAGTCGCCAGGAGGGCCGCGGCTATCCAGCGGCGCTCGGGGCGTCGCCACACCACGGCTCCGACTCCTACGAACGCCAGGCTGGTGAGGGCGTTGGTGGGCTGAGCCAGGAAGCCGTCGAGGATCCGCTCGCAGTCGAGGAAGGCGCCGGTCATCACTCGTCGAACGTACCGCGGCCCGCCGCCTAGCGATAGGGTGCGTCACACCATGACTCTCCTGAACGATGCGACTCGTGAAGCGATCCAGGCGGGGCGGCTCGGCCATCTAGTCACTCTGGAACCCGACGGCAGCCCGCAGGTGAGCGTGGTGTGGGTCGGTCTCGACGACGATGACATCGTTGTGGGCCACATGATGGGAGGACGGAAGGTCACCAACATCGCCCGAGATCCCAGGGTGGCGTTGTCGATCGAGGCCCGCGGGGCCAACTCCATCGGCATGGCCAACTGCCTCATCATCTACGGCACCGCCCGCCTGCAAGAAGGGGGAGCGCCGGAACTGCTCCAGCGGCTGGCCGAGACCTACATCGGCCCGGGGATGAAGTTCCCGCCGATGGAGAACCCGCCTGCCGGCCATGTCATACGCATCACGCCGGAGCGAGTTGGCGGGATGGGTCCCTGGCGGACTGAGCCGGGACAACCGTAGGTCGCTCGCTTCGGGTTTCGCTCGGGAGGTAGTGAGAGAAGTCTCATCGATCCCTTAGGTTGAGATCATCGCCGGGGGGCAACATGGGGCCCATGACAATGGTCCATCCGGCGACCGCTCGAGTTGCCGATCCTGAGATCCCGTCCGTGTCGATCCTCCTGGCTGAACCGGTCCCCGGACCGATCGCCGCCGTCGTCGAGGCCGCCGGAGGATCGATCAGCGACTGCCACCCCACCCAGGTGACATGGTGGCCGGGCTCGAGCATCTCCGTCCGGTATCGGGTTGCCGTCGAGGGCGGCGAGATGGCGGGTATCCAGGATCTCGTGGCTGTCGGCGGGCGGATTCCCGCCGGTGCCGCCCTGGTGGGAGACGGATCGGACCAAGTCGGTGTGTGGCGGGTGCCCTACGACCCGGCCCTCCCGGGGCTTTCCGCCGCCTTGCACGACGACAGCGCCCGCCAGCTCCTCACCGATCTAGGAGCCGCGGACGGACCGGTGACCACGCGCCTGCGGGCCTACCGTCCCGGCCGTCGGGCAGTCGTGTCGGTCGACGGACCGGCACAGGGCATATATCTCAAGCTCGTTCGGCCCAAGCGAATCGAACAGCTGCACCACGACCACAAACGGCTGCCCCAGGAGCTCCCCGTTCCTCGCAGCCTCGGGTATTCCCGCGAGTTGGGAGTGATGGCGCTGCAGGCCATGCCCGGGCGAACTCTGCGCGACGTACTGGAGAGCCCTCACCTGGCGCTGCCCAGCCCGGGTTTACTGACGGATCTGATCGTGTCGCTCCCGGCGCCGGATTCGGACCGGGTCAACCGCTCGATCATCGAGCGGGTGCCGGCCCTGGCCGATCTGATCCGCCGGATCGCTCCCCAACAAGCCGAAGAGGTCGACCGTTTCGTCCACGACCTCGGCGAGGAGGACGTCGACGAGCTCGCACCCGTGCACGGCGACTTCTACGAGACTCAGGTGCTGGTCGAGGAGGGATCCGTCGTGGGCCTGCTCGACGTGGATACCTATGGCCTCGGCCGGAGAGGTGACGACCCCGGTGTGATGTTGGGCCACCTGGCCCTGTGGCAGACCATGTCGTCTCAGCCGGAGAGGGTGCGAAGTTACGCCCGGTCGCTTCTCGACCTGTGGGACCAGATCTACGACCCGGCCGACATCCGCCGGCGAGCGGCCGCCGCCCTCTTCACCCTCGCCTCAGGTCCTTTCCGGGTTCAGACCGCCGACTGGCCGGGGGAGACGGCTGCCCGAGTGACGCTGGCCCATCGTTGGCTGCTCAGCGCCCGCCAGATTGGATGAGAAAAGCCTCATCCAGCTCTCAAGTCCGTCTTACCCGGTCTGCTGATACTGACATCGTCTGCCCGAGAAAGGAACGATGAAATGCAGACCCGAGATCAAGCCAATGGCTCCAAGACGTGGAAGATCGTGGCGTCTGTCGCTGCCGCTTCGGCCCTGGGCCTGAGTGGTATCGCCCTGGCGAACGACGATGGCCGCTCCTCTGCGCCCGAGCCGATCACCCTGGACGACACCACCAAGGTCACCCAGGTCAGCACTCCGACGACTGTCCCGACCACGGTGCAGGAAGCCGTCCGGATGGGGGCCGACACGGCCAGCGTGGCTTCGCCGCTCGACGATGAGGTCGAAGACCAGGCCAGCGTCGCCTCTCAGGCGAGCCCGAACACACCGGCGTCTCCGGCCAGCCCGAACACGCCGGCCTCTCCGGCCAGCCCGAACACACCGGCGTCTCCGGCCAGTCCGAACACGCCCGCCTCTCCGGCCAGTCCGGTGTCCCAGCCCACCCCCGACAGCCCGGCCTCTCCGCAGGAGAGCCCCGCTTCGCCAGTGAGCCAGGACAGCCCCGCTTCCGCCGACTCGGGGGACTGAGGGGCCTCGAATCCTCAGGTGGCAGGCCCGAACAACGGGTCCTGCCACCTGACCATATAGCCTTCGTTCATATGCGTAACCATCGGCTCGTCGCCGGCCTCGCCGCCGCCCTCATCACGTTGGGCGGCGTCCTCAGCGTGACCGCCGGGGGCGCACCTGCCCTCCCGCCGCCGGTGACAATGCGGGGTCCGGCGGGGGGCGGTCCGGCGACAGATACGATTTCGGTTGGAACCGACGGATTGGACGTCGTGCCCGCCCCTGTCATCGAGTTGGGCTCCACCACGTCGGCTCCCGCGGCTGGAAGCGCCGAGTCGCCGGATGATCCCACCACCACGACCGCGTCCGTCGTTCGTCCCGATACTGCAACGGCGGCTAGTCCGGATGTGGCCGATCAGGATTCCGTTGCCAGCGCCGACTCGGCCGACAGTGCCGATGACTGATCGAGTCCGGCGAATTCCGTCGGCGAGGATGCGCATCCTCGGCTGGTACGTGCTCCTTCTCGCCGCCGCCGTCGTGGCCGGGCTCCTGCTGCAGCGCTCGTTTCTGTTGAACGAGATCAACGCCAACGCCACCGAAGCCCTCGATCAGGAAGTGGGGGAGTTCTCACAACTCGTGGAGGTCGGCGTGGATCCTGCCACAGGTGAGCCCTTCGCCGGGGATCTTGCCGCCGTGTTCACCACCTACCTGGAGCGGAACGTCCCCCAACAGGGAGAAGGGGTGGTCACCATCCTCGACGGACAGCCTTTTCGGGGGGATGCCGGCGGGCAGGCCTACCGGGGGAGCGAACTGATCGATGTCTGGACCGGAATCACCGAGTCGACAAGGGACATGGTCGAGACATCGGGCGGCCGGATCGCCTATCTGGCGATTCCGATCTTCATCGATCAGGAGCAGGAAGGGACCTTCGTCGTCGCTATCAACATGGAGGAGCGCCTCGAGTCGGTGAACGACTTGATCCGGATCGGAGCCCTCGTATTCGGATCCATATTCGTCCTGGCCTCCGTTGTGGCGTGGGTCGTGGCCGGGGGAGTCCTCCGCCCCCTCCGACTCCTCGGAGAAACCGCCCGGTCCATATCCGAGACCGATCTCTCCCGGCGGATTCCGGTAGAAGGAGACGACGAGATCGCCGAGTTGGCGCGGACCTTCAACGCCATGCTGGAGCGCCTCGAACAGGCCTTCGTCAACCAGCGCCGGTTCGTCGACGATGCCGGCCACGAACTGCGGACCCCCATCACGGTGATCCGGGGCAACCTCGAGTTGATGAGCGACGATCCCGAAGAACGGGCGGAGACTCTTCAACTGGTCCATCGGGAGCTCGACAGCATGTCCCGGATTGTCGAAGATCTCCTGGCCCTGGCGAAGACCGAGCAGCCCGATTTCATCCGCACCCATCCCATCGACCTTCCCGAGTTCCTCCAAGATGTTGCCCTAAAGGCGGAGGCATTGGCCGATCGGCCGCTCACGGTCGAGTCGGCGGAGCCGATCGTGTTCCTCGGCGACGCCCAACGCCTCAGTCAGGCACTGATGAACCTCATCCGTAACGCCTTCGAGCACACCCCTTCCGACGCCAAGGTGGCTCTGAGCGGGCGGGCGGTTGGCGACCGACTTCACCTCACCGTCTCCGACACCGGCCCCGGCATTCCGGAGTCGGAGAAGGAGGCCATCTTCCAGCGTTTCGCGCGAGGACGAGCGGGCCGGCGAACGACAACCGGCGCGGGCCTCGGCCTTCCGATCGTGACGGCCATCGCCGAAGGGCATGGTGGGTCGTTCCACCTGGAGTCGGCTGGGGGGAACGGCGCCACCTTCACCATCATCATCCCCATGGAAAGAGACGCCGCAGCATGAGTCGGATCCTCATCGCCGAGGATGAGCCCGGCATCGCCAAGTTCCTGGAGAAGGGCTTCCGAGCCGCCGGTCATTCGACTCTCATCGTGGAAGACGGGAGAACGGCTGCCTACGCCGCCCAGGACCGGGACTTCGATCTACTGCTTCTCGATCTCGGGCTGCCTGGCATGGATGGACAAGACGTCCTGAAGGAGATGCGTCAGAGGGGCGAGCGGATGCCGGTCATCATCCTCACCGCCCGGTCGGGCGTGGAGGACACGGTTGAGGGGTTGGAGGGAGGTGCCGACGACTACGTCACCAAGCCGTTCCGATTCGAGGAGCTTCTCGCTCGGGTGAAGGTGAGGCTCAGGGAGAGAGGCACCAGCGAGCCGCTCAGCCTGACGGCGGGCGATGTGACGCTCGACATGCGGACCCGCCGCGCCAGCGTCGATGGTCAGGAAGTGGAGCTGTCAGCCCGGGAGTTCACCCTGGCTGAATTGCTCATGCGCCACCCCGACCAGGTCCTGTCACGGCAGCAGATCCTGTCACATGTCTGGGGCTTCGACTTCGATCCCGGCTCCAACGTGGTCGACGTGTACATCGGCTATCTTCGCAAGAAGCTCGGCCACGACCTGATCGAAACCGTGCGCGGTATGGGCTACCGGCTGAGGACATGACCGTTGCCGTTGGCGAAACGGGTTGGTTCCTTCGGCTCGTAGCCGAATTAGTTTGAGAACATGCTGGACCGGGCGCATTTCGAAGCCCTCGACGAGGATGACCCTCTGGCTTACGTTGCCGGCCGGTTCGTGCTTCCCGAGGGCATTGTCTACCTCGATGGGAATTCGCTCGGCCCCCTCCCGGCGCCCGTACCGGCAACAACCGCCCGGATGGTCGAGCAACAGTGGGGAGAAGGCCTCATCCGGTCGTGGAATGACAATGGCTGGTGGGACCTGGCCCGCCGGGTGGGTCGGCGGATCGCACCCCTGCTCGGCGCGCCGCCCGATTCGGTGATTGCCGGCGACACGACCAGTGTCGCCCTGTACAAGGCGGTCTCTGCCGCTAGACGACTCGTTCCCGACCGGTCGGTGATCCTCACCGACCGCGGCAACTTCCCCACCGATCTCTACGTTCTCGACTCGGTAGCAGAACAGACTGGGGGAACTCTGGAGATGGTGGCGCCGGCGGCAATAGAAGAGCGATTGGCGGACGACGTAGCGGTGCTGGCTCTCACGCACGTGGATTATCGAAGCGGACGCCGTCATCCGCTCGCTGAGCTGACCGAGGCCGCCCACGGGGTGGGCGCCCTGGCGGTTTGGGACCTGTCGCACTCGGTCGGGGCCATGAACCTCGACGTCTCGGACGCCGACATGGCAGTCGGTTGCGGCTACAAGTACCTGAATGGCGGTCCCGGCGCGCCTGCCTTCACGTACGTCAACCCCCGCCACCACGGCAAATTCGACAACCCGATCCACGGTTGGTGGGGCCACGCCGATCCCTTCGCCATGAACCTATCGTTTCGGGCGGCCGAGGGAATCGGCCGGGTCCAGGTGGGCACCCAGCCGATAATCTCACTCGCCGCTCTCTACGCGGCACTCGAGGTGTTCGACGACGTGGACCCCAAGGCATTGCGGACAAAATCCGAGCGCCTGGTCGACGGCTTCATCACACTCGTGGACCAGCAGCTCGAAGGTTTCGAGGTGGTGACACCCAGGAGTCCCGAGGAGAGGGGCAGTCACGTCAGCCTGAGCCATCCCCAGGCGGCGGACATCATGGCCGCCCTTATCGCCCGGGGGGTGATCGGTGATGTACGGCCCCCGGATCTCTTACGCTTTGGATTGGCGCCTGCGTATTTGAGGTATGTCGATGTATGGGATTGCGTCGATGGCATCCGCCAGGTGATGGAGGAGGAGGGATGGAAGCGGGCAAGGGCTCGCTCGGGACCGGTGACGTGAAGCTCGACCGGCTCTTCGTATACGGGACGCTGCGGCCGGCAGGACATGCGTTTCATTTGGTCGAGCCGGTGGTCATACGGCATCAGCCGGCCGTCCTCACCGGTTACAGGCTGGTGGGAGAAGGACACCGTTATCCCTGGTGTGTCGAGTCGCCGGCGGGCGAGGTAGTGGGCGAGCTTCTGTGGCTGGCCGAGACCGAAGCCACTCTCCCGCTTCTCGACGCCTATGAGGGTGTGGAGGAGGAGCGTCCCGAGTACTGCCGGGTGGTTCGGGATGTCGCCACCGGGCAGGAGATCATTCCGGCGTGGGTCTACGTCGGTGGCATGGGAGTCCCGACCGATGCCGGCGCCATCGATACCGGCGATTGGAGCATCTGAGGCGAAGGCTCAGAACGGGGCAGGACCGATCCCGGCGATCTCTGAGAACGCTATCCCATTGGCGGCGGGGCGGGGGTCGAGGGCGGCGTCGCCGACCCTGCCGTCGGGTATCTCGATCCTCACGCGAAGCGCCTTGCCGGCGACGCCCGTGTTGGCGATCACCCTCAGGAGCCCGCCCCACGAGCCCCGGTCCCGATCGAGCTCGAGGTCGGCGCTTCCCACAGTCAGCAGGATGCCGTTGGAGTCGAGGATCCGAACCGGGCCGGAATAGCTGTCCATCGGCCGCCATTATGCCCGGTTCCAGTGACCGCCCGTGCCAGACTCCCCGAGGGTGCGGGTTCTCGGTGCGGTCGTCCTCCTCTTTCTCGGACTTGCCACTGCAGCGGAAGCGGCTGAGGAACTGGCACCAGGGGGCACGTTCTTCGACGACGACGGCAACACCCACGAGGGTGCGATCGAAGCTATCGCCGCGGCGACCCAGGACGGTGTGATAATGGCGGTCGAGTTCGCGCTCCGGGGCGAACGATGGGCGGTGAGGAATCTGCGCGCATTACCGACGTGGGTGGAGGACAGGACTTATCGGATCCTCCCAGCCGCCCGCTTCAACTCTGCTTCGTGGCAGCGAACCTTCAACGCTCTGGGGACCGGCTCGGGCGTCGTCGTGGTGAGGTGAACCGGCCCGTCCGGTAGAGGGGCACTGTTAGCCTCGCCCGACCATGGAGGCGGGTATCACGATGCTGGAAGCGGCGCGAGCAATGGCGGGAGCCGGTGCCCACATCCGACTCGCCGCCGGTGAGGCACTCATAACCGAAGGCGACCGCGATACGGCGGTCTACGTCCTCTCCCGGGGATCGCTGAGGGTGTCGCGCGTCCTCGGTGGTGAACCGACCGTTCTCATGACCATCGACGAAGTTGGAGCGGTCGTAGGCGAGATGGTGTTGCTGGACGGTGTGAAGCGCAACGCTTCCGTGACCGCCGGAACCGCCAGCGAACTCATCGCCCTCAGCCCGCAGCAGTATGCCGAGCTTCTCGACCAGCACTCCGACATCGCCCGGCAAACGGCAGTGGCAGCGACCCGTCGTGCCGAGGAAGGCGAGCTGGCCGAGCTCCTCGGCACTCATTTCGGTTTGGCGGGGGACGAAGCGCTGGAGTCGGTCATCGCCGCCGCCGAATGGCGACGCCTCTCCCAGGGTGAGGTGCTCTTCGAAGAAGGCGAACCTTCTGACGCCACATACTTCGTCGTAAAGGGTCGTCTCGTCGCCTCCCGCCTCGATCCAACCGACCAGGGTGAGGTTGACCTGGGCGAGATCGGCCGGGGCGAGGTGGTGGGCGAGGCGGGTCTTCTCCGCAACTCGCCGAGGAGCGCGACGGTGCGCGCAATCCGTGACAGCGTCCTCGCCAGACTGGCGGAGCAAGACTTCTTCGAGTTGATCGAACGCCGCCCGCGGGTGATGGTCGAAGTAGCGGTGCGGGCCCTGGGACGAGCCGATGACACCACATCTTCTTCCTCGAGCCGGGTCCTGGCCCTAGCGGTGGGCGACGGTGTCGATCGAGCCTGGGTTCTTCAGGGCCTGCATTCCGGCCTCCAACCGGCCGGCGACGTGCAGACGGTTGAGCCGGCTCGAGTTGGTCACCTGCTCGGATTGACGGACGTCGTCAACGTCGCGCCGGAGAGCATCGAGGAGGTGCGCCTCTCGCGGCTGCTGCACGAAGCAGAACTGGACACCGATCATCTCATCGTCGATGTCGGAACGGAGCGGGGATGGTGGTCCAGGCACGCCCTGGGGATGGCCGACCGCGTTCTGATCGTTGTCCCGTTCCAAGTCGGTGATAGGGAGGTCAACCGTCTCGCCAACGTAATGGCGGGGTGCCCCAACCGGCTGCGGCGGGTCGTCGTGGCAGTCCATTCTGGTTCCTCCGGTGGACCGGAAGGATCCGCCGCCCTGATGGAGAGGTTCGCCGCCGACGAGATCCTCCACGTCTCCGGAGGATCGAAGGATGACTTGAGCCGGGTGGCGAGAGTGGCCGCCGGGAGTGCGAATGCGTTGGTGTTGGGGGGCGGAGGAGCCCGGGGGTTCGCTCAAATCGGGGTCCTCCGAGCGCTCAAAGAGCTCGGCATCCCGGTCGACGTGGTGGGTGGCGTCTCGATCGGCGGGATCCTCGGCGCCGCCATGGCCGACGCCATGACGGTCGACGACCTGATTCAATGGGCCACCTGCCATTTCCCCAAGTCGCTCGACTACACCATCCCTGTCGTATCCCTGGTCAAGGCGGCTGGAATCGCCCGCTCGGCCGAAGAGACTTTCGGAACCAGGGACATCG
Organism: Acidimicrobiia bacterium; assembly: GCA_036259475.1. Taxonomy (GTDB): domain Bacteria; phylum Actinomycetota; class Acidimicrobiia; order Spongiisociales; family ZC4RG35; genus ZC4RG17. The sequence goes on along the minus strand of DATABS010000028.1, from coordinate 21,231 downwards.
AGGACCTGTGGAGGACCTACTTCTGCGTGTCGACCGATCTGACCGCTTCCCGGCCCCATGTTCACCGGCGAGGCTCGCTGTCCCGGGCGGCCCGAGCCACCAGCGCCATACCGGGCGTGATGCCGCCCGTGCCGTTCGGCGACCATCTCCTCGTCGACGGCGGCCTGTTGAACAACCTGCCGATCGACGTCGCTCGGGATATGGCGCCTGCCGGACAGGTCATCGCGGTGGACGTTGCCCCACCTCGTGGTCCGGGCGCAAGACAGGATTACGGGCTCGAAGTTTCCGGTTGGCGGGCGCTCTGGTCCAAGCGTGGGAAGACCTCCCGGGTCTATCCGGCGATCTCGGTGGTGCTGATGAGGTCGATGATCACCTCCTCGATGCAGAAGCGCGACCGTCAGGTCGCCTCCGGCCTGGCCGACTGCTACCTCAACCTGGACATGCGGGGAGTATCGATGCTGGCGTTCGATGATCCAGCGGGCGTGGCCCTACGAGGCTATGAAGCCGCCATGCCAGCGTTGGAAGCGTGGTTGGCGGACCGTTGAGCAACGCTCGACTTTTTATGCAGTTTCGGTTCGGCGGAGGTTTCCGGCGAGTACCATCAGCGCTGCTCGTCTGGCGCGAGCGCCATTACAGGGAGGCAACAGTGGGTAAGAGAATCCGTTCAAGGTGGGCACTGCTAGGCGCGGTGGCCGCCGCCGCAGTCCTGGGGCTGGCAACGTTCCCGGCGTCCGGTGAACATGTGCCCGAGGAAGTCGACCAACTCCATCTGCATTTAGGCACGGATGGCAACTACTTCCGCCACGTCCCGGTGCAGGGAGATGCGCTTCCCGATCAGCCGATCACGGTGGGAGCCAACTGCATCGTGAGTACAAACGGAAGCCTGGCTTCTCTCCAGGGTCGAGCGGGTTACCACAACCAGTCGCTGGGGATCAAGACCGGCGGATCGCAGGGCGTCCCTTGTTCCCGCATCGACAGCAACGAACAGTTGGGTATCACACTGGTTGGCGTTCAGCCGGCCACGGCCGCCGACTTCGACCTCGAGCTCAAGGGTGACGTCCACCTCCAGATCATCGCCTCACTCGGTGGCTCCCAGGTCGGTACCTTCAATGTGAGGTCCGGAAGTTTCGTCGCGCCCGGGTCGACCGACGACACCACGGCTCCCTTCACGGTTGTCGCCGACCCCGACGCAGACTGTCGCGGCGCATCCGATTCCGGACCGGACTCGGGTATCAACGACAACTGTCGGGTCACCATCGACCCCGGCGTTCCGTTCGACAAGGTCACCTTCAAGCCGATTTCCGGCGAGGTGTCTCTCGAGGGCTCCGGCGACTTCGGTAACAGTTCCGCCCAAAACACCATCTTCTACCTCCAGACCGAGCAGTGGGACGGCGAACTGGCCTGCGATGATCCGGCAGTGTCGACAGAGTCTGGTGGCGTGGAGGCAAGTATCACCCGCCATACCAACCTCACTGATCCCACCGGCGCAGACTGCGAGCCCAAGCTGTACCGCCTGAACGCCGATAGTGAGGCGGAGACCATCACGTTCGAGCTCTCCGACCCGGAGGATCAACAGGCGTTCTACGAAGGCACTCTGACGCTCCCCGGCGAATTGACCACGCCTACGGCCGAGCTGACCCTCGAGATCTCGACTGTTGCTCCGTTCAACGTATTCGAGGATGTCCTCGCGTGTGACGAGGCGCCCTTCGACGGGAACGGCGATCCCAATGGTGGAGCGTTCGTGGATGCGCCACCGTCGGGCTTTAGCGCAGATGCATGTGTCGTCGACGTCAAACAGACCTGGGACGACAAGACCATCTGGCACGTCGTCTTCAGGGCCGACCCCAGATTCCGCTAGGCCCAGCGGTCAGACCGCTTCAGCCGCCTGCTCCAGCCCAAGCTGGCTGAGCAGGCGGCTGATGACCTCGGCTTCATCCTCGTCGGGGGCGCGTCCCAGGTTCTCATCGAGTCTCAGCCGCTCCATCCGAAGCAGGGCCTCTTCGTAGATGAGGCCGAACTCCTGCGCCGATTCGATTCCCGCCTCGATGGCGGCATAGGCGGACTCGGTCTGACCCAGGGCCAGGTAGGCGGCCGACATCACCTGGGCCTGTTTGGCGGCCAGGACGTCAGCCTCCTCCCCGGCCTTCTCGGCCGATAACCGGATTTCATCCAGGGCTGAGGTCGTCTCACCGCCACTGATTCGGCAGCTGGCCCGATACAGACTCGCCTCGAAGGCGAATTGTACTTGGCCGAGTGCTTCGGCCTCGTCCCGGACTCGGGTGAACATGGCGCAGGCCCGGTTCATGTCGCCGCGCTCGGCCACCAGGCGAGCGAGTTGCAACTGGGCGAAAACGACGTCATTTCGGGCATTGGCAGCGCGGAGAATGCGGACCGCGTCCTCGAGAAGAGGTTCCGCCTCCTCCAACTTGCGCTGACTGACGAGCAATTCGCCCAGATTGGCGCCGACCATCGCCGCCGACCAATCGTTCCCGGCTTTGAGATACATCTCCCTTGCCTGCTGGTAGCGGGACAAGGACTCGTCCCAAGCTCCTAGGTAGTACGCAAATCCGCCCATGTTGTTGACCACGTCAGCAGCCTTGTCGAGCAGCCCCAAAGATTCGTAGATCTCGAAGGCCTGCTGCGAGTTGGTGGCGCGCTCCGGCTCGCCCAACACGAAATGCGCCCAGTCCATCGTTGCCAGCGAGCGAGCGAGCGCCTGCTTCTCCTCCGCCGCGCCGGCCTCCTCGGCCGCCCGGCTTGCGAGTTCGAGAGCTTCCCGGGGGCGGGTTTGGGCCATTCGAATCGTGGCCCTGAGCGCGACAAGTCGCGCCTTGGCACTCCTCGCCGAATGAGACGTGTGGCCGTCGACCAGCCGGATGCCGATTGCGGAATCGCGCAGTGCCAACGCGTACTCACCCTTGCGCATCTTGACCTGAGCACGCTTGAACAGGATGTCCCCGCGGCGACCTGGATCGTCACCGATCACAGTGAGTGCCCGGCCGTACGCATCGAGAGCTTCTTCATACAGTCCGGCCTGCTCGAGCACGTCGCCCAAAGCCTCGGCCACGTCGGCTCGTTCGTCGACCGTCGACTCGACCTGGCGCGCCGATGTCAAGGCACGTCGGTAGAAGATGGCGGCGGTCTGGTTGGCGTATACGGACTTGGCGGCCTCGCCGGCGATGCGCGAGAAGCGCCAAGCCTCTTCCCATGCGCGTGCCTGGAAGAAGTGGAGCGACAGCAACTCGGCCTGGGACTCCGGATTGTCGCCGGCCGCCTGCCGGATCGACTTGCCAACCCGGGCATGCAACTCGGCGCGGGTCTTGAAGGGGAGGCCCTCATAGGCGACGTCTCGGATGAGCGTGCTACGGAACTGGATCCACCCCTTCCCGTCGGTGGTGAGAAACTCTCCCAGACGGCGCATCGCTCCGAACTGACGCCGTCGCTGCTGCTCGGAGTCATCGAGAATCGAGGTCGTGTACTCCAACTGAAATCCGTTTCCCAGCACGGAGAGCCGTCGCAGCAGGTGGCGATCGGCTCGGGGCAACTCGTCGATACGGGCGGCGATCAGGCCTTCCACGGAGGAAGGCAACTGTTCGACGTCGCTGCCTCGGCGCAGGGCCTTGAGCAGCTCCAGGAGGAAGAGAGGGCGTCCACCGGCCCGGGCGACGAGCTGGTCGATCTGGTGGGGGAGAAGAGGTGAGTCGGCGGTCGCGGTCAGGATCATGCGACGGGCGTCCTCGGGCTCGATCGGTCCGAGCTCGAGGCGGCGCACCCAGTCGCCCTCCGCCGAGAAACCCTGTTCGAGGGGTCGTTTGGTGAGCAGGAACATCCACGGCCGACCCGGTGTGGCGGCCACCAGGCCGCCGAGCAGCTCGATGGAGGCGTCGTCCATCCAGTGGGTGTCTTCTATCACGAAGAGTGTCGGCGTCGTAACGGTCGCCGCGAGCAGGCCCTCGACAGCAGCCAGGGTGCGCGCCGGTCGGAACTGGTCGTCCAGTTCGGTGACCTGGGGCGACTCGTCGATTTCGAGGTCGAGAACATCGCCGATCAGGGCCAACCAGGGCAAGAGATGAGGTGTGGTCGACTCGACCAGGTCGGTGAGCGCCTTCGCCTTGGACTCGGCCTCGCCGTCGCCCAGTTCCCAGGCGTCGGCGAGTAGGGCCCGGAAAGGGAAGTAGGGAGTGGAAGCCTGATACAGGCGGCACTCGGAACGCACGACCTTGGGCGGTTCCGAGCGGGTGGTGAACTCGGTCAGCAGGCGGCTCTTCCCCATCCCGACTTCGGCGGCCACTTCGACGGTGGCTCCCTTGCCACCCGCGGTGTCCGACCAGGCGTCCAACATCGCCGCGAGCTGGCGGTCCCGCCCGATCAGGGGAAGGTCGGCTCCCTCGGTCGCATCCCGGCTCCCCTCCGGCTCACCGACCGAGTAAGCCTGGATGGGATCACGCTTGCCCTTCACGTAGAACGGCTCCGGCTTCGTGGTATGGAACGTGGTCCTCGACGCGTCGAGCACCTCCCGGACCGTGTAGATCTCACCCGCCGGTGCCTTCGCCATGAGCCGGGCGGCGAGGTTCACCGCATCACCCATCACCGTGTAGGTCCGCCGGTAGAAGGGCCCGACCGCTCCGGCGAAGATCGGGCCCCAGTTGACTCCGATCTGGAGGGGCAATTTCGACGGTGCGTTGCGCAGGATGTCACGAACGACGAGGAGCAGCCGTTCATTGTCATTTCCGGTCGTGTCTGGCACTCCGGCCGTGAGGATCACCTTTCCGCCGTCGCCGGCGACATCGGTGGCGAGGAACGTCACCCCGCGCTCATCGGATGCCTCCTGGATCGCACCCAGCAGCTCCTGGAGCACCGAACCGGTCGCCTCTCCACCCTCCTCTGCCAGCAGCCGATCGAATCCCTCATAGTGGATGAAGGCAATGGCCGTCGGCCGGTGTTCCGGTTCGATCGCTTCCTCGGCCAACGCGGTTCGAAGGGCTGTCGGAATGAACTGGCTGAGGTCGATGTCGGGGCTGACGGACGGCTCGATGGGGATCTCGGTCACGGGCATCGCGGCGCGGAGCAGTAACCCCGGCCCGCTGGCCTCGCCCACCATGCCGGGGTGGAGCGAGCCGGCCGTCTCGGGGCTGAGGAGGACCTGTCCGGCGTTCGCCGCCCCCTCCATCTCGACCGTGCGGCTGGCGGCCGGACCGGCGATCACGAGTTCACGGTGTGAGCTGCCCACGAGGAAGAAGTCGATCAGCCCGGAGTGGACACCGACCGACATCCGCAATGTCACTTTGCCGGCCGTGGTTTGAAAGCGTCCCACCTCCCTCAGCTTCATCCGCATGGCATGGGCGCCGGCGACCGCTCGTTCGGCGTGCCCGTCGTCGGTGAACAACAGGAGCAGGGCGTCGCCGCCGAATTTCAAGAGATTGGCTCCGAACATGTACGCCTCGGGGAGGAGCTGGGCGAACGTGTTGTCGATGACGTCCGTGACCTCCTCGGCGCCGACGTTGCCGTGACGGGCAAGGCGCTCGGACATCTTGGTGAAGCCGGAGATGTCGACGAAGACCAGGGAGCCCTCCACCTGGCGATGGAGGCGACCGGGAGCGTTCTCGTCCCAATACCGGACCACCCTCGGCAGATAGCTCTGGTACGGGCTCTCGTCGCTCATGCTCCGAACCTATCCGACCAGCCTCCGCGATGCCCCGCCCGGGATCGGCTCATGTCGTCATTTCGGCGTGAAGCGTTCCCCCGGGGAGGCGGCAGAGGTACAGCCGAAGCTCTGGGAGGCCAGGTCGAGCAGTTGGTCGACCTGATCGTCGGTGCGGCTCGGGTCGTGACTGGCGAAGAGGAGGCGGCCTACTCCGGCGTCCGCCGCGACCTTGGCTGCTTGCTCCCAAGTGCTGTGGCCCCAGCCTCGCTTCGACTCGATCTCCTCCGGCAGGTATTGGGCGTCGTGCACGAGAAGGTCGGCCCCCTGGGACACGTCGCACAAGATGCGGTCGGCGCTCGTCCCCGCCTCGTGGTCGGTCGCGACGACTATCGACTCGTCAGCGTGGTCGAACCTGTAACCCAATCCCCCCTGGGGGTGGTTGAGCGGGAAGGAGGTCACCGAGACCTCGCCCAAGCTGAACGACTCGGGCGTTTGATCGAACTCCACCTTCATGTCGGTGATCGGAACCGGGAACCAGGGAGGACTGATGGCACGGCCGATCGACTCCTTGGGCTCGCCTGGCCCCATGATCTGGAGCGCCACATCGCCCCTCCACATCGGGGCACACATCGACAGGCCCTGGATGTGGTCCCAGTGGTAATGCGTGACCATGATCGGGATCGTTGCCCCGGGCAGGTCGAGTCGGGGATAGAGAAGACGCAGACCGGTGCCGGCATCGATGATCGTGATGAGCTCACCGTCGTCGTGGTGGAGGGAGTAACAGGTGGTGTCTCCACCGTAACGGGTGAACGCGCCGGTCCCTACGGGCATGGAGCCCCGGGCGCCGTGAATCTCCAGGTACAAGGCAGCTCGTTTCTATGGACGGCGACCGCAATCTAGTTGACTCGAGGGCCGGCGGAAGCCATCAAAGGTGGTTCTTACGAACCTATGGGTCGGTCCGGAGAGATTGGCGCCTATTTACGGGACCTCTGGGGCAGGAGATCGGAACGGACGACGATCTCCCGGCGATAGGACCGATGGATCTCTTCCATCCGCCGGCTGGCTTCCTCGGCCAGTTCGTCGAGGCGCTGCTCCATCTGGTCCACTTTCCCCCGCAGCCGCTTCACCTCGTCCTGCAGCTCGAGGACCTGTTTTACGCCTTCGAGGTTGAGACCCTGACCGGTCAGCTGGGAGATGAGCTTGAGGCGTTCGATGTCGTCCTGGGAGTAGCGCCGGGTGCCTCCGGGCGTGCGGTAGGGCTCGATGAGGCCCTTCCGTTCGTAGATCCGAAGGGTCTGGGGGTGCATCCCAGCCAACTCTGCCGCCACCGAGATGACGAACACGGCTCTTCTGCGCACTCGATCAGTCACGCTATCTCCATCATGTCAGGTAGTCGTCTAGATGTGAGCGCAATTCGTCCGTGTCGTAGGAGGCGAGTTGCTCGAGAAGCTGCCTTTCCTCCTTGGAGACCTTGGCCGGCACCTGGATCTCGACCCGGGCCAGAAGATCACCCGTCTTGCCGCGCTTGGATTTGAAGCCGCGGCCCCTGATACGGAAGACGCGTCCGCTGGATGTCCCGGCGGGCACCTTTATCCGTACCGATCCGTCCATCGTCGGCACCGTGAGCTTCGTCCCCATGACGGCCTCGGAGTAGCTGATCGGCACTGTGACAGTCAGGTTGTCATCGCTCCGCCCGAAGACCGGATGGGGGCTGACGTGCACCTTCACGAGCAGGTCACCGGCCGGGCCGCCGTTGCGGCCCGGGGTCCCCTTGCCCGGGATGCGGATTGTGGCCCCGTCCTTGACCCCGGCGGGGATGCGAACGTTGATCGAACGGGTGCGGACCTCGACTCCTGATCCGCGACAAACGGTGCACGGGTTCTCGATGAGGACGCCGGCGCCCCGGCACTGGGGGCAAGCTTCGGAAAAGGCGAAGACTCCCTGGTTGCGGGCGATGGACCCCGTGCCGCCGCAGGTGGGGCAAGTGATGGGGCGGCTCGGCGGTTCGGCGCCGCTCCCCCCGCAGTGCGAGCACGTCGTCTGGCCCCGCATCTGGAGGGTAGTCGTCACTCCCTCGAACGCCTCGTCGAAGGAGATGGTCAAGTCGGCACTGGAGTCGGATCCTCGCATGGGTCCGCCGCCCGATCGGGTGCGTGTCGCTCCGCCGAAGATGTCGCCTAGGCCCCCCATCCCTCCGAAGAGGTCGGAGAGATCCTCCACGCGGACCTGCTGGCCTCCGAACCCGCCTCCGAATCCGCCGAAGCCGCCGCCTCCGGCGCCGAAGGCACCGCTCGAGGCCAGTCGGCGGACCTGGTCGTACTCCTTGCGCTGCTCGGGGTCGGAGAGGACGGCGTACGCTTCGGACACGTTCTTGAACCGCTCTTCGGCGGTGGAGTCGCCGGGGTTGGCGTCGGGATGGAGCTTCTGGGCCAGCTTGCGGTAGGCGCGCTTGATCTCATCCTGGTCGGCATCCGAGGAAACCTCCAGAATGGAGTAGAAATCCTTGTCGACCCAGTCGCGGTTCACCGTCCCTGATCCTCGAATTCGAGAGCGACGAGGGCCGGACGGATCAGGCGTTCTCTCAGTCGGTAGCCGCGTCGCAGCTCATCGGAGACGACCAGTTTGCCCGACCCTTCGGACGGCGACATGACCGGCTCATGCATCTCCGGATCGAATGGTTCCCCCAGTGTCGGAACGACTTCCAGGCCCTGAGCCCGGAGAATGGTCAGGATCTGGTCGCGAGTCCGGTGCATGCCGGCGAGAAGCTTCTTTTCCGATTCGGTGGTTGTCTCGACGGCGGCGGCGGCGTCGAGCGTGTCCAGCGCCGGAAGGAGCTCTGTCACGATTCTTTCCGCCGCCCGCTGGGTCGTCTCGCCCTGTTCGCGGGTGGAGCGGCGCCGGTAGTTGTCGAAGTCGGCGGCCACCCTGCGCAGATCGTCGAGATACGACGTGGCCTCGTCGCGCGCTTCCTTCACTTTCAGGAGAAGGACGTCGATCGCCTCGTCGGGATCGTCGGGCAGATCCAGGCCGAGGTCCTCGGCGCTGGGTCGAGCCTCGGACTCGTCCAGCACCACCTCTGCCTCGAATACTTCCGTCTGGTTCTCTTGGTTCTCAGTCATGTCGTTCTTTCTATGTCCCCTACGAAGTTGAGGGAAAGGGCCCCGCTAGCGGAGCCAGTGGGCCAGGGAGCAATAGGTAACCCCGTGGATCAGAGTCTGCAAGAGCGTCAAAACAGGTTTCCCCGGCACCCTTCGGGCGCTCGCCCCCTACCCCGCCTTCGGCGCGGGCCCCTTCCCCCCTCGCATCGCTCCGGGGGACAAACACCTCAGGACTCGTCGCCCTCGTCGATGATCTCGGCGTCCACGACCTCGTCGTCGCCCACCTCGCCCTCGACCGGTCCACCCGCCGCCTGACCCTGCTGGGCCGTCTCCTGGTACATCCGCGTGAAGGCTCCCTGGGAGACCTTGGCCAGCTCTTCCATCTTCGAGCGGAGCTCCTCGGTCGGGGTGTCCTCCGAGCCGAGAGCCGTCTTGAGATCGGCCAGGGCACTGTCGATCGGGCCGCGCTCGTCGTCGTTGAGATTGGTGCCCTGTTCCTCCAGGACGTTCTCGGTCTGGTTGACGAGCTGTTCCGCCTGGTTGCGGGTCTCGACCGCCTCCCGGCGCTTGCGGTCCTCTTCGGCGTAGGCCTCGGCGTCCTTGACCATCCGGTCGATGTCGCCCTGAGCCAGGGCAGAGCCGCCGGTGATAGTCATAGCTTGCTCCTTGCCGGTGGCTCGGTCCTTGGCGTTGACGTTGACGATGCCGTTGGCGTCGATGTCGAAGGTCACTTCGATCTGGGGCACCCCGGCGGGGGCGGGAGGCAGTCCCGTGAGTCGGAACTTACCCAAGCTGTTGTTGTCGGCTGCCATCGCCCGTTCACCCTGAAGGACGTTGATTTCCACCTCGGGCTGGTTGTTCTCGGCGGTGGAGAAGATCTCCGACTTGCGGGTAGGGATCGTCGTGTTGCGCTCGATCATCTTGGTCATGACTCCGCCCTTGGTCTCGATACCCAGGGTCAGGGGAGTCACGTCGAGCAGCAGAACATCCTTGACGTCGCCCTTGAGGACGCCGGCCTGGATGGCGGCGCCGGCGGCGACCACCTCGTCGGGATTGACGCCCTTGTGTGGCTCCTTGCCGGTCAGTTCCTTGACGAGTTCCTGCACGGCGGGCATACGGGTCGAGCCGCCGACCAGCACCACGTGCTCGATCTCGGCGACGTCGATGCCGGCGTCCTTGATCGCCTGATGGAACGGCGCCTTGGTGCGGTCGAGGAGGCCGGAGGACAGCTTCTCGAATTCCGACCGGGTGAGGCGCTGCTGAAGATGCAGCGGGCCTTCGGCTGTGGCGGTGATGAACGGCAGGTTCACTTCCGTCTCGGCCACCGAGGACAGCTCGATCTTGGCCTTCTCCGCCGCCTCCTTGAGGCGCTGCACCGCCATCCGGTCCTTGGAGAGGTCCACGCCGTGGTCGTTCTCGAAGGTCTTGACCAGCCAGTCGATGATCACCTGGTCCCAGTCGTCACCGCCCAGGTGAGTGTCGCCGGAGGTGGCCTTCACCTCGAACACGCCTTCGCCGATTTCGAGCACCGACACGTCGAAGGTCCCACCACCGAGGTCGTACACGAGGATCGTCTGGTCGCCCTCCTTGTCCAATCCGTAGGCGAGCGACGCAGCCGTGGGCTCGTTGATGATGCGCAGCACGTTGAGGCCGGCGATCTGGCCCGCCTCCTTCGTCGCCTGGCGCTGGGCGTCGTTGAAGTAGGCCGGGACGGTGATGACGGCATCGGTCACCGGCGTGCCCAGGTAGGACTCGGCGTCCCGCTTGAGCTTCATCAGGATGCGGGCGGAGATCTCCTGGGGGGTGTAGGTCTTGCCGTTGGCCTCGATCGACCAATCGCTTTCCCCCATGTGGCGCTTGATGGAGCGCACCGTCTTGTCGGGGTTGGTGATGGCCTGCCGCTTGGCGACTTCACCCACGAGGATCTCACCCTCCTTGAAGGCCACCACGGAAGGTGTGGTGCGGGCCCCTTCGGCGTTGGGGATGACGGTGGGGTCGCCTCCCTCGAGAGAGGCGATGACGCTGTTGGTGGTTCCGAGGTCGATGCCGACTGCTCGCGCCATGATCAGGTCCTTTCAGAAGTGCGGGAAACTATATGCACACAGTACAACCTGAGTCACCCATTGTCATATTTCATGCTTTTAAAGATTTCGGTCTGGACGATGGGGGAATATCATCCCCCCCTACGGCGTTTTCTGAGTCCAGTACGCGCAAGGCCCACCAACCAGAGGTTCGAGAAACATGCCGCAGACTGACCAACTCTCTCTACCTGTTCTACCGCTGACCAACGGGGTCGTCTTCCCGCATATGGTCGTGACCCTCCGGATGGAGACGAGCGAGGGGAAGATCGCCCTCGAGGCTGCCCGCAACAGCGATGGGCGGCTGCTCCTGGTGCCCCGCGTGGACGGGCGTTACGCCTCCGTCGGGACCGTGGCCGAGATCTCGGACACGGATGAGGACGGCAACGTCGTCGTCTCCGGCATCAGCCGCGCCCGGGTCGGCTCGGGATCGACCGACGAAGGCGGGGCCCTGTGGTGCCATGCCGAGCCGGTAGCCGAGGCCGATGTCATCAACGACCCGACTCTCGACGAGCTGGTGAACGAGTACCGGGCGGTCGTATCGGAGGTCCTCGAGCTGCGGGGAGTCGGGGGGCTGGCCGAGCGCTTCCTGTCGATCGACAATCCCTCGCAGCTGGCCGATCTGGCCGTCTACTCGCCCGACCTCTCCCTGGAACAGAAGGTCGAGGTGCTCGAGACCATCGACCTGCATGCCCGGGTGGGCAAGGTCCTCGGCTGGATGCGGGAGGTGCTGGCCGACCTGAACCTTCGGAAGAAGGTCCGCGAAGAGGCGGCCGAGAAGATCGACAAGAGCCAGCGCGAATACATCCTCCGTCAGCAGATGGATGCGATCCGCAAGGAACTGGGAGACGACGACGATGTCGCCGGCCAGTACCGCCAAAAGCTCGAGGAGGCTGATCTACCCGAGAAGGTGGCCGAGGCCGTCGGCCGGGAGATCGACCGGCTGGAGCGGATGAGCGAGCAGTCGCCCGAGCACTCGTGGATCCGTACGTGGCTGGACACGATGTTCGAGGTTCCCTGGTCCGAGCGGACGGAAGACCGTCTCGACCTGAATGAGGCGTGGGCGGTGCTCGACGCCGACCACACGGGTCTTCACGACGTCAAGGAGCGGATCGTGGAGCATCTCGCCGTGCGCAAGCTGCGCAAGGAACGCGGCCTGGAAGGGGACGACCGGCGGGCCGGGGCGATCCTCCTGCTGGTCGGCCCTCCCGGAGTGGGCAAGACTTCGCTGGGAGAGTCGGTAGCCCGCGCCCTCGGCCGCAACTTCGTACGGGTCGCCCTAGGAGGCGTTCGCGACGAGGCGGAGATCCGGGGACACCGCCGGACCTACGTCGGGGCGCGTCCTGGACGCATCGTCCGGGCGCTGACCGAGGCGGGCTCGATGAACCCCGTATTCCTGCTCGACGAGATGGACAAGGTGGGCAACGACTGGCGCGGGGACCCGTCCTCAGCGCTGCTCGAGGTGCTCGATCCCGCCCAGAACCACACCTTCCGCGACCATTACCTGGAGACGGATCTCGACCTGTCCGATGTGCTCTTCATCGCCACCGCCAACGTGGTGGAGACGATTCCGGCGCCATTGCTGGACCGGACTGAAGTGATCTCGATCGACGGTTACACCGACAACGAGAAGGTGGAGATCGCCCGCGACCATCTTCTGCCCCGCCAGCTCCGTGCCGCCGGCCTGGAGCCGGAGGAGCTGTCTGTCACAGAGTCTGCCCTGGCGACTGTGGTCGACCGCTACACCCGTGAGGCCGGCGTCCGTAACCTCGAGCGTCAACTCGGCAAGCTCGCCCGCAAGGTGGCCACCGTGGTCGCCAAGGGGGAGGACAAGACCACTCCCGTCGTAGTCGACGCCGACGAGGTGAACGAGTACCTGGGCAAGCCCAAGGTGTGGAAGGACGAGGCCAAGGACCGCACGGACGTTCCCGGCGTCGCCACAGGTCTGGCCGTCACTGGCGCCGGAGGCGACGTGTTGTTCGTGGAAGCCACCTTCATGGAGGGCAACCGCGATCTGGTCTTGACCGGCCAGCTCGGCGACGTGATGAAGGAGTCGGCGCGTATCGCGCTGTCCTTCGTCGAGTCGCACGCCGGGACGCTGGGGATCGATTCCCAGCAGCTCGACCGCCGGTTCCACGTCCACGTGCCCGCCGGCGCCATTCCCAAGGACGGCCCCTCGGCCGGTATCACCATGACGACGGCGCTGGCTTCGCTGCTGAGCGGCCGCAAGGTCCGGCCGGAGGTGGGAATGACCGGCGAGGTCACGCTGCAGGGCAAGGTCCTGCCGATCGGCGGTGTCAAGCAGAAGGTGCTGGCGGCCCACCGGGCCGGTCTGACCGAGATCATCCTGCCGGTGCGCAACGAGGTCGACCTCGACGACGTGCCCGAAGCGGTCCGGGATGAGATGAAGTTCCATCTTGCCGAGGACATGACCCAGGTCCTGGACATGGCGCTGGAGTCACAGAAGTCGGAAGTCTGAGCGGCTTCCGACTTTGGTCCTCCGGGACCGGAGCGGTACGCAATAGTTCCGCCAGATCCAGCTGAGCGGCCGTTGCCAACTGAGCCGGTGTAGGCGACGAAGCTTGACATGACGCAGGCTTTCTTCGCGTAGGGAGTGCCATACTCGGTGGATGGAACGCGACGCACTGGTCGATGCCCTGGAGGCAGCGGCGTCCGCCCACCACGAGTACGAGACTGTGGCTTTGGGAGGACAACGCGACGAGATCTGGGCCGGCTTCTACGCCGCTTACGTGCTCGGTCGGCTGGGTGACTTCATGAAGCCGTCCGAGCTCGCCGCCACTCTCGAGGCAGTCGACGGCGAGCCCTGGGCTGAGGCGGCCGCCGACGCCGTCCTGGCGTAGTGCCCGACGCCGTCCTGTTCATTCTTCGGTCGTGGCTAGGTGTCGTGATGCTCGCCCACGGCTTTCACCACGCCCGCTCACTTGAAGGAACGAGGAAGTGGTTCTCCTCCAAGGGCTTCCGGGCGGCCCGGCTTGCGACTCTGGGGTCGGCGGTGGGAGAGCTGGCGATCGGCGGAGGCATGGTCTTGGGCTTCCTCACCTCGGTGGCTTGCGCCGGGATCGTCATTGTGACGGTGATGGCGTTTTGGACGGTTCATCGTTCCGCCGGGTTCTACGTCTTCAAGCGCCCCGACGAGGGGTGGGAGTACGTGGCGACGTTGACGGTCGTCGCCACGGTCATCGCGTGGACGGGTCCCGGTCGCTACTCGCTCGACTCGGCCCTCGGCTGGGCCGAAGTCCTCGACGGTCCCACCGGCATCTGGATCGTCGTGGGTGGTGTGGCGCTGGCTGCAACGCAGCTGGCCATCTTCTGGCACAAACCTCGGGAGTGAACTTGGGTCTTCTCAGCTGAGCGCTTCGCGTGGCTGATAAAAACAAGGACGCGCTCAGGGGATTGGTCTGGTGGCCGTGTAGACGCGGGCAGAGGCCGGGGGGATCTCGACCGTACCGGAATGGACTTCGGGTTGGCGGCGAGTCGTGTCGAATTCGAGCGACCAGTCGCCGGCGGGCAGTTCGACCTCCGCTGCCTCGTCGGTGAGATTGGCGAGAGTTGTCACCGACCCGGTGAGGACGAGGCCGATGCCCGACGGCGTCGGAAGCCATTCCACCCCACCTTGCCGCTGCTCTCCCAGTCGCTTGCGAAGGGCAAGCAGCTCCTGGAACAGGTGGAAGAAGGAGTCGGGATCCGATCGCTGATGAGCGACCGTGTCCTCGGCGGGTCGCGGACTGGAGACGATCCAGGGTTGGCCGGCTGTGAAGCCGTTGTTCTCACTGGCGTCCCAAGGCATGGGAGTTCGGGCGAAGTCGCGGCTCTCGTGGTAGGCGGCCAGGCCGACCGGATCCTGGATGTGTTCCGGTGCGACGTGGCCGTCCTCGAGACCCAGTTCCTCACCCTGATACATGAACGGGACCCCAGGCAGCGAGCAGAACAGCGTCCAGATCGACAGGGCACGAGCCCGCCCCAGGTCCCCTCCTCCGAATCGCGTGACCGGCCGTTTCTCATCGTGACTCGAAATGGTCCAGGCGAACCCAGGCTTGGAGGCGAGCGACCAGCTTCTGATCTCTCCCATGAAGCCGGCCGCATCCCAATCTCGTCGGTTGAGCCCGAAGAACAGGCACAGGTCGAGACCGCCGATCTCCATGTAAGAAGCGCTCTTCTCGACGTCGAGCACGTATACCTCCCCCAGGAGGAATGTGTCGGCACCACCGGGGAGCGATTTCCAGCGGGCGAAGATCTCCTTGGTGGAGTCCTGGCTGTGGTCGTGGATATGCTCGAACGCCGCCATCGCCTCGTTCGGGGTGGCGTCGTCCGGTAGGGGGAGGATCTGGGGATTGTCTTTCAGCTCCTCGTCTTTCATGAGCGCATGGGCGACATCGACGCGGAAGCCGTCGACCCCCCTGTCCATCCAGAAGCCGAGAATGGCGTCGAAGCGATCGCGTACCGCGGGGTTGGACCAGTCGAGGTCGGGCTGGTCGCGATGAAAGAGATGGAGGTAGTACTCGCCGCTCCGCTCGTCGAGCGTCCAGGCGGAGCCGCCGAAGTGCGACCGCCAGTTGTTGGGAGGGCCCCCGTCGGGCGCCGCGGGCCGGAAGATGTAGTAGTCACGCTCCGGTGAGGCCGGGTCGGCCAGCGCCTTCTGGAACCAGTGGTGCTGGCTCGATGTGTGGTTGGGCACCAGGTCGATCATCACCCTGAGCCCGAGCTCCTGGGCCCGCGCCTGGAACCTGTCGAACGCCGCCATGTCGCCGTAGACGGCGTCGATGGCGGTGTAGTCGGATACGTCGTAGCCGAAGTCGGCCTGCGGCGATGGGTAGAAAGGGGTCACCCAGACGACATCGACTCCCAGCTCCGCCAGATGATGGAGACGCTCTGTGAGGCCGTCGAAGTCGCCGATCCCGTCGTCGTTCGAATCGGCGAAGGATCGAATGTAGACCTCGTAACCGACTGCATTCTCCCACCAGTTCATAGGCGATTCAGCCTAACGATCAGGCCACCGAAGCCGTTCTCCTCGCACAAACGCTGCGCTGGCGCAACGCGCGACTGATAAGACGCCGTCTTGACCGGGGGACTGGAAGCGCTTACATTCCACGTGCGTTCCCATGCCTGCAGTAGCGACGATCGAGGACGTGGCGAGTCGGGCCGGGGTATCGGTCGCGACCGTGAGCCGAGCCCTCAGGGGACTGCCCCACGTGTCGCCGGCCACCCGGGACAAGGTGCGCAAGATCGCCGCCGAGCTCGACTACCGGGCCAACCCGCATGCTTCGCGTCTGGCAGCCGGTCGGAGTGGGACGATCGGCATAGTGCTCCCGGTGCTCAACTCGTGGTTCTACGGCAATGTGCTCGCCGGGGTGGAAGCGGTCGTAGCCGAGGACCACCTCGACATGCACCTGCTCACCGTTGGCGGCCGACGGGCGATGGAACGATTTGTCTCCGATCTTCCGGCGCTGAGCAAGCAGGTGGACGGGCTCCTCATCGTAGATCTCTTCATGCCCGACCAGCTGTGGGACGATCTCTCGGGTGGCAGCCTGCCCGTGGCCAGCATCGGGCTCGACACCGATCGCTTCGACTGCGTGTCCATCGACAACACCGCCGCAGCCAGGGACGCCGTCATGCATCTGCTGGAGCTCGGTCATCGACGAATCGGTTTCATCGGGGGAGGCCTCGGCGAGTCGGGCGAGTTGGAGTCGGCCGAGCTGCGCCGCCGGGGAATGCTCGAAGCGATAGCCTCCCAGGGGATCGTCCCTGACCCCGATCTGGAGAAGTCGGGTGACTTCTCGGTCGCAGGTGGTCGGAGGGCGATGACCGCCATGCTCACCCACTCGGCACCCACGGCCGTCTTCTGCACCTCCGACGAGATGGCCATCGGGGCGATCTGGGCCGTACGGGAGGCGGGTCTGTCGGTGCCCGACGATGTGGCGATCGTCGGGTTCGACGACCAGCCCGTGGCCCAGGCACTGGGACTCACCACCGTCCACCAGCCGGTCGGCTCGATGGCCGCTAGGGCCGCCGCCATGCTGCTCGAAAGGCTGCAAGGCG
Source organism: Acidimicrobiia bacterium (assembly GCA_036259475.1). Taxonomy (GTDB): domain Bacteria; phylum Actinomycetota; class Acidimicrobiia; order Spongiisociales; family ZC4RG35; genus ZC4RG17. Next base: position 4,354 of record DATABS010000028.1, on the reverse strand, counting down.
ACACCGCCACGCCGAGGCGGAGCCGGGTCGCGACCCGGCTCGAGATACGCCAATCCACTGCCGGAAGCACTTGACGGTTCGCGACACTGCCTCGTAATGTCCGAAAGCGTTTACAGCAGCGGGCCGGGCCTGCGTTCGTGGACGCGCCGAAAACCGGCGAAACAAACAATCAGTAGGAGGAAGAGATGAGGAGAATGGCGAAATTGTGGGCGCTCGTCCTGGCGCTCGCTCTCGTCGCCGCCGCCTGTGGCGACGGAGAGGGAGGCGACACGACGGTCGCCGACGGAGGAGATGGGACTTCCCCGCCGGCCACGGAGGACGGCGGTGACGGAACCACGGCTCCTCCCGCCACCGGTGAAGCCGGAGAGGTAGGCGCCGACTTCGCCCTGTTCGGAGCACCGACCGGCGAGGAAGGTGAGGCCATGCAGGGCTTCATCGACGTCTACAACGAGGCGACGGGATCGTCGATCACCTTCCGGGGATCGACCGACTTCGAGAACGAGTTGCGTATCGCCGTCGATGGCGGCAACCCGCCCGAGGTGGCCTTCACGCCCCAGCCTGCCTCGATCTGCTCGTTTGCCGACGATGGGGCGCTCGTCTCGTTGGAGGAAATGGGCTTCGACATCGCGGAGATGGAAGCCAATCACTCGGCGTACTGGATGAACCTCGGCATGTGCGAGGACGGCAACCACTACGGCATTCCCTGGTTCCCCAACTTCAAGTCGGTCGTGTTCTATCACATGCCGACCTTCGAAGAGGGTGGCTATGAGGTGCCGGAGACGTACGACGACCTCGTTGCGCTTTCCGGGCAGATGGTCGCTGACGGCCAGACCCCGTGGTGCTTCGGCTACGGCGCCGGAGGTGCCACCGGATGGGCCGGCACCGACTGGATCGAGGACATCTTCGTCCGGATGCACGGCAGCGAGGCCTACACGGACTGGTACACCCACGAGATTCCCTTCAATGACCCGATGGTGGTCGCGGCGTTCGAGAAGTACTCCGAGATCCTCCACGGCGAGGGCTTCGTGCTCGGTGGTGCTGCCAACGTCCCCAGCATCGTGGTCGAGGAGTCGCCTGGCCCCATGTTCAGCGAACCGCCCGGGTGCGCCATGCTGAAGCAGGGCTCTTTCGCCTTCAACTTCTTCCCGGCTCTGCCGGACTATGAAGACGGTGAAGAGTCGGAGATCGGCGTGTTCGCCTTCCCCGACATCGACGGCAACACGGGAGCCATGGGTGGCGGTGACACTCTGATCGTGTTCGAGCAGTCTCCGGAGATCGTCCAGGCGATCCAGGACTGGATCAGCCCCGAGTGGCAGTGCACGCTCGCTTCCGCCAACGGCGGAGGAGTGGCACCGTTCGGCGGTCACGGTGTCGAAGGCATCGAACGGCTCCCGGGCAACGCCAACACCGACCCGGCATGCTTCGACAGCGAAGCGGGCCAGACCTTTGCCGAGGCGGTCACCACCGCCCTCGCCGAGGACACCTTCGTGTTCGACGCCTCTGACCTGATGCCCGCCGAGGTGGGCCAGCAGAGCTTCTGGCAGGGAATGATCGACCACGCCGGAGGCGCTTCCGCTCAGGAAGTCACCGACGCCATCGAGGCCAGCTGGCCGGAGTAACGACATAGGAGAAACCATCTGGAGGGGCGGGAAACCGCCCCTCCAGGCGACCCGGCCGGCCGGCTCAGGCTATGGTCGGGTGAAGGGACCCATGGAGAGACGGATGCCCGAGGAGACGCGATGACGACGCCGCCTGTGTTGCGAGATGAGGAGGTGGAGACGAGTCGTCCTCACTCGCAGGCCGGCTCTCACGACAACTCGATCCAGGTCTGGTTGCTTCGCCTGGTCAGCGCGCTCGTCGTTCCGGCTGTCCTGGTTCTCTTCTTCTTCACCTTCGAGTTCCTCCAGGATCCGGAGACCAACAAGATTCTCCAGATCACGGTGGCGATTCTCGTCGGCGTGGGAGGGGTGTGGCTCCTCTACTGGGCGATGGACCGCCTCGTCAACGCTCTTCCCGACCGGGCGGGGGCCGGAGTACGGCCGTTCGTGTTCGCCGGTCCGGCGCTCATGCTGCTCGCCTTCTTTCTCGTCTACCCGACGATCGACACCATCGTCACCAGCCTCCGAAACGCCGATGGCGACGCCTTCGTGGGGGTGGACAACTACACACGAATCTTCACCGAGAGCACCTATCTGATCTCGCTGCGCAACAGCATCATCTGGGCCATAGTCGTCCCGATCGTGTGTGTCGCCATGGGTCTGGCGGTGGCGACGCTGGCCGACTTGCTCCCCCGGAAGACCGAATCGGTGTTCAAGTCGCTGATCTTCCTGCCGATGGCCGTCTCGTTCGTCGGCGCGTCGGTGGTCTTCGCCTTCATCTACAGCTTCCGTCCGGAAGGCTTCGGAGAGCAGATCGGCCTTCTCAACGCCATCGTTTCGGCATTCGGCGGCAGTCCCGTCGACTGGTTGCGGGTTCCTTTCTGGAACAACATCTTCCTCATGGTGATCCTGATCTGGACCCAGACCGGGTTTGCCATGGTCATCCTCTCGGCGGCCATCAAGGGTGTGCCGGACGATCTTCTGGAGGCGGCCCGTATCGACGGTGCCAACGAGTGGCAGGTCTTCCGCAAGATCACGGTCCCGACCATCGCCTCGACCATCGTGGTCGTCTGGACCACGATCCTGATCACGACCTGGAAGGTCTACGACATCGTCGCTGTCATGACCGGAGGACGTGACGGGACTTCAGTCGTGGCCGAGCGAATGGTGACCGAGTTCTTCACCTTCCAGAACAACGGGGTGGGGGCGGCACTGGCAGTGGTCCTGCTGATAGTCGTCACGCCGATCCTCGTGATCAACATCCGGCGGTTCCGGGAGCAGGAGGCCATCCGATGACGACTGCGACAGAAGAACGGCCCGCCGTCCGGGCGACCCTCAAGGACCCCCACGACTCCTTCTCGGTTGCCAAGACACCCGTCTACTTGGCGTGCGCCCTCATCGCCGTGATCTGGGTGCTGCCCGCGCTCGGGATCTTGATCAACTCGTTCCGCAACCCCCAGGTGATCCGCTCCTCGGGATGGTGGACCGCTTTCGGCAACCTGTTCGAATCGGGCACCTGGACCCTGCAGAACTACAGCACCGTGCTCGACCAGGGATTCGCCAACGCTTTCGCCAACTCGCTGGCCGTGACCATCCCGGCGGTGGCGATCCCCATAACCGTCGCCGCATTCGCCGCCTACGCCTTCGCCTGGATGGACTTCCCCGGCCGGACTGTGATGTTCGCGGTGGTAGTCGGACTGATGGTCGTGCCGCTGCAGATGGCCCTCATCCCGATCCTTCGGATCTACACCGATCTCGACATCACCGGGTCGTTCCCCGGCCTGTGGCTGGCCCACACCGGGTTCGGCCTGCCGCTGGCGGTCTATCTCCTGCGCAACTACATGGGCTCGTTGCCCTCGTCGCTGATCGAATCGGCCGAGATCGACGGCGCCGACCACTTCAAGATCTTCACCCGGCTGATCCTGCCGTTGTCGACGCCGGTCCTGGCGGCGTTCGCCACCCTGCAGTTTCTGTGGGTGTGGAACGACTACCTGGTCGCCCTGGTGTTCCTGGGAGTGGCCAACCCCGACAACGCCGTGATCACCGTCGAGCTGGCCGGCCTCCAGGGTCAGTTCGGTGAAGGAGCGCTCAACCTGTTGCCGGCGGCCGCCTTCGTGAGCATGGTGCTTCCCCTGGTCGTCTTCTTCCTGCTCCAGCGATACTTCGTACGGGGTCTCACGGCCGGTTCGGTCAAGGGCTAGACCGGCTCTGTCCTCCCGTCGTCCGGCAGCCTCGCGGCGGCGTAACTGGTGGGCGCTGGCGCTCGGCACCGTCCTGGTCACCATCGCCTACTTCACATATGGCACAGCCTTCGTTCCCCCTCCAGGCGAGGCGCAACCCGCCCCCACCCCGCCCCCGATCTTGATCGCCGTCGGCCTGGCGTGGCTGGCCTTCGCCGCGGTCGGGTCGGTGTCCGGCACCGAGAGGGTCGTCCGGAAGGCTCTCATCGCCGCCGGCGTGCTGGTGGTGCTCGGACTGGTTCTCGGACTGCTCACGCCGCTGCTGGGTGCGGCCGCCGGACTCGGGACCGGGGTGGCTCTGACCCTCAATCGCCCACCCCTCGACGATGTGCTGCGCAACCGGATCGTGGCGGTGGGCTTCGCCGCCGCCTACACGTTCGTGCTGCTCATCGTCATCACGCCGGCCGGTGTCCTCACCGGGGCCCTCCTACCGCCGCTCATGGTGGGCTTCGCCGACGAGTACACCGCCTGGCGCGCCTCCAAACGCCGGCCCTGACGTTTTCGCGCACGGTTTGC
>DATABS010000027.1:0-31287 GCA_036259475.1 Acidimicrobiia bacterium | reverse complement strand
CCCTACGCGAACGAGGAGGACGCCCTCGTCGACGTCCTCCGGCTGGCGAAGGCGATGGCCTACAAGGCGGCCTGCGCCGGACTCGACCTGGGCGGCGGCAAGGCGGTGATCATCGGTGATCCTCGGACCGACAAGTCCGAGCGCCTGTTCCGGGCCTTCGGGGCGTTGGTCGAGTCACTGGGCGGTCGCTATATCACTGCCGAGGACGTCGGCACCACAACCCACGACATGACGCTCGTGCGCCGAGAGACCCGGTGGGCTTTGGGCCTTCCGGCCGCCGAGGGTGGCGCCGGCGACCCGTCGCCGGTCACGGCCAGAGGCCTGTATGCCGCCGCCCGCGCCACCGCCCAGCATCTGTGGGGAGACCCCGACCTGGCCGGACGCAAGGTGGTCGTGCAGGGCGTGGGAAAGGTGGGCACCGCCTTCGTCCAACTGTTGGTCGAGGCCCGGGCCGAGGTGCTGGTCACCGATGCCTACCAGGCAGCTGTCGACCAGGCGGTGAACAACTTCGGGGTGAAGCCGGTCGATCCGGACGAGGCCTGGACCGTTCCCTGCGACATCTTTTCGCCTTGCGCTCTGGGAGCGATCCTGAACGAAGACACCATCCCCCGGCTGGGATGCGAGGCGGTCGTCGGCTCCGCCAACAACCAGCTGGCGACCGAAGAGGATGGGGAGCGACTCGCCGAACGGGACATCCTCTACGCCCCCGACTTCGTCGTGAATGCCGGCGGCCTCATCAACGTTTATGACGACCTGCTCGGATACTCGAAGACGCGAGCGTTGCACCGGGTCGATTCGATCTACGACGCCACCCTGCGGATCTATCAGACCGCCGAGGACAAGGGAATCACGCCCCAGAGGGCGGCCATCCTTCTGGCCGAGGAACGCATCGAACGCATCGGGTCTCTCAGCCGCCGCCGACCCCGCAACGTAGACCAGGGATAGGAGAAGTACGCGTTGAGCATCACCCTCGACCACGAAGCCCTCGGGCTGGAAGACAAGCAAATCGTCGAGATGTACCGGTTGATGGTGATGGCCCGCCGAATGGACGACCGCATGTGGGCGCTGAACCGGCAAGGCCGGGCTCCCTTCGTCGTCGGCTCATCGGGTCACGAAGCGGTTCAGGTGGCGTCGGTGATGGCTCTCGATCACGACCTCGATTGGGTCCTTCCCTACTACCGGGACATGGGCGTGGCCCTGGCCTGGGGCATGCCGCCACTCGACATTTTCCTCGGCGTGTTCGCCCGCAAGTCGGACCCGATGTCCGGTGGTCGCCAGCTGCCCAACCACTGGTCCGACCCGGACCGTCGGGTTCTGACCCAATCGTCCTGCATCGGCACCCAGTATCCGCACGCCGCCGGGGTGGCTCACGGTCTGCGGATTCAGGGGCTTCCCGGCGTGGTGGCCGTCTACGGGGGTGAGGGCTCCACCTCCGAGGGTGACTGGCACGAGGCAATGAACTGGGCAGGTATCCATCGCCTGCCGCTGATCTTCATCATCGAGAACAACCGCTACGCCATATCGGTCCCGGCCTCAGAGGAGGTAGCGGGAAGCCTTTCCAAGCGGGCGGAGGGATACGGCTTCACCGGGGTCACCATCAACGGCAACGATCCGCTCGTCGTCTACCAGACCGTCCGGGAGGCGGCCGAGCGGGCCCGAGCCGGGGACGGGCCCACCCTGATCGAAGCCGATACTTACCGCTATTACGCCCATACCTCCGACGACGACGACCGCCTATATCGCAGCCGCGAAGAGGTGGAGCAGTGGAAGCGCCAGGATCCGGTGATGGCACTCCGCCAGTACCTGATCGAACAGCGCCTACTGAGCGAAGTCGACGAGAGATCGGTCGATGAGGAGCTGTCCGCTCAACTCGCCGGCGCCGTTGCGGAAGCGGAGGCGGCGCCGCGAGCCGATGAGCCGCACACCCGGGTCTATGCCAATCCGATCACGCCCCACGAGGCGGTGACCGAACCCGAGCCGGCTCCCGAAGGGACCTCGATCAATCTCATCACCGCCGTCAATCGGGCACTCCAGGAAGTCATGGCGGCGTACGACGACACCGTCGTCTTCGGAGAGGACGTCGCCGGGCTCAAGGGAGGGGTGTTCAAGGCGACTCAGGAATTGACCGATCGATTTGGGCCGGAGCGATGCTTCAACAGCCCCCTCGCCGAATCGATCATCATCGGCGCCGCAGTGGGGATGGCCGCCAGCGGCCTGCGGCCCATCCCCGAGATCCAATTCGCCGACTACATCCATCCCGCCTTCGACCAGATCGTCTCCGAAGTCGCCCGGATCCATTACCGCTCCGACGGGCGCTGGACATGCCCCATCGTGATTCGCACCCCCTTTGGAGCCGGGATCCACGGCGCCTTGTATCACAGCCAGTCGATCGAGGCCTACTACGCCCACGTCCCTGGACTGAAGGTCGTCGTGCCCTCCACTCCTGCGGATGTGAAGGGGCTGCTGTTCTCGGCGGTCGAGGATCCCGATCCGGTGCTGTTCCTCGAACCGAAGAAGCTGTACCGGCTCGCCAAAGGCCCCTATCCCTCAGGCGAGTGGCGGGTGCCGTTGGGGAAGGCGGCGATCCGCCGGTCCGGGAGCGACCTGACGATCCTGGCCTATGGGGCCATGGCGCATTTCGCCGTCGAAGCCGGAGAGCAACTGGCGACCGACGGGATCGACGCCGAGATCATCGACCTGCGAAGCCTCAAGCCGCTCGACTGGCCCACCGTCGAGGCGTCGGTGAAGAAGACCTCCCGGCTGCTGATAGTTCACGAGGACAACGAGTTCGTCGGCTACGGCGCCGAGTTGGCCGCCCAGGTGGCGGACAAGGCGTTCGAGTGGCTCGACGCCCCGATCCGCCGCTACGCCCTGGGCGACATTCCGGCCATGCCCTATGCCCAGGAACTGGAAGACATGGTGTACCCCACGGCCGAGGGCATCGTGGAGCACGCCCGGGAACTAGTCCGCTGGTAGTGCGGGCGCCGACGAGCGAATGAGAACGCGGCCTGTCCTATTGTTCGGGGCATGTCCGTCGTCTCCCATCTCTCCCAGGTGCTCGGCGCTGCCTTCGCCGATCTGGGCCTCGATCCGGCCTTGGGAACGGTGGTGCCCTCGAACCGTCCCGAGCTGGCCCAGTTCCAGTGCAACGGGGCGATGGCGGCCGCCAAAGCGACCGACCGCAGCCCAAGGGAGATCGCCGAGGCCGTAGTCGCCTCCATCGAGGACGATCCCACCCTCGAGGTCGTCGAGGTCGCCGGACCAGGATTCATCAATCTGAGCCTGACCGACACCGCGTTGGCGGATTGGACCGAGACCACCGCCGACGATCCGCGTCTCGGCGTGGCCACTGCGGCGGAGCCTGCCACGGTGGTCGTGGACTACGCCGGACCGAACGTCGCCAAGGCGATGCATGTGGGCCATCTCCGGGCCACGATCATCGGCGACAGCCTGGCCCGATTGTTCGACTTCCTTGGCCACAAGGTCATCCGGGATCCGCACTTCGGCGACTGGGGCCTGCAGATGGGCCTGGTGATCGCCGAACTGCAACTCCGCCATCCCGAGTGGCCTTACTTCGACCCCGACGACACAGGGCCCTATCCCGACACGTCGCCCGTGACCCTCGACGATCTTCAGGAGATCTATCCCGCCGCCGATGCCCGCGCCAAGGAAGACGCCGATTTCGCCGCTGCCGCCCGCCAGGCGACGGTTGCCCTGCAAGCCAAGCGTCCCGGCTACCTGGCATTGTGGAACCACATGCGCGCCGTGTCGCTGGAGGCCCAGAAGGAGAACTTCGCCGGCCTCGGGGTCGACTTCGACATCTGGCACGGTGAGTCCGACGTCGCCCACCTCCTGGCGCCGCTGGTAGAACGACTTCGGCAGTCGGGCAAGGCCGAGGAGTCGGAAGGAGCGCTCGTCGTCCGAATCGATGAGCCCGACGACAAACGAGACCTGCCGCCCCTCATTCTCGTCAGCCGCACCGGCGGCTACCTGTACTCCACGACCGACCTGGCGACCGTCTGGTACCGCGCCGAGCAACTGGGAGCCGACCTCGCCCTCTACGTCGTCGACTCCCGTCAGGGCGACCACTTCATCCAGGTCTTTCGAGCGGCCCGCAAGTGTGGCGTTGCCAACTCGATGCAGATGGAGCACATCGGATTCGGGACGATGAACGGACGCGACGGCAAGCCGTTCCGGACCCGTGAGGGTGGCGTCGTTTCGCTGAGCGACCTGATCGACATGGTGGAGGACGCCGCCATGGCCCGGCTCGACGAGGCGCAGATCGCGACGGATTATCCACCAGAGGAGCGCAAGCAGATCGCGCATCTGGTGGGCGTCGCCGCCCTCAAGTTCGGCGACCTGCATTCCAACCGCACCTCCGATTACGTCTTCGACCTCGAGCGGTTCTCCTCATTCGAAGGGAAGACCGGGCCCTACCTGCAGTACGCCGCGGTGCGGATTCGGTCGTTGCTCCGCAAAGCCGACGAACAGGGTCTGGAGTCGTCCTCGATCATCGCCCCGGTGGTGAACCAGGAAAGGGCTCTGATGCTGGAGCTTCTTCGGCTGCCGGAGGTGGCACTACGGGCCGCCGACCAGCGCTCCCCTCACCACCTCGCCGAGTACGCATACGGTCTCGCCGGCGCGTTCAACCGGTTCTATGACGCCTGTCACGTGTTGTCTCAGCCGGATGAGACGCGGCGAGGAAGCTGGCTGTCGTTGTGCCGACTCACCCTCGAGACCCTGATCCAGGCACTCGACCTGCTCGGTATCGAGGTACCCGAGCGGATGTGATGGGCGTTCGCATCCGCCCAGCCGAGGAGCGCGACGCCGGAGCGATCGCCGAGTTCACGACGGGCACGTTCAGCTGGGGCGACTACGTCGCCGAAATGTTCCTCGAGTGGCTGGCCGAGCCCGAGACCGAGGTGCCGGTTGCCACCGACGATCATGACCGACCGATTGCCCTCGCTCGGGTGAGGATGCTCGCACCCAGGGAAGGTTGGCTCTCGGCGGCCCGAGTTCATCCAGAACACCGCCGGATGGGTCTCGGTTCCTCGCTCAACGACTGGTGCGTGGAGTGGGTGGCGGAGCGAGGCGGGGCAGTGGTCCGGCTGCAGATCGAGACGTGGAACGAGGGCGCCCACAATCAGGTGGTCGGTCTCGGTTATCGGCCCGTGACGACGGTGCTCAACGCCCGCCGTCCCATCTCCGAAGACGAAATCGAACCGGCCACGAACGGCGGCCGCAGGACTCGGGCGGAGGAGCGACTCGACCGCGCCCCGCGGGCCGAGACCGAGGGGGCGTACATCGCGTGGTCCACATCGACGCTGGCCCGGGCCGCCCACGGCTTGTTTGCGGTCGAGCCGTGGGCGTGGAGACGAATGGACCGCTCCGATTCCCACTCGGCGCCGACGTGGTACTGCCCCTCAGGCTGGGTGATGGCCGAGGAGCACGAGGACGAACTGGTGGTCAACTGGATGGTGGCGACACCCGACGATGGCGAGTTGCTCGCCCGGGCGACGGTGGATCTAGCTCAGGAGCGACAGGTGACACAGCTCCACATAGCGGTCCCGGCGATCGACTGGCTCGAGGAAGCCCTCACCGCCAACGGCTTGAAAGAAGTGCACAAATCGCGCATCTACGAAAGGCCAGTGTGACTGGGGAGTCGGACCAAGCGGTACTAAGTGGTAGGTGGTAAGTGGTAGGTCGCTTCCCTGGGGCATCGCTGACCGTTCTTCACCACGGAAAGCGCGTCTAGCGGTTCGCGATCTCAAGAAGGTCGTAGCGACCTGCTAGTGAGAATCCGACTTCCGACTTCCGACTCACGCGCTTCAGAGCAGGATCATGGTGGTGACGGCCCAGATGAAGTACATCACCGGGATGTCGGCGTCGGCCGCCAGAGCGGCGCCCACGCCGCCCGATCGAATCAGCCAGGCCAGCGGTACCGCCAGGATCGGAACTGCGGTCATGCCGGCAACGGCCGTCGCCCGGATGATGTCGGAGCTGATCTGGAACGGAATCGGCAGCTCGATCAGGAACTCATCGATCAGATTCCTGACTCCTAGAAGCAGCAGACCGACCAGCACCGTCGCCACCAGGCGGGCGACCAGGACATGGACTTCGTTGTATCCCACGAGGCGCCGCCCGCGGCCCAATGGGCCCTCGGAGGCGATGCCAAGGGCGAAGCCTCCGATGATGCCGATGACCAAGCTCGAGCCGAGCATCGCACCGGTCGACAGGTCGAGACCGATCTCGACCAGTTCGAACCCGTCGAGGATGACGGCGATAGCCAGCCCGAGGAGAGCGCTGCCCGCAACGATCAGCGCAACGTCGAGCATGGTGCCGAAAGCGCCCAGGGCGAGTCCCACCCATACCCGGGCGTTGGACGGGGCGGCTTCCGGCGGTGAAGTCATCGAGGTCGCCACCTTATAACGACGCTCGGGCGGCGGAGCGACTCTCGCCGGGCTAAACAGTCGAGACCGAGTCGACGGCGGCGTCTGCCAGCAACGCCTCCCGATACAGCTCGACGGGGTGGGCGATCCGGTACCAGCCCTCGAGATGCTGGCGGAGCTGCATCTCACAGCCGGGATTGGCCGACGCCACCAGCGTGGTTCCGGTACTCGCGACTTCGCGGGCCTTGCGCCGTCCCAACTCCGCCGATGCCTCGGGATGGAGCACCGAGTAGATCCCGGCCGCCCCACAGCACATCCCCGACGGGTCGACGTCGACAGTCTTGTACCCGGCCGCACCCAGAATCGCTCGAGGCGCCGCCGTCTCACGCTGCGCATGGCGGAGATGACACGGATCCTGCACCGCGACGGGGCCCAGATCGGTGGCGAGCCTGGGCAGGGCGCCCTCCTCGATCAGCTGGGCAATCACCATCGTGACATCCCGGGAGCGGCGGCCGACATCGTCACCACCGTCGGCCCAGTTCCCGTACTCCGCCAAATGGGCGGAACACCCGGCGGCGGTCGCCACCACCAGGTCGACCCCGGCGAACGCCGCCACGTTGTGGGCCGCCAGGCGCCGGGCGGCGTCGGCGTGACCGTCGTGGGCAGCGAGAGCTCCGCAGCATGTCTGCTCTTCGGGCACGACGACCCGAAAGCCGGCCCGGCTCAACAGGTCGATCGTGGCCTCCTGAACCGAGCCGAACCAGGGGTCCATGACGCATCCCGCCAGTAGGGCGGCTGTCCCGCGTTCGCCCGTGCCGACGATCATTCCCCGTCTGGCTTCGGGCGCCGCCAGGGATCGGACTCCCTTGAGCGAGCCCGCCAGGCTGGCGGGGAGAAGCCGAACGAGGCGGAGACGGCGCAGGACTCGGATGCCGAGAGTGGCAAGCGCCATCCAACCTGGACTGGCGAGCACCCGGCCCAGCAACACGCGCCGGAGTCTCCGGTTCGAGTCAGGCAGCTGCGCCGCCACCTCGGCGCGAGCTCCCTCCATTGCCCGTCCGAACGGGACCAGGCTCGGGCACACCGCCTCACATGCGCGGCACTGGAGGCAGAAGCCCATGATGTCGGCGAAGCTCTCGTCGACCGGCAGCTCTCCGGAGGCGACGGCGCTCATTGCCATCAGCCGGCCGCGAGGTGAGGCCGTGTCCAGCCCGGTGAGACGGTAAGTCGGGCAATGTGGCAGACAGAGACCGCATTGCACACATGCCGCCAATTCGGTGTCCGTCGGGTGGATTTCGGTCACCCAAGGCATCAGATCCTCCCCGGCAGGCGGCCAACTTCGATGATCCGACGTGGATCGAAGGCGGCGATGATCCGCCGCTGGATCTCGAGCGCTGGGGGCGGCGTCCCCCACGGGTCGGCCGCCGAGGTGCCCCGAAGACGAACGACCGCTCCCCCTTCCCCTTCCGCCCAGCCTCGCAAGTCGGCGATGTCGAAGTCGACAGGGGCGGTGAACGCCACCTCGCCCACCCCGTGCTGGGCGACGAAGTCGGCGCCCGACGGCAGACGGGCGAGGGCATCGCCGAGGAGGCCCGGCCGGATCCGAAGCGACCAAACCAGCGGACCGTCGAGAGGCGCCGGATAGTCGAAGCCGGACGTTGCCTCTCCGCCCAACCGTCGGATCTGGTCTTCGACCTCGGGACCGGTTCCGGAGAGAAGTATGCGGACCCCTTCCGCGGTCTCCAGCATCGCACGGGGACGATGCACCAGCCGAAGTGGGGGCACTTCGGTCAGTCTTACGGTGGCCGTCGCCTCGGTCAGCGGCCACAGTTTGAGGCATACGGAAGTGATCACCCCGAGCGATCCGAACGAGCCGGTGAAGAGCCTGGGCAGGTCGTAACCGGTCACGTTCTTGACCACCCGACCGCCGCCCTTGACGAGGCGTCCGTCCCCGGTGACGGCTCGCACCTCGAGCATCCGGTCGCGGGTCGGCCCGTAGCGAAGACGGGCGTAGGCCGAGACCCCAGTCGCGACGACTCCACCGACGGTGGCAGCGCCGGGCTGCTCGGGGAGGATGGCGCTCTGCCCGCCCCGGCGCAGCTCCTCTTCCAGTTCGACGATGGGGGTGCCCGCTCTCACAACCACCGTGAGATCATCCGGCTCCCAGTCGACGATGCCGGCGAGGCCAGCAGTGCTGATGACGAGGTCCGACTCGGTGGCGTAACCCATATCCCGGTGGGTGCCTCCTCCCCACACCCCGACCCGGCGTCCCGTCTCCGTCGCCTCTGACAGCAACTCGGCGACTTCCTCCTCGGTCGTTGGGGTCACCCGGTCGTCCGGCATTTCGGCGGTGGTGACGTCGTGCTCGGCGGCGGTGGCGTCGCGTGAGCTCAAACCCAGGCACCTTCGGGGACGAAACGGCTTCCCAGGTCGAAACAGCGAGACCCTTCCGGCAAGATCTTGGTCGGGTTGAACACGCCGGTAGGGTCGAAGCACTCCTTGAGCCGGGCCTGGGCGTCGAGATCGGTAGGCGTGAAGAGCAGGGGCATGAGATCGCGCTTTTCGAGTCCGATGCCGTGCTCACCGGAGAGCACGCCGCCGCGGCTCACGCACACCTCGACCATCTCCTGGGCCGCCTGATGCACCCGCTGGGTCTCGTCGGGATCGGCGGAGTCGAAGGCGATGAGGGGATGGAGGTTGCCGTCCCCGGCGTGGAAGACGTTCATCATCACCAGCCGGTACCGGTCGGCGATCTCGTAGATGCTGGCCATCGTCTCCACGAGGCGGGTACGGGGGACGACCGTGTCGTGGAGGTAGTAGTCCGGAGCGGCCTGAGCGACGGCGCCGAAGGCCGATTTGCGGCCCTTCCAGAGCAACGCCCTTTCGTCCTCGTCTGCCGCCAGCGACACGCTGGCGGCGCCACATTCGGCTGCGACGCGTCGTATGACGTCGGCTTCGGCGTCCACTGCCGCCGTCTCGCCCACGACCTCGGCCAGCAGCAGCGCGGCTGCGTCGACCGGGAGACCGGCGTGGAGCCAGTTCTCAACCGCGATCGCCATCCGCTGATCCATCATCTCCAGTGCTGCCGGAACCACTCCCGCGGCGATGACACCCGAGACGGTGGAGGCGGCTGCCTCGACGGTGTCGAAGGCGAGCAGCAGGGTTCGAACGTCGGGCGGATTGGGAAGGAGGCGCACGAGGGTTCGGGTGACGAGCCCGAGTGTTCCCTCGGAGCCGACGAGCACCCCGCGGACGTCCAGGCCGATCGGGTCGGGGGCCCCCGAGCCGACGGTGATGGTCTCGCCGTCGGCGAGGACAACCTCCACAGCCAGGATGTGCGCCACCGTGCTGCCCTCCGCCAGGCAATGAGGCCCACCCGAGTTGCTGGCGACGTTCCCGCCGACGGTGCACACCGACTGCGACGACGGATCGGGAGCGAAATGGAGACCGTGAATCGCGGTCGCCACCGAGAGGTCGAGATTGATCACACCCGGTCCCACCCAGGCCGTTTGGTTCACCGGGTCGACCTCGTGGATCTGGTTCATCCGGGTCGTCGAGACGACGATGCCGCCCTCGTTGGGGACCGCGCCGGCGGCGAGGCCAGTGCCGGCTCCCCGCGGCACGATCGGGACTCCTCGAGCCGCGGCCAGGCGAACGACGGCGGCCACTTCCTCAGAAGTGTGGGGGAACACCACCACGTCGGCATGACCCCGGGACGCACCGGCGTCCTTCGAGTAGAGATGGAGGGCGAACTGGTCGACCGTGACCCGTTCGCTCCCGAGTATCGCCACGAGTTCGTCGACGAGGGTCATCACCACTGATGATAAGGCTCCGGTTCACTCGTCCGGCCGGGCAGGAGTCATCCGGGCCGATCTACCATTGCGGACGTGACCGAACCCACCGCTCCCACCTCCGACCAACAGACCTGGCGCGTCCTCGCCCATGCCTCGGCGTTGATCCAGTTCATCGGCATTCCCTCGTTCGTCGGGCCGCTGATCGTGTGGCTGATGCGCCGTGAGGACCCGGTGATCGAACCCCATGCGCGAGAGGCCCTCAACTTTCAGCTCTCGCTGATCATCTACTTCATCGCTCTGGTGATCATCGGAATCATCGCCGCCATCACGATCGTGGGGTTACTGCTGGTCCCGTTCCTGATAATCGCCGGGATCGTGCTGATCGTGGCCGAAGTGGTGTTCGCCATCCTCGCCTCGCTCGCCGCCACCAAGGGAGAGTTCTACCGCTATCCGATGAACCTCGACCTGATCAAGGCTTGAGCCGAGGGCCGGGACGGAAGTAGGGGCCGAGGACGGAGGGGACTCAGCCGGTACTGAGTGGTAGGTGGTAAGTAGTAGGTCACTGACGTCGCCACCACTGACCGGTCTTCACCACCGATCGCGCCACACACGGTCCGTGGTCCCAAAAGCGCTGATGGCGAACCAGCCGGTACTGAGTGGTAGGTCTCTGACGCCGCCACCACTGGCCGATCGCGCCACACACGGTCCGTGGTCCCAGAAGAGCTGATGGCGCCACGCTCAGGTACCTATTACCTACCACCTAGTACCCGTTGCCCGCGGCTGTCGTCGAGCGAGAGAAGGCGTTATTCACGGCTTCCCCCATCCGCCGCCGCCGGGGGTCAGGATCAGCAGCCGATCGCCCGGTTCTACCTCGACGCTGGTCTTGCCGGGAAGGCGCGTCCGCGTGCCGTCGGCGCGGACGAGCCAGTCCTCTCCCGGTGCACCCTCTCCTCCGCCCTCGAGGCCCCATGGGCGGTGACGACGGCGTTCCCCGATCAGGGACACGGTGGCCGCCTGGTCGAACTGCAGCTCCCGCTCGATCCCGTCGCCGCCCCGGTAACGGCCGACGCCGCCGCTCCCGCGCCGCAGGGTGGTGCGAAGAACGCGGAACGGATAGTGCGACTCGATCGACTCGCGGGGGGTGTTCTTGGTGTTGGTCATCCCGGTGTGGATACCGGACTGGCCGTCCCGGCCGGGACGGGCACCCTGACCACCGGCCACCGTCTCGTAGTAGGCGAAGGTCTCATTGCCGATCAAGCAATTGTTCATCGTGCCCTGTGACGCCGCCGGAACTCGCGTCGGAGCCGCCTGGGCGAGGCCTCCGAGGAGGACGTCCGCGATCCGCTGGCTGGTCTCGACGTTCCCGGCCGCCACAGCGGAAGGAGGCAGGGCGGATACGAGCGAGCCCGGTTGGGTGACGAGCTCGAGCATGCGGTAGCAACCACCGTTGGCCGGGATCGTGGGATCGGTGGCGACCCTGACGGCGAAGTACAGACACGACCGGGTGACGGCTTCGGGGGCGTTGAAGTTGGCCGGAATCTGAGAGTGGGTGCCGGAGAAGTCGGCTCGAAGCCGATCTCCGTCGATCTCCACCGTCACCCTGATTGGGACGTCGACGTCGCCCCACTCCATCACATCAGCGAAGTCGTAACGGCCGTCGGGAAGCCGGGCGAGGGCGGCTCGCATCCGACGCTCGCCGTAATCGAGCAGCTCCGTAGTGACCGATTGGAAATGGCTGACGCCCTCCCGCGAGACGATCTCCTCAAGGCGACGGGCAGCCACCTCGTTGGCGCCCATCTGGGCTGCCAGGTCGCCCCGTCGTTCGTCGGGAGTACGCGTGGCGGCGAGGAAGGGACCCACAAACTCGTCGAGCCACTCTCCATCCCGGGCACAGGCCATCGGTGACACTACGTGGCCTTCTTGTTCCAGCCGCGTGGCGTCTACCGGCATCGATCCCGGGGCATCCCCGCCCACATCGGCGTGATGGGCGCGATTCCCGACCCATGCGACGTGGCGCCCGGAGACGAAGACGGGTCTGACCAAGGTCAGGTCATTCAGGTGAGTGCCACCGGCGAACGGGTCGTTGACCGCGTACTGGAACCCGGGCTCGGGGGGGAATCGGTCGAGCACCGCCGTCACCGAGGCCGGCATGGCGCCCAGATGCACCGGGATGTGCTCGGCCTGAGCCAGCATCTCCCCGCCGGCGGTGAAGAGCGCTGCCGAGCAGTCCGCTCGCTCCTTGATGTTGGGCGAGAAGGAAGTGCGGCGCAGCACCGTCCCCATTTCCTCGGCGACCGACGCCAACTGATTACGGGCCACCTCGAGGGTGATGGCGTCGATCACTACCAGGTCACCTCCAGGGCGCCGTCGGAGGCAACGACGGCGCGGTCGCCCGGCCGCAGGACCGTGGTCCCCACCTCCTCGGTGATCACCGCCGGCCCCCTGACCTCGGCGCCGGCAGGGAGCTCGGGGCGCCACCAAACCTCAGACTCCACCTCCTCACCGCCCATGACCATCGACCGTCGGTGCGACGGTGGCAGCGGGCCGGCCCTAGACCGCGGCAGGTCGTCCCACGTCAGGAGCGGGCGTCCTTCGGCGACGACGCGTACCGTCACCGCCTCCACTGGATCACCCGGCCGGGCGAATCCGTTGATGTCGGCGTGGAGCCGATGGAACGTGCCTGCGGCCGATGCCAGAGCCTCTCCTTCTCCGACAGGGACGGTGATCTCATGGGACTGGCCCCGGTAGCGCATGTCGACGTGTCGCGTGACCGCGGCGGGAGGCCGTCCGTTGGCCCGCGTGAACTCGGAGACGACCCGTTCGGCGACTCGGCTCGAGGCAGCGGCGAGGTCGTCGGCCTCGGTCAGCACGATGCTATTGGCCCCGTCGACTCGGGGCGGCGCCATGAGGAGACCCAGAGCAGAGAAGACCCCGGCGAACGGCGGGACCACGACGGAGGCCATCCCGAGGCGTCGAGCGAGTGAGGTGGCGTGGAGGCCACCCGCCCCACCGAACGCCACCAGAGCCGCCTGGCGCGGATCGGAGCCCTGCTCGACCGAGACCCGGCGGATGGCACGTTCCATGTGTGCTTCGACCACCTCGAGGATTCCCTCGGCGGCTGGAAGCGGACCAAGGTCCAACCGGGCGGCTAACCGACCTACGGCCTCCCGCGCCGCCGCCGGGTCGAGTTCCAGCGTGCCGCCGAGCCGCACGTCGCCGCCTATCCGCCCCAAGACGACGTGGGCGTCGGTAACGGTCGCCTCCGTCCCGCCCAGTCCGTAGGCGGCCGGCCCGGGAAGGGCACCGGCGCTCTGAGGCCCCACACGGAGCGATCGACCCGGATCGATCCAGGCCAGGCTGCCACCTCCTGCCCCGACGGTGTGGATCGCGACCGATGGCATCCGACAGACGAAACCGTCGACCATTCGTTCATAGGCGAGGGCAGCCCGGCCATCCTCGATCCGGCACACATCCGTGGAAGTGCCGCCCATGTCGAACGTGATTAGGTCGGGCTGGCGGCGGGCGCGGCCCATCTCGGTCGCCGCCACCACTCCGCCGGCCGGTCCTGACAGCAACAGGGCGGCGGCCAGGCCTGCCCCCTCGTCCAGCGTCATCAGGCCACCCGATGAACGCATCACCTGCACCCGGTCGGTCATGGTGGTGGCCCGCCGGGCGAGCCGCCTGAGATACCCTCCCACCCGGGGCCCGAGGTAGGCGTTGAGGACAGTGGTCGAAGTTCGTTCGAACTCACGGAACTCCGGCGCGACCAAATGCGACAGACTGATCGGGATCCCCATCGAGTCCAGGGCAGCGGCGATGAGGAGTTCCCCCGAAGGGTCGTCGAACGAATACGCCAACGAAACGGCCACCGACTCCGGAGACCGTCGGCCGACCCACTCGGCAACCTGCGCCGGGTCGTTCGTTCCCATCCGGTCTTGGCGCGATACCAGCGGGGTGGAGCGGTCGGCGAAACTGTCGTAGAGCGATGGGCGGTCCTGGCGGCCGATCTCGATCACGTCGTCGAACCCTTCGTCGGTGATGAGCACCGTGTCGGCACCGCGCCGCTCAAGCAGGGCGTTGGTCGCAACGGTCGAGCCGTGGAGAAAGGCGACGGCGCGGCGTCCATCGAGCAGGCTGCGGGAGCCCTCCAGCACGCTCTGACTTTCATCAGAAGCTGTGGCGACTTTGGCCACCGCGATGCCGTCGCCGGTCCACGCCACACAGTCGGTGAACGTTCCCCCCACATCTGCCGCCACGATCCGGCGCTCAGGTTCCATCGCCGCCGATCGTACGGCCTCCGCCCACTACCCTCGGCGGCATGCCAGTCTCAGCCGAGCCCACCCCCAACCCCAATGCCCTGAAGTTCTCGGTCGGCCGGTCGGTCGGCGGCCCCGCCACCTTCACTTCGGCCGACTCGGCCGATGACCCCACGGCAGCCGACATCCTTGGCATCGAGGGGGTGGTGAGCGTCTTCATGACGGCCGACTTCGTCACGGTGACCAAGTCCCCGGAAGCCGATTGGGAGTCGATCACCCCGCCGGCTTTGGAGGCACTGGAGAACCGATTCGGATGAACCTCTCACGGGCCGCCGCGACGAGCCGCTCGACGCCGGGGGCCATGGCCCCCGGCAGATCGTCGACCTGAAACCAGGCCGCCCCGAGCGTCTCGTCGCTTGCCCGAGGCGACATGGGCGGTGAGACCGCCAACATTTGGATGTCGAGATGCCAGGCGCCCTCCCGGCAGGGAGCGGGATGGCGGGAAAGCAGCAACGGAGCGTCGTCCAGGACGCCGTCGAGTCCGGTCTCCTCTGTCATCTCGCGGAGGGCGGCCGCCGTCAGGGAATGGTCGCCTGGCTCCAGGTGTCCGCCGGGTTGGACCCACAGGCCGATCCGACGATGGAGGACGAGGCATACCGCCGATCCGTCGGTGCTGAGCGGAAGGGCCGAGCCCGTGAAATGAGCGGGGTCGCCGAACCGGGTGAGGGAGCGGGAATCGGCCGCCAGCGCCTCCCACGACGCCCGGGTGAAGCGATCCTCCGGGTCGGACACCTCCCACTGACGCACCGTCTCGATCAGGTCACGACGGAGTTCCTCCTGCACTCCCGGGAGGGTACCGAGCTCAGTCCGGAGCGTCGTCCGATTCGTGGACGGTCCATGAAATACCGGCACCGTCGGTCCATTCCACTCCGCCGCCTCTGTCAGGAAGAGCCATCTCGGGCGGCTCCGCCTGGATTGGTCCGCCCACCACCGTCCAACCGGTGTCATCGAGGTTTGTCTCGACCTTCCACGCCTCGGCCTCCAACCTCTGATAAGCCTCGTCGGCGCCGGCCGCCAGCCGACGCACGAGCACCGTCACCTCTGCTGAGGATGTATCCGTCCACTCGACCTGTGATGTTTCGGCCCAGTCGACGTACGACCGACTTCCCCCATCCTCTTCCCGGGTGAAGTATTCGACGATGAACCACTCGGCGAGGGCCGCCGCCGACGTTTCCAGAGATGAGACAGGAAGGGCCATCAGATCCGCCTCCGACCAGGTCGTGGCGGGCTCGGGGACTGTTGCCACCGTCTCCGTTGTCACCGTGTCTGTCGTCACCGAGGCGGGAGGAACCGGGTCGGGTGCGAGCGCGGTGGTGGTCACCGTGAGTGGCGCCGGCGGAGCGGCAGCCATCTGACGCCCGAGTGAGATCCCCACCGCCCCCAGGACGACTATTCCGGCGAGGAGATAGGCGATCCACTGGCGGTCCGGCCGCGGCTCGAGGGACTCCCAGGGAATTCGCTCGAAGATCTCCACATCGCGTTCTTCGTCCACGGCGCCGAACCTACGTGGTCGCCTCCCGGGCTTCAAGGGGGTCGCGACTCCCAGTGGTGTTCGAAAACGGTAGGCCGTTGCCGGCAGAAGTCTCTGGAACCGGGCGGCCATCACTATCGTTGTGCGCCCATGGCTTTGAACGCTGATCCCAAACCGGGTCGCTGGATTCTGCCGCTTGTCGTATTGGGCATGGTGGCGTTCACGTACTTCTTCGTTCGCGCCCTGCCTTCAGGGTCCGAGGAAGGCTCCCCAGACACGACAGTCGGAGCGTCCGACACGACCCTGGGCGAGAACGGCACGAGCGACACGACCAGCGATACGACCGTGCCCGACGCACCGACTCTCGACCCCGCCACCCAGGAGTATCTGGACGCAGTCGGGAGCATCCTGACTCGCACGGAAGAGCTGCAGCGTGAGATGGCCGCCGTGAACGGCGGGTTCGACGCCGACCCTCGCACCGTCGAGTTCGGAGACGCGGTGGACCGGCTCACCGCCCTGGCCGATCAAGCGGACACGCTGGTCGAGGAGCTCGACGGTCTTTCCGTACCCGAACCGCTCACCTCGAACCACGAGACGATTCGCACTGCCTCGACCACTGCGGCCGCCGCCGCCGAGGAGGCGCTCGAAGGACTGCAATCGGACGATGACGGCAGCCGTCGTCGGGATGCCGTGACCGCCTTCGACACGGCGGTGTCTGACCTGCAGACGGCGGTGAGCAACGCCCGTTCGGCGGCCGGCCTCTCGGCGACGCCCACCACAGAAGCCCCGCCCGACACAGCCGACACCACCACCGACACCACGGCTGCACCGACCGATACCACCGAGGGCGGCGAAGGGGACGGCTGATGGGGGTGTCCGTCGGGACGGTCACCGAGGACCAGGCGAGCGACTTCCTCGCCACCATGGGTCACGCATTCGGATTCGACTCCGAAGAGGACGACGTCTCTCGCTTCTCGGACGTGTTCGAATGGGACCGTGCCCGCGCCGCTTACGACGGCGAACGGATCGTCGGCACCATCGGCAGCTTCTCGCTGGACATGACCGTCCCGGGCGGCACGATGGCCTGCGGCGGCACCACGGTCGTGTCCGTCCTCCCTACTCACCGCCGCAAGGGAATCCTGCGGATGATGATGGACTCCCATCTGGATGATGTCCGGGACCGGGAGGAGCCCATCGCCGGGTTGTGGGCCTCCGAATCGAGCATTTACGGCCGATTCGGATACGGGCTCGCCGCTCAGGCGGCCGAAGTCACGGTCGACCGGGCGCATACCGCCTTCCACCGCCTGGCGCCGGCGCCGGCTCCCGTGCGGCTGATCTCGCGAGACGACGCATTGGACCTCTTGCCGCCCTTCTACGACGAAGCCCGCAAGCGCTTCCCCGGCTTTCTGGGCCGGTCGAGCGTCTGGTGGGAGAAGCGACGCCTACAGGACCGCCGCCGCAACCGGGACGGCGCCACCGCCTATCGGTTCGCGGTCACGGAGGAGAACTCGGTTGTGACCGGATTCGTGCAGTACCGCTACAAGGAAGATTGGAGCGAGGGCCACGGCAACGGCACGGTGCGGATAGTCGAGATGCTGGGGAGCACACCGGAGGCGTGGTCGGGGCTGTGGGGTTTCGCGCTCAACCACGATCTGACCTCCAAGATCATCGCGCCCAACCGGTCTCCCGATGATCCCATCTTCGGGCTTCTCGCCGCTCCCCGGCGGGCGCATACGACGGTCGATGACAGCCTCTGGATCAGGATCATTGACGTCGCCCGCGCCCTGGAAGGTCGATCCTACGCCAGTGCCGCATCAGCCGTCATCCGCGTTCACGATCCGCTCGACGCCTCCACATCGAGCTGGCAACTCCACCTGACCCCCGACTCCGCCCAGGTCACCACGACCGCGGAGACGCCGCAGATCGAGATGGACATCGAGGACCTGGGAGCCTGCTTCATGGGACGGTCGCGCTTCCAAGATCTCGCCCGGGCAGGGAGGCTGACGGGCGAAGCGGAGGCACTGACGGCCCTCGACGGGGCATTCGCCTGGTCGCCCGCCCCCTGGTGCCCCGAGGTCTTCTGACCGTCTTCGGCGCAGGCGACGACCGGGGGTTGCGGCGACGGGTGGATCGTGTGACAGTCGACCGATGACCGACTCCACGGTGGACCGTTCCACACTTGCCCTGAAGCTCACCGACCTCCTGCAGGAAGATGGGTCCCACATCCGTCAGGTGCTGTTCGACGCCATCGAGTCGCGCCTGCCCCGGGATGCCGAGGCGCGCGTCAACGTGCAACTGTCCCAGCTCAACCCCCGCCGGACCGCTTCATGGCACATCCACAACGGCATCGTCTACTTCCTGGTGCTGCGCGGCCTGGTCAGCCTTCAGTACGAAGGTAGGGCCGAGCACTATTCGGCCGGCGACGTGTACACGGAGCCGATCGGGGTGGTCCACCGCGCCTGGAATCCCCACGACGAGATAGCGACCTCCCTGATCGGCTTCTGGGTGACGGCAGCCGATCGACCCCATGTCACAGAGGTGGGAGCCCCGGAGTGGTCGCCGGTGGACGATCCCCACCCCCTCGTCGGCTGACGACCCCGCTGGATACACTCGCCGCCAGAAAACGATTGCAAGGAGGAGGACATTGCAGCTTGGCTTCATCGGGTTGGGCGATATGGGCCAGGAGATCGTCCCTCGATTGATGGCGGCGGGGCACTCCGTCACCGGGTGGAATCGAACGGCCGACAAGGCGGCCCCGCTCATCGAACAGGGGATGACGTGGGCCAACACGCCCCGAGAAGCGGCACAGAGCTCCGAAATGGTCTTCTCGATCGTGACCGACGGTGGCGCCGTCGAGGCTGTGGCCTTGGGCGACGACGGGGTCCTGGCCGGACTCAGACACGACGGCGTATATCTCGACATGAGCACGATCGATCCGGATGCCTCCCGGAGGATCAGCGCCGCTTTCACCGAGGCGGGCCGCGTGATGCTCGACGCTCCCCTCTCCGGCAGCCCGATCACGCTGCAGCAAGGCAAGGCCTCGATCATGGTGGGTGGCGATCGGGAGGCTTACGAGCGAGTGCGGCCGGTCTGTGAGGCGATCGGTCCCTCAGTCAGCTACATCGGCGGAAGCGGCCAGGCAGTCCAGATGAAGGTGGCCATCAACTTGTGCCTGATCGTCGAGATGGTCGCCTTCAGCGAGGCGGTCGCCCTGGCGGAAAAGGGAGGCGTGGATCGGGGGGTGGCGGTGAACGCAATGCTGAAGAGCGTGGTGGCGTCGCCCGTGATGGGATATCGCGGTCCGTTCATCCTGGAGGGCAACATGCCCGACAAGCCGTTGGCGAATGTCACCCTCCAGCAGAAGGACATGCTGCTCGCCCTCGACCTGGGCAGACGCCAGGGCAGTCCGGTGCCGCTGGCGGCGGCAGCCAACGAGATGCTCAACGCCTGTCACGGCCTGGGACTCAGCCACCGAGACTTCGTAACGGTCTTCAACGCCTATCAAACGCTGGGAGGGGTGGGATGAGCGGCCAATTTCGGATCAACCGCCACGACGTGCCAGTGGAGGGCGGGCTCCGCGAGGAGGACGGCTGGGTCGACATGAGGGTCCAGTTCCTGGTCGACCAGATGAAGGCGGCGTCCGAGAACTTCCTCCTGGGATGGACGGTGCTGCCTCCGGGGGCCCGCCACGACCGCCACCGGCATCCCAACGCCGACGAGTTCTTCATCGTCCTCTCCGGCCACGGTCATATCTACACCGACGACGCCGACGAGACAGCCAAGGAAGGCGATGTCGTCTTCACCCGACGCGGGCACTGGCACGGGTTCAACAACACCGGCGACGAGGACGTCGTCCTGGCGTGGGGCTGGAGCGGCGCCGGCTCCTTGGACGCGGCCGGCTACGAACTCCCCCAGTGACCGACCGCCGGATCGACCGGGGCCTGATGCGCCAACTCGATTTGCGGCGCCAGATGCTCGTCGCGGGCCACGAGCCGCTCGGGTGGAAGGCGGGGTTCGGCGCCGCCGCCGCCCTGGAGCGATTCTCCCTCGATGGGCCGCTCGTCGGCTTCATGACCACCGCCACACTTCTCGCCGACGGCGCCACCGTCAACATCGACGGTTGGAGTCGGCCTGTGGCGGAGCCAGAGCTGGCAGTGTGGATCGGTCGCGACGTGCCACCGGGCGGCCATGCCGACGAGGTTCGGGAGTGCATCTCGTCGCTTGCCCCGGCCATCGAGTTGGCCGACGTCGACCCGCCCCCCGATCGGGTGGAGGAGATACTGGCGGCCAACATCTTCCACCGGGGCGTCATCTTCGGGACGGAGGACAACACCCGAGCCGGGGGAATCCTCGACGGCCTCGAGGCCCAGATCCGACTGGGAGGTGAATCGGTCGAGCCTCCCTCGGATCTGGAGAGCCTCACCGGTCAGCTCCCGCAGGTGCTGTCCCATCTCGCCCTTCTCCTGGCCGAGCAAGGGGAACGCATCCGATCGGGCGACGTCGTGATCTGCGGTTCGGTGACACCGCCGCTCGCCTTGTCGCCCGGGACCAGGGTGGAGTTCAATTTGTCGTCTTTCACTCCGGTAACGGTCGACATCGCCTGAACCGGGTAGGGGGTTGCGATCGTCGTCCAGCGGGTAAGGCGACACCGAGATGGCGGAGCCGTACACCCTGGACTTCCCTGAGACGCTTCCCGCCGAACGGCGCGACCAGCACTGGTGGGTCGAGAGCGACGGCGTCGAGGTCCGCCTCTCCAACCTCGACAAGGTGCTCTGGCCCGAGAGCGGCCACACCAAGGGCGACCTGCTGGCGTATTACTGGAACGCCGCCACCTTCATCCTCCCGCATCTGGCCGGCCGGCCACTGACTTTGAAACGAATGCCGGACGGAATCGGCGGCTCCCACTTCTACCAGAAGGACGCCCCTGATTACACGCCGGAGTGGATGCCGCGCTGCGCCATCGAGCCGGAGGACGGCAAGATCGACGAGATGCTGATGGTCGACCGTCCGGCCCATCTTCTCTTCGTCGTGAACCTCGGCGCGATCGAGCTCCACCCGCTCCATTCCGGGTGCGAGAGCTACGACTGCCCCGACTATCTCGTCTTCGACCTGGACCCGTTCCAGCCCGCCGGATTCGAGGAGACACTGGCCGTGGCTCACCATGTCGGGGCGGCGCTCGACGCCCTCGGTCTGAACGGGTATCCGAAGACATCGGGCGCTACGGGGATCCAGGTCTACGTGCCGGTGGCTCCGGATCACACCTTTGCCGAGACCCGCCAGTTGGCCGAGCGGATCGGTCTGATGATCGAGCGCGCCGATCCCGAGCGAGTGACGATGGAATGGAGTGTGTCGGAGCGAGCCGGCCGAGTCTTCATCGACCACAACATGAACCGGCGAGCAGCCAGCCTGGCCGCCGCCTACTCGGTCCGCCCCCTGCCCGACGCTCCGGTTTCGACCCCGCTTGACTGGGACGAGATCGA
Organism: Acidimicrobiia bacterium; assembly: GCA_036259475.1. Taxonomy (GTDB): domain Bacteria; phylum Actinomycetota; class Acidimicrobiia; order Spongiisociales; family ZC4RG35; genus ZC4RG17. The sequence continues at coordinate 9,837 of DATABS010000027.1, read as the reverse complement.
GGAGGCGAGCGTGCGTCCCAACCTGTTTCGCATCGACAACGTGATGGAGCGTCTAGCGGAGCGAGGTGACATCTTCGCCCCGGTAGTCGAACGACACCAGCGGCTCGACGCGGCCCTGGAACGCCTCGAAATCGAGCGAGCTCCCGACGACATCTCCGAGGGCAGGGTCCGCCAGGTGATCAAGCCGGCGAGATCGTGACCGAGTCGGACTATCAGCGAAAGCGCCGGTTCGAGTCGACTCCGGAACCGCCGACCACCGTCGTCACCGGCGACGTCGACCCACTGACGGCCCCGGTGGGTGATTCCTTCGTCATCCAACAGCACTACGCCACCCGCCTCCACCACGACGTCCGCCTCGAGATGCTCAACGGCGACACCCCAGTACTCGTTTCATGGGCAGTGCCCAAGGAACTCCCCCGGGTACGCGGCGAGCGCCACCTAGCCATCCACACCGAGGACCATCCGATGGAGTACGCCACCTTCGACGGGACTATCCCCGCCGGCGAGTACGGCGGAGGCGAGGTACGTATCTTCGATCGGGGCACCTATGAAATGGTCGGCCGGACCGACGACCGGATCACGTTCCGCCTCGAAGGTGAGCGTCTGCGAGGCGTATATCACCTGGTCAGAACCGGCATGGAGGACGGCAAGGACCAGTGGCTGGCGCTGCTGTCCGAGGATCAGCGGCCCAGGGGGGACGAGGCCCCCGCCCTGAAGCCGATGCTGGCAACTTTGACCGACAAGGCATTCGACGACCCTGACTGGGCCTTCGAGCCGAAATGGGACGGGATCCGTGCCATCGCCACTTGTGATGAATCGACCCGGCTCATCTCCCGGAACGAGCGCGACATCACCGCCGCGTATCCCGAGCTTCACGACCTCCATCTCCGGTTGGTAGCCCTCGATGCGATGGTCGATGGCGAGATCGTCGCCTTTCACGAGGGAAAACCGTCGTTCCAGCAGCTCCAGCAGAGAATGCACGTGCGGGACCCCCGCCGGGTGGAGCGATTGGCAGCGACGATCCCGGTGGTGTTCATGGCGTTCGACATCCTCTACCTCGACGGACGCGACCTCACCAACAGTCCGCTTCGCGATCGCCGCCTGCGTCTGGAGGAGACGGTGGTGCCTTCCGACATCGTGCAGGTCTCCCCGGTGGTCGAAGGAGCCGGCCTAGCTCTGTTCGACGCCGCCAAGGAACAAGAGCTGGAGGGCATCGTCGCCAAGAAGCTCACATCGACCTACGAAGTGGGGCGACGGTCACGCTCGTGGCTGAAGGTGAAGCTGATCTTCGACGCCGACGTGGTTGTGGCGGGCTGGACGGGAGGCGAAGGACGGCGCGCCAAGAGCCTCGGTTCACTCGTCATGGCGGTGTACGACGAAGGGGAGCTGCGCTACGTGGGCAACGTAGGCACCGGCTTCGACGCGGCGGGACTAGGCGAGGCGCTGGACCGGCTCACCTCCCTCGAGGAAACAGGCGCGCCCTTCGGTCGGGACGTGATCAGGTCCCGTCCGGAGCTGCGCAACGCCCATTGGGTAGAGCCGGTTCTTGTGGCCACGGTGGAGCACCGCCAGCTCACCGAAGCCGGCCGGCTTCGGGCTCCCTCCTTCAAGGGGTTCAGAGAGGACAAGGATCCCCGGGATTGCACCTTCGACCAGCTCACCCAGAGCTGAGATCCTGCTCCCGGCCCACCAGCGCCCTCCATCCGCCTCCGAACCTCTCCGGATCGGCCGGCTCGGGAGGAGTGGCTACGAGAACGACGATCCCGGTGACGATCGATGAGATCGTGGCCGATGTCGGATGGTATCCGAGCAGGAACGGAGCGACCACCAGCCAGACGCCGAACGGCGCCGCCAGCCAACGGACGGGGCGCACAACACTCCATATGGCCACGAAGGCCGCTCCGGCCACAGCCGGGCCGACCAGCCGGTCGTTGGCGGCGGCCGGATCGTCATATCCCAGCACCGCAGGGGCGAAAACCAGCCACACACCGGCGGCGATAACGATCAACCGAAAGATCATGTTCCTGGGCTACCCGCCCATCCGGGCGATTAACCGGCCGTTTGGTGTGTGCCTCATCGGGTAGCCCACGGAAAGTGACGCCGGCCACCACCGACGACCCCCGTTCTCTCCGGCCACCGGGCTGGTCCACCAACCCCTCGTCATGGGGGGAGCGAGTGCCGATCGTCCTGCTCGCCCTGATCGGGACCGCCGTCGCCACCTATCTGACTCTGTACCAGCTGGAAGTGATCGACACCGTGTGGGAGCCGTTCTTCGGCGAGGGGAGCCGCCGAATACTGCGCGAGTCTTCCTTTTCCCGCTTCTTCGAGCGCTTCGGGGTGAGTGACGCCGCCATCGGCGCCGCCGGTTACCTGGCGGATGCCGTCACCGGTCTGGTTGGTGGAACCAAGCGCTGGAAGACCATGCCCTGGATCGTGATCGTCTTCGGCCTCTTCGTCGGACCTTTCGGCGTGATCAGCATCGCCCTGACTGTCATGCAGCCGGTGCTCTACGACGCCTTCTGCACACTCTGCATCGCCTCCGCCGTCATCTCGCTCGCCATGATCGGGCCCGCCCTGGACGAGGTCCTCGCCAGCCTCCAGTACCTCCGCCGCCAACGTGACGAGGGCCGGTCGACGTGGCGCGCCTTCTGGGGCCTCGCCGGCTAAGACACTTTCCCGCAGAAAGCAGATGTCGTGGCCACCCCAACCGGCCACATGCCGTTGCCCTTTCGACGGAATGAGCGATGCGACCGAAGCTCCACTACCGAACTGAGAATCGGTAACCGACGCCTCTGACGGTTCCGAGCAGTCGCGCTTCACTTCCGAGTTTCTTCCGCAAAGCGCACACCACTGCGTCAACCACGTTGGATCCGACTGGCTCGTCGTACCCCCAGACCGATGCCAGGAGCTCTGATCTCGCGACGGGCTCCCCGGAGCGTTCGGTGAGATACGCCATAACCGCGAACTCTTTTGGAGTCAGATCCACTCGATGGCCGTTCAAGACAAGCTGTCGCTGCACCACATCGAGTAGGCCATCGACGTGAATCCCGAGCTCCTGGGCAGCAATGCGAGTGAGCCAACCGTCTACTGACGAGGGCCCGAAGTCGAGACAGTACTGCTGATACCGCCTGCCACCGATGTCCACCAGACCGCCTATCGGTGTAGCTCCTAGCTCCCCAAGCGCGGGGCCGTAGATATCGGGGTGGTCGGTCGCACTGTAGATTCGTCGAAGCTTCGGGCGGAGTTCCATATAGGTCCGCTTGAGGTCCATCCAAAGGCTCGCCTGTGCTTCAGAGGGCTGATCACCCTGAGCGGAGGTGAGCCAACGGCGGAGAAGAAGCGCCTGCCGGCCCCGACCCACAGGGTTCTCACGAAGGTGATCGTGCCACACCGCTGCCACAGGGTCATACGCAAAACTTCGCAGATCGGTCTGGACATTGGTTGTGAGTATCGAGAATCCCACGACTTCACCCTGCGGGCCCCTGGCGACCTTGAAAGCCTCCGGGCTGCGAGTCCACCATGAGCGCAGCAGCTCTACACCTTGGGCAGGCTCATGCCGCAGGATGATCTGGTCGATGTCCTCCCCGTCGGAGGGTGATGCAGTCTCGACTGCGAACCGGTGGGCACTGGTAGGGAAATGCGCCTCGCGTACTGCCGGGTTCTCGAGCAGATAGATCATGTCGGCGGTGTTACGCCACAACTCCGTTCTCGGCGCGTTGCGTAGTTGCTCCCGGAAATAGCCCCAGGCACGTTGCCTCAGCCCGCGATGCCGCGAGGGCACAGCCGCCCGCAACCTCGCAGCAATGCACATCTGGAGGGTCTCGTGAAGAGCGAGCCCATCGCTAGTGACGTCAACGAACGGCAGACGGCGAAGACTGTCGAATCCCTTCCATGCGTCGAAGTGGGGGAGCATTGCAGCGAGAAGCGGGGTGCTGACCCTTCGCACTACCGACGCTGCCTCCAAGAGACGCTCTGCTTCCTCACTCAACTCGTCCAGATAAGCAACTGCGAACTCGTCGAGAAGCCGGCCCATCGTCACATCGCGTATCTCGCCCACTGGGCGTTCCTGTGCGGCGAGGGCGCCAAGAACAAGAGTAAGCGGGTGCCCACCGGCAAATGCGACAATGGCCTCTGCCGCATCTTCAGTGACGTGCATGGCACGAACCAAATCGGTGCTGTCTTCCGATCCCAGAGCCCCGAGCCGCATCACCTCGAATGTGCCGGCCGGGAGTCGTGTCCAGGCCGAGTTCGGTTCCTGACGACCCGCCATGAGCAGCGAGACGTTTTCGGGCAGCGAAGGCACGAAGTGATGCCGTAGCCAGGTATCGAGGAGGCGAAACACCTCGTACTGATCGAGACAGATCACGACTCGACTGGCTGCTTCACCGAGACGCGTGTGCGCTTTGAGCCTCACGCCATGAGAACCAGAATAAGAGGCCAAAGACAGCGCATTCAAGAAGCCTTGCTCGGTCGGTTCAATCTCCCGGCAGTCGAACACGGACACCGCCGCGTCGCCATCGGAGGAGACGGTCTCCTTGAAGCGACGCAGAAGAGTGGACTTTCCGGATCCGGCCAGTCCATGGAGAAACAGCACCCGAGGCCGGCGCTCGCCCAAGAGCATGTCGAGCCGTCGCATTTCGGCGTGGCGTCCGACAAACACCCCCCCATCAGGTGGGAGGCTGCCTTGGGCTCCCGCCAGGATGTCTTGGCTCACGATTCGACACTAACGAAAAGGCGTCGTGGGATCTTCATATAAATCTCATCAAGTGCTCATCCGTCGGCGCTCCGAGGACCGTATTTTCACATCGAGCGGCGAACTCGCTTGATACGGAAGGATGAGACATGACAGAGCAATACGCCAACGCGGGCGACACCAAGTCCGACGCCGACCGCGGTCGGGTTGCAGCTACGGCCGCCGAGGTGTACGAAGCCTTTTTTCTCCCAGCGCTCTTTGCCCAGTGGGCGGGGCAGGTCTTGGATGCCGCTTACGTCTCGCCGGGTGACCACCTGCTGGATGTTGGTTGTGGAACAGGGGTCGTCGCCAGAGAGGCCCTTGCCAGAGTGGGACATGGCGGTCGAGTTGTCGGTGTCGACCCAAACGAAGGCATGCTGGCCGTGGCCCAGAGAACTCCTCGGGTGGAGTGGAGGACTGGAGTTGCGGAAGACCTGCCTTTCGCGGACGCATCCTTCGATGCCGTTGTGAGCCAGTTCGCAATGATGTTCTTCGACGACCGCGAGAGGGCGGTGCGCGAGATGGAGCGAGTGCTGCGGCCAGGGGGCAGGGTGGCGATCGCAACGTGGGCGTCACTTACCGATACCCCCGGATATGCGGCGGTCGTGGACCTCCTCGATCGACTCTTGGGCAAAGAAGCCGGGGACGCTCTTCGCGCTCCCTACAACATGGGCGACACCAGCGAGCTGGAACGCCTGATGTCCCCGGTTTTCGTCGACGTCGCGGTGACGCAACATGAGGGCACCGCCCGGTTCGACTCGATCGAATCTTGGGTCCACACCGACATCCGCGGATGGACTCTCTCCGATATCTCGGACGAGGACTATGAACGCCTTATGACCGCCGCCGAAGACGAGCTCGCCAGCTTCACCGACGACGCTGGAAAGGTGACGTTCCCGGCTCCCGCCCTGATTGCAACCGCATCAGTGCGGAACTGACGATCGCCGGTGGCGGATCTCTTCGAGATACGGGACTACCACTACCGGGAAGACCGTATGGACGAGTACCGGGCGTGGGCCGAAGAAGCATCCAGAATTCTTCGAGACCGGATGAAATTGCTCGGGTTCTGGGTCGATGTGGGGATCCCGACACAGATCATGGGCTCTGACCCGATGCACCTGCCCCTCGGATCCGCCAACGTCACGTGGGTCATTTGCTGGGAGGATATGGAGCAAAGGGAGGCAGGCTGGGAGAGGCTATGGGGAGACCCGGAGTGGAGGGAGAAATGGGACGAGCACCCCGGCTTCGACGGCTATCTCCATATGTCGGTTCGCTTCCTCAGAGAAGCTTGAACGAGATTCCTGGCGGCTTCAGATCCAGGTCTGCAGACACTCCGGGTCACCTGACTCCGAGTGGTAACGCGCACAGATGTCTGATTCCGAAGTCGTCGGGTGGCTGCGTGAGGCGACCGGGGCACCGCTGTAGGAGAGGCCGACGATGTGGGCGCGTTCCATTTCGAAAATCGCCAGCAAGTCTCGACAGTCCAGGGCGTATCCCTCAAGACGACGCTCGGTCGGGGACGAACTGACACCCGGGCGGGCTCAGCATAAGTGTGCGAAAGGCGGCACCCCGCTGGGTGCCGCCCTTGCTGGTGGTAGCGGGTTCAGCCCTGCCTGGGCTGGCGTGGCCTAGATGTCGTAGTACAACGAGAACTCGTACGGGTGGGGCCTCAGACGGATGGGATCCACCTCGTGCTCCCGCTTGTAGTCGATCCACGCCTCGATCAGGCCCTCGGTGAACACGCCGCCCTGCAACAGGAAGTCGTGGTCCTCCTCCAGCGCGTTTAGCGCCTCGGTGAGGCTCGACGGCACCGCCGGCAGGTTGGCCAGCTCGGCGGGGGGCAGGTCGTAGATGTCCTTGTCGACGGGATCCGGTGGCTCGATCTTGTTCTGAATGCCGTCGATTCCGGCCATCAGCATGGCCGAGAACGCCAGGTATGGGTTGGCCGACGGGTCGGGGCAGCGGAACTCGAGCCGCTTCGCCTTGGGGCTCTGGGAGTACGTGGGGATGCGGATCGCCGCCGAACGGTTCCGGTTGGAATAGACCAGGTTGACCGGCGCCTCGTAGCCGGGAACCAGACGGTGATAGGAATTCGTGGTGGGGGCGGCGAACGCCAACACCGCCGGCGCATGGGAGAGCAGACCGCCGATGTACCAGCGGGCCTTGTCCGACAGCCCGGCGTAGCCCACCTCGTCGTAGAACAGCGGTTCGTCGCCGTTCCAGAGTGACTGATGGGTGTGCATTCCCGAGCCGTTGTCTTCGAAGATCGGCTTGGGCATGAAGGTGACGGTCTTACCCGCGGCCCAGGCGACCGACTTCACGATGTACTTGTACAGGGTCACCTTGTCTGCCGTACGCAGCAGGGTGTCGTAGCGCATGTCGATCTCGGCCTGTCCGGCTGTGCCTACCTCGTGATGCTGCACCTCGATGTCGATCCCGGAGTTGATGAGGACTCTGGTCATCTCAGAGCGCAGGTCCTGGAAGTGATCGGTCGGGGGAACCGGGAAGTAGCCCTCCTTGTAGCGCGGCTTGTAGCCGAGGTTCTTGCCACCCTCCTCGGCGCCGGAGTTCCAGGCGCCCTCTTCGGAGTCGACGTAGTAGAACGCCGAGTGCTGGTTCTGGCCGAATCGAGCCGAGTCGAAGATGTAGAACTCGGCCTCGGGACCCCAGTACGAGGTGTCGGCGATGCCGGTCGAGCGGAGGAAGTCCTCGGCCTTCTTGGCCACGTAGCGGGGATCACGCTCGTACGACTCCATCGTCAGCGGGTCGTGTACGAAGCAGTAGAGCATCAAGGTCTTGTGCTGGCGGAATGGATCCTCGACGGCGGAAGTGGCGTCGGGAATGAGGATCATGTCCGATTCCTGGATCTGCTGGAAGCCGCGAATCGAAGACCCGTCGAACCCGAACCCTTCTTCGAAGGATTCGGCGGTGAGGTAGGCGGCCGGAACGGTGAAGTGCTGGACCTGGCCGGGAAGATCACAGAAGCGAAGGTCGATGAACTCGTAACCTTCGTCGGCCACCTTCTTGATGACGTCCTGGGGCGTTGACATGGATTCTCCTTGGAACGATCAGCCGCGATTGAACCGTTACGCCGTTTCTCGTCGGTTGAGCAAGTGTTACGACTGTGTTTCGAATCCCGGCCGCCATGCCGGGTCGCGCCCGAGGAAGGTGACGTACCGGTCCACCACGGAGGCCCCATAAGCCGTCGCCACGATCGGCCGGAACTGACCCTTTTCATGACCTCGATACTGCGGCTGGATCATCCGTTCCGCCGCCTCCAGAGCATCGGTGACGACCTCCGGGTCGAACGGACAATTCTGGCCCGTGGCCCGGGAGAGGTCCCAGCCGTGTCCGGGGTACTCCATGATCATCATGTCGAGCACCATCGGGGCGGGGATCGGGTTGGAGGTCATCGCGACCGTCCGATCCAGGCCCTTGTCGCGCAAGCCGGCTGCGGCGGCATGGCCGGCCGCGCGAAAGGCGCCGCCGAGGTCCTTCTCCACTCGGTGGGCGTCAGCATCGCGTGAGGCGTCTGTCTCGGTCGTGGCCGCTTCGAAGACGTACGCCCAGACCACCACATGGTCAGTAGGTCGCCCACCGTGTACCGGGTGCAGGGCGTCGGCCGGATGAACTCCGCGGGTGCGACGCCTTCCATCAGGTCCGCCATGGTGTCGACCGCACTGTCCAGAAGGTCGATTCGACCGCACATGACACCATACGTAGGCGCGGCCCGACCCCTATTTCGGCAGTCGTGAGCCGCCGCCGCCTCGTGAGCTAGCGTCTCTCCGATGCCTGCCACGATCGTGCTGGGAGCCCAATGGGGAGACGAGGGAAAAGGCCGCGTGGTCGACGTCTTCGCCGAACACGCCGACTTCGTCGTCCGCTACCAGGGAGGCAACAACGCCGGGCACACGATCGTAGTGGGGGAACAGAAGCTCGCCCTTTCCCTTATCCCGTCGGGCATCCTCTATCCGCAGTGCACCCCGGTGATCGCCTCCGGCACGGTCGTCGACCCCAAGGTCCTGCTGGCCGAGATGGACATGGCGGAGGAAAGGGACCTGGATCCGTCCCGCGTGCGGCTGTCGGCCAACGCCCACCTCATCATGCCGTGGCATCGCAAGCTCGATGCGGTCAAGGAGCGGTATCTGGGGCGTAATCAGATCGGAACGACCCGCAAGGGGATCGGCCCCGCCTACACAGACAAATATTCCCGAACGGGGATCCGGGTCCAGGACCTGTTCGACCCCAAGATCTTCGCCGACAAGGTCGACACGGCTTTGGAGGACGTCAACCGGACGCTACCCCGCGTCTACAACACCCTGCCGATGAAGGGCGAGGACATCGTCGACGAGTACTTGGGCTTCGCCGACCGCCTCGAGCCCCACGTCGCCGACACGTCGCTCCTCTTGTGGGAGGGTCTCAGGGAGGGAAAGGACGTCCTGTTCGAAGGAGCGCAGGGCACACTGCTCGACATCGATCACGGCACCTATCCGTTCGTCACCTCCTCCAATCCCACCGCGGGCGGCGCCCTGGTCGGATCGGGCATCGGTCCTCGAGCGATCGACGAGATCATCGGAGTGGCCAAGGCCTACATCTCCCGCGTCGGTACGGGACCGTTTCCCACCGAGCTCCACGATGACATCGGCGACACGATGATCGAACTGGGCGGGGAGTACGGGACCGTCACCGGTAGGCGGCGGCGATGCGGCTGGCTCGACCTGGTGGCGCTGCGCTACGCCGTGCGCGTCAACTCCCTCACCCGATTGTTCCTGACCAAGCTCGACATCCTCTCGGCCTTCAACACCATCCGGGTCGCCGTTGGCTATGAGTATGGGGAGGAGACCTTCACCGAGTTCCCCCGCCAGCACCGGGTGCTGTACGACTGCCGGCCCCTCTACGAAGACCTGCCGGGCTGGAACACTGACATCACCGATGCCCGCCGCTTCGAAGATCTACCGGCCGAAGCACGGGACTACATCCGCTACGTCGCCGAGCGGGCCGAGACGCCGATCGGTTGGGTATCTGTCGGCCCCGAGCGGTCCCAGATGCTGCAGGTTCCATGACCCCTCCCGTTTTCGCGCATGGAATGCACGCCATAGCGTGCA
>DATABS010000026.1:0-6921 GCA_036259475.1 Acidimicrobiia bacterium | reverse complement strand
TCAACCGGCGAAGAAGCCCCACATCGGGTTGGTGATCTCGAAGGATCCCAACGGCGCCTCGGAACCGTCGGGCAGTTCCACCACGAGGTCCGAAGCCCGCACGGACAGCTCTCCGCCGGTGAACGGCTCGGGCGGTTCGCCGACCAGAACGAGGGTGCCGGCCACGACCGGAAGCTCCCAGTGCTCCACCGGCGTCGGCTCGTCGGCTTCGATCACGTCGTCGCACCAGTTGGCGTAGAGGTCGCTGCCTTCGACGAACACCGCCTCCCAGTCCGGATGGGGCAGCTGTACTTGAGCGTCCGGTTGGCCTTCACCTTGATAAGCGAGGCGCAGGGCAACGGTCTGGCCCGGGTCGCTTGCCCAGAAGCCGGTTCCACAACCCCACTCCTCGGACAGGGTGGCCGGGTCGGGCAGGTCGTCGGCCGAGTAGGTGGCCGGGACGACCGATCCGCAGGCGACGATGAGAACGAGCGGGATCCAGCGCAGCATGAGGCTTGGACGTCGCCGGGGCCTCGCCGGTTCCCTCAGCTGCTGTATCCGTCGGCCAGCAGATCGAGAGCCGTATCGACGTGAGCGCGGGTGGTGCGTCGGTTGAGGATGGCCAAGCGGAGCGTGTAGCGGCCGTCGATCGAGGTGGAAGAGAGGAACGTCTCCCCGGAAGCGTTGGCCGCCTCCAGGGCCTGGCGAGCGCGGGATTCCTCGGGACACTGAAACGCCACTATGGACAATTCCGGTCGCCAAACTCGTTCCACCCATTCGGCATCCCGCAGCCTCCTGTAAACATGCTCGGAGAGGTCGAGGGCGTCGTCGAGCTCGGTCCGGAAGGCGGCTATCCCGTGGAGCTGGAGCGGAAGCCAAACATGCATTCCGCGGTAGGGCCGGGTCAGCTCCGGACCGAGCGACGAGAAGTCGATGGTGTTCGCCGCCTGATCCTGCAGGTAAGCCCCCTTGCCGGTGTTGGCGTCGAGCAGGGTCTCCCGGTCCCGCACCAGCAGGGCCCCCACCCCGAACGGAATCGAGAGGCCCTTGTGAGGGTCGAGGGTGATGGAGTCGGCGGCGCCGATTCCGATCAGGCGCTTCCGTCCTCGCTCCGTGAGCTGGAAGAAGCCCCCGTAGGCGGCGTCGACGTGGAACCACAGGCCGTGCTCGTGGGCGACGGCCGCAAGGTCGGACAACGGGTCGACCGCGCCGGTGTCGGTGGTTCCTGCCGAGCCCACGACCATGAAAGGGGTCAAGCCGTCGTTCCGGTCGGCCGCCACCTGGGCGGTGAGGTTTTCGGCGTCCATCCGGAGGTCGCCATCGACCGCCACCGTCTTCACCCGGGCTGGTGGGAACCCGGCCAGCCGTGCCGCCTTGGTGACGGAGTGGTGAACGTGAGGACTGACGTAGATCGTGCCCGACAGGAAGTCCTCCGGAAGCCGGGCGGTGCGTGCTGCGACCAGGGCGGTGAAGTTCGCCATGGAGCCGCCGGAGAGAAGGATCCCGGCTGCGTGATCCTCGGGCAGTTCGAATAGCTCCCCCAGCCAGCGGAGCACGCTGTTCTCGAGATGGGCTAGCCCGGGGGCGCCGAGAGTCACGCCGGTGTAGCGGTTGAGCCCACTGGCCAGGAACGCTCCCAGGGCCCCGGTGAAGAGTCCCCCGTTGGGGATGTAGGCCAGGTGACCGCCGGAAGGGTGGAGCGACCCCTCCTGATTCGCCAGCGCCACCGTCTCCATCAGCTCGTCCATCGCTCGTCCCTCCTCCGACGGGCCTGCCTGGAGCCAGGCGATCTCCTCATCGGTGAGCGGAGTGCCGTTCACCGGCAGATCGGGCAGCGCGGCGTAGAACTCGTCGAGGAGCTGGTAGACGGCTCCGGTGAGGGCACGGCGCTCACTGGAGTCTGGCTCGAGGGGGAGGCTCATCTGGATGGGTGACTCTGGATGGGCGGCCGACGTCGTTTGGCACCTAAACGATACACTGCCGCGGGTCCATCTCCGAGGAGTAGAGGCAGTGGCTGCCACCTATGACCGCATCCGAGTGATGTTCCCCGACCATCTCGGCCTGGCCCGGGGCAAGTACTTGCCGATCGAACATGCCGACCGGGGCACGGCCCACTGCATCAGTCTCTTCGCCCTCGGCTTCGACCGAGAGATGACCCCTCACGAAGGGGCCGCCGTCCTCGCCGGGCTGCCGGACGTGGAGCTGAGCTTCTCCACCGATGATGTCCGCCCCGGGTGGGAGCCCGACACGGGGGTGGTGGTGGGCGACGTCTCCCGGCACGGCAAGCCCGTCGAGCTGTCACCGCGGGAGGTGCTGAAGCGCCAGGTCGCCGCCTGGCAGAAGCACGGTTTCGATCCCAAGGTGGGAATCGAGCTAGAGGCCTATCTGTTCGAGCCGGACGGAGAAGGAGGTTGGCGTCCCATCTCCACGCCGGGGGCATACGTCTACGGCACGGGGATGTCCGTCGACCCGACCGGAACCATCGACGCCATCATGAGCACCGCCCGGAGCATCGGATTGCCGCTGGAGTCGGTCAACTCCGAGTATGACAACGGCCAGTTCGAGCTCACCCTCCGCCACGCCGACGCCCTCCGAGCCTGTGACGACGCTCTCCTGTTCAAGGTGATGGCACGGGAGGTAGCGGCGCGCAACGGGATCCTGCTCACGTTCATGGGCAAGCCGGTCAGCGACCGGGGCGGGAGCGGCCTCCACACCAACTTGAGCTTTTCCGGGGGAGGCTCGGAGAATGCCCTGATCGACGGGGACTCCGAAGACGGACTATCCGACCTGGCCCGCAAGGTCATCTCCGGGGTGCTCCACCACCATGTGGGGATGACGGCGTTGCTCGCGCCGACCGTCAACGCATACAAGCGTCTCCAGCCCGGATCGCTGTGTGGCTATTGGGCCAATTGGGGCCACGATCATAGGGGAGTCACCGTCCGCGTCCCGGCCGATCGGGGACAACGAACCCGTCTCGAGCACCGCCTCACCGACGGCGCCACCAATCCGCACCAGGCGGTGGCCACCGTGCTGGCCGCCGCCCGCCTGGGCTACGAGAACGACTACGACTGCCCGCCGCCGGAGACGCTCGACTGCATCGAGAATGCCTCGACCGACGTCGTCGTGCCTCCGTCGTTGGGCCACGCCCTCGATTCCCTCGAGGAGAGCAAAGAATTCGTGGAGGCCTTCTCGCCCGCATTCGTGGATGGGTTTCTGACCACCAAGCGGGCGGAATGGGACCGGTACATGCGCCATACCACCGACTGGGAGCTGGCCGAGTACCTCCCCTTCCTATGACGGAGCGACCGGCCGACGTCGTCATCGTGGGGGCGGGTTGCATGGGAGCGGCCACCGCCTACCACTTGCTCGAAGCCCAGCCCAAGCTGCGTGTCAGTGTCCTCGACCGTGACCTGACGCTTCGCCGATCCTCCACCCTCCTCTCCGACGGCAACGTCCGGATCCAGTTCAATCTCGAGGAGAACATCGCCATCTCGCGCTACGCCATGGAGGTGTTGGAGACGTTCGGAGAGGACATGGCGGTGGGGGATCACCGCCCGGAGGTGGCAATGAAGAAGCAGGGCAACCTGTTTCTAGTCGATCCCGCGGGGGAGTTGCCCGCCCGGAGCGGCCTGGAGCGCCAGTTGGCCATGGGCTGTGACGTCGAGTGGCTCGATATGGCCGAAATCACCCGCCGGTTCCCTCCCCTCCGATCCCACCGCCTTATCGGGGGCACGTTCGGGCCCCACGACGGCTCGGTGGACCCGTCGGCAGTGACCAACGGATACCGCCGGGCGGCCGAGTCACGTGGGGCCGTGTTCGAGGCGGCTGAGGTGTCGGTGCCGGCGATCGAGGGCGAACGGGTGAGGGGCGTGCGGCTGACCGACGGCACACTTCGTCAAGCCGACACGGTGGTGGTGTGCGCCGGTGCCTGGTCGGCCGACCTGCTTGCCTCGGTCGGGGTGGACATCCCAGTGGTGCCCGTGATGCGCACCGTCTACGTGGTCGGGAGCGACGTCGCCCGGGACGTCGTATTGCCCAGCGTGTTCCTTCCCTCCGGGTTGTATGTGATTCCCGAGCACGACGACCGCTTCCTCGTCGCGTGGTCGCTCCCCGATGATCCGGTCGGATTCGACTTCACGCCCGCCGAACGGTCGCGTTTCTACGAGGTGATCTGGCCGGAACTGGTCGATTACCTACCGGCTTTCGACCGGCTGGAGGTGGTGAGCTCTTGGGCCGGGCTCTACGCCCAGAACACTCTCGACGCTAACGCCATCGTGGGAGAGTGGCCCTCGATCTCCGGCCTGTATCAGGCCACGGGATTCAGCGGGCACGGGTTCCAGCAGTGTCACGCCGTCGGCCGATATCTCGCCGGGGTGATCACGGGTGAGGAGCCGTTCCTCGACCTCTCCCGCCTCGGTCCGGAACGGCTCCTGACGCTCCAACCGGTCTTGGAGCACGCCGGGAGGATCATCTGATGCAGGGCTTTCTCTTCCCTCGCACACCTTCCGGCCGATCGTCTCTCATCCCTCCGCCCCCGTGGCACTACTCGGGCGAGATGCTGACGGTGGAGTACCGGACGGATCCGGCTCGGGTTGCCGAGCTATTGCCCGACGGTCTCGAGCCTCATGCCGACGATCCCGGAGCGGTAGCGATCATCTGGGCGGATTGGCAGTCGTGCGGGCCGGATTTCCGCGAGCTGGTGGAGCCGGAGCGGTCCCAGTACAAGGAGGTCTTCGCCGTCACCCGCTGCCGCTGGGACGGTCGGGACTGGTCGCGGTGTCTCTACATTTGGGTCGACAAGGACTTCGCCATGGTGCGGGGCTATCACCAGGGTTATCCCAAGAAGCTCGGCGACATCTGGATGACCCGTCCCGTCACCGTCGGCCGAGCAGGTCCCCGTCTCGAAGCGGGCGGCGTCTTCGGCGCCACCCTGTCAGCCTCAGGCCGCCGGCTGGCCCAAGCCCGGTTGACGCTCACCGAGCCGGTGGCTCACCCCGGGGCCGTCAACGCCCACCCGATGCTGCACCACCGTCAATGGCCCGCCATCGAATCGGACGGCACCGACGCTCTCGACGAACTGGTCACGATGCGGGGCGACGACGGCGAGATCGCCGACATTTGGGCCGCCGACGTCGAGTTGGATCTGGGGGAGTCACCTTTCGAGGAGCTGGCACGGTTGCAACCTGAGGAGATGATCGGCGGCTTTTATCACAAGGTGGCCACGTCCTGGCGGGAAGGTGAGACCCTGCGTCGCACCCTTCCCAACGAAGGCTGAGCACGCATCCTTTGGAGCCGGCCGGTCGGCTTTCGCGTTAATCGGACCCTGGCGATCGGCATCCGGCTGCGCGCTTCCAATGAATGCAGAGACTGTTCCTCACCGACCGAGGAACTCACTTGAGCGGGAATAGGACGGCGCCTGATCGGTGGCCTACTCGGCACCTGGGACCTCTTGGCATGAGTGAGGTAGGGACCCCAGGTTCGATCAATCCGAGGCGGCAGGCCCGTCGACGTTTATGACTGGCGGGCCACTGCCTACCCGCATCAACACGACAGAGCCCTCCTCATCTGTGGCGTTCATCTCACGATGGACCAGATGCTTCGGAACGTGGATGAAGTCTTCGGGTCCGGCCTCGACAACCTCCTCGCCGCCCGGCCCGAACTCCATGCGAACGTTCGCCGACTGGACGTAAATGTAGGTGTCGTAGTCACCGTGATGGTGCCAGCCGGATGGCCGACCGGGGGCCATTCTCACCAGCCCCACCCAGACGCGATCTTCGGCGATTGCTTGCTCTCTCACCATGCCGGTAGTGGCATCAGCCTCCGCCACTTCCCGATCTCTGGCCGGAATCACCGTTATGCCCGTGATGAAACCACCTCCCTGATCGGTTCACCGAATATAGGTTGTGACAGAGGCACCGTCCAGGAGTGCTATCCCGGCTTGCCACGGCTGCCCCCAGCGCGAGGTTTCCGGACGTTCCATCAGGGGCAGAGGAAACGGCATGGATGGATCCGCCGCAACTCATATCCCCACGTTCGACCTTCCCGCAACCACCGGCCGGAATCTGTCGCTCGATTCCTTCCTGGACAAAGTTCCCTTGGGCATCGTCTTTCTCACCGATCTGGACGAAGACCGGGGAATGATCGATGTGCTGAACCAGTCGTTTGCGGAGTTCGGCCGTGAGCGGTCCCAACTGCTCGTCGTCGCGCCGGTCGCCATCGATGAATTGCGCCGCTTCGTCGATGACAACGACATCGTGATGCCGATCCTGGCCGATGCGTCGGGAGCGATGGCACGCGACTTCGGGGCACATGACGAGAGCGGCAAGCCTCGTTGCATGGCTGTAGTCGCCACAGCCGAAGGCAGGCTCGTGAGCCGACTCGACGTTCTATCCGAGTCCGACGTGGTCGAGACGTTGCTCAACGAGCTCAGGGATCTCGATCTCGGTGGCGAAGTAGAGCCGGCTTCCGACGAGGAATAGTCGACACCCCCACCAGGTCCGAGAATTCCCGGCGACCCTCTGGTTTGTGTCGGTGTGGTGTTGTAGGTTGACGGTATGGACGAACATACGTTCGGATCCGGCTTGTCGGTCGAGGAGGAGCCTTCGACGCCGATGGAGAAGGTGGTCGATTTCGACGAGTTGACGGCCGGTTGCCGGCTGATGCGGCTGTGCGCGGTGGCCGAGTTGGACCGGTCGAAGGACTTCGAGTACGACGGTTACACCTCGACGTCGGCGTTTCTCATCCACCGCTGTGGCATGTCCGTCGGTGAAGCCACCCGGGAGGTGTTTGTGGCGAGGTCGCTGGATCAGATGGACTATTCGGTCAAGTCGGCGTTCGCCGGGCACATCTCTCTGACCCAACTGGAACTGCTGGCCCATGCCCGGGCCCGCCACCCCGACGAGTTCGCCGCCGACGAGGCCACCCTGGTCGATTCGGTGTCGG
>DATABS010000025.1:0-22249 GCA_036259475.1 Acidimicrobiia bacterium | reverse complement strand
CCAACGAGCCGACGACGAAGCCCGCTCGAGCCTGCTGGCGATCGCAGGGATCGGACCCTGGACCGCCGACGTGTATTTGCTTTCGGCGCTCCGTCGGCCGGATGTGTGGCCGGTCGGTGATCGGGCCCTGCAGATCGGCCTGGGCGAGCGACTGGGGCTCGCCTCGGCTCCCGATGCCTCGACAGTGGAGGAAATCGGGTGGAGGTGGCGGCCGTACCGGTCGGTGGCGGCGAGGCTGATATGGCACGACTATCTGCGACGGCGCAACCGGGCCGAGACGGAGGTAGCGGGATTGGTGCGGTTACCGGAGCCGGATCGGCCCGAGGACTAGCGTGAAAGAATGAACTGCGCCTGGTGCCGCCAGCCGATGACCTACGTCCACGGGCACGCCGCCTGCCTGCAGGGGAGCTGTCCGATGTTCGGCCTCAACCAGGACGAGTGCTGTTCGGGGGAAACCGCCGCGACTTGTCCGGCACCCACCTCGGCGGTTGCCTCGCGTCCCGGCTGAGCCGTGGGGCGCCACTCCCCGCAGCTCTCCACGTCGCGCCGTCTGGCCGCCGCCGGCCTGGGCGGGGGCACCATCCTGATGCTGCTGGCCGGGGTCTGGTTCGTCGGCGCCGGGACCGCCGACCCGCCGGCGCCCGAGGCCGCCGCTACCTCGACGTCGGCTACTCCGACTACCGAACCCCCGACCAGTTCCACGACGACCTCCACGACTACGACTACGACCACGAGCGTCACGAGCACCACCGCCGTTCCCGAGACCACCAACACGACGGAATCCACTACGACCACCACGACGCTGGCGCCTCTCCTCCTCGAGGCGGACGGGCTGGACGTGGTGGACCTCGGAGCTTCGGTCGAAGAGGTGGTGGCCGAGGTCAGCGCTCGTCTGGGAAGCGCCTCTTCAGATTCGGGATGGGTCAACTCTCGAGGCAACTTCGGGACGTGCCCCGGGAATGTGGTTCGTCTGATCCGCTGGCACAGCCTGCGAGCCTTCTTCAGCGACGGGCCCACGGACTTCGGCGAGGACAGCCGGCACTTCTTCTACTACAGCCAGTCGGCGGTCGAGACCGACACGATCCTCGAACTGAAGACCGCCGAGGGAATCGGCATGGGCTCGACCGTGGCGGAGCTCGAGGAGGCGTACGGCAGCAGCCTGAGGATCGAAAGCACCGGGCCGTTCGGCGTGACCTTTTCGATCGACTCCCCTGAGGACGGTCTACTTTCGGGAACTCTGACCGAATCGATCGACACCGGCGAGGTCACATCCCTCGCCGGCGGCTTCGGATGCGGCGCCTGAGCGACACAGCCGGCGCGAGTGGCGTATCGTCGATGCCATGACAGAGTTCATCGTGCACGTCGAGAACCGGCCCGGGCGCCTGGCAACGATCACCGAGCTTCTGGGGGCGGCCGGAGTCAATATCGAAGCCCTGGCCGCTTACGGGCACAACGGCGAGGGAGTGCTTCGCCTCATCGTCGATGACGCCGGCACCACCCGCCGGGTGCTCGCCGATGCCGGGCTGCGCGTCGACGAGCACAGCGTCCTCACCGCCAGGCTCCCCCACGAGCCGGGAGCCCTCGCCGGCATCACCCGCCATCTGGCCGACTCCGACATCAACATCGACGCCCTCTATGTGCTGTCGACCTCCTCGGACGGGATCGAAGTCGCCATCGCCGTAGACGGCTCGCTGAGTGCGGTCCCCGATCTGCCGGTGACGGGCTCGATCGCCCGCTAAAGGATTCTGGTTGGGGAAGCGCTGACCTAGCATCCCCCCGATGCGAAACCGATTTCTACTCGTCGCGCTCGCCCTGATTGCAACGGCCTGCAGCGGGGGAGCCGAAGACACCACGACCACCACGTCCACCACGATTGCCTCCACCACCACATCGGAGGCGACGACCACCACAAACGAGACAACGAGCACCACGGTCGACGACCGGCCTCGCTCGCCCGTCAACGGGCTCCCCGTCGACGACCCGGAGCTCCTCGACCGTCGGGTCGTGGCAGTGAAGGTCGACAACCATTGGAATGCCCGGCCCCAGTCGGGAATCCTGGAAGCCGACGCCGTCTTCGAGATCCGGGTCGAGGGCGGACTCACCCGCTTCATGGCCGTGTTCCACCAGTCGGACACCGAGATGCTCGGCCCCATCCGCTCCGGTCGCCCGTCCGACGCCGCGCTCGTCCGACCCCTCGAGGCGGTCCTCGCCATCAGCGGCGGACAGCCGTGGATCCGAAACGGAATCAACGGCGTAGGTGTGGACTACATGAGCGACACCCGCCCCGGGATGTTCCGGGTCCCTGACCGGGCTGCCCCCCACAACCTCTACGGGAACACGCTCGAGTTGCGCGAGGTCGCCACCGAACGGGGTGTTCCCGACGATCCGCCGCCGGTCTCGTTGTGGGATTTCGGAGCCCTCGAGGCGGAGGGTGAGGAGGCGAGTCATGTCAGCTTCACCTTCTCAGATACCACCACCACCGAGTGGACCTGGGACGGCACGACCTACTGGCGGTCGATCGACAGCCAAGAATCCAATTGGATCAACTCAGACGGAGAGTCCGAGCGCATCAACGCCGATTTGCTCATCGCCATAGTCGGCGAGCAGTACACCGCCTCCCCTCCGGGTGGTGCGTCCGGCTCACCGGTCCCGGCTACCTCGAGCACCGGAAGCGGTCCGTTCTATCTGTTCACCGAGGGACAGGTCGTCGAAGGCACCTGGGCTCGAGAGGACCCATCCCAGCCATTCGAGCTGACGACGGCCGACGGCGAGGTGCTCCCCATTCCCTCAGGTCGACCCTGGATCTCGGTGATCCCCGATGTCGGCACCGTCGAGTTCGACAATCCTCCGGTGACGACCACGAGCTCTACCGCCACCACCGCGGGAGGCTGACCTTGTCCACCCGGGTCGAGCGGGCACTGGAAGCAGCCGCCGCCGACACCACCAATTCGTTCATTGCCTTGCACGAGGCGGCCCCCGGCCTGCCGCCCGTGGCCGGCCCCCTCGCCGGGACGCCGATCGCGGTGAAGGACCTGATCGACCACTCCGGTCATGTCACGACCGCCGGCTCGGGGTTCTACCGTCACCGGGCCGCGCTCACCGCCCCCGCCCTGGCCCGCCTGGAAGCGGCCGGAGCAGTTGTGATCGGTCGCACGGGCCTCCACGAATTCGCCTTCGGCTTCTCCTCCGAGAACCCGTGGTTCGGGCCGGTGCGCAACCCCTGGGACCCGACGCTCTCCCCTGGTGGTTCTTCGGGTGGATCAGCGGCGGCCGTCGCCTCGGGAATCGTGCCGGTGGCCCTCGGCACCGACACCGGCGGCTCGATCCGGGTGCCCGCTGCTCTGTGCGGAGTGTTCGGGCTGAAAGTGACCCACGGTCTCATTCCTCTCGAAGGAGTGTTCCCCCTGGTTCCGTCCCTCGACACCGTCGGTGCCATCGCCGCCTCACTCGACGATCTCGCCCGGGTCACCGCGCACATGGCCGGCGATGGATGGCCGCACGACGAGACTATGCCAGCGGACAGGGTTCGGCTGGTAGTACCCGATCGCTGGGTCGACGAGGCACCCAGCACCCGTCAGGTGACCGATGCCTTCGAAGAGTTCCTCGGCTCGGCTGGAGCGGCGGACGTGACGGTCGAGCATCGAGACCTCCAGCATCTGGCCCCCTCGCCGCACCAGGGGGGCATCATCGGCCCCGAGGTGGCGGCTATCCACCGTACCTGGCGCGAAGCCGGCCGTCCCTACGGCGCCGACGTGGGTGAGCGCGTCGACGCCGCTCTCGCCATCGCCACAGATGCCCAGGCGATGCAGGAAGCGCAGACGTGGCGAGAGGAACTCACCCGCCAGATGGCGGCGGCCACTTCCGACGACACCCTGGTCGTGACTCCTTCCGTTGCGGCCATGGACAAGGTCATCGGAGAGGACCGGCTCGGTGATCGCCACTACCGGACGGTGCTGTCCTGGTTCAGCGCCCCCGTCAACCCGACCGGTCATCCCGCCATCTCCCTACCACTGGCGGGCCCGGGACGGCGCCCTTCGGTCCAACTGATCGGATCCAGGAGGTCAGAAGCCCGCCTTCTGGCAGTAGCCCGGATGCTGGAGAAAAGGGGCGTCGTCCGAATGAGTCGATTGCCTTCTGGAAGACTCCCGGACAGCCCTACAATCTGAAGAGGTGCGGGTCGAACCGGTCGAGTGAGGAATCCAACATGCCGATACGGAACTTCGTCCGCGCCAGAGCGACAAGGAAGTGACACCCGTGGCAGAAGAAGCCACAACCCCGGAGCCCCGAGTCGACTCCGAAACCCCAACCCCAACCCCAACCGCCTCTTCGACCACTACTCTCGATAGGGTCGTGATCCGCTTCGCCGGCGACTCCGGCGACGGGATGCAGGTGGCCGGCGCCCGGTTCACGGACGCCTCCGCCTCGTTCGGCAACGACCTCGCCACCCTGCCCTCGTTCCCGGCCGAGATCCGGGCTCCCGCCGGCACCCTTCCCGGGGTTTCGTCGTTCCAGGTCCAGATCGCCGACTTCGACATCCTCACCGCCGGAGACTCTCCCGACTGCCTGGTGGCGATGAACCCCGCCGCGCTGCGCAAGAACCTCGGCGAGCTGAAGAACGGCGGGACGTTGATCGTCAACACCGAGGCCTTCGACGAGCGGAACCTGGCCAAGGCCGGCTACGAGAAGAACCCGGTCGAAGACGGTTCGCTGGCCGGTTACCGGGTCATCGAGGTCCCGATGGAGAGCCTCACCAAGGAAGCGGTGAAGGACTCCGGCGTCTCCGGACGCGACGTCCTCCGCTCGAAGAACTTCTTCGCTCTCGGGCTCCTGGCGTGGCTGTTCCACCGACCCACCGAGTCGACGATCGAGTGGGCGGAGAAGAAGTTCCGCAACAAGCCGGAGGTGGCGGCCGCCAACATCGCCGCCTTCAAGGCCGGCTACAACTTCGGGATCACGACCGAAGCCACCAAGGTGACGTTCGAGGTCAAACCCGCCACGTTGCCGCCCGGCGTGTACACGAATGTGACGGGCAATACCGCCCTCGCCTGGGGCTTGATCGCCGCTTCCCGGGCAGCCGACCTTCCACTGTTCTACGGGACGTATCCCATCACCCCCGCCTCCGACATCCTCCACGAGTTGTCCCGGCACAAGAACTTCGGGGTGAAGACCTTCCAGGCGGAAGACGAGATCGCCGCCATCGGTTCGACGGTGGGCGCCGCCTTCGCCGGCAATCTGGCAGTCACCGGATCCTCCGGTCCGGGGATCGCCCTCAAGTCGGAGGGCATCTCGCTCGCCTTCCAGACGGAACTGCCGCTGATCGTGGTGAACGT
Source organism: Acidimicrobiia bacterium (assembly GCA_036259475.1). Taxonomy (GTDB): domain Bacteria; phylum Actinomycetota; class Acidimicrobiia; order Spongiisociales; family ZC4RG35; genus ZC4RG17. Next base: position 16,919 of record DATABS010000025.1, on the reverse strand, counting down.
CCAGCGGGCGGGTCCTTCGACCGGCATGCCCACCAAGCCGGAGCAGTCAGACCTGCTGTCGGCGATGTACGGGCGCCACGGCGAGTCTCCGCTGCCGATAGTGGCCGCCGCCTCCCCCTCGGATGCATTCGAGACGGCCGTCGAGGCGGCCCGCATCGCCGTCAAGTACATGACCCCTGTGATCCTGCTGTCCGACAACCACATCGCCAACGGGTCGGAGCCGTGGCAGCTGCCCGACCTCGACGAGCTTCCCGACATCTCGGTGCCGTTCGCCACACTCGCCAACAGCGAGCAGGGATTCCTCCCTTACATGCGCGATATCCACACCTTCGCCCGACCGTGGGCGATTCCCGGGACGCCCGGGATGGAACACCGTCTGGGCGGGCTGGAAAAGGACGCCACGACCGGCAACGTCTCATACGACCCGGCCAACCACCAGCTGATGACGGACACGAGGGCGTGGAAGGTGGCGAACATCGCCAACGACATCCCGCCGGTCGAGGTCGATCAGGTCGGCGAGGAGCCCGGTGAGATCCTCATCATCGGATGGGGATCGACCTATGGCTCCATCAAGGCGGCAGTACGGCGCGCCCGCGGCTCCGGGCAGGCCGTCGACCGGGCCCACTTGCGCCACCTCAACCCGTTCCCGTCCAACCTGGGAGAAGTACTCGGCCGATACCGTCACATACTGATTCCCGAGCTCAACACCGGACACCTGCTCCGGCTCCTCCGGGCCGAGTATCTGGTCCCGGCGGTCGGCCTGAACAAGGTGGCAGGAGAGCCTTTCCACATCTCAGAGATCGAAGAAAAGATCGACGAACTGATCAGCCAATCGAATCAAACGGTGACGACATGACGACCCTTGCCCATACCCGAGCCGACTTCCAGACCGACCAGGAGGTCCGCTGGTGCCCCGGTTGCGGGGACTACACGATCCTCGCCTCGGTGCAGAACTTCCTGGCGACACTCGACCGGCCCCGCGAGGAGTTCGTGTTCATCTCGGGGATCGGTTGCTCATCTCGGTTCCCCTACTACGTCAACACCTACGGAATGCACTCGATCCATGGCCGGGCTCCGGCGGTGGCGAGCGGAATCTCCGTCACCCGCCCCGACCTGTCGGTGTGGGTGATCACCGGGGACGGGGACGCCCTGTCCATCGGTGGCAACCACCTGATCCATGCTCTCCGACGCAACGTCAATCTGAACATCCTGTTGTTCAACAACCAGATCTACGGGTTGACCAAGGGTCAGTACTCCCCCACCTCGGAAGAGGGCAAGCGCACCAAGTCCTCTCCGGCCGGTTCGATCGACTACCCCTTCAATCCCGTCAGTCTGGCGCTGGGAGCGGAAGCGAGTTTCGTGGCCCGGACTCTCGACATGGACCGGGCCCACACGACCGAGGTCATCGAGGCTGCCTACGAGCACCAGGGGACGTCGCTCATCGAGATCTATCAGAACTGCAACGTCTTCAACGACAAGGCGTTCATCCAGCTCACCGGCAAGGAGGAGCGGACCTACAACCGCATCAACCTCGTCCACGGGGAGCCGATCATCTTCGGGCCGGACGGCGAGAAGGCGGTGCTGATGGAAGGGATGGAGGCCCGGATCGTCGACACGGCCTCGGTGGATCGGTCACGCATCCTCGTCCATGACGAGACCCGGTCCGATCCGTCGGTGGCCTTCGCTCTCTCCAGGCTCTCCCATGGCCCTTACGGGCCCACGCCCCTGGGAATCTTCCGCCGGGTGAAGCGGCCCACCTACGAGTCCCAGCTCGAGCATCAGGTGGCGGCGGCGCGGGCCAAGCAGGGTCCCGGTGACCTGGCGGCGCTGATCCGATCACACGGGACGTGGGAGGTGACCGCCAACGGCCACTCGAACGGGGCGAACGGCGCCGGCTCAAACGGCTCCGGCTGAGAGGTCACCACTCCAACAGGACCTTGCCGGATCGTCCCGAGCGGACCAGGTCGAAGGCCTGCTCGAACTCGTCGGCCGGGAAACGGTCGGTGATGACCGCGTCCACCTCCAGGCCGCTCTGCAGCATCGCCGACATCTTGTACCAGGTCTCGAATATGCGCCGTCCGTAGATCCCCCTCAGGGTGAGGCCCTTGAAGATCACCTCGCCGACCGCCAGACGGACGTCACCTGCCGGGATGCCCAACACCGCCACCTTGCCGCCGTGGTTCATGACGTCCAGGAGTTGATTGAACGCCGATTCGGCGCCTGACATCTCCAGGCCCACGTCGAATCCCTCGAGCATTCCCAGATCAGCCATCACGTCGTCGAGAGGAGTGGCCGTCACGTCCACCGCCCGGTCGACGCCCATGCGGGAGGCGAGTTCGAGACGAAAGCGGTTCACGTCGGTTATGACGACGTAGCGAGCTCCGATGTGGCGGACGATGGCGGCGGCCATCACCCCGATAGGCCCGGCCCCGGTGATGAGGACGTCCTCGCCGACAACGTCGAAGGCCAGGGCGGTATGGGTGGCGTTGCCCAGCGGATCGAGGACCGCGGCGACATCGTCTGAGATATGGTCCGGGACCGGGAACACGTTCTCGGCCGGGAGTGCGAGAAATTCGGCGAAGGCACCCGGGCGGCTGACTCCCACGGCGGTGTGGTTGTGGCAGAACTCGCGGCGCCCGGCCCGACAGTTCCGACAGTGGCGGCAGGTGATGTGGCCCTCTCCCGACACCCGCTCGCCCACCTTCAGGCCCTCCACTTTGGCGCCGACCTCCGTGATTTCGCCCATGAACTCGTGTCCCACGACCATCGGCACCGGAATCGTGGACCGCGCCCAATCGTCCCAGGCGTGAATGTGGAGATCTGTCCCGCAGATCGATGTCTTGCCGACCCGGATCAGCACCTCGTCGTCGCCTACGTCGGGGAGCGGGACGTCTTCCATCCACAAACCCGACTCCGGCTTGGCCTTGACCAGCGCCTTCATTAGATCATTCCCAGGTCCCGGCCGACCGCCGTGAAGGCTTCGACGGCCCGATCGATGTCCTCGTCGGAGTGCGCCGCCGACATCTGGGTACGGATACGGGCCTGTCCCCGGGGGACAACGGGGTACGAGAAGCCGATGACATAGATGCCCCGTTCGAGCATCGCCGCCGCCATGTCACCCGCCAACATCGCATCGCCCACCATCACCGGGATGATGGGATGGTCGGCACCGGCGAGGGTGAAGCCGGCCCGCGTCATTCCCTCCCGGAACCGCTCGGCGTTGCGGCGCAGGGTGGCGCGCAGGTCTGCGGAGGCCTCGAGCAGGTCGAGGGCGGCCACCGAGGTGCCGGCGATGACCGGCGCCAGGCTGTTGGAGAAGAGGTAGGGCCGGGATCTCTGGCGAAGCCATTCCACGATCTCGGCCCGCCCGGACGTGTAGCCGCCGGACGCCCCGCCCAGGGCCTTGCCCAGCGTACCGGTGAGGATGTCGACCCTATCCCGAGTACCGGTGAGCTCCGGCGTCCCGCCGCCGTTGTCGCCGACGAAGCCGACGGCATGGGAGTCGTCCACCATCACCAGGGCGTCGTGACGGTCGGCGAGCTCGCAGATCGCCGGTAGGTCGGCCACCACTCCGTCCATCGAGAACACGCCATCCGTGGCGATCAGCCGATGCCGCGCCTCGGAGGACTCCTTGAGGCACCGCTCGAGCTCTGCCATGTCGTTGTTGGCGTATCGGTAGCGCTCGGCCTTGCACAGCCGGATCCCGTCGATGATCGAGGCGTGGTTGAGGGCGTCGGAGATGACGGCATCCTGTTCGTCGAGAATCGTCTCGAACAGGCCGGTGTTGGCATCGAAGCAGGACGAGTAGAGGATCGTGTCTTCGGTGCCGAGGAAGCCGGAGATGCGCCGCTCGAGCAGCCGATGAACCGTCTGAGTGCCACAGATGAACCGCACGGAGGCCATCCCGTAGCCGTACGTGTCCAGCGCCTCTTGCGCCGAATCCACCAGAGCCGGATGATCGGCCAGGCCGAGATAGTTGTTGGCACAGAAGTTGAGAACCTCGGTGCCGTCGTGGAGGGTGATCCGCCCTCCCTGAGGGGAGGCGATCAGCCTCTCTTCCTTGTAGAGGCCCTCCTCACGCAGGCCCTCGATCCGGGCAGCCAGGTCAGAGGTCAGCTGTGATGACATGCCCTGACGGTACCGGCGTCACCTTGCCCATGTCACCATCGCGCCTGGACCCATCTCCCGCCGCTCCCCGTCGAGCGGCTGAACCCAGATAGCCGGGTCGGCCACACCGTCGGCGTAGGCGAAGGCACTCCCATCCGGGGCCCACTGAGTGATGGTGCGGTGGTATTGGGACCAGAAGGGCAGATATTCGACGATGAACACCTCGCTCGGCGCATAGGACGGATAGTCGGTCACTCCGTGGCCATCCCATACCTTGGGAACCAGCCCCGAGTCCTCGGCGAGGGAGTGGAAAAGCAGCCTGTCCCCATCCGGACTCCATTCGAAGGCAAACACCTCGTCAGAGGTCACTTCGATCTGTCCGGACCCGTCGAGGTCCACCACATTCAGCGGGCCGCTCGGCCCATCGACATATGCCACCCGCTGTCCCGAGACCTCGAAGCTCACGGGACCCTCGAGGGAGGCGAGAGTCCGGTGGGAACCGTCCGCAGGGTCGATTACGGCCAACTCGTCGATCGTCGCCTGCCCGGTCCCCAGAGCCACCGTCGCCCCTTCCATGCGGAGCGGCGCCACCACTTCGCCGTCGGGGGTCCAGGCGGGCGCCTGGAAGTCGCCCAGCGACACGGGGATCTCCCGGGATTCCCCTTCACCATCGAGGATCGCCAGCCGATCGGCGCCGACGTGAACCGCGAGAGCCGGGTCCTTCGGGTGCCAGTCGACGTAGTAAGGGCGGCCCGCATCGACGATGCGTGCAACGTCGGTGGAGAGGTCGATGAGGAGCAAAGCCACCGCCGGCTCCTCGGGATCGTTGCCGAGCGCGGCGACAGTGCTCGATTGGGCGTCGAAGGAGTAGAAGAACGGGAAGGTCGGCACGGCGATGTCGCGAACGCCGTCGGCGTCCTCGACTTTGACGATGGCGGTACCGTCCTCGGCGGCCGCCGTCCACACCACGACCTCGCCATCCGGCGAAGCGGTGGGTTGGATGGGGCCGGAGTGCCCGCCGGCGCCGGCGAGGACTTCGCGTTCGCCCGAAACGGGATCCAACTCCACGACCTCTCCCTCGGCGCCGGTGACGAGGAGCCTCCCCCCGTCGGCCGGTTCGGCTTCAGCCGAACAAGCTGCGAGGACGACCATCGACAGGCACAACGCCAAACGTCGCATGTGGGGAGGATGCCATATGAGCGTTCGGTCGACCGCCTAGGGTTTGCCGGCCGCCACGAACGCCCAGATCCGCCCTACCAGGGCCTCCCGGTCGAGGGCCCCATCCGGGTCATACCAACGCTCGAGTGCGTTGAGGATGGAAAGGACGAATATGCCTCCCAGCTTGGGGTCGACATCCCAGTCGAGGGAACCGTCTGTCAGACCTTGGCCGATGGCGGCTCGGAACTCCGACTCGTAGGCGTCGCGGGCCGCCACGATACGACGGCGGTGCTCGTGGTCGAGAAAGCGGGCTTCGTTGAGGAATGTGCGCACCTCGTCGAGGTGCTCGACGACGACTTCGACGTGGCCGGCGATGAGCGCTCGGAGCCGGTCGGCCCCGTTTCGGCCGGTCGCCTGCGAGGCCGCCGCCTCGAACAGTCCGGCTCCTTTCGCCACCACCTCCACCAGGAGGTCCTCTTTCGAAGTGACATGCGAATAGAGCGACGAGCCGAGCAAGCCCAGCTCCTGGCCGAGATCCCGCATCGACGTGCCGTGGTATCCGCGATCGGCGAAGAGCCGCCCGGCGGCCGCCACCACGTCCGCCCGGCTGTTGCGTGTGGCGGTCACTTACCTCGACCCCACTTCGTTGGAAACCGAGGCTCTATACGTCATAGTCCACCGAAATCCGGTTGCCGACCGGATGGGCCTGGCAGGTGAGGATATATCCGGCTTCGAGCTCTGAGTCGACCAGCGCGTAGTTCTTGTCCATCTTCACCTCGCCGTCGATCAGTTGCGCCTTGCAGGAGGCACACATGCCGCCCTTGCACGAGAAGGGAAGCTCGCTCCTCACTCGGAGGGCGGCGTCGAGAACCGACATTTCGGGCTCCATGCGGGTCTCGGTGGATCGGTCGCCCAGCTTGACCCGCAGTGTCACCGAGCCTTCTGCCATCTCCGGAGGGACCACCTGGGACGGGTCCGCCGGTCCGGCGAAGAACAGTTCGTCATGGATCGCATCCGGTTCGACCCCGCGGGACTCCAAGAGTTTCCTGGTCGCCATGACCATCTCGTAGGGACCACAGAGATACCAGGCATCGACCGAGTCGTAGTCGACTACCGAGGTGAAGAGTGTTTCCAACTTGTCTTCATCGATTCGCCCGGCGTAGAGATCGAGCTCGGGTTGTTCCCGGCTCAGGACGTGGATCAGATGCAGCCGATCGGGGTAGCGGTCCTTGAGGCCTTGAACCTCGTCGAAGAACATGATCGAACCGGCCGCCCGGTTCCCGAACACCAGGGTCCACCTGCTGTTCGGCTCCGACTCCAGGGTGGTCGACACCAACGACAGGACCGGTGTGATCCCGGAACCGGCGGCGATGGCGGCGTAGTGATGGGCGGCCTGGGGATCGGGCTCGATGAAGAACTCACCTACCGGAGGCATCACCTCGAGGAGGTCTCCCGGTTGTAGCCTGTTGGTCGCCCAGGTCGAGAAGGCACCACCCTCGAGGCGCTTGATCCCCACGCGGAGTGATCCGCCGTTGGCATTGGCGCACACCGAGTAGCTGCGACGCACGTCGCGACCGTCGATTTCGGCTTTGACGGTCACGTGCTGGCCGGGAAGGTACCGGAAGCGGTCGGCCAGCCGTGGCGGCACTTCGAAGGTGACGGCGACGGCATCGTCGGTCAGCGGATCGACGGCGGCGACGCGCATCGGATGGAACTCGACCGACATGGCTAGAGCTCCTTGAAGTGGTCGAAGGGCTCCCCGCACGAGTCGCACACCATCAGTGCCTTGCAGGCAGTGGATCCGAACTCTGACACGATATGGGTGGCCGAATCACGGCAAAGGGGACACAGTACGGGTAGGTCGAGTACCTGGGACAGGTCGCGGGGTGGGGCGATTCCGGCCCGATCCAGCTTGCGTCGACCCTCCGTCGAGATGTCGTCGGTGGTCCACGGTGGCGAGAACACCGTTCGTACCCGGGCGTCGCCGTACCCGGCGCCGGACAGGGCGCCGAGGACGGCGTCACGGATCACCTCGGTGGCGGGGCAGCCGGAGTAGGTCGGTGTCACGGTGACGGTGACCCTCCCGTCGTCCTCGACCTCCAGATCGCGCAGGATGCCGAGCTCCTCGATCGTGACGAACGGCAGCTCAGGATCCTCCACCGCGCCGACTATTCGACGCAGGTCGGAAGCGATGACGGGGTTCACCAATTCATCCCCGGAAAGGTGCGTTGCATCCACTGCATCTCCGCCAGGAGGTGTCCCAGCTGCTCGGTGTGGAAGCCGTTTCGTCCCCCGGTCCTGACGTAATCGTCGGAGGGACGCTCGAGCTTCGCCTCGGCCAGCACGTCGTCCACCGTCTTCTCCCATGCGGGCCGCAGGGTGCCCGGTTCGACTCCGATTCCGGCGTCGGCCATCGCGTGGTCTACCTCGTCGGAGGTGAACAGCTCGCCGGTATGGCGCCACAGGCGGTCCACCGCCGCTTGCATCCGACGGTGGCTCTCGTCGGTGCCATCGCCCAGCCGAACTACCCACGTCGAAGAGTGGCGCAGATGGTATCGGGCCTCTTTCACCGCTTTCTGGGCGATTCCGCCCAAAGTGAGGTCGGACGACGTGGACAACGCTTCCCACAACGGCACCTGCCACGCATCGATGAACAGCTGACGGGCCATCGTGTGGGCGAAGTCACCGTTGGGCTGCTCGCACAGGATCAGATTGAGGAATTCCCGCTCGGAGCGCTTCATCGCCAGGTCGTCCTCGTTGCGCCCCCGACCCTCGACTTCGCCGGCGTGGGTCAACAGATTGCGGGCGACGCCCAGATGATCCAGGGCGATGTTGCCCAGGGCGATGTCCTCTTCGAGATCGGGGCCCCGGCTGATCCACTCTCCCAGGCGTTGGGCGAGGATCAGGTTGTCGTCGCCGAGGCGCAACAGATAGGCGAAGTGGGGATCCAGTTCCACCGCAGGCGTCCCCTGAGGGAGTCCGGAAACTGTCATACGGACACCTCCGACTTCCGACTTCCGACTTCCGACTCGAACATCACATCTGCCCCACTTCGTCGGGGATCTGATAGTGGGTGGCGTGCCGATAGACCTTTTCCGAGGCCTCGTAATACTCCATGGCCGCCTCGGGTTCGAACGCATGGATCGCGCTGGAGGGGACGACCCATATGCTGACGCCTTCCTGACGGCGCGTGTAGACGTCGCGGGCGGCCTGGAGTGCAGTTTCGGCGTCGGGGGCGTGAAGGGACCCGGAATGGACGTGGGAGAGACCGCGGCGCTGGCGAACGAACACCTCCCACAGCGGATACCCGTCTTGCGTATCCGAGCGGGTTTCGAAAGCCTCACCTTCGATGTGCGGCACGTCGTAGCTCATGCCACCGCCCTCCGCCTCTTCGCCTCGTGGGCCAGCGCCGCCTCCCGTACCCAGGCGTTGTCGTCCCAGGCGGCGACCTTGTGTTCGAGACGCTCGCGGTTGAGCGGACCGTTCCCTTTCACCACCGCCCAGAATTCGTCCCAGTCGATCTCACCGAAGTCGTAGTGACCTCGCGTCTCATTCCACTTCAGCTCCGGGTCAGGCAGTGAGACGCCGAGATACTCCGCCTGGGGAACCGTCATGTCGACGAACTGCTGACGCAGGTCGTCGTTGGATATCCGTTTGATCTTCCAGGCCATCGACTGTTCGGTGTGCGACGAGGCGGAGTCGTTGGGGCCGAACATCATCAGCGATGGCCACCACCAGCGGTTGACGGCGTCCTGCACCATCTCCTGCTGCTCGACGCTGCCCCGGGAGAGGGTGAGAAGCGTCTCATAGCCCTGACGCTGATGGAACGACTCCTCCTTGCAAATCCGCACCATCGCCCGGGCGTAGGGACCATATGAGCACCGGGTCAGCATCACCTGGTTGGTGATGGCAGCGCCGTCGACGAGCCATCCAATGGCTCCCATGTCGGCCCAGGTCAAGGCGGGGTAGTTGAAGATCGAGGAGTACTTGTGTTTGCCGCGATGGAGGAGATCCATCATCTCGTCCCGGCTGATCCCGAGCGTCTCGGCGGCGGAGTAGAGGTAGAGGCCATGGCCCGCCTCGTCCTGGACCTTGGCCATGAGGATCGCCTTTCGGCGGAGAGTCGGGGCCCGGCTGATCCAGTTCCCCTCCGGCTGCATGCCGATGATCTCCGAATGCGCATGCTGGGCGATCTGGCGGATGAGCGTGTTGCGATAGCCCTCTGGCATCCAGTCGGCCGGCTCGATCTTGTCCTCGGCGTCGATGACCGCCTCGAATCGAGCCTCGGGATCGAGGACATCGGCTGATCCGATGGTGGTGCTCATCCACCCATGCTAGGCAAACGAACGTTCGTTTGTAAAGGCCCTACGCTCGCGCCAGCCGCTGGGCAACGGCGTGCATGCCGGCTCGAGCCGCCACCCGGGCGACCGCATCCCCGGCCAGTCGCTGCAACGACTCGACCGGTGTGGCGGGATGCCCGGCAACCGCCAGGCGAACGTCGGGGTCGGGATCGTCGGCGAGCAACTCCAGGACGTACGGCGAAACGTCGGGCCGGTTGGCGGCGCTACGACGGGCGTAGAGAGGGATGCGGGCAAAGTCGATCTGGTCCACGGTCGATCCTCCTGACCGTTAGGACGTCGAACATCGTGATTCAGTTCCCGGCGGCATCGGATCAATCGAGCCGCGACCGGGTTCCCGGTGTCTTCCCCACCTCGTAAGCTCGGGTTTCGTGGCTCGGACCATCCCCTACCCCGGTCCACTGGCGCTGGGCCGGGGGCTCGTCGTCGAAGCGGACGACCCACTCCCCGGTCCGGCCGCCGGCTGGCCTTCCCTGACGATCGGCACCGACGCAGTGGCCGGTCCCGGCGAGGCGCTCGAGCTGCTCGACGGTTGGTGGCGATCCCGCACACCGTCGGTGGTAGTGCTCGAAGTTCCCTTCTCCGAACTGAAGGCAAGCGAGTCGACCGACAGCGCTCCCTACCTCCTCACTCCCCTCTTCGAGTTCGCCCGGGAGCGTTTGCATTTCCTCGTCTGGGTCAATCGTTACGACGGGAGGGGCGGCACGCTGCGCTGGCACCATGCCGAGCGCTCCCTCGGGATCGGCGCCGAGACCTGCCTCGACGAATCGGGCGACGTGACGGTGGGCGGGCGTCCGGTGTGGATCGACGGCGGGCCGAGGACCCATTCCGTCGACGGCCTGGCCATCGTCCACGTGGAGTCAGTGTGGTCGGGACGCCTCGAGCCCGACCGGACCGGCGGTCCCGAGTCGGAGCTGGCTCCGGACCAGCTGGAGTCTGTGAGTCATCCGGGCGGGCCGGCCCGGATCATCGCCCCGGCCGGATCGGGCAAGACCAGGGTCCTCACCGAGCGCATGCGTCACCTGATCGTCGACCGGCGATGGAACAGCGACTCGGTCACCGCTCTCGCCTACAACCGACGAGCCGCCGGGGAGATGACGAACCGGCTGGCGGACTCCGGTTCGACTCACGTACGCACCCTCCACGCCTTCGGCTACGAGATCCTGGGCCGGGCCCGAAGTGGGCGGCCCCGCCTCCTCGGGGAGCGGGAGGTCCGACGTCTCCTGGATCGTCTGGCCCCTATCCGCCCCCGGGCTAACGAAGACGTCCACGCACCCTACCTGGAGGGCCTGGCCGAGATCCGCACCGCGCTCCGCTCCCCCGACGAGGTGGAGGGCGACCGGGACGATGCGCCGGGACTGGCAGCCATCTTCGGGCCCTACCGGGAGGCACTGGCCAACCAGGGCGCCATCGACCACGACGAGCAGATCTACGGCGCCGTCGAGGCTCTCCTCCAGAACGCCCCCCTCCGAGCGTGGGCTCAGTCGCGTTGTCGTCATCTCCTGGTCGACGAGTTCCAGGACTTGACTCCGGCCCATCTCCTCCTGGTCCGCCTGCTCGCCGCCCCCGGGTACGACGTCTTCGGGGTGGGCGACGACGACCAGGTCATCTACGGCTACGCCGGCGCCAGCCCCGAGTTCCTCATCGACTACGCGGACTACTTCCCCGGCGCCGCCCATCACCAGCTGGTCGTCAACTACCGCTGCCCCGCACCGGTGGTGGAAGCCGCCACCAACCTGCTCGGCTACAACCAGCGCCGGATCCCGAAGAAGGTCGAATCGGCTTCCACCGCAAGCCACGGTCTGGAGGTGGTTCGGGCGGCGGAACGTGACATGGGCGAACAACTGGTGTCGGTGGTAGGCGAGCTGATCGAACGCGCCGGTGCACCGTCGGTGGCCGTCCTCGCCCGGGTCAACGTCGGGTTGCTGGTCCCCCAGGTCGCTCTGGCAGAAGCGGGCATACCGGCCGACTCGGTTCTCGACGCTTCCCTCCTCCAGCGGTCCGGCGTGCGCAGTGCCCTGGCCTGGCTCCGAATCGCCTCTGTCGTCGCCCAGGGCGAGCCGATCTCAGGATCCGACCTGGACGAGGCGACACGCCGGCCGCCGCGGGGGCTGTCCCCCGGGGTGCGAACCGCCCTGGCCCGCGGGATGTGGACGATCGAACGGTTGGGTTCTTTCGCCGCCGGCGCAACCGATGACCGCATTCGTAGCCGCCTCGAGGGTCTGGTCGACGACATCGAGGCACTGGCGAGCGGCGTGGAGGACGGAATGGGCATCGCCGACTTACTGGTGTTCATCCGGGATCAGGTCGGGTTGGGCACAGTCCTCGACCGGCTCGACAATTCGCGGGCTCGCCCGACCGGCGGCCACACCGACGACCTCGACGCATTGGTGATGCTGGCTCACACTCACCCCGAGGTGGAGGCGTTCGAACCGTGGCTACGGTCGAGCCTGGAACGGACCTCGCCGCGGGGTGAAGGCGTCACCCTCTCCACCGTCCACCGAGTCAAAGGTCTCGAGTGGCCGCACGTGGTGGTGTGGGACGTCAGCACCGGGCTGATGCCCCACCGGCTCGCAATCGATGTCGAGGAAGAGCGACGGATCTTTCATGTCGCCGTGACGCGGTGCTCCGAGTCCGTCACCGTCATCGCCCGCGCCTCTGCCACCTCACCCTTCGTCGGCCAGCTGCATCGGCCCGCTCCCGAACCGACCCGGGAAAAGGTGACTCCGCTGACGGTGACGGCCGAGACCGGCATGCGTCTCCGCTGGCAGGGCTTCGCCGCCGTGATCTCCGACCTGGAGGACGACGCCGCAGTCGTCACGATCGGATCTACTTCGCGGATGCGTATTCGGTGGGGCGAGACAGTGTCGATCGACGGTCGCCGTGTTCGTCTGACCGCCCCACCCGGGCCCTCCGCCGACCCGGCGTTACTGGAGGCGCTGAAGGAATGGCGTCGACGGAGATCCGCCGCCGACGGGGTACCGCCGTATGTGGTGGCCCACGACGCCCACCTCCAGTCGATCGCCTCCCGGCACCCAACGTCTCTCCAGGAGCTGGGTCGCTGCGAAGGCATCGGCCCCGCCCGCCTCGACCGCTATGGGGACGAGATCCTGGAGATCGTCAACGCCGAGAGGTGAGTCGGAAGTCGGAAGTCGGAAGTCCGAAGTCAGCTTCGGATTGCCGACTGACACGCGCGCCTCTGGCGGTTTGCGCCGCCACGAGATAGGCGATTAGTGGCGAACTCCTTTAGTTGATGGCCCCGACCACGAAACCACCCGGGGACGAGCAGCCGTGGGGGATGTGGGGGGAGTACCCCCCAGGAGATCAACATAGGCCTCTAGTGGCGAACTCCTTTCGTTGATGGCCCCGACCACGAAACCACCTGGGGACGAGCAGCCGTGGGGGGTGTGGGGGGAGTACCCCCCACAAAATCAAAGGAGTCCCCCCACAAATCAAGACGGGTCATGCTCTATTGCTTGGCGTACTCTTTCAGGGATCACCGCGGCGGTCGGCATTCGGATTGGAGTGATGGAGATGGCGCCGTCGTGGGCGGCGTCGATGTCGCTGCCGTCCACCGGGTCGATCTGGGTGATCCCTCCGCCGTAGGCGTGGCGGTAGGAGCCGTCTTCCTGGACGGAGAACAACCGATCGTATCCGGCCCGTGCGATCGTCGTCAGTCGGCGTTCGGTCTCCGAGGTCGATCCGAAGGGCAGGTTTATCGAGATGGCGTCCGAGTGGGCGTGGAGCCCGGTCCGGTCGACCAGGTCGAGCAGGCTGACAGTGACATCGGCGAGGCGGAGCCAGTCATCGACCGACTCGGCGGCACCGGCTCGAGCACGCCATTCGTGCCAGTCCCCCATCGTCCCGGTCGATACCGCCACCGCCGGAATGCCGGATATCCACGCCTCCACGGCCGCGCCCACGGTACCCGAGGACATCAAGAATCCGGCGCCGTGGTTGTAGCCGAGGTTGATGCCGGACACCACCAGGTCGGGCGGCGCCTGACCGAGCGTGTGGATACCGAGTTGCACGGCGTCGGCCGGATAGCCCGACACTGTGAACATCGGGAGTCCGTCCCGCTCGACTTCGGCGACATGGACGGGGTCGAACCGGGTGATGGCCTTACCGACCCAGGAGCGTTCACGATCTGGAACGACCACGGTGATCTCGCCGACCTTCTCCAGCGCCCGGGCCAGCGCCACGAGCCCGGGAGCATCGATACCGTCGTCGTTCGTGACGAGGATCCGCATCAGGCGGCTGGGACTCGCCCGACGAATTCTTCGACGATCATCCCGAATCTGTCGGGGATCTCCAGCATGGCAATGTGCCCGGCGTCGTCGATGATCTCGATCTGCCAATCCGGTCGCAACGACTGCAGTCGCCTAGCCGCCTGATAGGGAACCAGACGGTCCGCCTTCCCGTGGATCACTAGTGTCGGGGCGGTCGTCGCCGCCACGTCCCGGTCGAACGGTCCGCGGCGGGCCACGTTGAAGATGACGGACCTGGTCGCCTCGACAAAAGCCCGGTCGACCCCAGGGATGTCGAGCCGCTCCTCGGCGACTTGGATCTGCAGAGCGAGGAGCTCGGGGGTGATCCGCTCGGGGTGGGCAGTGCAATACTCGATGATCCACTGGGCCACGTCCTCCGGGGACAGCAGCGTGCGTCGGGCGAGAAGCAAAAGGCGCCCGAGTCCAGGAAGGGTGTAGGCAGGCAGCACGGCTGCCACCAACGGGTCGAGGCGGATATGGCCGAGATCCCAGGGCGCCGCCGGGGAGACGAGGACCAATCGAGACACCGTTTCCGGCGCAACGGCCGCCTGACGGAGCGTGATGGCGCCTCCCATCGAGTTGCCCACGAGGATCACCGGATCACCGATGCTCCTCAGGTACCGGTCGAGAATCCTCCGATTTGCGTCGAGGTCGGCCCGCCGGCCCGCCGGCGGGGTGAGCCCGAAACCCGGGAGGTCGATGGCCGTGACGTGGCCTAGCCGGCGCAGCGCCGGAGCGGCTGCCGCCCAGTTGGCATGCGACCCGCCGAGGCCATGGACACACACCACCGGCTGGCCGTCTCCGCCCAGCTCGGCGATGTGCACCGGCCCGTCGATGTCGACGTATCGGAATTCCGTCTCCGTCAAATCCACCGGGCCGAGACTAGAGGTATGCGGCGACTTGCCACGAGATCGGCCATCCGGCGTTCTACCCTGGATTCCGTGGCCAACGACCGTGACGTTCTCGCCGCCGCCTCGGAGCGCCTCCGCAAGGCGCTCGAGCGGGGAACCGGCACCAGCTTCGACGCCGACGAGGTGCGTGTCTTCGGCCTTCTCCTCCACGCCATCTCCTCGGCGGCACTCGGGACGGCGACGGCGGGCAGGGAGGTCTGCGCCGTGTGCGGCCGGCCCGAGCACCGGCCGGAGGCGGTCGGGTCGTATCCTCGTCACTCCTACGAGAGGGCCGTCCTGGTGCCGCTGGCACTGCCCGAGTGATGCGGACGCCGGGTAACGGGACGCGGCGGCCTCAAGGAGAAGGAGCATGGCAAGTGGATCAGCGCTCCAGCGGCGCGGCTAAAGGCGACTCCACCCGGCCGATGGGGGTCCTTTGAATGAGCGGACAAACATCGCACGGCGTTCCGGCGGTAATCGTCCAGTACTACAAGTACCCCCGCCACCGACACTGGCGTCACGAGATGGTTCGTCTGGGCGAGGACGAGCATGGTGTGTGGCTCGGCGCCCCGGTCGGGACACGCATTCAAAAGGGCGACGAACCGAGCAAGGCCTGGGATACGCCGTTCGTGCAGCTCATCGCCCGCGACCGATGGTGGACGGCGATCTTCAATCACGGGCACAGGGTGGAGACCTACGTCGACGTGACGACCGTCGCCTCGTGGCCGTCGGAGGATCGCGTGGAGATGGTGGACCTCGACCTCGACGTGATCCGTCTCGAGGATGGGACGGTGTACATCGACGATGAGGACGAGTTCGAAGAGCATCGGATCTCGCTCGCCTATCCGCCGCGGATGGCCGATACCGCCCGCTCGACCGCCGCCCGCCTCGTCCTCGACCTGGAGCGGGGCACCGCTCCGTTCGATGGCTCGGCCGACCGTTGGCTACAGCTGGTGGCGACTTAGGCCAGCGCCACGAGCTCCAGCATCTCGTCGTCGAAGTACGACGTCACGCCGTCGGGCATGACGATCGCCCGGTCGGGCCCGAGTTGGGCCACGAAGTCGGTGTCGTGGCTGACCAGAATGATCGTGCCCTCGTACTGGTGGAGGGCGGCCAGCAGCGCCTCCTTCGCTTGCGGGTCGAGGTTGTTGGTCGGCTCGTCGAGCAGCAGCACGTTGGGCCGGGCCATGACCAGCATGGCGAGCGCCAGCTTTGTCTTCTCTCCGCCGGAAAGGGTGGCGGCATCCTGATCGGTCCGGTCGGCCAGCAAGAAGTGCCCGAGGACGGTGCGCAACAGCTGATCGGGCTCTTCCGATACGTCACGGAGGTGGTCGAGAACCGAACGTCCCGCCCGGATCTGCTCGTGCTCCTGGGCGTAGTACCCGACGCTGGTGTTGTGCCCGAGTTGGACGGTTCCCAGGTCGGCCGTCTCGACCCCCGCCAGGATCCTGAGCAACGTGGTCTTCCCGGCTCCGTTGAGCCCCAAAATCAGGAGCGTCTCGCCGCGGTCCGTGTCGACGTCTACGTCGACGAAGACGACGTTGTCCCCGTACGCCTTCGCCAGCGCCGAAGCGGTGAGAGGGGTTCTCCCCGACGATTCTGGTTGGGGGAAGCGGAGCGCCACCGACTTGCCTCTCCCCTGCACCTCCACCAGGTCACGTTTCATCCGATCCACGCGTGACTCCATCGATCGGGCCACCTTGGCCATCTTCTCGGTCCGACCTTTGAAGCGGCGGATGTTGGCTTGGAGGCGAGCGATCTCCTCGTCCTGATGGCGCCGCTCCCGCCGGCGTTGCTCCCGACGCTTCTCCCGCTCGACGAGGAAGTTGGAGTAGTTGCCCCGATAGGCCTCGATCTCCTGGTGGTCGAGCGCCAGCACCGAGGTGATGGCCTCGTCCAGTAGGGGGAGATCGTGGCTGATGACCAACAGACCGCCCCGATAGGCGATGAGGTGGTCCACGAGCCACGCCTTGGCGTCGAGGTCGAGGTGGTTGGTAGGCTCGTCGAGCAGCAGGATGTCGGTCTCGGCGAAGAGGATGCGGGCCAGTTCGACCCGGCGGCGCTGGCCACCGGACATGGTGACGATGGGCTGGTGCAGGTCGCCGTCATCGATGCCGAGAGCCGCCGCCACCCGCTTG
>DATABS010000024.1:0-38495 GCA_036259475.1 Acidimicrobiia bacterium | reverse complement strand
AGGGCCCATGACAGGTGGTGCATGGCTGTCGTCAGCTCGTGTCGTGAGATGTTGGGTTAAGTCCCGCAACGAGCGCAACCCTTGTCCTATGTTGCCAGCGGTTCGGCCGGGGACTCATAGGAGACTGCCGGGGACAACTCGGAGGAAGGTGAGGACGACGTCAAGTCATCATGCCCCTTATATCCAGGGCTGCACGCATGCTACAATGGCCGGTACAACAGGCTGCGAACTCGCGAGGGTGAGCTAATCCTCAAAGCCGGCCTCAGTTCGGATTGGAGTCTGCAACTCGACTCCATGAAGTCGGAGTCGCTAGTAATCGCGGATCAGCAAAGCCGCGGTGAATGCGTTCTCGGGGATTGTACACACCGCCCGTCACGTCACGGAAGTCGGCAACACCCGAAGTCAGTGGCCCAACCCTTTTAGGGAGGGAGCTGCCGAAGGTGGGGTCGGTAACTGGGACGAAGTCGTAACAAGGTAGCCGTACGGGAACGTGCGGCTGGATCACCTCCTTTCTAAGGAGCGATTGACGGATGGGTCTATCACAACCCAATCCCAGCTCTCAGTTGATCTGCTGACTATTCATCTCGTTTACCGAGCCCGATGCTCGATGGAACGAACAAGCCACCCGGCTCTGTCGGGCTGGAAGTTCGGAAGAGTCGAGCGCGGGGGAAGAAACGAGATGGGCACGCTGTTCAGTCGTGAAGGAGTCCGTCCACGACCCGGTTCACCGGGTCCTCTGAGACGCCTTCAGGCACCTTGAGAACTGCATAGCGAGCACGATGTCTTGGAATTCTATTTATGTCCAAGCTACTAAGAGTCAATGGTGGATGCCTTGGCGCTAGAAGACGATGAAGGACGTGGCAGGCTGCGATAAGCCCCGGGAAGCCGTCAAGCAGGCAACGAACCGGGGATTTCCGAATGGGGAAACCCAACTGGGGTCATGCCCAGTTACTCTGGTCTGAACACATAGGACCAGTTGAGATAACCAGGGGAATTGAAACATCTCAGTACCCTGAGGAGAAGAAAGCAATAGCGACTCCCTGAGTAGTGGCGAGCGAAACGGGATGAGCCTAAACCGATGCAGTGTGATAGCCCGGTGGC
This sequence comes from Acidimicrobiia bacterium, assembly GCA_036259475.1. Lineage (GTDB taxonomy): Bacteria > Actinomycetota > Acidimicrobiia > Spongiisociales > ZC4RG35 > ZC4RG17. The sequence continues at coordinate 37,394 of DATABS010000024.1, read as the reverse complement.
GTTGCTGTATCGGGGTCGTGGGACCCACCTGTCGGTTCACCGGAGCCGGCAAGGAGTTACAAACTCGGCGGTTAGTCGAACACAGCTGGAAAGCTGGGCCACAGAAGGTAATAGCCCTGTATACGAAAACCGATCGAGCTCCTGGTGGAGTTCCCAAGTAGCACGGAGGATATTCCGTGTGAATCTGCGAGGACCACCTCGTAAGGCTAAGTACTCTCTAGCGACCGATAGCGGACCAGTACCGTGAGGGAAAGGTGAAAAGTACCCCGGCGAGGGGAGTGAAATAGTACCTGAAACCGTTGACTTACAAGCAGTGGGAGGAGTTGCTTGCAACTCTGACCGCCTGCCTTTTGAAGAATGAGCCGACGAGTTAGCGATATGTGGCGAGGTTAAGGTGTAAAGCCGTAGCCGAAGCGAAAGCAAGTCTTAATAGGGCGTCTAGTCGCATGTCCTAGACCCGAAGCCGAGTGAGCTATCCATGGGCAGGGTGAAGCGAGGGTAAGACCTCGTGGAGGCCCGAACCCACCAAGGTTGAAAACTTGGGGGATGACCTGTGGATAGGGGTGAAAGGCCAATCAAACTCGGCGATAGCTGGTTCTCCCCGAAATAGCTTTAGGGCTAGCGTCGTACGTTCCGTATTGGGGGTAGAGCACTGATTGGGCTAGGGGGCCAACAAGCTTACCGAACTCAGTCAAACTCCGAATCCCAATGCGCCAGAGTACGGCAGTCAGTACACGGGGGATGAGCTTCGTGTACGAAAGGGAAACAGCCCAGACCGCCAGCTAAGGTCCCTAAGTTTCAACTAAGTGGGAAACGATGTGGGATCGCCCAAACAGCCAGGATGTTGGCTTAGAAGCAGCCATCATTTAAAGAGTGCGTAATAGCTCACTGGTCGAGTGATCCTGCGCGGAAAATGTAACGGGGCTCAAGTTGAGCACCGAAGCTGCGGGATTTCGTGGTGATTCGTCACCACGGGATCGGTAGGGGAGCGTCATGCCACCAGCGAAGCAGCGGCGGAAGCCAGTTGTGGAGGTGACATGAGTGAGAATGTCGGCATGAGTAGCGAAAGAGGAGTGAGAATCTCCTCCGCCGAATGTCCAAGGGTTCCTGGGGAAGGTTCGTCCGCCCAGGGTAAGTCGGGACCTAAGGCGAGGCCGCGAGGCGTAGTCGATGGACAACAGGTTGATATTCCTGTACCGCTCTATGCGCGTCCCGGCCGAATCTGGTGTGCTAAGGAAAGCCCTTCGGGGCCTACCGACCCCGCCAGTATTAGGCCAGCGATGGGGTGACACGGAAAGGTAAGCGGACCCGGGCGATGGTTGTTCCCGGGGTAAGCGTGTGAGACGGCATCCAGGTAAATCCGGATGCCACTAAGTCTGAGGCGTGATGCCGAGCCGCTCTAGGCGAAGCCGCTGAACCTATACCGTCGAGAAAACCCTCTAGCGAGTTCATAGGGCGCCCGTACCCCAAACCGACACAGGTGGACAGGTAGAGAATACCAAGGCGAGCGAGTTAACCCTGGTTAAGGAATTCGGCAAAATAGCTCCGTAACTTCGGGAGAAGGAGCGCCCCGGTAAAGTGAAGGACTTCGCGTCCTGAGCTTGAGGGGGCCGCAGAAACCAGGCCCAAGCGACTGTTTACCAAAAACACAGCAGCGTGCTAAGTCGCAAGACGACGTATACGCTGTGACGCCTGCCCGGTGCTGGAAGGTTAAGTGGATGGATTAGCTTCGGCGAAGTCCTGAAACAAAGCCCCAGTAAACGGCGGCCGTAACTATAACGGTTATTACCTAATGGCCGTGGGTAAACCTGGCTGTATGCTGGAACATCCGAGTATCCGACGGTACTCGTTCATGTCACACCCGTTTCGTACGGTGACTGGCATGAGCAGTGACAACCCGATCGGTGCGGACGATCAGCAGGAAACCGAACGCAAGGTGGGTCTCGATCCTTGGTGGGTCGTCGGGTTCGTAGATGGTGAAGGCTGCTTCTCAGTGAGCCTCCACCGGAACGAACTGGCAATACCTACGAATGGCTGGCATATCCAGCCGACGTTCCAGGTCTCACAACACCGCGACAATCACGATGTGCTGACCCAGCTCCGAGAATTCTTCGGAGCCGGCACCGTGAGAAGCAAGGGACCGAAGAGCACTGTGCACGTCTATGTGGTTCACAGCACCAAGGATCTGTTGAGAACGGTGATCCCGTTCTTCGAAGATCACCCACTCCGCGTCAAGCGGAATGACTTCGAGATCTTTGCCCGGATCACCCGGGCAGTCCGGTCTCGAAGCCATCACCGCCCAGAGATGTTCGATGAGCTCGTGCGGCTCGCCTACTCGATGAATGCGAGAGGCAAGCAGCGCAAGCGACCGATCGAGCAGATCCTCTCGGGATCCTCAGAGACTGTACGCCAGGCGCCGCTCCTCTGAGCGGTGAAGATACAGTCCGATCCTCATGGCGACATGAGGAGCCAGACAGAAATGATCTGGCCACTCATATCCGGGTAGAGCCTAGATATGAGGAGTAACAAGAATGCCTAAGGTAGCGAAATTCCTTGTCGGGTAGAGAACTGCCCTCTGTGAAGGCGACTTCACAGAGCACGACAAGTAAAACAAGAACCCCGCTCATAACGGCGAAGCCCTACCTGTCATCTGGCAGCGGGTAATGCCGTGGGAAGTCCTCTGCGAATCGAATGGGCAAAAAGCCGCGCTGAACGCGGCTTTAACTGCCCACTCGGAGAGCATGACCCCGTAACGACTGATCCGAAAGGAGAGGCGTCGTTCACTGTCACGAAGTGGCAAATCTAAGAACGGCGCAACACGCGGGCCCTCACAATCTCGTGCAAGACTTGTGAGGTGAAGGCATAGTCTGTCCCTCTGGAAACAGGGGAGTGAGATGAAGTTCCGACCTGCACGAATGGCGTAACGACTTGGGCACTGTCTCAACCAGGGACTCGGCGAAATTGCAGTGTGAGTAAAGATGCTCACTACCTGCGGCAGGACGGAAAGACCCCGGAACCTTGACTGTAACTTGACATTGGAGTCTGACGTTTGATGTGTAGGATAGGTGGGAGACTGGGAAGCGGCAGCGCTAGCTGTCGTGGAGTCATCCTTGAAATACCACCCTTCACTCGGCGGCCTTCTAACCTCGGTCCGTTATCCGGATCAGGGACAGTGTCTGGTAGGCAGTTTCACTGGGGCGGTGGCCTCCTAAAATGTAACGGAGGCGCCCAAAGGTTCCCTCAGTCTGGTTGGCAATCAGACGTTGAGTGTAAAGGCACAAGGGAGCTTGACTGCGAGACTTACCAGTCGAGCAGGGACGAAAGTCGGGCTTAGTGATCCCATGGTGGCACGTGGGTGCGCCATGGCTCAACGGCTAAAAGGTACTCCGGGGATAACAGGCTAATACCCCCCAAGAGTCCATATCGACGGGGGTGTTTGGCACCTCGATGTCGGCTCGTCGCATCCTGGGGCCGGAGCAGGTCCCAAGGGTCGGGCTGTTCGCCCGTTAAAGCGGCACGCGAGCTGGGTTCAGAACGTCGTGAGACAGTTCGGTCCCTATCCGCCGCAGGCGCAGGAAGTTTGAGAGGAGCTGTCCCCAGTACGAGAGGACCGGGATGGACGTACCTCTGGTGTGCGAGTTGTCCTGCCAAGGGCACGGCTCGTTGGCTATGTACGGACGGGATAAGCGCTGAAGGCATCTAAGTGCGAAGCCCACCTCGAGATGAGACTTCCCACGAGATAACTCGGTAAGGCTCCTGGTAGAAGACCAGGTTGATAGGCCGGAGGTGTAAGCACAGCAATGTGTTGAGCTGACCGGTACTAATAAGCCGAGGGCTTGGACTTGAATTTCACAGACTCGTGCTCGCTATGGAGTTCTCGGGATATGCCGAGGACTCGATGGTTTGTCCGGTGGCGATAGCGGCAGGGAACCACCCGTTCCCATTCCGAACACGGAAGTTAAACCTGCCAGCGCCGATGGTACTTGGGGGGCAACCCCCCGGGAGAGTAGGTCACCGCCGGACATAGATTCAGAAGAGGCCGCCATTCCACATCGGATTGGCGGCCTTTTTGTGTTTGGATGACTCTGATGGCGCGTAACAACAACGAACGACCCGACCGACGACGCGGCAAGAGCGACGAACGCCGGAGTGACAGGGGCAGCGGCCGAGGACGAGATTCCGACCGAGGTGGACGAGAGCGGGGAGGAGAACGTCGGTCGATCACGTCCGTCCCGGCCGGCGACTTGCCTCGCTGGGTCCGCGACGAAATCACCCGCACAGCGCCGAAGGCTCGCCGAGAACCGGCGCTGACTCATCTCGCCCGAGCAGTGAGCGAGTTCGCCGACGAGCGCTACGGCGCCGCCTACGACCAGCTCAAGAGGGCCAAGGACCTGGCGCCGCAGGCCGCCACCATCCGCGAGTTGCTCGGTCTCTCCGCCTACCACCTGGAGCGATGGGAAGAAGCCCTCCGGGAACTACGTACGTTCCGGCGGATCACCGGAGAAACGACCCAGATGCCGGTGGAGATCGACTGCCTGAGAGCTCTCGGTCGAACGGAAGACGTCGAGAAGACCTTCCGCCAACTGGGCGAACTCGACCCGCGGCCGGAGACCGATGATGAGGCGCGCGTGGTCTACGCGTCATCCCTCCTCGACCGGGGCCTCGTCGGCGACGCCTGGCGAGTCATCAAGCCCGGGCGGCTGGTCGCCAACCCCCGCCCGAGTGCCCTTCGCCGCTGGTACGTGGCGGCGCGTGTGGCGGCGGCGTCGGGAGATGCCGCGGCCGCCCGTCGTCTGGCCGACGCCATCGCCGAAGCCGACGCCGACTTTCCCGGGATGGAAGACCTACGGGCTGAGATTTCGGCTTCCGACTGATACCTGTCACACCATTTCGATACGTTCACTGGATGCCCGCCTTCCCCGATCCAAGGAAGGAGATGGGCTCATGGATCTCAACCTCGTCGTTCTATGCGGACGGATAGCCGTCCTCCCCGAGCACCGGCAGTTCGACTCGGGAGCGTCGCAGCTTCGCGTCCTGTTGACGGTCGGCACCGACGCCCCCAATCCCAGAGTGGAGCTGATCCCGGTCATCGTCTGGAACCCTCCGGAGGATCTCTTGGCTGCACGGTTCGAGATCGGAGCGAGGATGTGGGTGAGCGGGATGCTGCAACGCCGTTTCCGCGACACCGAGAACGACACCCGCCGGGGTAGCGCTCTAGATGTCGTGGCACACAAAGCCCTGGTCGGAGCCGCCGCCGAAGACGTTCTCAGTCTGTGATCGTTCGCCGGAAGGCGGGAATCTGAGGACTTCTTCGAGGCTTGACAGCGGCGGTATTGTGGGCCTGGATCCCTCGGGGTTCCTGCCACCGCCCGCCCGCCACCTGAGGAGCTCTCTATGCCCTGGTACTGGACCGACGACCTCGCTCGCACCCTCCTCGATGCCGGAAAGGTGCATCCGATGCAGGTGGCGAGTTGGCTGTCAGCTCCGGTCGCCATCAGGAGAGGAGAGCAGGACTCCGAGGTCGTGGCGGCTGCTCTGCTGGATGGAGATGTGGAGGACGCCGAGCCACCGCCGACGGCCGGCGCAACCTTGTATCTGGCCGCCTGACGCCTGTGCGACAGCTGCTGTCGCTGCGATGGCTCATCGCCCACGTGGTGGTCTCCGCCATCTGCGTCACTTGCATAGTGCTCGGCTTCTGGCAACTCGATCGGCTCGAGGAGCGGCGTACCGCCAACGCCATCACCGCCGCCCGCTATGCGGAGGAGCCGCTACCTATCGACGAGATGGTCGCATCGGCAGGTGGCGATCTCGACTCACTGGAGCTGAGGCAGGCGACAGCGACGGGGACTTTTCTTCCTTCGGAGGAGGTGCTGGTCAGATCGCAGGTATTTCAAGGGAGAGCGGGGTTCGACGTCATAACGCCACTAGTTCTGGACGATGGTTCGGCGGTGCTCGTCAACCGAGGTTGGGTACCGCTCGAGTTCGACACTGTGCCGGTCGAGGCGGCCCCCCCACCGGAAGGCACTGTGACCGTCGAAGGCATCGTGAGGCCGAGCGAACAGCGAGGTTCCCTGGGACGTGACGACTCGGGTGCCGGCCAGGTCACAACCGTGTCCCGGATCGACATCGATCTCCTCGACGCCCAGATGAACGGTGGGCTCTTGCCCGTATATCTCGAGATCGTCGGCGAACCAGTGCCTACCGAACTGCCGGTTGTCGCCCCACCGCCCGAGTTCAATGACGACGGCCCCCACCTGAACTACGCCATCCAGTGGTTTTCGTTCGCCCTGGTGGGAGCCGTGGGTTACGGATTCCTATTACGGCGTGCAGTGAGGCGTGACTCAGCCGGCGGCGGCGAGGTCATCGACCACCTCGATGCCGGGAAGCGCCGCCAGATCGGACCCCCTTAGACGGATCTTCGCCGAGCGGGTGCCAGCGCCGATGACAACCGATGGTGAGCCGGCTACCGCGGCATCGATCCAGACAGGAAGATCCGAGGGGAGTCCAGGAACAGTCACACCACCGATATCCATGCCCGTTATGTCCCTCGTGAGCTCCGCTGGAGCGAAAGAGACTTTCTTCACGCCCAGCCGCTGCCTGACGATTCCGTTGACATCCAGGCGGGTGGTTGCCAACGCCACACAGGCGGCGTGATGACCGGGAGGCCGCCTCGACGCGACGAGGATCGTGTTGGCCGATTCCTCCAACGGGATTCCGTATGCCCGACAGAACTCGACCGTGTCGGCGAGGTCGGGATCACAATCCATGACCTCGTAGTCGATGCCGGCTGCGTCGAGAGCCTCGATTACGCGGGGGTCGGGTCCAGCCACGGCAGCACTTTAGGGATCCTTCACGATGAGGACCGGCGCCGCCCATTACGCTGCCCGACGATGTCGTCGATAACGGTGGTAGGAAGCGTCAACCTGGACCTGGTGGCGAGCTGCCCTCGTCTCCCTCGCCCGGGAGAGACCGTCACGGCGACCGCCTCTGCCCGCTACCCGGGAGGAAAGGGGGCGAATCAGGCATTGGCCGCCCGGCGGGCCGGCTCGGCGGTGACTCTGATAGCCGCGATTGGAGAGGACGCCGAGGCGACCGAGGCCACCGCCTTGCTTCGCTCCTCCGAAATCGATCTTTCTCGACTCGTCATCTCTCCACATCCGACCGGAATCGCCATGATCACCGTCGATGACATGGGCGAGAACCAGATCGTGGTCGTGCCGGGAGCGAACTCGACATTGACGGCAGACCACGTGGACACCGCCGGAGCCGACGTCGTTCTTTGCCAACTCGAGATACCACTCGAAGCGGTCTCCCGGGCAGCAAAAACGGCCTCCGGTCTCGTCTGCGTCAACGCCGCTCCACCCGTCCCGCTGCCTGCCGACATCCTCGAGCGAACCGACGTGTTCATCGTCAACGAGACGGAGAGAGATGAGATGTCAGAGGAATTGGCCGACACATCGGCGCTGGTCGTCGTGACGCTAGGCGCAGCAGGAGCCAAGGCGTATCGCTCGTCGCGTCTGGTCGCCGAGGCGAGCCCCCCGCCCGTCACGCCGATCGACACGGTCGGAGCGGGCGATGCCTTTTGTGGGGCTTTCGTCACCGCCCTGGCAACGAACTTCAGCATCGCCAGCGCCCTTCGCTGGGCGTGTGCGGCCGGAGCCCTGGCCACCACCCGTCGGGGAGCCCAGCCCTCGCTTCCGACCGTCGACGAGATCAACGCGGCGGTCGCGTGAGCATCCCGCTCATCATCGACTGCGACCCCGGCCACGATGACGCCATCGCCCTTCTGTTGGCGCTGGCCAGCCCGGAAGTCGACGTCCTCGGCGTCACGACGGTGGGTGGGAATTCGGGACTGGTCAACACGACGCGTAATGCGCTCACGGTGCTGGAGGTGGCGGGTCGCACCGAGGTGCCCGTGGCGGCCGGATGTGACCACCCTTTGGTACGACAGCTCGAAGTTGCGGACCATGTGCACGGAAAAACCGGGATGGACGGGCCGGTGCTCGACCCGCCTGTCACCCAGCCCCTCGATGTTCACGCCGTCGACTTCCTGGCCGAGACTATCGCCTCGAGCCCGGAGCCTCTGACGATCACTCCCATCGGACCCCTCACCAATATCGCCATGCTCCTGCGGCACTACCCGTCCGTCAGGGACAACATCGCCCGTATCGTGCTCATGGGAGGTGCCATCGGGCTTGGCAACCGCACGCCGGCGGCCGAGTTCAACATCTGGTCGGATCCGGAAGCGGCGGACGTCGTCTTCGGAGCAGGGCTGGACGTCACGATGGTCGGACTCGACGTGACCCACCAGGCCCGAATGGGCCGCGCCCATGGCGAGCGTCTGCGACCGATGGGCAGGTGTGGAGCCTTCGTCGCCGATCTACTGGAATTCTTCGTCCGGTTCCACGAGCGGGTCTACGGCCTCGATTCGTCGCCGATCCACGACGCCGTCGCCGTAGCCGACGTCATCTGGCCGAAGCTATTGGAGGCGGACTCGTTCCATGTCGCGGTGGAGACCTCATCTGAGAAGAGCCGGGGCCGGACTTTGGTCGACCGCTGGCGAGTCACCGGCAAGGAACCCAACGCCCGGGTGGGCCTGGCCATCGACGGTGACCGGTTCGGCGACCTCGTCGTCGACCGCATTGGCCACCTCCCCTGACCGCGCCTGGCGCTACGTCGGCGCGGGGAGAGGTACCCGGGAGTGATACCCGGCGCCGTGTCTTTCGCTCCCCGCGCCAACGTGTCGCTGAGCGCTACGCGCGACTGATAAAAGGCCGGTTAGGACACCGCTTTGAGGGCTTGGTCGATGTCTTCTTTGATGTCGTCGATGTGCTCGATTCCCACCGCAATCCGGACCAGGTCGTCGCTGACACCAGCAGCCTCTTGCTCCTCGGCTTCGAGTTGCTGATGGGTCGTGGAGGCGGGATGGATGACGAGTGTCTTGGCGTCGCCGACATTGGCCAGGTGTGAGGCCAGAACCGTGGCGTCGATGAAGCGCTTCCCCGCCTCGTAGCCGCCGGCGATTCCGAACGACAGCACGGCTCCGAATCCGTTCCTGAGGTACTTCTTGGCGAGCTCGTGGTACGGATGGGCCTCCAGCCCGGGATACGCCACCCACGTCACCTGAGGATGCTCGTCCAGCCAGCGCGCCAGTTCCAGCGTGTTGTCGACGTGACGCTGAACCCGCAGGCTGAGCGTCTCGAGACCCTGGAGGAACAGAAACGAATTGAACGGCGAAGGGGCCGCTCCGAGGTCCCGGAGACCTTCCACCCGGGCGCGGATGGCGAAGGCGATGTTGCCCAGCTCCGATTCCGGATTGAACACATCGGTGAAGACGATCCCGTGATATCCCGGCGCCGGCTCGGTGAAGAGCGGGAACTTCCCGTTCCGCCAATCGAAGTTGCCCGAGTCGACGATCACGCCCCCGATCGACGTTCCGTGGCCGCCGATCCACTTGGTGGCCGACTGGACCACGATGTCCGCCCCCCAATCGATCGGCCGGATCAGGTAGCCCGCCGCCCCGAACGTGTTATCGACCACGAGCGGGATGCCGTTTCGGTGAGCCACCTCGGCCAGGGCTTCCAGGTCGGGGATGTTGTACTTCGGGTTGCCGATGGACTCCACGTAGATCGCCTTGGTGCGGTCGGTGATCTGCGCCTCGAAGTCCTCGGGGGCGTCGCCCTTCACGAAGCTGACATCCCATCCGAACCGGGGGAAGGCGACCTTGAACTGGTTATACGTGCCACCGTAGAGATACGACGTAGACACCAAGTGGTCGCCCGCCTGGAGCAAGGCGGCGAATGTCAGGAGCTGAGCTGACTGGCCGGAGGCGGTTGCCACCGCCGCCACGCCTCCTTCGAGGGCGGCGACCCGCTTCTCGAACACGTCCGTGGTGGGATTCATGATCCGCGTGTAAATGTTCCCGAACTCCTGCAGCCCGAAGAGACGGGCGGCGTGGTCGGCGTCGTCGAACGTGTACGACGACGTCTGGTAGATGGGAACGGCCCGCGAGTTGGTTCCCGGGGCGGGATCCTGGCCCGCGTGGACCTGGAGGGTTTCGAATCGGTAGTTGCTCACTCGTGGAGCTCCTTTGGTAGGCGCCCCGGGGGAAGGCCCCCGGGGCGGGATGGATTGGTCAGCCGCTGACGACCGTCACGGGCACTTCGCGGGTCAGCGTATGGCCCACGGGCGATGTGTCGGTGACATGGCGGATCAATTCTTCCACGGCCTCCGGCTCGGCGTCGGTGTCGAGATCGATCCGGACTCGGATCGACTCGAAGCCGGCGTGACCGGCCGCCAGGCCGAGGAACGTGGACAGGTCGAGATCGCCCTCGAGAGCGATCGACAGCCTTTCGATCGCTATCCCGCGCCCGGTGGCGTTGGCGGCCACCCCGACTGCCAGGCAGTTGCCGAGGGCAGCGAGCAACTGCTCGACGGGATTTGGAGCCGTATCGGTTCCTCCCAAGGCGGACGGCTCGTCGGAGGCGAAGGGAGCGAACTCCCGAATCCGGGTCTCCGTCCGGAACCCGCCGGCCCAATGGACCTCGGCCTTCCATACTGTTGCGGCGTTCTCGGCATCCTCCGCGCATGCCGAGGTGAGGGCGGCGACCGACTCGATGTCGACGTCGTTGAGGGTGTAAGTGGATGTCATTGTGTACTCCTGGGTCGTAACTGAATATGACTGACCCACCGCGGGCCGCATTTCGGCTCTCGGGCAGTGCGGTGAGTCAGCGCGTACAGCGATGGACTGCCCGAGAGCCGGGCATGGCCATCGAGACCCCGAAGTAGGTGGGGGAGTGGCTTGACATTGGGCGGTGTCTCCTTTCGTCTGGCGCTCCAGAAGAGCGCTCCGAACGGAATACCGCCGAAGCCCTCATCGATCAGGCATTGGCACCGTGTTCCAGCGTCGAGCCGGCCGGTTGCCGCGGCGTCATAGGGCCTGTCCCTCAGCCGCTCTGGATGAGCGCGTTGTCAACTGCGCCAGTACAGCACACACGGCGGCGATGTCAAAGATGTACTCCCCGGCGGCTCTGGATCTACCATTTATCGTCACAGTGACGTATTCAGTCGAAGAATCGCAGGAGGAGCGGTGTGGGTGGTGCGGTCGGCGCTTCGTCCAGACGCCTGGCCCGGGGCGGCCCCGTCTCTATTGCCGTCCATCGCATCGTCAGCGAGCGTACGAGTCACGAACGCTCGCTCGGAGGCACGAGCTGGGAATCGACCAGGTGCTCATGGCGGCGGAGCGGATGAACTCGATTCGGGACTTGCTGTATCGGATCGAAGCTGCGATGGAAGACGTCGACGCCGATCTGACCGCGGACGACTCGACCGACGGAACCCGTAAGGCGTTGTGGCACCTGTACCGGGCCTGTGCCGAAGTTCGCACGATTTCCCTCGAGCCGCTCGCCGCCGGTAAATCGACACGAGAAAGCGGATAATCTGTATTATCCGCAACTCCCTGCTTGCCTAGGACAACCCGATGGCCTCCCTACCCTGGCGCCGATGACCGAGTCACTCGCCGATCTAGCCGAACGCTGGCTCGCCTGGAAGAACACTGCCAAGCCGTCGGCCGCCACGATGAGAGCCCGCAGGGCCGATTTGGCCGTACTGGGAGAGATCCTCGTCATGCAGGCGGGCCTTTCACCGGCCGATCACGACGATCCGGTGCATCGCTGGCTTCGGCCGCTCTCCACAGAACACCTGGAGCCGGATCCCGTCATGTCGGCGTTCGCCAGCTACGCCGTCGGCCACGCTCCGGCGTCGATCCGCCGGTGTCGATCGACCTGGTCCGGTTTCTGCAACTGGATGGTGGTTCAGCGCCAGATCCTCGGAGTGAACCCCATCGAGTTCGTGGAGCCTCCCAAAGCGGCCCGCTGGCGACCGAAACCCCTGTCGGAGGACGACCTGGCGAGAGTGGTCAGGGCGGCTCAGGCGCCGGCCGAGCGGGCCCATCATCCCTGGGCCGAACTGGAACAGGTGCTGTGCGCCCTCTTCGTCGGCGGGGGCTTGCGCGTATCCGAGGTCATAAACGTCCGGGTGGGTGACGTCAGACGTTCTCCGAATGAGCACACCAAGCTTTCCGTCACCGGAAAGGGAGGCGTGACCCGGACGGTGCCGCTTCCCCCCGAGGTGGTGACGGTGATCGACCGCTACCTGACGTCACGCAGGGAAAGAATCGGTCCGTTCCAGCCCACCGACCGGCTGGTGGTTCGCCCCAGGGGCGGCACCCTCACCCCCAAGGTGGTCGATCACCTGGTGCTGGGGTGGTTCAAGCGGGGAGGGGTCGCTCCCCCGCCGGGGGCTCTGGCCCACTCACTTCGCCACACCTACGCCACGCTGCTTGTGGAGCAGTCGGGTTCTGTGCCGGAGGTACAGCGGCTGCTGGGACACTCCGACATGGCCACGACCCAGGCCTATATCGAGGTAGCCGCCCGCGGTGTCGAGGAGACGGCCATGGCCAACCCTGCCCGACGAATGCTCGGCGAGACGTGAAGTGCGGGTACCGGATCAGGGCAGATTCCAGTCGGCGGCGATCACGTCGTAGGTGACTTCGGCGAGCCGGATGGCTCCCGCCGTCGTGTAGTGAACTCCGTCGTCCAGCCGCATGTCCACCAGGTCGCCGCTCGAATCGGTCAGGTACTCGGAGTATCCGCCGTCGGGACCTTCGAACACCGACCACGCCTCGACAAAGGTGACCTGGGGATGGTCGGCGGCCTCGGTCTGGTAGATCTCGTTGAGGAATTGGACCCGCGGCCGGAAAGTCTCCGAGCTGACGATCGGCATACCCATCCAGTAGACCCAGTGACCGGCGTTCTCGAGTTGGGTCATGACAGCATCGACCCTTCGGCGGTACTCCGCCTCCCATTCGGGAGTGTCGTATTCGATCCACGAACCGTCGGGCATGTAGATCGCCTGGGCGTCGTTGCCACCGAAGTAGAGCACGAACACATCCGGGTCGAGCTCCTCGCTCACATTCGCCAGCCGGTCGGGCCAGTCGATGAAGTCGGGGCGGCTGAGTCCCGACTCGAACTCGTACACCACTTCGGATTCCACCAGCCCGCTCTCCGCTGCCCGATTGTCGAGCATCGGGCCGAACTGACCGACGAGCGAGTCACCCCCGATGTACATGACGAGCGGATCAGTCTCGGTCACGGTCCGTCGGGTCGGCTCCGGACTGGTGGTGCTGGTACTCGTAGCCGGCGCGGCCGACGTGGTGGGTGTGATGGCCGGCGGCAGGGTGGTCGGCGTGGCCGTGACTTCGCTCGCCGCCGGCGCTCGGTCGAGGAGCGTGTCGATCAGCATACGGGGCCGGTCGAGGAACAGCAGATGACTGACATCTGCGATTGGCTCCATCAGTCCCACGCCAACGGTCCGCTGCCATCCCGGTTCCTGGCGCTGGGCGGTGCGCAGGATGTCGGGGGCGTTGAGCAGTAGGCCCAGGAGGAGCGACGTAACGACGACGAACAGGACGATGCCGGCGGGGATGAACCGCCGCTCTTCGCTGATCTCGGGAGGTGCTAGTTGCTGGATCATCAGAACTGGAAGTAGATGAATGGCGCCACGCCTTCTGGTCCGAATCCGTCCAGCACCAGGAGGAATGCCGCCAGACCCGCGGTCAGAGCGATCGGCCTCAACCGGCTGTAGGTCACCTGCAGACGGTCACGGAAATCTGACGGCAGGTATTGCACGCCGATCCCTCCGACGATCAGGGCGATCACCGCCGGCGTCACTGAGGGCGCCGGTCCCCAATCGGCTAGCCGGCCGAGCAGCTCACCGACGCGGCCCAGCGAGTCGGCCCGGAACAGCATCCACCCGAGACAGACGAGATGGAAGGTGGCAAGACGGCGTAACGCCCTCTGACCCGGCGAATCGGCGACAAGCACCCGACCCGTCTCGGCCCGCCAACGCTCATAGGCGAGGACCGCTCCATGGAAGGCGCCCCAGAGGACGAAGGTCCACGCCGCCCCATGCCAGAGTCCACCCAGCACCATCGTGATCAGGAGATTGCGGTAGGTGTCGGCTCGGGAGCCCCGGTTGCCGCCCAGCGGAATGTAGAGGTAGTCGCGGAGCCATCGGCTGAGCGTCATATGCCAGCGACGCCAGAAGTCCTGGATCGAAAGGGCGGCGTAGGGCGAGTTGAAGTTCTGGGGGAATTTGAAGCCCATCAGCAGCGCCACGCCGATGGCGATGTCGGTGTAGCCAGAGAAATCGGCGTAGATCTGGACGGCGTAGCCGTACACCGCCATCAGCACCTCCAGGGCGCTGAACTGCGACGGGCTGGCGAACACCGGGTCGACGATCGCACCGGCCAGCGTGTTTGCCACCACCACCTTCTTGAAGAGCCCTCCAGCGATGAGTGAGAAGCCCCGTCCGGCATCCACCCGGCGAGGGTCCTTGGCCGTATGGAGCTGAGGGATGAACTCCGAGGACCGCACGATCGGGCCGGCCACGAGCTGAGGGAAGAATGCAAGGTACACGGCGAAGTCCAGGAGGGGCGACTTCTGCTCGCTCCCCCGGTAAACGTCGATGACATAGGAGAGCGCCTGGAAGGTGAAGAACGAGATGCCCACCGGCAGGGTGATCTCGAGCAGCGGCAGGGGCAGATCGATGCCGACGGAGCGGAACAGGTTGATGAGCGAGCTGACGAAGAAGCCGTAGTACTTGAACCAGGCGAGTATCCCGAGATTGGCGGACACCGCCGCCGCCACGGCCAGCCTCCGGCCGCGCTGATCGGACGCCCGGGATATCGCCTCGACTGCCAACTGGTTGATCAGCGTCGAAGCGGCGATCAAGAACACGAACCGCCAGTCCCACGCTCCGTAGAAGAAGTAGCTGGCAGCCAGCATGAACCATTTCCATTGGCGGCGGTGGGGCAGCAGAAACCAGTTGGCGGTCAGTACCACCACGAAGAAGAGCGCGAACTGGATGGTTGGGAAAAGCATTTGCGGGAAGGAGGAGGGAGCGACCCCGGATGCTACAGGTGTCGCCCAGCAAGTCTCCGCAACCTCTCTCCACTAGGATTTCCCGATCTCCGCCTCCGATCCACCGTCAAGCATGACTCAAACGCACGCCCCCTATCCCCGTGCGACGCGCCCCCAGCCCCGACCGCGCTATCGCCTCACCCGGCGCGGGCGCATCGTGTTCACCGTCTTGCCGATTCTCCTCATCGGTGGGCTGTACTTCGTGGTGGCAGGTGGCGGCATGCTGGAGGTCGGCGGTCTCGAAGACAATGCGGTGGTGGGTCCGGACGGAGCGGAAGCCACGATCACCGTCGAGGAGGGCACTCCGGCGGAAGAACTCACGGTGGCCGTCGACGAACAACCCCTCTCCCCCACTCCCGGCGGGGGCACAGGCCTGTACACGGTCCAGCTCGATGACTTGGACGATGGCGAGCACATGCTGTCCGTCGTCGTCGATCGAGGGTTCCCGTTCACTTCGCTGAAGCAGACGATCGATTTCTCGGTCGATACGACTCCGCCCGCCATCGACATCCTCCAACCCACCGAGCCCGTGCCCGTCGGCGACCAGGTCGTCGTGAAGGCCCGCGTCGGGGACGCGTCGGCCACCGTGTCGATCGACGGCGAGATCGTGGCGGCCGACGAGGCGGGGAACGTCACTAAGGCTTACGAGGAGCCACCCGAGGGTGGCGTGGTGATAACCGCAACGGATTCCACCGGCAACCAGGCGGAGTTGGTGGTTCCCATCGAGCTGGCGCTTCCCGGCGCACCCGGCGCCCCCCCGATCATGGGTGTCCACGCCACGGGCTGGACCTGGGCGACGCCTGAGTTGAAGGACCCGATCATGGATATGGTCGACGCCGGGCTGATCAATACCGTCGAGCTCGACCTCAAGGACGAAGCCGGAGACATCTGGTACGACACTGAGGTGCAGCTGGCCCATGAGATCGGTGCGGTCACGGAGCTGTGGGATCTCGCCGACATGGTGGAGGAGCTCCACGACCGAGGCGTGCGCGTCATCGGCCGGATCGTGAACTTCCGCGACCCGCGGCTGGCGACCTACGCCGTCGAGTCGGGGAACATGGATTGGGTGATCCAGAATCCGGACGGTACGGCGTACGGCCAGTACGGCGGGTTCACAAACCCCTTCAACCCGGAGGTTCGTGAGTACAACATCGCCCTCGCAGAAGAGGCGGCACGCCTGGGCGTCGACGACGTGATGTTCGACTATGTCCGCCGCCCCGACACTCTCAGCGAGCTCGTCTATCCCGGACAGAGCGGCCCGCCGGAGGATGCGATCGTCAGCTTCCTATCGGAGGCCTATGACCGCGTACATTCGAACGGAGCCCGCCTGGCAGCGGCCGTGTTCGGGATTGCCGCCACCCGACCGGAAGAGGTGGCCCAGGACATCCCCCGCATGGCCGAGGAGGTCGACTACATCGCTCCGATGGTCTACCCCTCGCATTGGGGCCCGGGCGAGTACGACGTCGAGAATCCCAACGCCCAGCCGTACGACATCACCTACCGCTCACTGGTCGACTTCGTCGAGATAACCGAAGGCACTCAAGCGTTCATACTCGCCTGGCTACAGGACTTCTCCTTGGGGGTCGACTACAACGAAGCAGAGGTGAGAGCGCAGATCGATGCCGCACGAGATGCCGGAGTAGAGCACATCCTCCTGTGGGACGCCGCCACCACCTATACCCGCTCAGCCCTCGACCCGATCGAGTGACAGGACGTTTGAACGCTCAGGTGACGGGAAGCGTCCAGCCGTAACGATCCGGGAGACGACCGATTTGGGTGTCGATGAGCGCCTGGCGGAGTTCCAGCGTCTCCCGGCCGGCGTTTCCATCGCCGACTGCCACCTCGTCTCCGTCTATCACGAGGGTTCCGACCGGGGCCAGCACGGCGGCGGTTCCTGACAGCGCCACCTCATCGCTCGAGCACCAGGCGGTCAGGTCGTCGACCGTGACGACTCGTTCGTCCACCTTCATCCCTCGATCGGCTGCCAGGGTGAGCAAGGAATCCCGCGTGACACCTTCGAGAAACGACCCGTCCAGGACGGGAGTTACCACTGCCTGATCCGAGATGAGGAGGACGTTCGAGGCACCGGTCTCCTGGATCACGCCGTCGGGAGCGAACAGGACTTGGGCGACGCCGTACCTGGCGCGGGCGACCATGGTGACTCCCAGCGCCATGGCATAGTTGGCACCGGTCTTCACCGAGCCGAACTGCGGTGTGGTTCGGGGCCGCTGGGTCTCGACGGCGATCCTGAGCGGATCCACTCCCCCGGCGAAATAGTCTCCGACCGGACTGGTGAGTATGTAGAGAATCGCTTCGGTGGTCGGTGAGCCGGCTGCTCCGATGTTTGGAGCTGTTCCGACGAGGGTGGGACGGATATAGAGCGAACCGGGTGGATCGGGGACGAGATGGAGGTTCGACCTGACGGTTTCGACAATCATGTCCGCCACGACCTCCGCCTCAGGCACAGGCAGGTGGAGACGTTCGGCACTCCACCTGAGGCGGGCGACGTGGCGGTCGAGGCGGAAGATGCGCACCGTGTCGTCGATGCCGCGGTGGGCCTTCAAACCCTCGAAGCAGGAGCTGCCGTAATGCAAGGCGTGGGCGGCCGGATGCATACGCAACGGCGCGACGGGCTCCAACGACACCGAAGACCAGCCATCACTCGCCCAGTGGGCTACCGCCATCGTCTCCCCGAAGGAAGTCCCGAACGGAGGCATTTGGGGCGGATGAGGAGCCATGGGTGACAGGATGCCATGTCTTGTCGGCAAAGGCGCCAGTTCCGTTACGATCAATCGGGCCTATGACAGCCGCCGTACGTGACGTTTCGACCGCCGAATTCCCCGATGCCGTCGTTGCTCGCTCCTGGGAGATCCCCGTAGTGGTGGACTTCTGGGCAGCCTGGTGTGGCCCATGCCGGGTGCTCGGTCCGATACTCGAGAAGGCCGCCTCCCATGCGGAGGGTGGATGGGAGCTGGCCAAGGTCGACGTCGACGCCAACCAGCAACTGGCCGCCCAGTTCGGCGTGCAGGGAATCCCGACGGTGATCGGGTTCCGTGACGGACAGCCGGTGGCTCGCTTCACCGGTGCGCTGCCTGAGCCTTCTGTCATGGAGTGGTTGCAGCGGCTGCTGCCTACCCCAAACGACCGGCTGGCGAAAGATGCCGTCGAGGTGATGGAAAGGGGTGACTCCGACGCTGCCGAGGAGGTGTTCCGGCGAGTGTTGGCGGATGAACCGGCTCACCTCCTCGCCGGAACGGGTTTGGCCTCATTGCTGATCGACGCCGGCCGCCCGGACGAGGCACTGACGCTCCTCGCCCGCCTGGCTCCGACAGCGGAGGTGCAGCGCCTGCAGTCGACCGCCCGGACCCGTGGTGGCGCCGGCGAACTCGACGAGCTCGAGGCGAAGCTGGCCTCGGCACCCGACGACCACCAGGTCCGTCTGGACTACGGGCGGGCCCTGGCGGCGGAGGGCCGCAACGCCGAAGCGTTGGAACATCTGCTGACGGTGGTTGCGGCCCGTCACGACGATGTCTCGGACCAGGCACGCCAGGCCATGGTCGACCTTTTCGACGTCCTCGGCGAGGACCCCCTGGTGTCTGAGTACCGCCGGAAACTGGCGAACAGCCTTTTCTGATTCCGCCGGGAACCGGGTCCAAAGAAGCGGGAAGCGGCTGTCGTCGCTGCACCCGACCGGACCTCACCTCCGAGCCCGACCTCCCACAAAATCAATGTTCCCGGGCCAACCCCCCCCACCAATACGTCCCCAAGACGGCCCCGACCACGAAACCGCCTGACACGAACAGCCGTGGGGGGTGTGCGGGGGAGTACCCCCCACAAATCAATACCGCCGCTCGAGGATTTGCGCCTGACTGATATGGCCGATTCGACCCGACAGGTCGTAGAAGGCGCTCTCGGTGACACCGATGCCGTGGGGCTGTTGATGGACAACAGATCGCATCCCGATCCACTCACCGACCGGCAGTCGGCTGAGATACAGGGTGATGTCGGGGTTGACGTAGAGCCACCGCTTCGGATCGAGCGCCTGGGCGTTGCCGTTGGCGAGGTCGGCGGCGACCGCCGCCCGCTGGAACGGCGTCAGCTCCTCACCATCGACCAGGGGCGCCAGGAGACGGAACCAGGACTCCCCCGGAACCGCCCGCACGAAACTGTCGTCAACTGTTCGTATCTCCACGCCGTCGGTGTGAAATCGGCGGAGATCGCCGCCGGGTCCGAAGAAGTCGCGCCAATCGAGGACCGGCAGAGATTCGGGCCCGGGGCTCGGCGGATGATCCTCTCGAGCCGTGCCCCGGAGTTCCTCTCCGTCGGCCAGATCGGTGACACGGATCTTGAGGGCGATCGCCCTTCCAATCTCGCGTCCATTCTCGCTCAGACGTGCCTGAACCAGCTGGATCCTGCGTCCGTCCCGCAGGACGTCTGTCTCCACGATCAGAGGACGGAGCGGCACCTCCCTGAAGAGATCGACTGTGAACCGCACGACCTGCATCGTGGCGGCGGTCGGAACCATCTCGACCGCCCGCGCCAGGATGCCCGACGGCGGGCTCCCGTGCTGGGCGTCGTCGGACCACCCGCCGCGAGTGAGACCCGTCGGCACGAGCAGGGGGCCGTCGACGTGGAAGAGGGCCTGGTCCATGGCCCGACGATCTTACGATACGCCCGGCTGCGGTCCGGATCGGCCGGCGGCAGGCGTACCATATGCGCATGTTCGGACCGCTCAACGGCGTTCGCACCGCCCTCGTCATCGGCGCCGCCCTCGCCGCCCTCGTCGGGGCCGTATTGGGCCAGTGGGCCGTCACGGCTGTTCTACTGACAGGTGTGGCCGTTCACGGACTCGGATGGCTATACCTCTACCGCCGCCATCAAGAGGATCTCAGAAGCCGATGAACCGAGCTGTGGCGGCGGCGAGCTCGTCCGCCTCGGCAACGAGTTCCTTCTCCGTGGCATAGACGTCTTCCCCGGCTTCTCCCGGCAGATCGACATAGATCTTCAACTTCGGTTCCGTTCCGGAGGGTCTGACCAGCACGCGCCCACCGCCCTCGAGATCGAGCGCCACCAGCGGAGTGGCGGCCAACCAGCGGGGGCGGTCGTCCGCCCCCAGCCGGAAGTCCGTCCCGGCCGTAACCCTCCGATCCGCCAGCTCGGCCGGGAAGCGAGCACCCAATCTGTCCATGGCGCCGTCGATCTCATCGAGGCCCTCACTCCCCGGCCGGACGATGCTCAGCTGCGTGGAGACCCACAGACCTGCCCGCCGATACAGGTCAGCCAGCCGCTCGGCCACGTTCGAGCCCTGTTCGACCAGGCTGGCAGCCATGTCGAGGAAAACGAGGGCGGCCGACATGCCGTCCTTGTCCCTCACCACCCGTCCCACCGAATAGCCGAGCGCCTCCTCGTAACCGAAAAGGAAACGGCCTCTGCCCGCAGACTCGAGATCCAAAGCAGCGTTGGCGATCCACTTGAACCCGGTCAGAGTCTGTTCGAAGTGGGCGCCGCCCAGCCGGGCGACCGTCGCCAGCATGGGTGACGAAACGATCGAGTTGACCACGATAGGGGTCTCACTCCCCTTCCAATTCTCCAACAGCCAGTCCGCCATCAGAACCCCAACCTGGTTTCCTGTCAGTGGCCGCCACCCCGCCTCGCTGGTCAGCACCACGGCCAGGCGATCGGCGTCGGGATCGTTGGCGATGACCAGATCGGCTCCCACGGACTCCCCCAGTTCCTTGACCAGGTCCATCGCTCCCGGCTCCTCCGGGTTGGGGAACGAGACTGTTGGAAAGCGGCCGTCGGGATCTCTCTGTTCCTTCACCACGTGGACTCGGCGATAACCCGCGTCACCGACGAGGCGACTGACGATCCGCCAACCCACCCCGTGGATGGGCGTGTAGGCAACGGTCAGGTCGGATCCTGTCCGGCGGGTACGAATCTCGTCGACTTCCTCCCGATAGGCGGAGTAGACGCTGTCGATGTCGAGCGCCTGAGCCAGGTCGGTCGCGCCGTCCATCGCCCCTTCCACCAGCGGAACGTCGGCCGCGGGTCCGACCGCATCGATGGCGGCCGCGATTTCCTGGTCGACGGGTGGGACGATCTGGGCGGCGTTGCTGTCGTAGACCTTGTACCCATTGTCAGCGGGCGGGTTGTGGCTGGCGGTGATGACCACCGCAGCCGCCGCTCCGATAGAGCGAGCCATGAAAGCCACGATCGGCGTCGGAACCGGCTCGGGGAAGAAGCGGACCTCGATGCCGGCGGCGACCAGGACCCCAACCGTGTCCTCGGCGAAACTTCGCGATGATGTCCTCCCGTCGAAGCCCACCACTACCGGGCCCTTCCGGCGGCCGGTGAGGAAATCGGCCAATCCCCCCGTAGTCCGAATCACAACGGCCCGGTTCATGCGGTTCGATCCAGCCTCGACGGCTCCCCGCAGGCCTGCCGTGCCGAACTCCAGGACCCCGTCCATCCGATCGCCCAGCTCGGGCCATGCCGCAGATTCCAGGAGGGCGCTCAGCTCGGTCCGCGTCGCCGGATCGGGGTCGGCTTCGATCCAGAGTCGGGTGCGGGAGGCGAGTTCGGTGTTGTCGCTCATCAGCTCACGCTATTCGATCCGAGGAGACTCAGGCCCGGCCCACCATTAGGGTCAAAGCCATGCGACTCACAAGTCCCAACTTCAACGAGGGAGATCGGATACCGGCAGCTCATGCCTTTGCCGTCCCCGACCCCGACGAGCACATCCGCTATTCAGACAATCGCAACCCGGAGCTGCGCTGGGAAGACGTGCCCGACGGCACCGAAGCGTTCGCCCTGTTGGTGATCGACCCCGATGTACCTTCGGTCGGCGACGACGTCAACCAGGAGGGGCGGACGGTACCCGCCGACCTTCCTCGTACCGAGTTCAGCCATTGGGTGGTCGTCGACATCCCCGCCGACATGCGGCAACTCGAGGAAGGCCAGTACTCCGACGGAGGGGTGGTTCCCGGGGGAAAGCCCGGCCGCTCCAACGGTCTCCGGGAAGGTGTGAACGACTACACCGGGTGGTTCGAAGGCGATCCGGAAATGGAGGGCGTCTACAAGGGATACGATGGCATGTGCCCACCCTGGAACGACACGGTCGTGCATCACTACCGGTTCACGCTCTATGCCCTCGACACCGCCTCGATTTCCGTGGCCAGTGATTTCACTGCCGACGAGGTGAAACAGGCGATCCAGGGCCACATCCTCGCCGAAGCCACTCTGACCGGCACCTACAGCCTCAACCCTGACGTCACCTGAACCCGACACCCGCATGGCTGGCGCGCCACGATGGCCTATCGATGCGACAGTCAGCCGGCGTAGTCGGAGCGCTGCCATCGCCACATGTCGGCGCACATGTCTTCGATGCTCAGCTTTGCCCTCCACCCCAGCTCGGTAGCTGCCTTTTCGACCGCCGTCCAGGTTTCGGCCACGTCGCCCGGACGCCGGTCGACGATCTGATACGGGACCCGAACCCCGGTAGCGGTCTCGAAGGCGGCGACCATTTCGAGAACAGACGTCCCCCGGCCGGTACCCAGGTTGTAGACCAGCATGGCACCGGGCTGTTGCATCGACTCGAGTGCCGCCACATGACCGTTGGCCAGGTCGACGACATGGATGAAGTCCCGCACGCCGGTGCCGTCGACCGTCGGATAGTCGTTCCCGTACACGGGGAGGCGATCGAGCTTCCCGGCGGCAACCTGGGCGATGAACGGCATCAGGTTGGTAGGCACGCCGGCAGGGTCCTCGCCGATCAACCCGCTCATGTGGGCCCCGACCGGGTTGAAATAGCGCAGCAACGCCACCGACCAGCGAGGATCGGCGGCGTGTACGTCGACGATGACCTGTTCCATCATCACCTTCGTCCAGCCGTACGGGTTAGTCGCCCGGCCGGCCGGCGACTCCTCCGTGACCGGCACCTGCTCGGGATCGCCGTACACGGTGGCCGAGGATGAGAAGACCAGGTTGCGCACGCCGTGCCGCTGCATGGCCTGGAGGAGCACGATCGTCCCGCAGACGTTGTTGTCGTAGTACGAGAGAGGCTTTTCGACCGACTCCCCCACCGCCTTGTGTGCGGCGCAATGCACTACCGAATCGAACGCGTCCGATTCAAACACCCGATCCAGGGCTCGGGCATCGCCGATTTCCACCCGGTGGACCACCGGCACCGTACCGGTGATGCGCCCGATCCGCTCGGGAACGTCGTCCTTGGCGTTGGCGAAGTTGTCCACGATGACCGGTAAGTGTCCGGCTTCGGCGAGCGCCACGACGACGTGACTTCCGACGAAGCCGGCTCCCCCTGTCACGAGTACCTTCATAGGCGCCAGATGGTACGCCTCAGGAGGCGGCGATCGGCAATTCCTCGGCCTGGGGCACGATCAGACGAAAAGTCGCCCAGTCCCCGTCCTGGACGTAGTCGAGATCTCCCCCCATCAAGCGGGCGAGACGGCGGGCGACACTGAGGCCCAGACCCACGGAGCCTTTCTTGATCGGCGCCCCTTCGGCGCGTTGATATGGCTCGAAGATCTTCTCTATGTCGTCGGCGGGCACCCCGCCGCCGTCGTCGCTGACGGTCACGGCGATCCGGTTCCCGTCGCGGCTCACCCCGACACGCAGGCTGGAGCCACCGTGGCGCTCGGCGTTGCTCAGGAGGTTGCGGAGTATCTGCCGGAACCTCTGGGGATCGATCCACGCCGACAGCGTGCCGTCGGGGACCGACCATTCGATGTTCTGGGACTGCTCGGCGCACAATTCGCGCAGGATGGGGATCACGTCGGCCGATTCGGGGACGACGGCCACCTCCCCCACATCGGAACGTACTGCGACGAGGAGGTCCTCGACGAGAGCGGTCATCTCGGAGGCCTGATGCGCGATCAAGGTGATGAGGTCGTGCCTCTCCTGGTCGCTGAAGTCAGCGAACCTGTCTCGCAGTTCTTCGCCGAGTCCCATGATCCCAGCCAGCGGATTCCTCAGCTCGTGGGAGACGGTGGCGACGAAAACGTCCTTGGCGGTGACCAGTTCCTCCAGCCGCCTCTGCGTGGCCTTGACCTGGGTGAGGTCCCGGGCGATGGCCGCGAGGTACATGGCCTGGTCACGGCCGTGATGACGGGTGACGACTGCCCACAATGGGGAGTCCTTGCCGTAACGGTCCTGGATCACGATCTCCCCCGACCATCCCCGCGACTCGGTCAGGCCATACGCCAGCTCCCAATCGAGCGCCGGGAGCACCTCGGCGAAGGACGGCCGGGTCAAGATGAAGTCTTCCGAGAGGCCGAGAAAGCTGCGGGCTGCCCCGTTGGCGTAGCGGAGCGACCGCTCCTCGTCGAACACGACCACGAGATCCGTCGTCGACTCGAGCACACCCGAGAGAATCGACGATGAGATGGAGGCGCTGACCTCGGCACTGATGTCGGTCAAGACACCCTCGTAGAAGCGGACCGAACCGTCCTCGGCGTACACCGCTCGGGCGGTGTCTCGCACCCACACGATCGAGCTGTCCTCCCGACGGAGACGCGCCTGGAAGTCGTGCACGATGCCGTTCGCCTCGATCTGGCGGCGCCACTCCTCGCGCTTGCCCGGATCGGCATGGGCGAACTCGGCGGCGTGGTCGCGGGCCAACAGCTCGTCCGGCGACCCATATCCGAGGAGTTCCGCCGTGGCGGCGTTGGCCGCCAGAACCTCGCCATCTGCGGAGGTTCGATAGAGGGCAACGGGAAGACGATAGAAGAGGTCGTCGAGCTCGTTGCTGGCCGTCGAGACGTGCATCGCTCTCCCATATCGGCAGAAACGGTCGAGTTCCTGAACAGCGGGGTCAATCAATTTCCAGATAGCCGCCGGGTGACACTGCCGCTACCGAGGCGGTCGCCAGATCCGCCATGACCCCCGCGCTGACCCGGGCGACGGGCATCACCTTACCGTAGAGCTCCGCCGCGACCAGGGAACCGACGACGATCATCATGTCCGGCTCGCCGACGATCATCGCCGCCGGGGCCGTGCCGAGCCGGATCATCTCGGCCACTACCGAGGAGGACGAGGAGGATCCTCTTCCGTGGCTGACAACGGTCACGGTTGCCGACACCTTGCTTCCCACCTCCGGATGACGAGAGTCGATTATGACGCCTGAAGCCGGGTCTACGCCTCCCCAAAACGAGATCGGTTCGCTGAGGAACAGCACCGGCCCCCGGCCCACCCCGTCCACCAGGCTGTGGCCACGGTGGCTCATGAGGGGTCCACCCAGTGACCGGCGACGGCGCTCTCGACACACGCCGCCACCGACCCGAAGATCACGTCGACTCCCAGGTTGGACGGGGCGTAATAGGCCCACTTGGCCGAGTCGGTCATCACGACTCCCACTCCCCCAGCGAGGATCGGAGTGATATACGTGCAGGTGTCGATCACCATCGTCACGCCGGAGATCTCCAGGGCTCGGCGGTGGGCGTCGTCGAGTTGCTCCAGGACGTCCCGCCCGGTGCTCACATACAGCGGCACCGAACACGTCCGGCCATCAAGGAGCCGACACACCTCCTGAATCTCTGCATGCGAATAGTGCGGGGTTCCGAGAGAAACGGCGTCGACCCGTCCACCGGAGGTGGTGCTCAGCGTCTGCCGAGCCCGCCAGACCATGTCGGCGTCGATCTCGAGCATCCGCACCGACTTTCCCCCCGTCGCCGTAGCCAGGTCCGGAGCCTCAGGTGTGAGCCCGACGGCATGGAACATCGCCACTGCTCCCGACGACGCCGCCGCCGCTCCCAACGCCTTCAACTGGTCCTCCGTCGTCGACGACGGAAGTCCCGTGAGGGCGGCAACCTCGGTACCGGCGAGGCGTCCGAGCAGGAAGCCGATCAGCGGGTACATGCTCTCGTGGTCGAGATGATCGGCCACGGAATCGACGGAGACGACGAGGGTTGCCAACCGCCCCTCGTCGAGGTGCAGCCCTGTCGCCGGTGCCCGGCCCGTGACGGCGGCGCAGATGTCCATGAAGTCCCCGTACCGCTCGGTGCGGGCCCCGAGGACCGAGTTGGCGAAGACGATGGCATTCGACTCCGCCCAGGCGATTTGCTCACCCACATTCGGCCGCTCAACCAATTGATAGGGCGCACAGGTCCAGGTCGCTCGACACCCCAGGGCGACGTAGGTCTCCATCAACGACCGGGAGGCGGCCCGCTCGTCCTCATCGAGGCGCACCAGATCCGGGTGGAGCAGGTCGAGCGACCCCACGTTGAGAGTCGTGGGCACCGACACCTTCGCTCCCCCCTCCCCGAGGCTACGAGCGAAGTCCAGACTGGCCCGTCCGTGGTACAGGCATCCATCAACGTGGGCCGAGCTGATGTCGAGGAGGCGGTGTGCTCCCATTGCCTTCGCCGCTCCCAACAACACCTTCATCGCCCGAGCCGCGCCCCGGCCATGGTCCCCGGACAGATACGACTCGTCTCGTTCGCTGAGGATCAACTCGGCCCCTTCAGAAGCCGAGGGTCAGTTGCTCTCCGGGCCGTCGGTAACGCTCGAGGCCGTTCCACATCAGATGATCCATGAATACCCAGCTACGCCGGTGAAGGGAACTCGGCCCCCACGCCTGGAGAGCGGCCTTGTGAGTGGGGCACGGGTAGCCCTTGTTGCCTTCGAAGTTGTAAGCCGGGAAATGTGGAGCCCAGCCCCGCATGATGCGGTCGCGACTCACCTTGGCGAGGATCGAAGCCGCCGCCACCGACAGGGAGAGGCGATCTCCTCCGATTATCCGGTGCGCTCCGCCGACGAAATCCCAGTTGCCGTCGACGAGCACGGCATCGGGGGCCAGTTCGAGGCCCTCGAGGGCCCGACGGGCCGCAAGCCGCTGAGCTTCCGACATCCCCAGCTCGTCGCATTCCTCATGGGAAGCGTGCCCCACCGACCAGCTCCTCACCCATCCCGCCACCCGGTCGAACAATGCCTCCCGCTCGTCCTCTGTGAGCATCTTCGAATCGCGGATCTTGTACACCCGCCGATCGGCCGGCACGACCGCTGCCCCTACGGTGATAGGGCCGGCCCATGCTCCCCGACCGACCTCATCGATCCCGACGACGACCTCGGCGCCGTCATCCCATAGGGCACGCTCGAACAGCAGACCCGGCGACTTGTGCCGGATGGCGCGACGCAGCTTGGGTACGGTCACGACTCCAGGGTAGAGGCGCCCGCGCTCAGGTCCGGTACCGCCGCGTTCAGTTGACTCGCGGGTCGATCGGGTGGGTAGCCCACATCGCCGGCCGGCCGCCCTGACGACGGAGAACGTCACCCCATACCCGGTCGGGAAACGGCCCCATCACATCGCCGGGCTGCGCATCCGTTACCAGCCAGGCACCCTCGGCGATCTCGGCTTCGAGCTGGCCCGGCCCCCAACCGGCCTGGCCGACGTACAGCCGGGCTTTCACGTCTCCCTCCGGGGGCAGCAGATCGTCGGCTAGCTTGACCTCTCCACCCTCCACGAGCAGCACGATCCCGCTCTCCGATGCGACCGGTCCACCCCAGAAGACGATGGGCGGCACTGCCAGAATCCGGCGCCAATCGGGCAGGTGCTCCACTGTCGGCTCCTCGCTCGGCCGGTTGAGAACCACTCCCGCCGCCCCTTCGTCGGGGTCGTGGGCATACAGGTACACGACCGTGTGGATGAAGTTCGGATCCATGATCAGCGGCGTCGCCACCAGCAGACGGCCGGCGTATGACATGGTCACATCCTGGCATACCATGAACGCCCTATGCTCCGGGTCCTCACTGTCAACCTCTACAACGGCGCCGCCTCGGCCGAGGCGCTCGGCCGCATCCTCGACGACGTGGCGCCCGATGTCATGGCTGCCCAGGAACTCGACCCCGGAGCAGCCCGTGTCATCTCGTCACGCCTCCCGCACGGAACGGTTGCCCCGGCGACCGATCACAGCGGCATCGCCCTGGCCTCGAGAACACCGCTGGAGGTACGGCGCCAGCACCTCCCCCACCGCGATGCCCTCGTCGGCCGAACCGACTCTGTGACGATCTGGTGCGTCCACCTGGCCAACCCGGTCGATTTCCCTCCCCGGACACGGGCCCGAAGAGGGCAGGTGCGTGAGATCGGACGGCATCTGAACGATTCGACAGGCCCCCTCCTCCTCGTCGGGGACTTGAATGCCACCCCGGTCTGGCCGGCCTACCGTCGCCTCACCCGACACCTCGACGACGGGGTGGCGGAGTGGGCCCGCCGAAACGGGAAACGGCCTTCCCGCACCTGGAGTTACCGGGCGTGGGTTCCGCCAGTCCTCCGCATCGATCATGCCCTCGTTCGTGACCTCAAGGTCCATGACACCTTCACGGTCGAGGTTCCCGGCTCCGATCACCGGGCCCTAGTGGTCGACGTCGGCTGATCACGGAAGACGCTCTGAGATCCAGTTCGCCACCTCGGCGACGATCTCGGGACCTTCCGGCTCGTTGAAGATTTCGTGGCGAAGGCCCGGATACAGCCGGCGCTCGACCGAGGGCAACGATCCGAGCTCAACGGTGGCAGTGGGGGGGACAATCGTGTCGGCGCCGCCGTGCAGGACCAGGGTTGGGACATCGAGCCGACCCATCGCAGCTCGGGTACGTTCCATCGCCGCGAAGAGTTGATGGCCCATCCTCGCCGTTGTGCTCGTGTGGACGAGTGGGTCGGAGAAGTAACGCTCGGCCACCTCGGGATCGCGAGAGAGCCGGTCACCCTTGAGGAGGTTCGGGACCGAGATCCGAGGAGCTACCCGGGCCAGAATCGCCGCCAGGCGACGCTGCCACGCCGCTCCTCCCTCCAAGCCAGGAGCCGAGAGGACGAGCAGATCAGATGGAGGTCGCTCCGATAGCGCGTACTCGAGGGCGATGAGTCCACCCATCGAGTGACCGAGGAGCACGACCCCATTTCCCTCCGCTCGGGCGGCCGCCACCAGGGTTTCGACCTGGTCGAGGAAGTCGGCCCAATCCTCCACGTCGCCGCGTCTTCCTCCGGTCCCTCCGCAGCCGATGAGATCCGCCGACCTGACCCGGTAGCCGGCCTCAGCCAGGAGGCCACCCGTACGTTCGTAGCGTCCGCAGTGCTCGGCTATGCCATGAACGAGCACGATGTCGGCCGTCGGCTCTACCTCCGGTAACCAGCGCCGGACGAGTTGGGAACCGACGACAGGATGTGAGCGTGGGCCCGCGCGACTCGATATGGACATGTGGACGGACTCTATCGCTCTCGGCCCACCACGCCGGCCAGCACGTCGGCGATTCGCCCGAAATCGTGGGGACCGAGCCTTTCGGTGACCGTGAGGGCCACTCCGCCCGCCAGACCGGGCAGCTGGCGGATGCCGACGAGACCGGCCCGGTGGCACTCGGCGATCACGTCGGCCGGCTCCCTGGGAGTCATCAGTGGAATCGTCCGGGCGAACGGCATCGCCGCCACAGTGACACCGCGGATCTGCGTGATTGCCTTCGAAAGGGTCTGGGCGCCGGCAATCAGCCGAGCACCGAGCGGCCGCCGCTCGGGAGGAGGAACTGAACGATGAGCCCGGTCGACGAATCCCACAGTTCTGGCCGGCATAGACAGGTGGCCAGACACGGGAGCATCCACCTCCACGAGACAGGCGACATCGGGGAAGCCCTCCTCGATCACCCCCCACCGGTTCGGTTGTGCCACGACCAGCGGCTCTCGGAATGGCCCCGTCCACACCGTCCGGCCGCCTACGAAAACCCGGTCATCGTTGGGCAGTGTCGCCCAGAGAGCCGGGTCGATCTCCTCGGAGAGGTCGATCGTCACCGATGGAAGGGGGGGTCGGCCACCCTGGCGGCCAGCCACTTTCCCCGGATTTCCACCTCGGCCGCTTCGTCCACCATCGCGGGGGGAGAGAGGTAGGCGAGGGCGATACCGGTATCCAGGACGGGGCTGATGTTTCCTGAAGTCACCGTTCCCACGGAGTCATCCGTCCTCACCTGGTGTCCGGGGCGCGGGATTCCCCGCTCTTCCATCACCAGGCCGGCCAGGCGGCGCGACACTCCGTGGCGCCGCTGTATCTCCAGGGCGTCGCGCCCCGGAAAATCGTGCTCCCAAGATACGGCGAACTCCAGCCCGGCCTCGAGCGGAGTGGTGTATTCGTCGATGTCCGAGCCCCAGAGGGCCAAGCCGGCCTCCAGCCGCAGCGTGTCACTGGAACCGAGACCGCACGGTGTCGCGCCGGCCGCGAGGAGGTCGTCGAAGAGCTCGTCCGCCTCGTCGACGGGCACGCACACTTCGCCGCCCCGTTCGCCCGTGTATCCGGTGCCCGCCATCCGGGCCCGGTCCGTGACCAGATTGCGAAAGCGGCGTGGTGCCTCGCCGACCACCGACTCGAGCAAGGCAGGAGCGTCCGGGCCTTGCACGGCGAGCATCACGGTCCCAGCCCGTAAGTCTTCGACCGTCACGCCCCGTTCGCCGATCGCCTCATGCACCCGGTCCGAGTTGGCGGCGTTCGGCATGACCCAGTACTCGTCGTCGGCCCAACGCCACACGACGATGTCATCGACGATGCCGCCCGCGTCGGTGAGGAGCATCGTGTAGTGCGTCCGTCCCGGTTCGTACTGGGCAACGTCGTTGCTGAACAACCCCCGCAGGGCCTCGGTCGCACCGTTGCCGGCAACCGAGAGTCGTCCGAGGTGGGACACGTCGAAAACGCCTACCGACTGACGGACGGCCCGATGCTCGCTCAGGACCGACTGATATTGAACCGGCATGTCCCAGCCACCGAAGTCGACGAATCGGGCTCCGAGGTCGGCGTGGCGGTCGTACAACGCCGAGCGTCGGCTCATCCCGTGCGGGTGCCCCGGTCGTCGAGACGGGTCACGACCGGCTTGCCAGGGAGCCGGGTGGGAGGCGGAACCTCGTCCAGGTGGTCGGGATCTTCGAGCCCGTATTTGACCACCAGTTGGAGGTAGTCACGCTGGTAGAGGACCTTGCACTTGATGCCGGGATGCATTTGGCGAAGGAGGCGAACCTTCTTGTTCTTCTTCGTGACGAGCTTCTGGTTCATCGTGGTGATCTCGATGAAGAGGTCGTCGTCCGGCAGGTAGAAGTCGGGAGTGAAATACTGCCGGGGCTCGCCGTCGCGACTCCAGCCGATGGGGAAAGAGCGGGGCTCGTAGTCCCAGGGGATTCCGTAGAAGTCGAGCAGGAGAGCGAACTGCCGCTCGCTGTTGTGGGCGAAGGCGACGTCCTCCGCCCTGGGACGGGATTCTTCCGTCAGTTGGCCCCTGCTTTCACGCTCGGAGTGGCGTCTTGGGCGGGCTGGCCTTCATCCGGGAAGAGCTCGTGGATCGCCCCGGCGACCTCGTCCTGTACCGGGCCGACGGCGATGCCGAACACGCCTTGGCCGCGCCGGAGGACGTCCATCACCTCGTCGGCGCTCGTCGCGGCGTAGATCGTATGCCCGTCGGAGAGAAGGGTGACGTCTGTGAGGGGTTTTTCGCTCGCCAGTTGGTCGCGCAGGATCTCAACTGCCGATCTGATCTTCTTGAGCGACATCCCGGCGTCGAGGAGTTGTTTGATCACCTTGAGCTGAACCACGTCGGTGAACGAGTAGAGCCGCTGCGAGCCGGAACCGGCGGCCTGTCGCAATGAGGGCTGGAGGAGTGCCGTGCGAGCCCAATAATCGAGCTGGCGATAGGTGATTCCCACCAGATTGCACACCTGGGGTGCCCGATAACCGAAAGTTGGGTTGCTGCTTTCCACGGTCTCTCCTCTGAGCGGCCCGATTCCCCTCGGGCGTTCCGGCCTCTCGGAGTGTTGCTTACAGTAGCGTAATTCCGAGCGTGTGAGTGGAAAGGTAACCTGCCGCCGCCGGAGTTGTCAACAACCTGTGGAAAAAGTCGGCTCTCGGCGGGATCGGGGGGACGATTGCCACTCCGACAGACCGCTCAGGTCCAAACCCGCCAGGCCGGTCTGCCTACTGCTCGCCTTCTTCGCCCAGGAAGTCCTCGACGGTGACGTCTTCGAGGAACTCCCGGAAGCGCTCGATCTGCTGCTCCTCCGACTCCTCCTCGATCTCGATTCCCGCCTCGGCCAGGACAGACGGATCGGCGAAGACGGGGGCGCCCGTCCGGACGGCCAGCGCAATGGAGTCTGACGGACGAGCGGATATGTGCACTTCCCCGTCGTCGGTGTCGAGCACTAGGTCGGCATAGAAGACGCTTTCACGCATCTCGGAAACCACCACCCGGGCCAACGTCGCCCCCAGCTCCTCGATGGTCATCACGAGCAAATCGTGGGTCTGCGGGCGAGGAGGTTCGACGTTCTCCATCGCCGTGGCGATAGCCGTCGCCTCGGCCGCTCCGATCCATATGGGCAGGTAGCGGGCCCCTTCCTGCTCTCGGAGCAGCACGATGGGTGTGTTGGACGGGAGCTCGACTCTCACGCCCACCACGGTCATGGCCACAACGTCGGCTTTCATCGCCCTGAGGTTATCAGCGGTGACAAACCAACCAGGTCTCGCCCTCAGGGGGCGCGGTATAGCTGCCCCGCCAAGGCGTCCGGGTCCTCGACTAGCTCTTCCATGTCGAGCACCGCCCAGATCGCCGGCAGGTTCCGGTAGCGGCCCTTCCAGTCGAGCCCGTACCCGACCAGGTACTCGTCGCCTACCTCGAAGCCCCGGTACTCGATCGGAACTTGCACCAGGCGCCGCCGGGTCTTGTCGACCAACGCCGCGGTGGTCACCGAGGCCGCTCCCCGATCTTCGAGCATGCGGCGCAGGACGGTGAGGGTCAGTCCCGTGTCGATGATGTCCTCAACGATGATGACGTGGCGTCCCGCCACCGAGTCCGCGGTGTCGAGGGCCAGCCGGATCCTTCCTCCCTCACCGAACCGGGACAAACCCAGGAAGTCGACCTCGAGCGGGATGGTCATCGACCGAACCAGGTCCGCCAGAAAGGGCAAAGAGCCGACCAGGACGGCCACGAGGACGGGATCGCGCCCCGCGTAGTCCTTGGACATCGCTTCGCCGAGCTCACCGACGCGGGCCGCGATCTCGTCCGCTCCGACGACTTCTATCGCCGGACCTTCAGTCACTGGCGATCTGTGTCACCAGGTGCCCCACCCAGCCCAGAGCCTCGAACAACGGCAGCGGTTCGCCGTCTGCCTCTCTCACCTCGGTGATCACCACGGGTTCCCGCTCCGGTTCGGGGGTGGCGGGATCGGCGTCGACGACCCGAACCGGCTCGGGAGGCTTATACGAACCGGCGGCGACGACACCCACGCCTCGAAAGTGCTCGAACCCCCAGTCGAGGAGGGTACCGGCATCGGAGAAGTGCGCCCGGCGGCCATCGGAGCCCATCACGACTGCGAACAGCGTTCGCCCTTCCCGGGCGGCGCCGGCCACGAAGACCAAGCCCGCCTCATTCGTGTAGCCGGTCTTGACGCCGATCGTCCCGGGGTAGGTCTCGAGCATGAGGTTGGTGCTGCTGAGGGTGCGCTCGGTGCCGTCGGGCGCGTCGGGAAAGTCAGCGTCGAGAGTGCTCGCCATCTCCCGGTACTCCGGGTAGCTCATCGCGGCCAAGCCGAGATGGAGCAAGTCGTTGGCGGTGGAGTAGTGATCTTCGTGGTCGAGTCCGTGGGGGTTCTCGAAATGCGTGTGCTCCAGACCCAACGCCTCGGCCTCGTCGTTCATCATCTCAACGAAACCGTCGACCGACCCGCCGATGTGCTCGGCGACCGCCATGGCGGCATCGTTGGCCGAACGAATGACCAGCGCCGTCACGAGAAGCCGGAGCGGAAACCGCTCACCGGGCAGGAGGCCCACTTCGGCCTCGCCGACGGCCGCCGCCTTCTCACTCACTCGCACCATATCGTCGAGGTCGCCGTATTTGAGCGCCAGGAGGGCGGTCATCATCTTGGTAGTCGATGCCATCGGGCGTTCGACGTCGGCCTGGGTCTCGGAGAGGACGACACCGGCATCGGCGTCGTATATCACCCACGATGGCGCGCTGATCGTCGGGGCGGTCGGCGATGCCAGCCCTCCCTCGCGGGGTGGGGCCGGAACCTGGAGAGGAGCTGCGAAGGCGGGTAACGCCATCGATGCCCACAGGACGATCGATAGCGCCAGGGCGGCGAGTGGTCGGCTGGGTCTCATTCGTGCAGTAGGGCGCGTACTTCAGTGGTGAGGATGGCGCGATGCAGCGCCTGAACCGAATCGGTGCAGGCCGCCAGCAGGTCCCGGGCCCGAGCGCGCGCCTCGGCCGACTCGAGCGAGAGCAAATGGGCGGTTAGCTGACGGAGCAATTCGGCTTCACGCTGGGCCGAAAGCCGGACCGTCCGCAGGTGCCTCGCTTCCAACCCGACGTCGAGCAGGCGCCGGCACTCCATCGCCGCCGTCAGGGAATCGGGTGGGAAGACTGTCGAGTCCGCCACCGTAGCGACGAGACCATGCTCGATGAGTGTGTCCAGCTGGGCTTCTTCCAGACCGCTCCGCCTGAGCAGGTCGCTTCGGGTGAGTGGTTCACCCTCGCTCTCCAGCGGATCCTCAGGGGGCTCCTCGGATCCGGGGCCGGCTTCCTCCCCCCGCTCCCAGAGCGTGAGTTTCGATTTGATCACCTTCAAAGGCAGGAAATGATCGCGCTGTTGGGTGAGGATGTAGCGAATCCTCTTCAGATCATCGCCGTCGAATTGGCGATAACCGCTATCGGACCTCGCTGGAGCCACCAGGCCCTGTGACTCGAGAAATCGCACCTTGGACACAGACACGTCGGGAAAGTCGTCGCGCAGGAGGTCGATCACCTCGCCGATGCTCAGGGCTTCCTCAGGCATCGCCGCGGACGACGAGAAAATGGAATCTGCCTACCAGCACTTCGTCGGCCGCCGACAATTCGGAGCTGTCCACCCGGGTCTCGTTCACATAGGTGCCGTTGGTCGATCCGGAGTCCTCCACGGCGAGGCTGCCCTCGTCAACGATGAAGCGGCAGTGGTGCCGGGACACTGTCACGTCATCGAGAAAGATGTCGCTTTCGGGATGCCGACCCACAGTGGTGACACCGGGATTGAGCACGAACGTCATTCCGGCTCTCGGGCCCTGCTCGACGACCAGGGCGAACCCGCGTATTCCTTCGATGTGCCCCGCTTCGGCCGGGGTGAGGGGATGCTCCTTGCGGTCCTCGAGTGGCAGGTAGACGACAGTGGGATCGCTCTCCAGTTCCGCCCCGCATTTGGGGCAGAAGTTGGCGTCCACCGCGACTTCGGCCTTGCAGTTGGGGCAAGTCATCGGCGCAAGTCTAGGAGCGTGTTCCTGGCGACTTCATGCGATGAGGCTCTGGTACGCCGACGCATCGAGAAAGCCGCCCGGTTCGAAGGCAGCGGCCGGTCGAAGGGTGACAAACCATCCTTCTCCGTATGGGTCCTGGTTGACGAGGTCGGGGCTATCAGCGAGGCGCTCGTTGACGGCGACGACCGAGCCCGCCAACGGGGCGTAGACCTCAGCCACCGACTTCGTCGACTCGACCTCCGCCACCATGGCGCCGGCTTCGAATTCAGCTCCGGCCTCGGGAAGCTCGACGAACACGACGTCGCCGAGCTGGTCCTGGGCGTAATCGGTGATGCCGATTCGAACCGTCCCGTCGTCGAGGCTTTCGATCCACTCATGCTCGTCGGTGTACCGGAGCTGGTCCGGAACGTTCACTCAAACCTCCTGGTTTCTGGACGGGGACTCTAACGAAGAGAGTCGTTGGCGCACGTCCGCCATGTATTGCATCGCCACCCACCAATACAGGATCAGACCCACGACGCCGGCGATCCAGGCAGGCGGTGCGAACAGCCATGTCGAGATGTCCGCCGCTACGAAGTAAAAGGAGGCGATCCCCCCATAGATCAAGAATGTGGACACCTTGCCGGCGGGCCGCACGTCGAGCTGGCCGAGGCCCCGACTGAAGAGAAGGACGGCGCTCCCGCCTACGAGTGCTTCTCGAGCCAGGAGCGGCCATCCGATGACCGCCGGCACCACTCCGGCGATCATCCCGCCAATCAGCGCCGAGGAGATCATCAGCCGATCGGCCACAGGGTCGAGCAGCTTGCCGAACTCGCTCACCTGGTCGAGACGGCGCGCCAGAACACCGTCGACCCAGTCGGTGCCGCCGATCAGGAAAATCAGGCCGGCGGCGAGACCGACCCGTTCCTGAGCCAGAAGCACCCACCAGAAATACGGTATGGCCAGGAGCCGGATGAACGAGATCGCGTTCGGGATGGTGAGGATCCGGTCGCTCACGCCGTCAGCGTATCCCTTCTCTGGACGCCCACGATCGGTTTCCGAACGCCCACGTCCGAAGAACCCCGCGCCCGATCCCCATCGTCAAAAGAACGGAGGATGGAGCGGACCCCGCTCGGGCAATTGCCGTGCGGTCCTCCGTCGCCACGACGGGTTATTGCACGTCAGTTCGGCGACAGATGACGAGGGTGCCGGATCAGGACGAGCTGTATCGGTGGTGCCCCAACGTAGGGGGTCCTAGCCGGGACGACTAGACTGGCTTTTCCGGGCCGTGGCGCAGCTTGGTAGCGCGCTTGACTGGGGGTCAAGAGGTCGTGGGTTCAAATCCCGCCGGCCCGACGAGGGAAAACCGCCTGGAGTGGGCGGTTTTTCCTCATTTTGAAGTATGGCGCAACGCTCGACTGTGGCCCGGTCGAGTACACCTGGCTCTCAGCACGCGTGTGCGGCTTCGGTTCATGATCGGCACGTGGCTCCGGTTGCTGGCTGACAGTTTGTGGACGCGGTTTCGGTACGTGGGCGACAGTGGCTCCGGTAGGTGGGTGACACTGGTTGATCCTCGGTTTCTGGTTCCACTTCTTCTTCGATGGTGTTGTTCATGCCGTTTCGAGGAAGGGCCGCCGGATCGTGTTGGTGGAGCTGGGTGTGGTGGAGCAGCGGTATCAGCCGGTGTTGGAGGTTCTCCAGGGCGACGGTGACGGACGTGGCGCGTCGTTATGGGGTGGCACGTCAGACGGTGGATGGGAGGCTGCGCCGCTACGCCGATCAGGGTCTGGCCGGTTTGGTGGATCGGAGCTCGAAGCCAGAGTCATGTCCGCATCAGACGCCGGCTGTTATCGAGGCTCGGAGGAGATGCGGCGGGCTCATCCGGGTTGGGTCCGAGGACGATCGTCTATCACTTGGGCCGGGAGGGCGTCGAGCCTGTTCCTTCTCGTTCGGCGGTGTATCGGGCTCTTGTGCGTCACCGGTTGATCGATCCCCAGCAGAGGAGGAGGCGCCGGTCGGATTACAAGCGGTGGGAGCGGGCCCGGGCGTTGGAGTTGTGGCAGATGGACGTGATGGGCGGGGTGTTTCTGGTCGATGGCGCCGAGTTGAAGGTGGTGAGCGGGTTGGATGACGACTCTCGGTTCTGTGTGTCAGCGATGGTGGTCAAGCGAGCTACGGCCCGGCCGGT
>DATABS010000023.1:0-8224 GCA_036259475.1 Acidimicrobiia bacterium | reverse complement strand
CGTGCAAACGGTGCGCGAAAACGGGGTCAGGGCCGCAACCGGCTTTGGAGCCAGACGATGGCGGATCCGGCGAGGAAGGCGGCCGCCAGGCCGACGAGATGGCCTCCCGGGCCCCGCACCGTCGCACCGGCGATGAGGCGGCTGGCCAAGCCGACCATCAAACCGCCGCCGGCGGCGACGGCAACAGTGCGAACCGCAACCGTCGAGGCGTCGAGTGGAATCCGTCTGGCCTCCAGCGAAGCGCCGCCCAACTCGATCATCGCCAAGATCAGGGCCGTGGCGACTGCCAACCCGGGCCGCTGGTCCCCCGCCAATCCGCCGATCCCGGTGCGGGCGACCAAGACGACCGCACCCGCCGCCAGGCCCCAGGTGTAACCCGTGAGTAGTGAGACGGCAACGAGGACAACAGCCGACCAGCCGAGGATGACAGAGACAGGCTGCCACGGGCCCGACGGCGTGTAGAAGGCCAGCACCGCGGCGACACCCAGGGCGGCCGCCGCGGTCAGGCTCGCGCTCGACGGGAACGCCGTCGCCATTCCTCCATCTCCTCCAGGAGTTCGTCCAGCGACCTTCCGGTCCGCCACTCACCCACCGCCACCCCGGCGCCTCGCAGGCGTTCGAGGTGGCGCTGCCGTTCCAACAGCCAGATGCGGCGGGCTAGCCGCGGCACTCGCTGGGAGGACGGTCGTAGCCAGTCGGACACGTCCACGGCCAATACAGCCACATCGATTCCGGCGCCCGCCAGACGCAGAGCCCGGCCCTGGAGCGCTTCGTCCAGCAACGGTGACACGAACACGACCATCGACGGTCGACGGACGGCTCGGTCGAGGACCCGGTCGACCGCCGTCCACACCGGCGTCGAGATCGCCTGCGTTGCCATCACCGCCGCCAGCAGCCGATGCTCGTGCACGATGCCGGAGTCGAGGCCGAACCAGCGGTGGTAGCCGCCGAGCGACAGCAAGCCCAGGCGGTGTCGACCGGCGCCGTAGGCTCGAACAACGGAGGCGGCGAT
The DNA here is from genome assembly GCA_036259475.1 of Acidimicrobiia bacterium. Lineage (GTDB taxonomy): Bacteria > Actinomycetota > Acidimicrobiia > Spongiisociales > ZC4RG35 > ZC4RG17. The sequence continues at coordinate 7,212 of DATABS010000023.1, read as the reverse complement.
GCGGACCGCCCGCGCCACCGCCTCCCTCATCTCATCCTCCGCCGGCAGGATGGAGTCGATGACCACTATGAGGTCCCCGTTGCGGTCCGCATGCCGCTCGGTCACCCACAGGTCGTCGCTGCGAGCACTGGCGCGCCAGTTGATCGAACGAGGAGAATCCATCGGAGTCCACGCCCGCATCTCGGCGAGAGCGGACCCCTGGCCCCGGCTTGCCGATACCAGGTCCCCCCCATGCAGGTTGGTGGCGAACGGCTCGAGCAACTGCCTGACTCTCTCGGTTTCGGGAAGGACGACGAGCTGATCGGACGCAGGAATATGGGAGGTGGCGGCGACGATGCCCATCGGCCCGGGCACGGTGATGGTGGCGGATCTGATCGGGTGGGTTCCCCAGCGCTGGGGCGTCAGCCCGAGCACGGCGGCTCCCTCACCTACGGCGAGCGGCACAACCAGTCCCGATCGACCCACCCGACTGGCCCCTTGCACACCTCCCGGATCGAGTTCGGGATGCAGGTCGATCACCACGTGAGCGATTCGACCCTCTCCGCGGATGATGAGCCGAAGCTCGACCGGTGTCCCCTCGACCGTCCGCTCCGGCTCGAGCGTGATCGTGGCGGTTGGCCGCTCTTTCGGGCGAGCGGTCAGTCCGAAGACGACGAAGGCCGCCGCCGGCAGGGCGACGAGTGCCGGCGACGGGTCGCCCAGTGCCAGGGCGACGAAGGGGGCGATCACGGCCACCGTCGAGTAAGCCCATCCCCGAACGGTCAACCGGGGTATCACCCGGCCTCGGGGGCGACGGAGGGCACCGGCACTTCAGCGCAGCACTCCTCGACCACCGCCCGCTCGTCGACTCCCTGAGCCCACGCCTCGGGTCGCAGCACGAGGCGGTGGGCCAGGGCCGGCACCGCCACTTCCTGCACGTCGTCTGGAAGCACGTAATCGCGGCCGTCCAGGGCGGCCACCGCCCGGGACACCTTCATCAGAGCCAGCGACCCGCGAGGGCTGGCCCCTACTCGAACCCGCCGGTGACGCCGGGTGGCATCCACTAGAGAAACCATGTAGCGGCCTACGGCTTCCGAAACGTGCACCGTCTCCAGCCCGGCCTGCATGTCCAGAAATTGCGTGCGATCCAGCACCTGGTCCACCACGACGTCATCCGTGCCCCGCTCGGCGCGCGACCGGAGTACCTCCCACTCCGAATCCTGACCGGGATAGCCCATCTCCGCACGGATCAGGAAGCGGTCGAGCTGCGCCTCGGGCAGAGGATACGTTCCTTCGTACTCGATGGGATTCTGGGTGGCCACCACCAAGAACGGCCTCTCCAGCGGGCGGGTGACGCCGTCGGCGGTCACCTGACGCTCCTGCATCGCTTCGAGTAGAGCGGCCTGTGTCTTCGCCGGAGCCCGGTTGATCTCGTCGGCGAGGAGGAGGTGGCTGAAGATGGGGCCCGGGCGGAACTCCGGTCTCCGCTCCACCGGGTCGAGCACGATCGAGCCGGTGATGTCCATCGGCATCAGGTCCGGGGTGAACTGGATCCGGGCGTGACCGAGCCCCGTGGCTCGGGCGAGGCTGCGTACGAGGAGGGTCTTGCCCAGACCGGGTAGGTCCTCCACGAGGACGTGGCCGTCGGCCAACGCCGCCGCCAGAACCAGACGGACGACGTCTCGCTTCCCGATGATCGCTTCACCCACCGTGTCGATGATCGCCCGACCCGATCGTGCCACATCCTCCGGTGTCACAGCTCCTCCACCTTCTCAACCAGGTGCTCGATCTCCGAGATTTCCAGCGGTCCCGGTGCGGAAAGGGCCTCCCACGCCCGGTCGCCGACGAGCCGTCGACCGACGCTGTCGTCAACCGGACCGTCGGAGAGCCCGGCGCGATGGCGGAGCAGGCCCAACAACCGCCTACGCAGCACCGGGCCGCCCGCCAGAGTGGGATCGAGAGCCGCGGACACTTCCAACTCGAGGGGTGTCAACGTGTGCGGCTGCTGCATGCGCACCCCTCCCGTCCCCCCGAACAGAAAACCCATCCTCTCGGGGTGGGATGGCGAGTTCCGCCACGCGACGACTGCCACGGCGGCAGCTACCGCCACCTCCCACGCCACGACGGCGGCGATCGAATTCAGCTGGACGAGGGCGATGGTGGTCATTCCCAAGACGGCCAACCCCGCCAACAGCCGGCGGGTCATGAGAGGCGCTCGGTGATCTCGGCGGAAGCCCCCTCCGCCTGTTCGGCGTCGCCGAGCGTGATCGAATGGGGCGAGAAGCGAGCCCGGTTGTAGAGATGGGCGAGCCGCCCGGGGGCATCGGCGACGAGATCGGCTAGCCGGCGTAGATGGCTCCCGACGGTGTCCCCCGTGGCTCGTTCCACACCCGAGCGACCGGCCATCGACTCGACGACGCGGTAGGCAGCAAAAACTCGACCGCGGGGATCGCCCGGCGTCGTAGGAGGTGGCGCCTCAGTGGAACGGCTCCCCGGTGGCGGCGAAGCCGTGGTTTCCAGCGGCCGCGGTAACACCCGCCTCCGGCTCACGAACAGGTAGCCAATGGCCACCAGGCCCATCACGGCCAGGACGACCAGCTCCCAACCAGGTGCGGTGACAGCCGCAGTGGCGTCGCCCGCCGCCGGCGCGGTTGCCTCGCCGGTTGCCGGCGGACCGGCGCCGACGGACCCGGCCCCTTCCTGGGTGAAGGGAAACCTGTCCCGGATCGTGAACCAAACCACGCCCAGCAACAGCAACGACAATACGGTCACCAGCGGCGACGCCCTCCTCGCTCGCCGCTTGGAACCGGTCCGACTCGGACGAACCATCAACAGATAGAGCGCACTGGCCAGAAGGGCGAGATACAGGACGAACAACACCTGGCGCATCGCCGAGGCGAAGGTGTCGCCCTCGATTGCGATGAACGGAGCGGTGGCGTCGTCGCCGGGAAGGGAACCCGCCGCCAACGCCACGACCGTGAGAAGGACGACCGCTCCGCCCGCCATCGCCAGGGACTTGAGACGAAGCACGACGGTCTTGGACATGAGTTTCAGGCTAATGAGGGGCCACCTGCCCTGCTCGAAACCCAGCCCTCGCCCAACTGCTCTCACACCAGGGCGGCGAGTGCCTTGTCGTAGAGGGGAGCGATCCGATCCCACCCGAACCGACGGAAGGACGCCGATAACTCGTGGCCTCCGTCTCGGACCTCGGCGGGATGCGTGACTGCCCAGCGGAGCCTCTCGACCAGACCATCGACCGGATACAGGCAGGCGTCGTGCCAGTCCCGCGGCACCAGCCCGGGGTAGGAGAGCCGATCGGGCAGTATGGGAAAGCACCCGGCAGCAACTGCTTCCACCACCGCCACGCCGAAGAACTCCTGCCGGGCGGTGGACACGACGACATCCGCCTCCAGCAGGTGACGGCGGTAGTCGGCGAGCGGGAGATGGCCCATGTGCACGATTCGTGCGGGATGCCGGCGGGCAGCCTCGTCGAATTCGGACGGTTCGAGCCGGAAGTTCTCACCGCAGACGACCACCTCGAAGGAGTGGCCTTCGGCATCCAGGTTGTCGATGGCTGCGAAGAAGGTCGCCGGATCCTTGTCGTGCTCCCAGCGATGGTTCCACAACAGACGGACCGGGCCCCGGCGAGGCGACGCCTCGACCGGGAGCCAACCCAGGTCGACCCCGACCTCCAGGACCGCGGAACGGTCCTCGACTGAATCCACGAGGTGCTCGTGAGTGAAGTCCGGAAAGTGCCGGAGCAGGCGGGGTATCTCTGCGAAGAACACGTCGCGGTGGTGGTTGGAGTTGAAGAGCACCCGGTCGGCCGCCAGGGCCGAGAGCCAGTTCGTCACCGCAAAATGCATGTCCGGTTCCATCTGCGGGGAGTCGGGATACGTCAGTTGGCTCTCGTGGAAGTAGAGGGCGAATGGAACGTCTCCGAGGTGCGGTCGGGAAAAGGTCCGGAAGGCGGCCAGATCCAGCATGTCGCTGGCCAACACGACCGCGGGACGGGTGGTGAGATCGGCGCATCTCTCGGCCAAGGTGACGGCCGCACCGCGCATCCTCCATTTCCACCAGCGAGCAGGAAGCGTCAGCAGTTCGACCGGCGCCTCCAGATACTCGGCCAGTCCCTCCGCCCAGGCGCGGTGGGAGCCTCCGAAGTAGGGCTCGACTATCAGAACGGAGCCGTCGAGGCTCACAACTCCATGCGTCCGGCGAGGGCCCGGCCGAGTGTCAGCTCGTCGGCGTAGTCCAGATCTCCGCCGACGGGCAGCCCGGAGGCGAGTCGCGTGACCCGCACCCCGAGGGGCTTGAACTCCCGCGCCAGATACATGGCGGTGGCGTCGCCTTCCATCGTGGGGTTGGTGGCGGCGATGATTTCGGTGATCTGTTCGTCGGGGATCCGGTCTTTCAACTCGGCGAACCGCAGTTGGTCCGGTCCGACGCCGTTGATGGGTGAAATCGCACCCCCGAGGACGTGGTAGCGACCCCGAAACTCCTGGGTGCGTTCCACCACCGGGATGTCCTGGGGGCGTTCGACGACACAGACGACATGAGGATCCCGGCGAACGTCGCGGCAGATGGCGCACTCTTCGGATCCGGTCATGTTGAAGCAGCGCCGGCATGGGCGAACTTGCTCACGGAGCTCGACGATCGACTGGGCGAGGCGCCGGGCGTCGGCATCCTCGATGGCCAGCAGGTGGAACGCCAGGCGCTGAGCCGTCTTGCGGCCCACTCCGGGCAGGCGTGACAGCTCGTCGACCAGGCGCTGGACGGGACCCTCGAACATCAGCCGAGGAGACCGCCCAGGTCGAGACCGCCGGTGAGGCCGCCGAGCTGATCCCCGGCAGCCTCAGCCGCGCCCCTCATGGCCTGATTGACCGCCGCCACCACCAGGTCCTGGAGCATCTCGATGTCGTCCGGATCGACCACCGAAGGATCGATCACCACGCTCATCAACTCCTGGGATCCTGTGACCGTGGCGGTGACCATCCCTCCCCCGGCTGTCCCCTCGAAGGTGCGCGAGGCGAGCTCTTGCTGGGCGGCGGCGAGCTCTTCCTGCATCTTCTGCGCCTGCTTCATGAGCTGGCGCATGTCCGGCTGACGATTCATGTTGGTGTCCCCGTCGACGAATGAGGTAGTGACGCCAGGGTAGTTGGCTTCCCGGGCTTCCCATGGTCACCCGGTTTCGGTCAATCCTCGTCGACGAGCTCGGCGCCCAGCTCATTCTCGAGGAGCTTGGTCGGGTCGACTTCTTCGCTCGGGCCCTCGAAGAGCTGCTCCGAGGCCAGGTCGATCTCCTCGTCCGATCCGACCGAGGGGACGGCGGTGCCCTCCGACGAGGCGAAGCGGATCGTCACCGGGCGCCCCAGCAGATCACCGCACTTGGTGGCCACCACCTTGGCCACGGCCGGGTCCTCCTGGAGCTGCTCCAAGTGGAAGACATGAGGGACGTGGAGGATGACCGTCGAGCCTTCCACCCCGGCGGGCACCACCTCGCGAAAGAGGGCCCAACGGCGAGCGCCGAGCACATCCCGCAAGCCGCCAAACAATCCCGGCCACACCGACTGGAGTTGGGAGAACTGGAGCGGAGGCCCGCCGGCCTCCTTCGTTTCCGACTCGGGTTCGGGCGTCTCCGTCTCGGGCGAGGCCTCGCCAGCTGATGTGTCTTCCGGCGCGGTGAGCTCGTCAGGGACCCGAGCAGCAGCCGGGACGGGCTCTTCTACACGAGCCGGAGCCGAAGTCGCCGGAGGCGCTTCGACGCGGGACGGACCGGGAGCCGGGGGCGCTTCGCCCAACGCCTCGACCTTGCGCTCGAGCCGGCCGATCCGGGCGGCGAGAGCATCGGGGTCGGAGGTGACCTCGGGTCGGGTGAGCTTGATGATGGCGAGTTCGGTCATCAACCGTTCCTCCCGACCCTCACGCAGTCGTATGAGAGCTTCTCCGAGGACGTCGACCGTCCGGAGGACGTCGGCGGCGGGAAGCGAAGCGGCCGCCTTCTTCCACGCCTCCAGCACATCGGAGGGCTCGTCGGCGATCTCCTCCAGATTGGGGGCGTAATGGGCCAGGAACACTCCACGGAAATAGCCCACGCCCTCGGCGACGAATCGACGCAGGTCCACCCCGGCGGCGGCGAGCTCGGCGACGAGGTGAAGGGCCGAGGTGGCGTCGTTGGAGGCAATGGACTCGGCCAGGCGGGCATACGCCTCGGAGTCGGCCAAGCCCAGCGCCCGACGCACGCCGCCGACGTCGACGGCCCCGTCACCCAGGGCGGCCACCTGCTCGAGGAGGCTGAGAGAGTCACGCGCCGAGCCGGCGGCATGACGGGCCACCGCAACCAGAGCGCTGGCGTCGGTCTTGTAGCCCTCGGCGTCGGCCACCCGTCCGAGGTGGGCTGCCAGCGCCTCCACCGGGATGGGATGGAAGTCGAACCGCTGGCTACGGGACCGGATCGTATCGAGGAGCTTGTAGGGCTCGGTGGTGGCGAGCACGAAGTGGACGTGTTCGGGCGGCTCCTCCAGCGTCTTCAGCAGGGCGTTGCCCGCCGCCTTCGACAGCATGTGAGCCTCGTCGAGGATGAACACCCGCTTGGAGCCGGCATGGGAGGCCACGGTGGTCACCGACACTCGGATGTCGCGAATGTCCTCCACGGAGTTGTGACTGGCCGCGTCGAGCTCCATCACATCGAGCGAGGAACCGTCGGTGATGGCGACGCAGGACTCGCATTCATTGCAGGGCGAGCCGTCGGGGTTGCGGTTCCGGCAGTTGAGGGCTTTGGCGAGGATGCGCGCAGAGGTGGTTTTCCCCGTCCCCCGAGGCCCGGCGAACAGGTAGGCGTGGGCCACCCGGCCCTCGGCCACCTCGCGGGCGAGGGTGGCGGTGACATGGCCCTGGCCCACGACGTCGTCGAAGGACTGCGGCCGGTACTTGCGATATAGAGCCTGGTATTCCATGCCGCCCCGACGCTACAGCGCTTGGCCGGCAGTCGGAAGGCGGCCTTTGGAAGTCGGAAGTCGGAAGTCGGAAGTGGCCGACGTTCTTGCCACCTGCGGTTCACCCGGCCCCTCCCGGACTCGCGGCCCCTTCAGCGAAGGCATCCGAATGGCGCCTCCGGGCGACGAGCCTGCAATCAGCATGCTGTGGGCCAGGCGGATGCACGTTCGACGTGAACCGCTCTGTTCGCGGATGAGACCCCCCACAAAGTAAATACACCCGCTCACGTTCGTCGAG
>DATABS010000022.1:0-2177 GCA_036259475.1 Acidimicrobiia bacterium | reverse complement strand
TAAGGCGGGCGCTGAACGTGCAGCTCGGCGGGCCAGTCGCCGAACTCAATCCAGAACGAGACGAGGTCGGGGGCTGCTGACGCGCTGGTGCGTTGAGGATCAGTCACGCAGGCAATGCTCTCATGCGATCCACTGGCGCTTACGCGACTGTCACGTTTCTCCCACCTCTTGGCGCCTCGCCCCCAGCTAGTGGTCGCAGTACCAGGGTCGAACCCACTTAGTCGGCTCGACCTGATTGTCGTTTTCGATCCACCCAGCGGTGCAGCTCGCGCACACGAAGGTGTCCGCGAGCAGTTCTGTGCTATGGAGGACAAGCGGGTGCGGTTCGCCTGATCGACCAGCCGTAACGGCCCAGGAGACAGTCTGCGCTCCACATGCCGGGCAGCGGGACGGCGAACCGACCGCGACGGCGTCTGGCGGAAGGCCAGATGCGCCGAGCGACTTCAGTGCAGCATCTGCCTTCGTCGGATCGATTCTGGGCCGGGTCCGTGCCGGGGCGATGCCCATCTCGTGGCCGGGATGACTCATGTCGTCATTGTCGCGGACGGACGGGTCGCCCACCACCGCTTGCGCCACTGTCAAGTTCGACCCACAGCGTCCACTTCACCGATGCGGGTCGTCGCGAAGTTGGAGCCGGCGCTCAGCCTCCGCTAGGAACCAGTTGATGACGGCCATCGGAACGTCCACCGCCCGCTGCACGCGCAGAAGGCGGGATGCGGCATCGTCGTCTGTCTCCCAGACCTCCATCACGAGCCGCTCTTGCGAGTCCCACAGCTCTAGGGCAATGGCGTCGTGCCTAACGTCGCTGGCGAGCTGTACCCGGTAGCCATCCATCTCGGGAGGATAGATGACCTTCCTCATCGAGAGCCGGATTCGGTGGTGACCACTGGCGCTTGCATTACTGTTAGGCTCGTCCCACCCGACTGCCTCAAGTTAGCGGCAATCCGCGCCAGGCGAGCGTGCTTGAGATCCGTGCGCCCCAGCCAGGGTGACGCTCGGGGGCCGAACGTCGGAACCTCTCCGCGGTCTCCAGAATGAGGAGGATCGCGAGCGTGACGACTCGGTCGTCGAAGCCCGGTTCGGTGGGATCAATCCCGGCTGCTTCCAAGAACGCCGTCCACGTCCTGGTGAATGCATCCGGCGTGTGAGCACGCACGGCCCAAGCCCACCAGGAGACGTCGAGCAGCGGGTCACCGATCCGAGCATCCTCGAAATCAAGGAGTCCAGAGATCCGCTCACCCACCACGAGAACGTTGTGCGGTCCGAAGTCACCGTGGCAAACGACAGCGGGGCGGCCGGACAGCAGACTGGGCATCGCCTCGATGAGTTCCCGCACCGATCGAGCATCGGCAGTACTGAGGTGTGGTTCCAACGGGGCCAGCCATCTCTCGGCGGCGTCGCTCAGCGCTGCGATATCGGTCCACAGCCGGGGCAGGTCGAATACGTCGGGATCGAGCTCGCTGAATCCTCGAAGCAGACGGCCCATGTCGCGGGCAATCGGTAGGAAATTGCTGCGCGACAGGTTCCAGTCCGAAGCGACATATCCCGGCTCGCCAGGCAGCGCCTCGAATACCGCCCAGGGGGGCGTGCCTTCAAGCTCGGAGATCACCACTCGCGGCACCGGCACACCGTGCTCTCGCAGGGGAGCGGCCAGCTGTTCGGCCGCCTTCAGCCGGAGCTGGGCAGTCCGGCGGTCCGAATACGCCTGAACGGCGAGCCGACGCCCATCTTCGAGCAGGACAAGTACCGTCCGGTTCTTTGGACCTCCTGGCGTCGGTGCCACATCCGATTCGACGACCCGGGACCCCATGACTCGTTCCAGGGTCGCAACGGGCATGTCCACGCCGGCAGCGTACTGGACCGCCGTCGGGACGGTCCGGTGGCGCGTGCGCTACTGGAAGCCCCGGCGGCATGGACGCAGGACTGGCTAGCGGCGGCGATCGGCGCGTCGTAGGCGTAGGCGGTCGGTGTGCCGTCACGCTCGACCCGTGGTGACGGTCGACGCCGGGCGGCGGGACCGGGGGAGAGCCCCGCCGCCCGACTGATCACATGGCGACGATCGCCTCCATGGCGTCGTCAGCCGCGGCACCGTTGGCTGCCGGCGTCGCCGACGCCTGGCCCGTGGCGCCCGCCTCGCCGCTCGCAACCGCCTCGGCCTCCCTGGCGTACTCCTTCTT
>DATABS010000021.1:0-132459 GCA_036259475.1 Acidimicrobiia bacterium | reverse complement strand
CCTGGATCCGGCAATCGGCAGAGCCTCTATCCCCTGAGCTTTCGCAAGAACCGCGTGAGCCGGGCAGGTATGCGCTCCCGGGAGGACTCGAACCTCCGCACCTGGTTCCGGCAATCGGCAGAGTCTCTATCCCCTGAGCTTTCGCAAGAACCGCGTGAGCCGGGCAGGTATGCGCTCCCGGGAGGACTCGAACCTCCGCACCTGGTTCCGGAGACCAGTGCTCTATCCCCTGAGCTACGGGAGCGGGTGAGGCCTCATTCTACCGGGGGTCGGTTCTGGGGCGGAATGCCGCAGGACTAGCGTTTCGATGGCATGCGTGTCGGAATCGGAATCCTGGGTGGTGGCGTCGTTGGTGGGAGTCTGGCCCACAAGCTCCTCGATGAGCACGAAACCATCCGCACCAAAACCGGACTCGATCTGCAACTGGTCCGGGTGGCGGTGCGTGATCTGTCGAAGGCGCGCCTGTTCCCGGCGGACTACGCCACCGACCGACCCGAGGACGTGGTGACCGATCCGGACGTGAGACTCGTCGTGGAGCTGATGGGCGGCCTGGAACCAGCTCGCAGCCTGGTGGTCAAGGCACTCGAGGCGGGTAAGCCGGTGGTGACGGCCAACAAGGCGCTGGTCGCCGCTGAGGGGCCCGCCTTGTTCGAGAAGGCCGCGGCGCACGGTGTGTCGCTTCTCTTCGAGGCGGCGGTAGGAGGAGGCATTCCGATCATCCGACCGCTGTCCGAGTCGCTGGCCGGGGAGCGGATCACTTCCGTGATGGGCATAGTGAACGGCACCACCAACTTCATCCTCACCCGGATGAGCGAGGACGGGCTCTCCTACTCCGATGTCCTGGCCGACGCCCAGCGGCTCGGCTACGCCGAAGCCGACCCGACCGCCGACGTGTCAGGTGCCGACGCCGCCGCCAAGGCCGCCATCCTCGCCGGACTGGCCTTCGGAGTGTGGGTCGATCTGGACCGGGTCCACACCGAGGGAATCGCGGACATCGAGTCCATCGACCTGGTGTTCGCCGATCGTCTGGGCTACGTGGTGAAACTGCTCGGAATCGCCGAGGCGACCGCCGACGGGGTCAGCGTCCGGGTTCATCCCACGCTCGTGCCATCCCAGCACCCGCTGGCCGCCATCCGGGGGGCCCAGAACGCCGTCTTCGTTTCAGGTCCGGCCCTGGGCGAGCTGCTCTTCTCCGGCCCGGGAGCCGGTGGGGACCCGACCGCCACCGCCGTATTGGGCGACGTAGTCACCGCCGCACGCGAGCTACTGGCTGACACCCCGGTGACTCCCCGGGTGAGGATCGGGGCGGGGGCGGTGGCCGACTTCGGACTGATCGACACCAGCCAGTATCTGCGACTGGAGGTCGACGACGCGCCCGGTGTCCTCGCTGCCGTCTCGGGTGCGTTCGGAGAGGCGGGCGTCTCCATCCGCTCGGTGTGGCAGGAAGGAAGGGGCGAGGAGGCCACCTTGCTCCTCATCACCCACGCCGCCCCCGAGGCCGCCCACGCCAAAGCGCTCGGCCGGCTGTCGGAGATATCGTCGGTCCGCCAGGTGGCGGCCGTCATCCGGGTCGCGGGCGAGCCGGGCTGATGCAATACCTGTCGACTCGCGGCCGTGTCGACGGTCGCGGCTTCGCCGATGTGTTGATCGAGGGAATGGCAACCGACGGCGGCCTGTATGTCCCCGACCATCTGCCCACGCTCAGGCCCCTGGGCGATGACTACGCCGAGAACGTCGCCACCGTGGTCGAGCCGTTCGTGGCCCCCGACCCTCTCGCCAGCGACCTGGGAGAGATCATGGAGACGGTGTACGGGGCGTTCCGTCACGCCGAAGTCGCCCCACTGCGCGAGATGGGCGGAGATCGGTACCTGCTCGAGCTGTTCTGGGGTCCGACACTGTCGTTCAAGGACTACGCCCTTCAACTGTTGGGGGAGCTGTTCGACCGGGTCCTCAGCCGACGCGGGGAGCGCCTGCTCGTCCTCGGGGCGACCAGCGGCGACACTGGTTCGGCCGCCATCGAGGCATGTCGCGGCCGTCAAGGCATCGACATCGTCATCCTCTACCCGGATGGGGCCGTCTCCGAAGTACAGCGGCGGCAGATGACCACGGTGCCCGACGCCAACGTCGTCACCGTCGCCGTCGAGGGATCATTCGACGACTGTCAACGGCTGGTGAAGGCGGCTTTCGCCTCGTTTCGCGGTCGTTTCCCGCTCGGCGCCATCAACTCCATCAACTGGGCGAGGATCATGGCCCAGTCGGCCTACTACGCCCACACCGCCGGCCGGGTCGGTCAACCGGTCGACTTCGTCGTCCCGACCGGCAACTTCGGCAACGTCCTCGCCGGGCACATCGCCCGGCGCATGGGAGCACCTATCTCCCGTCTCACTGTGGCCAACAACGCCAACCGAGGCCTGACAGACCTCATTCAGGGCGGGACTCTGAAGGTCGGGACGGTGACTCCCACAGTGGCGCCGGCAATGGACATCCAGGTCCCGTCGAACCTGGAGCGCTACCTGTTCGACGTCCTGGACGGCGACGGCGACGCCGTTCGGGCGCTCCAGGATCAACTGGCCTCCGAGGGTCAGATCGACCTTCCGCAACGGGTCACCTCCCGCCTCGCTGACGACTTCACCGCCGCCTGGCTGGCGGACGTCGAAGCCATCGACGTGATCCGCCGGGTCCACGACGAAACCGGTGTCGTGATCGATCCGCACACCGCCGTCGCCTGGGGAGCTGCCGAGCGACAGAGTTCCAATCGGCCGACGGTGATCGTCAGTACGGCCCATCCCGCCAAGTTCGCCGAAGTCGTCGAGACCGCAGTCGGCCAGGCACCCCAGCTCCCTGACGACGTGGCGGGAATCATGACCGCCCCCGAGCGAATCACCCGCCTCGAGCCAGATCTCGATGACCTGGGCGGCCTGCTGGACTCGATCGTCGGCTGACTTCTTCGCGTCGCTCGGACCGGTCGACGCTACTTCGGAAAGTGCGATCGGAAAGGAACTCGGGGATCCAAAGAAGAGGTGGGCTTCCCCAGAGAGCGCGAAAGTCCGTACAATGGCGCCATGCCGCGTTCGATCTGGAAAGGCGCCATCAGCTTCGGCCTGATCTCCATCCCGGTTGCGATGTACACCGCCACCGAGAACCGAAGCCCGAGCTTCAAGCAACTTCGCAAGGGCGACAACTCCCCCATCCGCTACAAGCGAGTGGCCGAGTCCGACGGCGAGGAAGTCGCCTGGGACGACATCGTCAAGGGTTATGAGTTCGAGAAGGGCCGCTATGTGGTGTTCACCGAGGAGGAGCTCGATGCCGTGAGCCCGGGCAGCTCGAAGCTGGTCGATGTGGTCCAGTTCGTCGACGAGTCCGAGATCGACCCGATCATGTACCAGAAGTCGTACTACCTCGCTCCGGATCAGACCGGTCTCAAGGCGTACCGCATCTTCCAGGAGGCGATCGAAGAGAAGGGCGTAGTGGCCATCGCCAAGGTGACGATCCGCGACAAGCAGCATCTAGCCACCCTTCGGGCGAAGGACGGCGTACTGGTGATGGAGACCATGCACTGGCCTGACGAGATCCGGGCCGCCGAGTTCGAGGAGCTCGAAGGAGACGTTGAGGTACGCGACGAAGAAGTCAAGATGGCCCAGGCCCTGATCGAGAACCTGACTCGGGAGTTCGACGCCGCCGCCTATGTCGACACCACTCGCGAGGCCATCGAGGAGGCAGCGGCCAAGAAGGTGGCCGGCGAGGAGATCGTTGCTCCGGAGGCACCCGAGCCGACGAAGGTCGTGGATCTTCTGGACGCTCTGAAGGCCTCGGTCGAGGCAACCAAGCAGCAAAAGTCCGCCTGATCAGCCCGGCCCTTCGTCCTCCCACCTGGCTGTCTCTCCCGCCGCCTCGACACCTTTGAATACCGGCGCGCGGAGCCGCAAATCCCGTGTCCATTCCTTGTACTCGACGTTCACGACGATTCGGGGCTCCACCCAGCGTGCCCCTCGGAGAATGCCTTGTGGGTTCACGAAAGGCGACGTGGGCCGCTCGATCTGGCCCAAGTGATCGGTGATCTGGGACAAGACGCGGTCGGTGAACCCGGACCCGATCGCCCCGACCCAGCGCAGGTCGTCGCCATCCCACAGGCCCACCAGGAGGGAAGCGAAGGTACTCCGCCGGCCGCCATCACCGGGCATCCAACCCCCTACCACTGCCCTCATCCGGCGCCGGGCCGTGATCTTGCGCCAGTCGGGTGAGCGTCGTCCGGGCTGGTAGCGGCTGGTCGACCTCTTGGCCACGATTCCCTCCAGGCCCCGCTGCGCGGCCACTCCGAACAGAGCCTTGCCCTCGGCTTTGATCGGCTCGGGGACGACGACCGATGCCGGCAGCTCCAGCGACCTGAGGCTTTCCTGTCGCTTCTCCAGCGGCAGGTCGAGCAGCGGACCGTCGGGCGACTCGAGCACGTCGAAGACCACGTAGTTGGTCGGCCGACCGGCCTGAAGTAGGGAGAAGTCGGGCCGCCCCTCGTCGTCGAGGGCGACGATCTCTCCGTCGAATACCCATCCAGCCGGCAACTCGATAGCCGCCACCTCGGGAAATCTCTCACCCAGGTCCAGTCCCCGCCGGCTCCGCAGACGGGTTCTCCCATCGACGACTGCCAGACAGCGATAGCCGTCCCACTTGACCTCGAACCACCAGTCGGTGTCATCGAAGGCATCAGGCCACGGCGTGGCCAGCATCGGCAGATAGCCCGAACCCAGGGCGGTCAGCGCCTCACGCCCCCAGCTCCTCCCGGGCGAGCCGGTTGACCAACGCCCCGTCGAGATCGCTCCGTGTCTTCATCAGCGCGCCGACGACACGACCAACCGCCTTGGGGTCGCCCTCGACCTTCATGTCCTCGATGGTCTGTCGGATCAGGCCTCGAGTCTCGGCTTCTCCCAGCTTGCCGGGCAGCCACTGCGAGAGATAGTCGACCTCGAAGCCGAGCTTGGCGCCCATCTCCGCCCCGCGTTCACCCATCTCCAAGTACTCGTCGCGGGCCTTGGCCATCTTCTTGACATAGGCGGCGATGACGACCTCGTACACCTCATCGGTGTCCTCCGCCATGCCCGCCTGGCGCGTCACGGTGGTCACCTCGGTCTGGACCTGTCGAATGGCGTCACGGCGCAACTTGTCACCGGTTTTCATGGCGTCGCGCAACTCGGCCGCCAACTGGTCTTTGATAGTCACTCTTTCCTCGGTGGTCATGTCGTTCACTCCCGCAGGCCGGCATATATCGATCGGGGATCATCAGAAATGATCGCTGTCACTCCCATTCCAGACAACTCACGGGCCTTATCCACACTGTTGACGGTCCAGGCCATCACCTCGATACAGGCTTCGGAGGCTGCCCGGCACAATCCCCCGTCGATCAGGCTGTGGTGGAGGACGATGGCGCGATGACCCCGATCGACGGCGTGAGCCAAGGCATCAGGGGCCGAGCCGCCCTCCCCGACGAGGAGACCGGTGGGAACGCCTCCGGCATAGCGCCGGATCAGATCCATGTCGGGCCAGTAGAACGACGTGAGGATGTCGCTGGAACGAGCACGGGAGGCGACCATGAGCGCCATCCTCCCCTCCGGATCGAAGCCCGGTTCTCCCGGCAGGTTCTTCAGTTCCAGGTCGAGGTGTCCCGGAATCGCCAGCACCTCGTCGAGGAGACAGGTAGGCGCGTCGGAATGTGCCAGCATGGACCAGGTGCTTTCGGCGATCGCCCGTCCCGCCGTCTCCGGGTCGTGAGAGAGAATCAAGCGGCCGTCGGCCGTGAGGCGTAGGTCGATTTCGACCCGTCCCACGGCAGCCAGCCCCGCCATGACTCCGGCGAGAGAGTTCTCCGGATGACGGGCCGGGTCCCCGCGGTGCCCGACGACGACGGTGGACCCGCCGAAGAACCGGCTGCCCTGATCGCTGGGCGGGTCGTTCGATGCTTCGTCGGGAGCTCGGGGCTCCATCGAAAATCCCCAAGAATCCGTTGCGGAGGGCACCGGACGAGGGTACCGTTTCCGCCGTCAAGCCTTCCCCGCGGCCTTCGGTCGCGTCTCAGCTTGTGATCACTCTCACAAAGTCCCACCGGAGAACCCTCACAATGCCGGCCCAACTCGAACTCCTCATCCCAACCAGCCCCCACTGGCAGGACGTCGCCGCCTGTCGCGACTCCGAGCCGAGCTTGTTCTTTCCTGTCGGCACGACCGGACGGGCGGTCGAACAGATCGCCGAGGCCGTGGCCATCTGCGGCACCTGCCCGGTACAGGAAGCATGTCTCCAATACGCCTTCGAGTCGAACCAGGAGTCCGGAGTCTGGGGCGGCTACGCAGAGGAAGATCGCCGCCGCCTGCGCCGGAAGTGGCTGGCGCAACGCCGCCGCCGCTGAAGGCTCTCGCAGGGGGCCCTCAGGTACCCGGGGCGAAGCCAACCTTGCGGGCTGTTTCCTCCGAGTCGATCTCGACATAGGCGATGCGTCCCACTGGTATGCCGACCGCTCGCTGCTTGACGTCGGTGAACCAGTAGACCTCCCGAGACGAGGAGAACATTTCCTCCAGGTCGCGCCGGAACGACTCGACGTCCTCGACCTCGACTTCGATGACCTTGCTGCTGTCGGCGACACCGATCCTGGCTTCCATGTGTCGTAACTCCTCTGCTCCGGGAGTGACATCGTATCGGCCCGCCGGAACCATCCTGGCCACACCCCTTCCGCCGGTGGCTCCCATCGCGTAGTTTCAGGCGCATGAGCAGCTGGCGACGGTGGTGGGGGCCACTCGGCGGAGCGGTGGCATTCGTGGCGGCAGGCTGGACGCTGCTCCGTTTGGGCCGGGTCGACTGGCTGCTAATCGACTGGTCAGATCTGGGGGGATGGCTCGACTCGGTCGGGACTGAGACAGCCCTGGCCGCTCTCGCCAGGATCGCCGGCCTCACCGCTCTGGCCTGGATCGGCCTTTCGACCCTCATCTATCTCACCGCCCGGCTGTTGGGGGCCCGACCCGGATCTGTCGACTGGCTGTCGATCGGTCCCGTCCGACGATCAATCGACGCCCTGCTCGCCGGCTACCTGGTGATGGGCTCGATCGCTCCCGCCGGAGCGGCGGTGGATCCGGTCCTCACCGAGCCCGCCCCGGTGACCACCGACGACACCATCACCGCGGTGGATCCGGCGTACGTGCCGGTGCCGGCCGGCTCGGGCAGGGCCGTGGGCCACACCGAAGTAGACGAGGCCACCGAAACAGAGGAAGCCCAACCGCAGCCTCTCGCCACAACGGAGGCCACGACGGTGGTCGCCGAGCCGGGAGACCACCTGTGGAAGCTGGCGGAGAGGCGAATGACCACCGCCCTCGGCCGCTCCCCCACCGAAGCCGAAATCGCCCCGTACTGGGTCGAGGTGGTCGAGGCCAACAGGGACCGTATCCGTTCGGGCGATCCAGATCTCATCTTCCCGGGAGAGCAGATCGCCCTTCCGGCGCTCACCCCAGAAAACTGAGTCTGACCTGTCGCTGGAGGTTGTCTCGGTTGGTGTCGACCAGCACGATGGATTGCCACGTTCCGAGGGCCGGGGACCCGTTCACCACCGGGACCGTCAACGAGGGAGAGATGAATGCCGGCAGGACGTGATCGCGGCCGTGGCCGGGCGTACCGTGGCTGTGCCGCCACCGATCATCGGCCGGAAGGAGATCGTCCACCGCTCCGAGCAGGTCGTCGTCGGACCCGGCTCCGACCTCGATGATCGCCACGCCGGCAGTGGCGTGGGGGATGAACACCGAAAGCAGCCCGTCGCCCTTGCCTCGGCAGAAGTCGGTGACGACGCCGGTCAGATCCACGACTGCGGCCCGAGAGCCGGTGGTCAGCTCCACCGTCTCGCTGGAAAAGCTCACGCGTTGTCGCCGAGAAAGATCTCCGAGACCGAGCTGTCCATGAATATCGCCTGCAGGGCCTCGGCCACGATGGGGGCGATCGACAGGACCTGGATGGTGTCGAGATTGGCGACGTCCTCGGACACCGGAAGGGTGTTGGTGACGATGACCTCGTCGACGGGTGCGTTCTTTATCCGGTCGAGGGCGTTGCCCGAGAAGATGCCGTGAGTGGCGGCGATGCGCACCGAGCTGGGACCGAGGTTGCGCACGATCTCGGCTGCGTTGGCCACGGTTCCCGCCGTGTCGATCATGTCGTCGACGATGACGGCATGCTTGCCTTCCACATCACCGGAGATGTCGAGGGCGGAGCTGACGTTGTGTCGCTCCGCCTCGCGCCTCTTATAGACGAAGGCGATGGACGCGTCGAGCCGGCGGGCATACTTCTCGGCCCGCTTCACCCCGCCGGCGTCCGGCGAAATGATGGCGGTCGGACCCGAGATCTGAGCCCGCAGATAGTCCGTGATGATGGGAAGGGCGGTGAGGTGGTCGAACGGCTTGGTGACGAAGCCCTGCAGCTGGCCGCTGTGGAGGTCGACGGAGACCAGGCGGTCGGCACCGGCGGTCATGAAGAGGTCACCCATCAGGCGAGCCGAGATCGGCTCCCGGGGCAGGACCTTCTTGTCCTGACGGGAGTAGCCGTAGAACGGCATGACCGCGGTTATGCGACGCGCCGACGCCCGTCGCAGAGCATCGATCGTGATGAGCTGCTCCATGATGTGATCGTTGATCGGCTCACAATGGCTCTGGAGCACGAAACAATCCGCTCCCCTGACCGATTGTGTGGGACGGATGTAGATCTCCCCGTTGGCGAAGATCGACTGCTCGAGTTTGCCGAGCGGGGAACCGAGCAGATCGGAGACTTCGTTGGCGAGACCGGGATTGGCGCTGCCGGTGAACAGCATCAACCGGCTTCGTGACACGATGTCCATCAGCTGCCTTCTTCGGCGTCTTTCGCTCGTTGGCGGGCGGCGCGCCTGTCAGCGTAGCCGGGTATTTCTTGCTGCTGCGAACGTTCCACGGCCAGCGAGCCGGGCGGGACATCTTCGGTTATCACCGACCCGGCACCGGTCACGGCACCTTCTCCGACGGTCACCGGAGCCACCAGCATCGTGTCGGATCCGATGAAGGCCCGCTCCCCTATAACGGTCTCGTATTTGCCGTAACCGTCGTAGTTGCAGGTGATCGTCCCTGCGCCGACGTTGGCCCTCGCCCCGATCGTGGCGTCCCCCATGTAGGCGAGGTGGGGCACCTTGGCTCCCTCCCCGAGGGTGGTCTTCTTCATCTCCACGAAGGTGCCCGCCTTCGATCCGGCGAGCAGCACGGTTCCCGGTCGCAGTGAGGCGTACGGGCCGACGGCAGCCCGTTGACCTATCTCCACCCCGCGCAGGACGGAATAGATCACGGTGGCCTCGGCCCCGATCACCGAATCCACCACTAGCGCATCCGGTCCGACCGTGGCGCCCGCTGCGACGGCGGACGAGCCCTGCAAGTGGGTTCCAGGGTAGAGAAACGCTCCGGGCTCGACGGTGACGGTCGCGTCGACATAGGTGCGGTCGGGGTCGAGCATCCAGACCCCGTCTTCCATGAGTTGCCGGTTGATTCGCCGGCGGAGGACCGCCTGGACCGCTGCCAGGTCGGCGTGGGAGTTCACGCCGCTGACCTCGGCGGCATCCACCTTCCGCACCTCGACGTTGTCCCCGGCCGCCACGAGGTGCGCGATAACGTCCGTCAGGTACAGCTCCTCCTGGGCGTTGTCGCGTCCGAGGTTGGCAATCGCCCGAGCGAGCGGGCCGGCGGCGAAGGCATAGAGGCCGACGTTGCGTTCGGAGATCTTCAGCTGGTCGGCGTCGCAGTCCCGCTCCTCGACGATGCCCACGACTGCTCCGTCGGGCTGCCGCAGCACTCTTCCGAATCCGGGCGGACCGGGATCCACGGTGGTGATGATGGCCTCGGTTCCAGACGGACGGTTCGCCAGGGTCTCGTAGAGCCGTCCCGAGACCAGCGGCATGTCACCGTAGGTGACGAGGATCGTGTCGTCGGGGTCCAGGTCGCCGAGGTGTGAGAGCGCCACCTGGACGGCGTGGCCCGTGCCGTTCTGGGGCTCTTGGAGCACCGGTTCATACCCGTCCGGCAGTGAGGCAGCCACCTGGTCGGCCTGGTGACCGACGACGACGATGGTTCGGTCGGCCCGGGCGGCGGTGGTCGCCTCCAGCACCCAGTCGAGCAGCGTCCGCCCGGCGGCCCGGTGGACCACCTTGGGAGAGTCGGATCGCATTCGGGTTCCCTTGCCGGCGGCGAGGACTACTGCGTGGACGGCGGGCACGATCGATCAACCTCCGGATCGGGGACTCAGCTGGGGGGGCAGGATTCGAACCCGCTCTGACGGGACCAAAACCCGTAGTGCTGCCAATTACACCACCCCCCAGGGGAGGACGTCGCCGTACGTCGGCGACCGGGGCCATTGTAGTGATCCACCGGCCGAGTCCAGGAGGAGGCGCCTCGTCAGGGACCTCATTCCTCCACCCGGGTGGGACCCTGTCGCCTCAGGTCGGCCGCTTGCGCCCCCCGGTGCTCGGAGAGGCCGGCGACGGCGCCAGCCGCTTCGTCGCGGTCGAGGAAGAAGCCGAAACACGCCGGGCCGGATCCGGACATCATCACCGGCCGCTCCCATCGCCCCCCGAGGTCGGCCATCCAATCTCGGAGTTCGGGACGAAGGGAGGCGGCCGCCGGAGTCAGGTCGTTGCGCAGTTCGTCGTGACGGCGCAGGGCCGGCGGCAGCGCCGCGCCGGTCAATTCCGTCCCGACGGGTCCGCCCATCTCGTCCCAGCGGCGATACACGTCGGGGGTGGCGAGCTCGAACGGTGGGACGGCCACCGCCACCGCAAAGCCGGTCAGCGGGTCGAGCGCGGTGACCCGTTCGCCGTATCCTTCGAGGACGGCTGTGCCGCCGGTGAGCAGGAACGGAACGTCGGCGCCGACTTCGGGAGCGACGGCACTGATCCGCCGGCGTCCCAGGCGCAGCATCTCGCCGACCGCGAGGAGGGTGGCGGCGGCATCGGCGGATCCGCCGCCCAGCCCCGCCGCGATCGGAATCGATTTGACGAGGCGAATGTGGAGCCGGGGTCGACGACGGAGGGCCAGCGCTTCCACCGCCTGCCACACGAGGTTCTCTCCGCCTTCGGGGAGTTCGGCTCCCGCGAGGTCGAGATGGTCCTCGTCGCTCTCTTCCACGGTGAGCCTGTCGGTCCAGTCAATCGTCTGAACCAAGGAGCGCAGCGGATGGAGACCGTCCCGTTCAACGGACCCGACCCGCAGGTCCAGGTTGAGCTTCGCCGGGGCCTCCCATTCAGGCATGCGACATCACCTCCGCCAGCCGCACGAACGCCGCCGGTGGGAGGTCTTCGGGACGTCCGGTGGACTCGATTCCGGCCTCTTCGAAGACCGGCTCCGGCACGCGCTCGGCCAGCGAGCGTCGGAGCATCTTGCGCCGCTGGCCGAATGCGGCTCGGGCAAGCTCGATCGCCTCGTCGATCATGGCCGGCGGTTCGACGCGGTCGAGGCGAACCACGCTCGATGACACTTGCGGTGCGGGGACGAACACCTGCGGTGGAACACTGAATCGCTCCACCACCTGGGCGGTTAGGGCCACGACCACCGACGGGACCCCGTAGTCCTCTGTGCCCGGCTCGGCGACCAACCGATCGGCCACCTCCTTTTGGACCATGACGGTCGCCGATCGGATCTTGTGGACTTCTAGCAAGACATCCATGACGAGCGGCGTGCCCACGTTGTACGGCAGATTGGCCACCAGCTTCCACGGCTCCCCATCGAGATCCGAATCGAGATCGGCATCCATGATGTCGCCGAAGCGGACGTCGACATCCAAACTCGCCAGCGTCTCCCCCAGGACCGGCTGGAACCGCCTGTCGATCTCATAGGCGACGACGGAGGCGCCGGTGCTGGCCAATGCCGCGGTCAGCACCCCGGTCCCCGCGCCTACCTCGAGCACCGAATCGTCGGGGCCGACCCCGGCCACGGCGACGATCTTGTCGATCAGGTTGGGATCGGCCAGGAAGTGCTGCCCGTAGGCCTTGCGGGGAAGGAGGCCGTGTCTCTCCAGCAGGGCGAGGATGGTCGTACGGCTCTGGTGGGTCATGAGCCAGTTCGAAATACTCGGGTCGCAGTGGCAGACGTGAGGCGGGCCGCCTCCCCCCGGTCCACCCCCCACACCGTGGCCAGCGCTTCGCCGGTGTGAACCACCCAGGCCGGCTCATTGGGTTCGCCTCGATGCGGGGGCGGGGCGAGGTAAGGGGTGTCGGTCTCCACCATCGCCCGTTCGGGCGGAACAAGCTCAGCGGCCAGCCG
Organism: Acidimicrobiia bacterium; assembly: GCA_036259475.1. GTDB lineage: Bacteria > Actinomycetota > Acidimicrobiia > Spongiisociales > ZC4RG35 > ZC4RG17. Next base: position 120,169 of record DATABS010000021.1, on the reverse strand, counting down.
GATGGTATGGCCCGTGTCGAAGGCGAGGGGTCCGGCGAACGAGAAGGTGACACCGAGATCGAGGAATCGGCGCGTCCACTTCCGTCCCCCGGTCCAGCAGTGGAGCACCGTCCGGTGCCCGATGGAGGTCGCCTCGATCAGGTCGTAGACATCGCCGAAGGCGTCGCGGCAATGGACGACGACCGGTTTGGCGAGGGTCGCCGCCAGTTCGAGCTGGGCCCGAAACGAGTCTTTCTGCAGCCGTTCCGGGGCGAGTACGCGGTAGTAGTCGAGTCCCGTCTCCCCCACCGCGGCCGCTTCAGCGGCAAGAGTCGAGATCCTCTCCGCCTCATCAGGCCATCGCTCGGCATGGTGGGGATGCAGGCCCGCCGTCCAGTCGAGCCGGCCGGGATGACGACCGGCGAGGGTGGCCGCTTCCCGTGAGGAATCGGCATCGATGCCCGGGACGACCATCCACTCCACCTCATCGGCCCGGTCGATGAGCGAATGGGCCGGCCGTTCGTCGAGTTGGAGATGGCAATGGGTGTCGACCCAGGTCATGGGAGGCGAGAGTACCCACGGGACGAGCGCTCGATGCGGACGGCATGAGCCTCGGGCGGAGGTGTAGGCTCCGTCGGTACCCAGGACCACAGGGGATCATGGATTCCGGCATCGCACGAAAGATCGACGATTTGGGTCGGGTCGTCATACCGGCCGAGACCCGCCGCCTCTTCAACATCCGGGAGGGGGATCACATCCTCATCTCGGTGGACGGACCCAACATCGTGCTTCGCAAGATGACCAGCACCTGCACCTTCTGCGCCAGCGAGGAGCACGTGAGCGACTTCAAAGGCAAGGGCATCTGCGCCACCTGCCGCAACCAGTTGCTCAGTTGACCAGCCGCTCATAGATCGTCCGCCGGGCGACGCCGGTGGCGGTGGCGGCCTCACGGGCGGCCTGTGAGGGAGACATGCCGTCGTCCACCAATCGCCGGGCGATGTCGGCGGCCGCCTCCGGGTCGGGCTCGGCCGGCTCCGCCCCTGCCACGACCAACGAGAACTCGCCTCTGGGTGGCTCTTCGGACCATCGATCCACCGCCTGGCCGAGGGTTCCCCACCACAACTCCTCATACAACTTCGTGAGCTCGCGACCGACACAGACCTCCCGATCCGTCCCGCAGGCCGCGGCGAGATCGGTGAGATCGGCCAGCGCCCGGTGGGGGCTGAGAAAGATGACCGTCGGACGCAGGTCGGTGGCGACAGCCTCCAACTGGCCGGCGCGTTCCTTGCCCCGGCGGGCCAGGAATCCTTCGAAGACGAAACGGCCCTCCACCATGCCGGATCCGCTGACCACGGCGGTGACCGCCGACGGACCGGGTATCACGACGACTTGGGCCCCGGCCCGGCGGGCGGCAGCGACGGCCGACGCACCTGGGTCGGACACGGCCGGGGAGCCGGCGTCAGTGATGATCGCCACGTCCCGCCCGTCGGCCAGGTCGGCTTCGAGATCGACGGTTCGAGCCCTCTCGTTGCCTACGAAATACGACCGCAGGTCGGCCGAGACTCCCAGGGCCGCCAGCAGCTTGGCGCTGCGCCGGGTGTCCTCGGCGTAGACGACGTCGGCCAAGCCCAACGTCTCTCCCAGCCGCGGCGACGCGTCACCCAGGTTGCCGATCGGTGTCGAACAGAGGTAGAGGCGTCCCGCCATACGCACCAGCTTCGCCCTCCGCCCGATGGAAGGCCAATCTGTCGCCCCGGCGGGGCAGCGGGCTCAACGGCGGCAATTCGAGGATCCAGCGACAGCCGGGGAGCCACACCACGCCGCGTCGGCGCAGCGGCTTGACCGCAGTCACGGTCAGGTCGGCCGCCAGACCCACGGCCCAAAGCGAACCCCTCACCCAAAACCCGTGCACGGAAGCTCCCCGAATCAGAAGCGGCACCGGCTCACGCCCCATCAGCCCCCGCAGGCGTCGCCGTGGCGTATCGGCGACTTCGACACCGGTGATGTGGAACTGACCGGGTCCGGTGACATCCATAATGGGAACCTATCGCAGGCCCGTGTCCGGCGGAAGAGCTCTGTTTCTACGGAGAAGGAGTGGGCTGAGGGCCCGTGCGAAAGGGCGAACCCGGGGTTCTAGACCCCGAATACCGGTGTTTCCTGCCCCCAGTTCGTTCCGCGATATGACGGTTTGGAAGCCGTCGGTGCCGTATGTCTTGAAGGACACAGGCAGCGTTCAGCCGGCAGTCGTGTCCGTCGTCTCAGGAAGCACTGCCTCTACCGCGCCGGTGAAGGCGTCATCGGAGGACGACGCCACGAAGATAACGTCTGCTCCGCTGTTCCACAGCCAGGCACTGTCCTCGCCCTGGAAGGCGGTGCCGTCCTCGAAGTCGACCGCCTCGCCCGTGTCCATTGCGCTCTCGACGTAGTCGCGCAACGTTCCCGCCAGCTCCTCGCCGTCGGCGGCCGAGTCGCCCCGATAACGCAGCACGAGTACCACATCGGTGCCGTCGAAGTGGACCTGATAGGAGTCGCCTCCCCAGCCCCCGGCCGCCGTGTCGGAGACGTCGGTGGTGAGCACCTGGTCGAACATCAAGGCGAATCCCAGCTCTCCCCAGGTCGCCTGGTACTCGAGCTCGTAGCCGTCCAGAGTCAGGTCCACTGCCTCCAGTTCGATCGGCTGGTCGGCGGGATAGTCCTCAGGGTCGATGATCTGCTCGGTGGACGTCGGCGGGGCGGCGTAGGCCTCGGCGACGGCATCGAAGCTGCCGCTCCGGTACAGGCGATCGACGAAAAGGTATCCGCTGTCATACGGGAAGATGAGGGCGTCGCGTATGAAACGGGGAGCCGCCTGGAAGACCTCCTGATCGACGCCGAACGACTCCTGGAAGAATTGAGCTTGCTCTTCGGCGGTCAGACCCTGCAGGTACTGGAACTCCGTCAACACGGCGTCTCCCTCGATGAGGGCCTGGAAGGCAGCCGCCTCGTCGAAACGGTCGGCGTCGATCAAGGCGCTGTAGCTGTCGTGGAACTCGTAGTGCTGGTCCGTTAGGGCATGCGTCAGCTCATGAACGAGGGTTGCCCGCTGCAGTGCCGTGAAGCCCTCCTCGGCCCGGGGAACGACCAGCTCGCCCTCCTCGCCGTCGTAATAGCCCGCCACCTGCTCCGAGTACAGGTCGCTGTAGAGCTGCTCTAGGTCGGTGTCGTCTTCGATCAGGCCGAGGAGGCGGTACAGGGCCTCGTCGGCGGGCAGATCCTCCAGATCCTCAGCGAGCTGCTCTCGGACCCGCTGGGCGAGCTCGTCGTTGTTCACCACCACCACGTTCGGTTGTTCGACGAACTCCAGGTCCCTGACGTTCTGCGTTATCTCGATCAGTTCGGCGAGCTCGACTCGGATCTCCTCGGGCAGCTCCTCCGTACCCGGCGGCAGCGTTGTTCCCGGGGCCGTGGTCGGCGGGGTCGTCGACGGTCCGACCGTGTCGGTGGTTGCGGAGGCAATGGTCGTGGCAGGGCCTGGGCTTGAAGTGGTCCCCTGGCCTTCATCCGGCGAACAGGCGGCGAACAGGAATAGCACCGCCAACGCGGCGAGCAAACGAAGGGGCATGTGCCGGGAGGTTACCCGAGGCTAACCGCCTACTCGCGGGCGTCTCCAGGGCACTCGACGGTATGTTTGACCACCATCCTCTGCACCTCATGCGATCCCAGGCCCACCCCTCCACCATCACACCGTACGAGAACCGTCTCGTCGCGAGTCTTCTCGCCGGGGTGGCGGCGGCCGCCGGGATCACCGGGCTGGTACTCCTGGCCTTACCAGACGAAACCGGCCGTTACTTCTCCTGGGGTCTCGACCCGCCGCCGCTGGCTGCGCTGATCGGCGGTTCGTATGTCGCCTCCCTGGTGGTCTTCGGGTTGGCGATCAGGCGCTTCTGGGTCGAGGTCAGGGGCCTCGTCGCCGGCACCCTGGCGCTGACCTTGCCGATTCTGGGCGCCACCTTCACGCACGTCGGCGTGTTCGACTTCCGGCGCTGGCAGGCGTGGGGGTGGGTCCTTCTGTTCGTAGCTTCCCCGGCCTTTTTCGGAACGGTCCTCTGGCGCAGGCTCCGAGCGGTTCTTCCCGAAGGTGAGCGGCTCGCGCCAGGAGCGCGGGCGGCCGCCGGCTTCCTCGCCTTGCTCTTCGGCGTCGTGGCCGTATACCTCTGGATCGACCCGTTGGGAAGTGCCGGAGTGCTGTTTCCGTTCGATCTCGCCCCTCTGGGCGGCAGAGTTCTCGGATCGTGGCTTTCGTTTCTCGCCTTCCTGGCCGGTTGGGTGGCGACGCACGACCGCCGCCAGTCGTGGATTCCGGCATCGGGCCTGGCATGCTTCCCCGCCGGGGCGTTCATCGGCGGCTTGCGGACGTTCGGCGACCTGCAACCTCCCGGACTCCGCACTGCCTACCTGGCCACCCTCGTAATGCTCACCGTGATAGGTGGGCTCGTCCTGGCCGACACTCGACGCCCGGGATAGGGTTGCAGGCATGGAACCCGTACGTATCCCGGTCGGCTACGACCTGTTCCGTGCTCAGGTCATCGAGGCGGCCTGCACCGATGCCGGGTTCGACGTGCGTTTGATCCGCAACGAGCATCCGGAGACCGGTTCACTGGTTGCCCTCCAACCCAGCTACCTGTTGGTGCGACCCGACGATGTCTCGGCCGTCCGTCGGATAGTCGAAGAGACATATCCGCAAGGTGCCGACGATATCGGCTGAACCAGGCGGTGCTGCCGCGGCGACGCTCCTATGGTCGTGGAGAGGGAGGGCGCCATGGCCAACGTGACCGAGAAATTGATCGAATCCCACCTGGTGGGGGGCGACATGACGCCCGGAGCGGCGATCGGGATCCGGATCGATCAGACACTGACCCAGGACGCCACCGGCACGGCGGTGATGCTCGAGTTGGAGGCTCTCGGGCTGGATCGGGTGCGAACCGAGCTGTCGGCCCAGTATGTCGATCACAACCTGATCCAGGAAGATCACCGCAATCCCGATGACCACGTTTTCCTCCGCAGTGCGGCCTTGCGCTGGGGAATCTGGTACAGCCGGCCCGGAAACGGCGTCAGCCATCCCGTGCACATGGAGCGTTTCGGCCGACCGGGTCGGACGATGCTCGGCTCCGACTCGCACACTCCGGCGGCGGGATCGCTAGGGATGTTGGCGATCGGAGCAGGGGGCCTCGACGTGGCGATGGCTATGGCGGGCGAGCCCTTCTGGCTTCAGATGCCGAAAGTTTGGGGGGTTCGACTCACCGGTTCCCTGCCTCCGTGGGTGAGTGCCAAGGATGTGATCCTCGAGATGCTGCGTCGCCACGGGGTCGAAGCCGGGCTGGGCAGGGTGGTCGAGTACCACGGGCCTGGGCTGGCGGACCTGTCGGCGATGGACCGCCACGTCATCGCCAACATGGGAGCCGAGCTCGGTGCGACAACGACGGTCTTCCCGTCCGATGAGTCGGTGCGAGCGTTCCTCGGCAGCCAGAACCGCGCACAGGACTTCACAGAGCTCTCGGCCGATCCCGACGCCACGTATGACCTCACCGATGAGATCGACCTTGCCACCCTCGAACCTATGATTGCCCTGCCGTCCAGTCCGGGAAACGTCGTTCCGGTGGCGGAAGTGGCAGGCGAACCGATCTATCAGTCCTACATCGGCTCGTCGGCGAACCCCGGATACCGGGACTTCGCCATCGCGGCGGAGATGGTCAAGGGAAGACAGGTCCACGACCGGGTCTCCTTCGACGTGAACCCCACTTCGCGACAGATCCTGGAGAATCTGATCGCCGACGGCCACATCCTCTCTCTCATTGGAGCGGGTGCCCGGCTCCACCAGGCGGGCTGCAACGGGTGCATCGGCATGGGACAGGCTCCGGCGAGCGGCCGGATCAGTCTCCGCACCGTACCGCGAAACTTCCCGGCGCGGTCGGGCACCCGGGAGGACTCGGTGTACCTGTGCAGCCCCGAGACTGCCGCCGCCTCGGCGCTCATGGGTGTGATCACCGACCCGCGGACCCTCGGCATGGACTATCCGCGAGTCACGGACCCGGCACAGCCGATCCTCAACACGGACATGCTGGTCGCACCGCTCCCTGCCGATGAAGCCCAGGAGGTGGCGCTGGAGAAGGGGCCGAACATCGTTTCCCTCCCCGAGTTCGAGCCTCTAGGCGACCGTCTCGAGCTGCCGGTGCTCCTGTCGCTCGGCGACGACATATCCACCGACGAGATCATGCCCGCCGGCGCACGGGTGCTCCCCTTCCGGTCCAACATCCCCGAGATATCTCGATTCTGCTTCGACGTGGTGGACGACTCCTATCCCAAACGCGCCCGGGAAACGGGAGGAGCCGGTCACGCCATAGTGGCCGGCCGCAATTACGGCCAGGGATCCAGTCGGGAGCATGCCGTCATCGCCCCCCGATACCTCGGTCTGAGGGTGGTTCTGGCGTCCAGCATCGCTCGGATCCACCGCCAGAATCTGCCCAATTTCGGCGTGATGCCGCTGACATGGGCCGATCCGGCGACGGCGACCGTCGTAGAGCAGGGGGACACGCTGGTCATCGAAGGGATTCACGACGCCCTCGCCTCGGGCACAGCGCCCACCGTGACTCACCGGGAGACGGGACTCGGGTTGGAGGTGACCCAGGATCTGAGCGAGCGCGAAGCGCGCGTGCTTCTCCGGGGAGGGCTTCTCAACTGGATGAAGCAACGCCTCGAGGGCGACGGATCCAGCCAGATGGAAAATCCCTGACGCCGACCAAATATGACCGGGGCGGTCCGCTGGTGTTCGACGCAGCGACGCGTCGCGAGCGGCGGCAAACACGACTAGCTAGCCTCGGGCGCCGATTCTCGACGCCCACATGGACATGAGCCAGGCACTAGCCATCGCGCGGTAGCTGTCCGGCGTGTCGCGAAGACATTGGGTCGCAGCGACATCGCCCTGGCGTAGCAGTCAGACGCGACCATACGGGCTGAAACCTTCGTCAACCCATTGCTTCCATGAGTGGCCCTCTGAGGCTTTCGGCAAACCTCTAACGCCGGAAAACCGAGTCACGCTCGATGTAGCGGCGGGGGTGCGAGGGGGTCGTGCCCCTATGCACAATAAATACAGTGGAGGTGATGGGATTTGAACCCACGGCCTCTTCCGTGCGAGGGAAGCGCTCTTCCGGGCTGAGCTACACCCCCAAGGTGTACGTAGCCAGTTTATTCGCTCACGTGCTCCGGCTGTAACAGGACTTATCTCGCGACATTCCCAACGCCTGGGCCGGGAATGTCGCGGGAGAAGTCAGTAGCGGGCTCCGACCGGCTCGGGCAGGGAATCGAGCTCTGACATGTCGGAGGGCGTCAGCACGATGTCGGCCGCTCCGGCGTTCTCCTCCAGGTAGCGGATCCTCTTCGTCCCCGGGATGGGGACGATGGAGGCTGAGCGGGCGAGCAGCCAGGCGAGGGCGATCTGCGAGTTGGTGGCCTCGTGGCGGGAGGCGACGGCGGCGATTCCGTCGACTATCGCCTGGTTGGCGGCTACTGCCCGGTTTTCGAAGCGAGGCATGCCGAAGCGGAAGTCGGCGGGAGTCAGGGTGGAGGTGTCGAGGCGTCCGGTCAAGAAGCCGCGGCCGAGTGGCGAGTAGGGAAGAAAAGCCACGCCGTGGGCCTCGCACCAGGGAACCACCTCATCGAGCGCGCCCCGCGTCCAGAGGGACAGCTCCGACTGAACGCTCGAGATGGGATGGACGCTCGTCGCCCTCTCGATCGTGTCGACGCCGACCTCGGACAGGCCGAGCGCACGCACCTTGCCCTGCTCCACCAGTCGGGCCATCGCCCCCACGCTCTCTTCGACCGGAACATCCGGGTCGGCCCGGTGGAGCGTGTAGAGGTCGATCACTTCGACTCCCAGCCGCTCCAGCGAACCGTCGCATGATTCGGAGATGTGGTCGGGCCGACCGTTGTTCACATAGGTGATCGGCTCTGGGTTGGTCATCACCAGGCCGACCTTGGTGGAGATCACCGCTTCGTCTCTCCGCCCCTGGAGGCAGCGACCCACCAGCTCCTCGTTGCTGAATGGTCCGTAGGAATCCGCCGTGTCGATGAGAGTGACGCCCAGGTCGAGTGCCCGGTGGACTACTTCCTTGGCTTCCGATTCGGTGACCGGCGTCCCGTACTCCCAGTTGAGGGGCATCGCTCCGTAGCCGATCGGCCCCACCTCGGCCGAACCGACCCTTCGACGGGCTGGGGTCAACGCCCCTCCAGCTGCACCCGAAGCCGCTCCTGCACGACGGTGGCGGTCAGGTCGGCTCTGGACCGCTCGGTCAAGGATCGGGCGACGTCGGTTGTCCGACGCAACCCATGGGTCATCCCGTCCGGATAGTCGATCTCGGCCAGTTGGTCCACGATGTCGTCCATCGCGGTGAGGAGGACCTCTGCTTCCGCCACCTCACCGGCGCGGAGCTTGTCGAGCATCCGGCGGCGCAGCTCGCCGACCGCCTCACCCAGTCCATGCAACCAGGGAACCGGGTCGATCCCCAGGTCATCGGGGCCGGGGACCTCTCTACCGAGGAACAGCGCCCGGGTGAGGTGAGCCTCGGCCAGCTCCTTGACGGCGTCGCTGACAAAACCGGCGTGGATCATGGCCGGCTGTTCGCCCATCCCCGACATGATCTCGTCGCGGATGGAGTCGGCTTCGGCGATTCTGGCGTCGGCAACTTCCCACTCCTCACGGTGGAGAGCGCGGATGGCATTGGCCGATGACCGGATCAAATCCCGGCCGCGCGTCAGTGCCAGCTCGCGGGCCCGGAACCGGTCAGTCAGCTCGGCGCGGATGTCACCCAGGAAGGGAAGGTCGGCCACGGGTGCCTGACTCAGCGGGCGATGACCTTGACCTGGGTCTCGTGACGCTCGGCCTGGCGATCGGGCAGGGTGTCCATCGCCACCCGATACTGGTGGTGCTGGCGAATCTGGACGAGAACCGCCACGTACAGGGCGAGCATGACATCGACACCCAGGTGGATCAAGAGCCAGGTCAGCGAGTTGCGCCACCAGGCAACGGCCAGTGTGGCGACTGCCAGACCGATGAGAACGCCGAGCACCCGGCGGCGGCGGGCCCGGACGGTGAGGCGCTGGGAGGCGGCGGTGGCGTTGTACTGACGACGCTGAACATCGGCCATGAGCGAAGTCCAGCGATCGAATTGTTCGGTGGAGTTGAGCGGCGCATCACGCTTGTCACCCATCAGCGAGGGAAGCAGGTAGAAACCCCACACCGTGGCTATCACAAGCAGAGCGACTATGAGGCTGGCTTGCATCTTGGTCTGACTCCGGAAAAGGCTTGCAACAGCCTAGCCAGGGCTCACGTTTCAAACAACGAGTGCGGGGAGTCGGCCTCCCACTCTCCCGATCGGCCCCCTCGTTTGGAGAGAAGTCGGACAGGTCCGATCACAACGCCGCGCTCGATCGACTTCACCATGTCGTACAGCGCCAGGGCCGCCACGGACACGGCGGTCAGGGCCTCCATCTCGACTCCGGTGCGCCCCGTCACTCCGCATTCCGCCTCGATCCGAACCCCGCCTTCGTGGCGCTCGACCGTGATCTCCACCGAGTCGAGGCCGATCGGGTGAGCCAGCGGGATCAGATCCGGGGTCCGTTTGGCTCCCATGATCCCGGCCAGCCGGACGGCAGCGAGGGCATCACCCTTAGGCAGGTCTCCGGAGAACAACCGGTCAGCGAGCCGGGCGGACATGGCGACGACGGCCTCGGCGACCGCCCGCCGCGCCGTCTCCTCCTTGGCACCGACATCGACCATATGCGCCTCGCCGGCTTGGTTGAGGTGAGTGAGAGGTGGCTCGCCCGACGTCATTTCCTGAGACTCCGGGCCGGGTGGCGGAACAGTTCCACCTCCACCGTGCTCCCTTCCGAAACGATGCCGGTGCCGACCGGCACGACGGCGAAGCCGTCAGCTGCGCCCAGGGCGGATAGGACATTCGACGACTGACCGCCCGAGCTGTAGGCGGCTCCGTCATCGGCGCCCAGTCTCACTCGAACGAAGACGACCTTGCCGGGGTCGGTCTCGATCGTCTCGCCCATGGTGACCCGGATGCGGGGACGGAACAGATCCGTCGCACCCTGCATCCGGAGCAGGGCGGGCCGGGCGAACTGCTCGAACGCCACCATCACCGACACCGGGTTGCCGGGGAGGCCGAAGAGCGGCACCCCTCCGACATGCCCGAAGGCGAAGGGCTTGGCGGGCTGCATCGCCACCTGCCAGAAATCCACCGTCCCACGTTCGAGCAGCACCTTCTTGATCAAGTCGTACTCACCCATCGAAACCCCGCCGGATGTGAGGATGGCGTCCGCCTCCTCAGAAGCGCGCTCCAGGGCCGCCACGAGCTCGCTCTGGCGGTCGGGAACGATTCCCAGGTCGAGCACCCTTCCCCCTGCTCCGGCGACCAGGCCACGCATCAGCGGCCGGTTCGACTCGCGGATCTGACCTGGTTCGAGGACTTCGGTGCCGGGCGGGCGCAACTCGTCCCCCGTCGCCATCACCGCCACCCGGGGCCGGCGCCCGACGATCGGCTTCGACACCCCGGCCGTGGCGAGAAGGGCCGCCTCGACGGCGCCGATCGCGGCGCCTTCCTCCAACACCACCGACCCGGCGACTATGTCTCCGCCGGCGGGACGCACCGCCGTTCCTCTCGCCATCGGCTCGAGGATCTCGACGTGGCCGTCGCCGGCTTGGCGGGTGACCTCCACTTTGACGACCGTGTCGGCCCCTTCGGGCATGGGCGCCCCGGTCATGATCTTGATCGCCGACCCGGCCACGACGGGCTGGGTCGCCACAGATCCGGCGGGAACGTCCTCGAGGATCCGCAGCATGACCGGCGCTCCGGTCAAGTCGACGGCCCGTACGGCGTAACCGTCCATGGCGGAGTTCGGGAACGGCGGAACGTCGTGAGGCGCGATCACGTCTGCGCCGAGGATGCGGCCGACCGCTTCCTCCAAGTCGATCCGTTCGGTGCCGAGCGGCTCGATCGCCGCGAGAACCTCCGCCTGAGCCTCGTCGAGGGGTCGCATCACAGCATCCGGCGATCACGGGCAACGGCTTCCAGCGCCTCCCGTTTCTCCTGCAGGTCTTTGTCGTCCTTGATCGGGATGAACCTCGACTCGGGACCGTCGCGAGGCACCCTGACGAAGCGGGCGTCGAGGTGGGCGGCTACCTCGTTGATCAGCCGCTCGAACTGGATGGCGGGGCGTTGGTCCACTTCCTTCTCCACGACGAAATAGGTCCATTCCATGTCCAGGTCTCGCAGCGCGGAGGCGTCGAAGTGGAAGGTGTTCGTGTTGAAGACCCGAACTCGGGCCGGATCGAACGAGTCGGGGATCCTGAACTCCTCCAATATGAGGGGCCGGTCGTCGAGACGAGCCGGTATCCCTCCCTTGTCTGACCCCCTCTTGTCGACCACCTCACACGTCAGGGTCGCCTCCAGGTCGATGTGCATACCGATCAGAGCCGGATCGAGGGTGGCGCCGAGATTGTCGAGGTTGGCCGTGGTGACGTAGCGCCCGCCCCGATCGATGAAGCGTTCGAGAAGACCGCTGCGCTGCAGGGCATCGGGGAGATCCCCATGGCCGGGAGAATGCTCGCTCGGCTGCCCGTCCTCGGTGAAGAGGCGTCCTTCCGGGGTGAGGCGCAGCGAAGTCATCTGGGGGAAGGTGGCGATTCGCTCGCCATCTAGGTCGTCGCCGAGCGCTTGGCGGATCGGTTCATCGGTGGCTGCACTGGTCATCAGCCACAGGGGGATACGGGTTCCCAGTCGCTGCTCCAACGCTCGATGACCGGCGAGGCGTAGGTCGAGAAAGCTGCGGGGAGGGACCGCCTCGACGAGGGCTTTCACCACACCCCCCATCCGGGTGGCCATCCCGCCCGCCAGGACTACGAGGGCGCACTGACCGCCGGCCAGGGCCTCGTCTCCCAGGGCCTCGAGGCGCGCCCGTTCCTCCGTGCCCGCCGGCGGCAGATCCACCACGTCACCTTCCTCAGGCGGACGGACCTCGCCCCGAACGATGTTGTCGCGCCAACCCTCCTCGTCGAGACGCCCCACCTGGCCGACGAACCACTCCTGGTCGAATCCGAAGGTCTCGAGACGGGACCGGGTGTCGGCCGGTAGAGCGTCGAGCTCCTGTGAGATGTCGGCTGCCATTGCCGCCGAGGCTAGTGGGCGGCGTCGCCCTTACCGATTGGTGACGGGGCGCTCGTCACCGGTCACCAGGCGCCGGATGTTGGACCGGTGGCGCCAAACCACGAGGAGAAACGTCAGCGCCACGAGGATCAGAGGAACCCCTGTCAGCCCCCTCCACATCGCGGCGGGGACGGAAGCCGCGGCGAGGGCGAGGGAGCCGACGGCCGACACTCGGCTCGCCGCCACCACCGCGATCCAGATGGCCGCCAGCGCCATACCGGCCCAGGGAAGGGTGAACAGGACGACCCCGACCGCCGTTGCCACCCCCTTGCCGCCCCGGAAGCGGTGGAAGACGGGATAGCAGTGACCGACGACAGCCGCCAGCCCGGCGGCAAACGCCCAGAGACCCTGGGGATCTCCGCCGCCCACCACCATTCCGATCGCCGCCGCGATCACCCCCTTGAGCATGTCGCCGACGAACACCATGGCGGCCGGGCCCCGTCCCAATGTGCGCAGGACGTTGGCCGTTCCCGGGTTGCCGCTCCCCACCTCGTGGATGTCCACGCCGTGCATTCGTCCCACCACCACGGCGAAGTCGAGACTGCCGACGACGTAAGCCGCCAACAGGGCGAGAAGGATCGTGATCGCGGACGGCACGGACCATCGATTCTAGGAGAAGGGGAATGAGAGTCACCTGAGGAGCGTTTAGAATGCTGGTTCCTCGACGTCAGCGATCGTTTTCCCATGCCTACTTACGAATACCAATGCCAGGAATGCGGTGAGCGACTGGAAGTCTTCCAGAAGTTCACCGACAAGCCGCTCAAGGTCCATCCCGCCTGTGGCGGAAAGCTACAGAAGGTGTTCCATGCCAGCGGCGTCGTCTTCAAAGGATCCGGTTATTACGTGACCGATTCGCGCTCCAAGGGCAATGGCGCCAAGACCAAGGCGGACTCGGAGAACGGTTCCAAGAAAGCCGAGACCGGGAGCGACTCGTCGTCCAAGCCCGAGAAGTCGCCCGACAAGGCGACCAAGTCCTCGGACAAGGCTGCCAAGCCCTCCGACGCCGCCGCCGCCGCTGACTGAGGGCCCGCCTTCCCTGGTCGCATTTGACGATCGTCGGCGTTGACAACGCACCCCTTCAACCCCTTCGGCTCGTGCCGTAGGTTGACGGTGTGCTGTGGCTCGAACGGCCCCCGATCATCCGCTGGGTGGCGGCCGGCTGCCTGGTGGCGGTAGCTGCCTGGTCCGAGTTGGCGCCCCCTCCTACTACCTCGATGGCGTTCCTGGTGTCCGACGTGGCGGCGGGAACCCGCCTCGGCCCTGAACATGTCGAGTACCGGACGGTTCCCGCCGCTCCCATCCAGACCATCGAGCCGAGAGGCGTAGCAGCCGCTGACCTGAAGGAGGGCGATCCGCTCGTCGCATCCATGGTGACCGAGCCGGTGATTCCGTCGGGATGGCTCCTGATCGAGGCGCCGGTCCCGGCCCATGTCGGCCCCGGATCCGCCGCCACCGGAATCATCCTCGGCGAGTCCTCGGCGCCGGTCGAGTTCGATGCCCGGGTGCTGGAGGCAGGGGGCGAGGACGCGTTCGGGTCGCAAGTCGGAGTCGTTGCCGTGCCCCCCGAGTGGGTAGGAGCGGCGGCCGCCGCCGCGGCGGAGAACCGCCTGGTGATCGGAGTTGAGACAGCGGGCCGGTAACGTGCCCGACCGTGCTGTCCGCCATCATCTGGGGGCTCGTCCAGGGTCTGACCGAGTTCCTTCCGATCTCCTCGTCCGGTCACCTGGTCCTGGTGCCGGCCTTTCTCAGCGCGGCCGGGCTGGAACTCGAAGAGCCGTCGCTCGCCGTGTCGGCGGTCCTGCACCTCGGCACACTGGCCGCCGTGCTCGTCTACTTCCGCTCCGACGTGCTTCGGCTCCTGCGCTTCAGGCACGATCGAGACTCCCGCCGCCTCTGGCTCCTCCTGATCATCGGCACGATCCCCGCCCTGATCGGCTTACCGCTCCGCGACCCGTTGGAGCGGCTCCAGGATGATCCCCGGCTCGTCGGGGTGGCCTTGCTCGGCACCGCCCTGATCCTCCTCGTCGGCAGCCGCCTCTTAGGCGGCCGGCGCGTCCTGGAACAAGCCCGACCGATCGACGCCGTCGTGGTCGGCCTGGCCCAAGCCGTGGCCCTTATTCCAGGGGTCAGCCGCTCGGGCTCCACGATCGTGGCCGGAACCGCCCGGGGGCTGAGCCCGGCCGAGGCGGCGCGGTACTCGTTCCTCTTGGGCATCCCCACGATCGCCGGCGGTGGGCTGCTGTCGCTGGTGGACGTCTCCGAGTCGGGCGGTCTCGAGCCGTCGCTGATCGTCGGGCTGGTGGTGGCGGCGGTGTCGGGCTACGCCGCCATCGCGCTCGTCCTCGCCGCGCTGCGCCGGGTCGGCCTCATCCCCTTCGCCGTCTACGCGATGGTGGTCGGTGTCGCCGCCATCGTCCTTCTCTAGATCACAGACTCAGCGAAGAACGCACCACCGGAACGGGGGCCGGGTTGCCGGTCATGACCTTTCTCAATCCCGAAAGGCCTCCGGTGAGGGCATCCCGGCCGTAGAGGGCGATGATGTGCATGGCCCGCTCGACCGGGAGGCTGGTAACGCCGATGGCTGCAATGTGCAGATCGTCGTCGAAGCCACGCCGCATCACCTCGAGCAGTTCCTGTCCTTCGGTCGTGCGGCGAGGCCGTCCGCTGACGAACCACCACGCGGCGTACACCACCGCAGCCACCATGAGGAGGAGCAGGAACCCCTCCGAATCCCCTCTGGCGGAGAGCCAGTAGCCGCCGGCGCCCACCACCGCCGCGCTCCCGGCTGCGACGCCGAGGTCCACCAGCGCGCCTGATCGAGCGTCGACCACCAGTCCGGCCAGGCCGTCGACGTGGTCGTGAGCGGCCATCCTGCCCGCTCCCATCGCCGCCTCGGGGCGGACACCGGCGGTGTCGATCGCTCCCAGCACGGCCAGCTCGATGGCGTGCAGATCTGGCACGGTGTTCACCCCGGCGACTCTGACCAGACGATCGGTCGATTCCCGGACCTCGACCATCCCCGACCAGGTGAGGAATGCGAGCGCCACGTCAGATGCCCTTCCCTTGCCACCGGCCAGCATCGCGACCTGGTAGAGGGTGAGTTCGTCAGGTGTCTCGCTACCCCGGACCAACCAGACGCGCGCGACCAGGGAGACGAACATCGTCACAGCCAATGCCGCGCCCAGCCCAAGGGTCGCGGCCTCGAGGGATAGCCCACCCACGGGCAGGAATGTAGTCGACCGCATCCGGCCGGCGCACCGACTTCCGACACCCTATCTTCGCGATTCCCGCGTCAATCGCCATCCGGCAGTTGGTAGAACCCATCAGCTCCCGGCTCCACCGTGACGTTTTCCACGGCCAGGAGGTCGGTGCCGATAGCGGCGGCGAGACCGACGCCGAAATCCGTCATCAATCGGTCATGGGCGTAATTGAACACCGGGCGACCGACCGGCGCCAGGAGATTCATCCAGCGCTTACCGGTCTCCACCAGCCAGATGAAGGAAAGCTCGGTCTCGCCTTGCTCGGCGTCACGCAGCCGGAATTGGCCCACGCCCTGGAGATCACCCGAGGAATCCAGTTGGATGAACGTCGGGTCGACCCGCTTGACGATTTCCGTCTGCCAGGTCAGCTTGTAGAAGAGCGGGGTGGCTATGCACTGACGAAAAACGGCTCCCAGGCCATCGGCGTCGCCCCGGTCCATGACGTCGACCCGCTCCAGCCACTTCCACCATGACGGCCATTCCGGGACCTGGATCAGGCCATCCCAGACCCGCTTGGGCACGGCACCAAACCTCAGATAGGTGACGAAGTGGTACCGGGCCATGGGTCACTGACTGTAATTGGAGGACATCCGCATCGTCTCCGCCAGGTGGACGTTCACGAGGGCCGGTCGTCCCGATGCCTCGGCCCGCTTCATGGCGGGAGAGAGTTCGGCCGGATCGTCCACCATCTCACCATGGCCTCCAAGGCCAGCGACCATCTCGTGGTAGGGCCGGCGCCCGAGATCGGTGGCGACGAGCCGCTCAGGGAAGCTGAACCGGTGGAACGTCTTGATGTTGTTCCATACGCCGTCATTGCCCATCACTCCAACGATGGGCAGGTCGAGTCGGACCATCGTGTCGTACTCGAAACCGTTGAATCCGAAGGCTCCGTCGCCGTACACGATTCCGACCCGGGCCTCGGGGAACGCCACCTTGGCGGCGATGGCGAACGGGGGCCCGGTACCCAACGTGCCGAAGGGGCCGGGGTCGAGCACGTGCCCGGGGCGAGATACCTGCAGCCAGCGGGCGGTGGTCGAGACGATGTCGCCTCCGTCGACGGCCACGATCGCATCCGGGCCGAAGAACTGGGCCACATCCCGGGCGAACCGCTGGGGGTTGACCGGGGAGGAGTCGTCATCGGCTTGCCGGTCGAATTCCGTTTGCTTCGCCTGGTCGGCGTCCATCACTCCCTCCGCCCACGTCCCGGTCCTGCCGGCGAATCGGCCTGCCTCACCGACGAGTTGCGCCACCACGCGGGCGGGATCCGCCACCACTCCCAGATGGGCGGGGCGGTTCCAGCCGATCTTGGACGGGTCGGCATCGACCTGGATCACGAACGCATCCGCTCCGACCTTCTGTCCGTAGCCAGCCCGGAAATCCCAGTCGACTCCCAGGGCGAGGACGACATCGGCTTCCGCCATGGCCTGGCTTCGCGTGTGGTTGCCGAGAAGGGGGTGGCCGTAGGGCAGGGACCCTCGGGCGCGGCTGTTGAGGTAGGTGGGAGCTCCCAGCGCCTCCACCAGCGCGGGATAGTCATTGTTCGAACCGGGACGCGAGCCCGCTCCGGCGAAGATCATCGGCCGTTCGGCCGCCGCCAGGCGCTCCACGATCGCCTCCAGGGTGGAGGCGTCGGCACCGGCAAGGGTGTTGGTGCGGTAGTCCGTGGGGAAGGTGACGGCGTCCTCTTCTACCATGTCGAACTGGACGTCCATCGGCAGGTCGAGGAACACCGGTCCCCCGCGTCCAGCGAAGGCCCTGCGGGCGGCCGTGGCGATGTAGTCAGGCAGACGATCCAGTTGCCAGGCGGTGGCCGCCCAGGCGGTTATGGAGTGGAACATCCTAGGGTGGTCCATCTCCTGCAGTCCCCCCATGAGCTCCTGGCGGGTGAGATGACGGCCGCCGAGGAGCAAGAGCGGAGTATTGGAGTAGAAGGCGTTGGCAACACCGGTCACGGCATCGGTCACTCCCGGACCGGCCGTGACGGCCGCCACCCCCAGCCGACCGGTGAGACGGGAGTAGGCCTCGGCGGCATGGGCCGCGGCCTGCTCGTGACGGACGTCGACGATGCGGATCCCTTCTTGGGCGCATCCGTCGAGGATGGGGACGATGTGGCCCCCGGTCAGGGTGAAGAGAGTGTCGACGCCCTCACGCTTGAGGGCTCGGGCGATCAAAGTGCCGCCGTGTACCTTGGCCATCGCCCCGACACTACCGGGTGTCGAGTTGTCGGCGGTGAGTCGGGTTACTCCGCGATGTGCCCGCTCATGCCGCCGGCAAAGCGATCCCGACCGGTGAGCATCCGGCCTCGGCGGCCGCAGATGCACTGGTAGGTCAGGCTCAGACGCCCGTTGTCACCCTGGAGCTCAGTGAGCGACTGGAGATCCACCAGCGCCCTCTTGTTCAGCTCGTCGCAGTAGACGGCCATCATCTCGTACCTCCTCTTTTCGTAATCGCCTTTAGCGGTTACACTGATTACGGTAATCCGCCTCTTGTAAGTAGTCAAATGGATTTTGCTCATTACACAGACGATCCGGTCCGCCTGGCGGTGGAGCTCGTCAACACATTTGGATGGGTGTCCCGCACGGAGCATCTCGAGACGGAGGACGATCTGAGTCGACTCCTGGACGACAGCGCCGGAGTGTGGAGAGACGACTTCCCTCCTCCCCGCGCCGACGATCTGCCGCCCGTACGGAGCCTGCGGGACGACCTCAAAGCAGTTTTCGAGGCACCCGACGCCACCTCCGCTGCCGAGCAGATCAACCGTCTCTTGGCGCGGCACAAGGCCACGCCGTCGCTGTCGACTCATGGGCAGTCCCCTCATCTCCATTTCGAGTGTGAGGACGGCTCACTCACGGATTGGCTGGCGGTGGTGACCGCGATGGGGCTCGCCACGGTGATAGCCGACGAAGGCTTCGACCGCCTGGGAGTCTGCCGCTCACCGGACTGTGGCGACGTCTACGTCGACACGTCACGCAACCGATCGAGGCGGCATTGCTCCGATACATGCCGCAATCGGGAAAACGTCGCCGCCCACCGGGAGCGGCGCCGGGCCGGAGCCTGACTCGGCCCCGACGTGGCATCATCGCCCGGTGGCAGATCGAACCATCGTGTACACCGACGGAGCGTGTCGGGGCAATCCGGGGCCGGGAGGCTGGTCGTGGATCGTCCCTGACGGCCCGTTCGCGTCCGGGGCAGAGCCGAAGACGACGAACCAGCGCATGGAGTTGTCCGCCGCGCTGGACGCCGTTCGGACCCTGGAGGGGCCACTCGAGGTCGTGTCCGACTCGAGCTATGTGGTCAACTGCTTTCGTGACCGCTGGTGGGAGGGGTGGATCGCCCGGGATTGGGTCACGTCATCGAGAAAGCCCGTAGCCAACCGGGACCTGTGGGAGCCGCTCGTGGGTGAGGTGCGCCGCCGGCACATCGTCTTTCGCTGGGTCAAGGGCCACTCCGGTGACCGCTGGAACGACCTGGCCGACCGGCTGGCGGTGGAGGCCGCCGACAGCCAGCGCGGCCGCCGCGGGAACGAGACGCCGACGGACGTCGGTCCGCCTGATGTCGCCGGCCGCGAGCGCCAAAAAGCGACCGACGGTCCGGCCGGTCACCTGCTGGTCGTCACGGGCCACCGCCCCATCGACCTGGGCGGGTACGAAGAGAACGAAACCAGCCGGGCGGTGCGTGACCATCTGATCGACATCCTCATGGCGAAGCGCAAGTTGCATCCCGATCTCAAGCTCTTGAGCGGCCTGGGGCTGGGAGCAGAGACTCTGGGTGCCGAAGCGGCCCGGGACGCCGGGGTGCCCTACGTGGCGGTCCTGGCCTTTCCTCGCCTCGAGGACCGCTGGCCGGAGGTGTCCAAACGCCGCTACCGGGAACTATTGAACGGTGCCGACGAGACGGTCACCCTCCAGAATGCCCAGCCCGACTCGAACGCCAAGGTGGCGGCGGCGTTCAAGCGGCGCGACGCCTGGCTGGCCCGCCACGCCGACGAGGCCCTGGTGGTCTGGGACGGAGATGACACCTTGATCGGCCGCCAGGTTCGGTCCTTCCAGGACGAGCTGGGCGAAGAGGAGGTGTGGGTCTTCTCGCCCGCCGAGGTCGGCTGACCGCGCCGGTCAGGCGGGAAGGTTTGTGGGGTGGCCCACCCGGCGTGTCCATTTGCCGTCCGGGCGTCGTCGGAAGCCGGCTCGCGACAGATAGCGCGTCTGTGTGCGGGTCAGGCCCGTGGCGACGATCGAGTCGACGTCCATCTGGTGGAAGAAGTCGGCCCGACGCTCATACAGCCACTTGCCGCCCTTGAAGTCCCGGTAGCTCGGAATGGCGTAGTCCAGGAAGACCCGGAAGTCACCGTTGCTGGGCCGGCCCACGACCACGACGGTCGGGACCATGTCCCGCAGGACCATCACCACCGTGTCGCCCTCGCGCATTCCTGAGAAGTCCGGTTGGGAAGCGGCGATGTCGTCGGCGTGGAACTCCAGGAAGCGACGCAGATAGGCAGAATCGAAATCCAATGCGAGAAGGGAGAACTCCTCGCGGCCGCCGAGGATCTTCCACAGGTGCCACAGGTTGATCGTGAACAGCACGACGTTGGTGATGACGATGGGGACGGCGTCGATGAGGACGGCGTAAACCGTGAACACGACCGAGCCGGAGAGGCTGAGGACTCGCAGCCAGAGGATGCGGGTCTGGGTGAGGCTGGCGATCACCAGCAACGAAGCCAGGTAGCCGAGAGCCTCCGCCCAGGTCATCCGGTCAGCTTGTGGAGCAGCCCCCCGATGAGCCGGGAGGGCCGCTGGGTGCGGCGTTCGACGGCATCGGCCATCGGAGCCAGCGCCCGCCCCAGGTTGATACCGGCCCAACGCAGGGGCTCGGGCTCCCATCGGCGCCACCGGTGCCCGACGAAGGGCAGACGGGTCCGCTCGGAGGGAGTGCCGGCGACGAGGTCGGCCAACGAGCGGCCTGCCAGGTTGGCGTTGGTCACCCCCTGACCGACATAGCCACCGGCATGGCCCAGCCCGGTTGCCGGGTCGAGGTCGACCGACACTCTCCAATCGCGGGGGACCGCCACCGCCCCACCCCACCGATGGGTCACCCGGGCATCGCCGAGTTGGGGGAACAACTCCCACAGGACCCGGCGGACGTTGTCATGGGTGCGCTCGTCGACGTCCCAGACAGGCCGCACCGACGAGCCGAAGTGGTAGGGAGCCCCGCGGCCGCCGAAGGCGAACCGTCCATCGGCCGTCCGCTGTCCGTACACGATCAGATGCCGCTCGTCGGAGAACGTTTCGCCGTGGTGGAGACCCACCTCTTCCCACCAGGCCTCGGGGAGGGGCTCGGTGGCGATCATCAGCGAGTAGAGCGGGGCCAGCGTCCGACCGTGACCGGCCAGATCGGCAGTGAACGCCTCCGTGCACCGCAAGACGGTGGGCGCCCGCACGACGCCTTCGTCGGTGACGGTCATTCCCGCCTCGATCGCCCGGACGGGGCTGTGCTCATAGATCGTGGCGCCGCGAAGCTCCACCGCCTTCGCCAGGCCCGACACCAGCCGCCACGGGTGGATCGAGGCGCAATGGGGAGTGAACATCGCCGCCCGGGCTCCGCGCACGTCGGCCCGACGGCGGGCGGCGTCGGCGTCCAGCCATTCGACCTCGTCGGCGGCGAATCCCCACCGCCGGAGGCTCTCCATGTAGGCGCGCAGGCGCGGCACCTGAGCCTCCGATGTGGCGAAGAGCAGCATCCCACCCTTGCGGTAGTCGCAGTCGATGCCTTCGGCCTCGGCCACCCGACCGATCTCGTCGATGGACTCGAACATCGCCCGCTGGTAGGCGACGACCGCCTCCGGACCGTGATGAGCAGCCATCGCCGCTTTCGACCCGGGGAACTTGGACGACACCCATCCCCCATTGCGGCCCGAGGCACCGAACCCGCAGAAGCGGCTCTCCACGATCACGACCTCCAGGTCGGGCTGGTCCTGGAGGAGGTAGTAGGCGGTCCACAGGCCCGTGTAGCCGCCGCCGACGATGACCACGTCCGCCTCTCGGGCGCCGGTCAGGGCCGGGCGCGTATCCGGCGCCGGGCCCTGATCGTGCCAGATGCTCAGCGGTCTGTCATCAGGCAAGGAGGCTCACCCGGCGAGCACCTCGTCGAGGGAGTCGGCGAACGCCTCCACCGCCCGATCGGCGTCCTCGGTCGTCTGGGCGGCGCACAGGAACCATGGCTCGCGCGCATCGGGGCAGGGCATCACGCCCTTTGCGATCATCTTCATCGCCACCGCGTCGTAGGTCCCGGAATCGTGGCGGGCTGCGTGTCGGAACTCGCTCGGTGCCTCCTCGGCGAGGAAGACCGAGAACATCGACGGATGCCCGACAACGTGGCCGGCTACCCCACGGTCGGCGAGGACCTTGGACAGTCCCTCCATCATCCGGGTCCCGGTCTTGTCGATCTGGTCGTAGGCAGTCCCGTCGGAGAGGCGGTCGATGGTCGCGGCGGCGGCGCTGGCCGCGATGCCGTTGCCGGAGTAGGTGCCCGCCTGAGCGATGCCGCCCTGGCGCCAACCCTCCACTCCCCTCTCACCGAGGGCGACGGCCGCCACAGGAAAGCCGTTCCCGAGGGCCTTGGCATAGGTGCCGATGTCCGGGGTCACACCGAAGTGCGAGACGGCGCCTCCGAGGCCCAGCCGGAAGCCTGTCTTGACCTCGTCGAAGATCAGCATCGCCCCGTACTCGTCACACAGCCGGCGCAACCCCTCCAGGTAGCCGTCGGCCGGCATGATCCCGAAGGCGTTGCCCAACATCGGCTCCACGATCACGGCGGCGATGGCGCCACCCTGGTCCCTGAAGGTGCGCTCGACGATCTCGAGGTCGTTGTAGGGAAGTGTGCGGATGTACGAGCGGATTGCCTCGGGTATGCCCGACGATGACTGCCACGGATTGGGATGGAAGCGTGAGCCGAGCGCCTCCGGAGGGCCGCCGGCGGTGGAGAACAGCACGTAGTCGTGCATGCCGTGGTACTGGCCCTCGAACTTGATGATCACTTCCCGGCCGGTCATCCCCCGGGCGAGGCGGATGGCGTGCATCGTGGCCTCGGTGCCGGTGTTCGTGAACCGCATGCCCGAGGGCCAGTCGAGCGCGGCCATCACCTTCTCGGCCGCCTCGACCTCCCGGCGTTGGGTCATGGCGAAGCTGGTCGCCTCGCCGGCGGCCTCGACCACTGCACCCACGACCGCCGGATCGCCGTGCCCGAGGATTATCGGGCCGAATCCGCACTGCAGATCGAGATAGCGCTTCCCGTCGACGTCGACGAGGTAGCCACCGTCCCCTCTTTCGATGACGAGCGTGTCTTCGTCGCCCCAGTACCGGAACTGACTCGAGACACCATTGACCAGGGCCTGGGAGGCCCGCTGGAACCATTCCTTGGAAGCATTTCCTTGGAGGCCCATGATCTCACTCCTCTCGGAACCACCATTGTTTCCGCCCCAAGTCCAGGTTCCAGTGGACATGGCGCGGCCTCGTGAAACTGTCGAGGGCCTCGGGGCCGAGCTCGCGGGCGTTGCCGCTGGCTCCCATTCCGCCGAACGGGGCGGCCAGGTTGTCGACCACCGGGTCGTTGACCCAGACGGTTCCCACCCGCAGTTCCCGATAGGCACGTTCGACCAGTCTCGGAGTCTGTGTGTAGATGCTTGCTCCCAGCCCATATGGGGTGTCTGAGGCCAGGGCGAACGCGGCGTCCTCGTCATCGAAGGCCATGACCGGCATCACCGGGCCGAAGGTCTCGTCGCGCATCAGGTCCATTCCGTGGTCCACCTCGGTGACCACCGCCGGTGTCAGGTAGAAGCCCGGCCGGTCGACCACCTCGCCCCCGACCAGCACACGGGCGCCTCTCTCGGTCGCCTGACGTAACTGGGCGAGTACCCGGTCCCTCCCCCGGGCGCTGCGCATGGGACCGACCTGGGTGGCGGCGTCGAATGGATCGCCCACACGCAATTTCTCCGCCAGACGCACCGCTTTGTCCACGAACGGCTCGTGGATGGAGCGGTCGACGTAGACCCGTTCGGACGAGGTGCACACCTGGCCAGCGTTGAGGAATGACGCCCACACGACCGCCTCGGCGGCCAGCTCGGGGTCGGCGTCTGCGAAGACGACGGCCGGGTCCTTGCCGCCCAGTTCCAGGTGGGTGGCGGTGCCGCGGGTGGCGCACGCCGCGGCGATGCGCCGCCCCACGTCGGTGGAACCGGTGAACGCCACCAGATCGACGGCAGGATGGGACACGAGCGCCTCCCCGACCTCGCCAGCTCCTCGCACTGTGTTCAGGACGCCCGGCGGGAGATGGGCGGCGAATACCTCGGCGAGCACCTGAAGGGAAAGCGGGGTGTCGGGAGCCGGCTTGACGACCAACGTGTTGCCGGTGGCCAAGGCCGGCGCCACCTTGAAGGCGAGGAGCAGAAGCGGATAATTGAAGGGGACGAGAGTGGCGACGACCCCGTAGGGTGCCCTCCGGATCAACGACAGCTGGCCCCGATCGTTCGACGGGGCGATGCGCCCCCCATCGACGCGGGCCAGTTCGGCGTATTGACGGAAGAGGGCGACCGCCATATCGACGTAGAGGCCGTTGCGGCTGTGCGCTCTCCCCGTCTCGCGGGTGAGGGCGGAAGCGATCTCCTCTCGCCGTGAGGCCAGTTCGGCGGCGATTGCCCGCAGCGCTTCGGAACGCTCGTCCTGGGTCGCATCCCTCCAGCCGGCAAAGGCGTTGGCGGCCGCCGTGACTGCTCGATCGACCTGGTCGGCAGAGGCATCCGGCCACGAGACATGGATGTCCCCCGTCGAAGGGTCGATCACATCCGTGGACGGCCCTTCGCCGTCCACGAAAGAACCATCGATCAGTAAAAACCGGTCGGACAAGCTCTCACCACCGGAAAGTGTAACCCGCCCTACCATCGGCTCATGCGTCGCATCGTGTGCGTCGGCGGCGGCCCCGCCGGGCTGTTCACCGCCATCCTCGCCCGTCAGGCGCTCCCTTCGGTCGAGGTGACGGTCTACGAACGAAACCCGTTCGAGGCCACCTACGGGTTCGGGGTGGTGTTCTCCGATGAGACCCTGGTGAACATCGCCGCCGCCGACCCGGAGTCCTTCGCCCGTATCGAAGCTGAGTTCCGGCATTGGTCCGACCTCGAGATCCGCAAGGCGGGCGACGTCACCCGTACCACCGGGCATGGCTTCGCCGCCTTCCCCCGCCTCCGTCTCCTCCAGATATTGGCCGAGCGAGCGCGGGAGTTGGGAGCTGATGTCCGCTTCGAATCCAACGTGGACGATGTCACCGCCCTGGAGGCAGACCTGGTGGTTGTGGCCGAGGGCGTCAACTCACAGGCCCGCCAGGTGCTGGCCCATCGCTTCGACCCCCAGATGACACTGGGAGAGGCCCGGTATTCCTGGTTCGGGACCGAACACGACTTCGGCGTCTTCACGTTCCTCTTCGAGGAGACGCCTCACGGCATCGTGCAAGCGCATTGCTATCCCTACGCCGACGGCCTGTCGACGTTCATCATCGAGATGGCCGAGGAGACCTGGCAGGCCGCCGGTCTGGTCCCCGACCGGTCATTCGCACCCGGAGAGACGGACCCCCAGGCCAAAGCCTTCGCCGAGAAGGTGTTCGGCGATCATCTCGAGGGGCACGACCTGATCGGGAACAACAGTCAGTGGATCCGCTTCCCGGAGGTCACCGCCCGCCACTGGTGGTGGGACCGTTACGTCCTTCTGGGAGACGCGGTACACACCGCCCACTTCTCGATCGGCTCGGGCACGAAGCTGGCGATGGAAGATGCCATCGCCCTGGTGGCCGCCCTTAAATCGGAAGATGACCTCGCCTCCGCCCTGGCCGACTACGAGATCGAACGCAAGCCCCAGGTGGAGTCGACGCAGCGAGCGGCGCGCACTTCCCAGGCGTGGTTCGAGTCGGTCGAACGCTACTGGGATCTGCCCCGGCCCCAGTTCGATTTCCAGCTGCTCACCCGCAGTCAGCGCATCACGCTCGACAACCTGCGGCTACGCGACCCTGAATCGACGGCGGCCATCGTGGAGGAATGGCGCTCGCGCCAGAGGCTGCCCGCCCCGCACGAGGACACCCCCCCGATGTTCCATCCCTTCCAGTTGCGCAGCGTGAGGTTCCCCAACCGGGTGGGTGTCTCGCCGATGGCTCAGTACTGCGCCGTCGACGGGGTGCCTACCGATTGGCACTACGTGCATCTGGGCAGCCGCGCCGTCGGGGGCGCCGGGCTCGTGATGGTCGAAATGACATGTGTCTCGCCCGAGGGCCGGATCACGCCGGGGTGCACCGGCCTGTGGAACGACAATCAGGCGCAGGCCTTCCGGCCGATCGTCGAGTTCGTCCACGGCCACACCGACGCCGTGCTCGCGATGCAACTAGGACACTCGGGACGGAAGGGGGGGATGAAGGTCCCCTGGGAGGTCGACGACGATGATGTCACCCCCGTTGACGGACCCTGGGAGCGGCTCGCCCCATCGGCCGTGCCCTTTCTGCCGGACGGTCCTGTCCCGACCGAGATGAGCCGCCAGCACATGGACGAGGTGCGGGATCAGTACGTGGCGGCCGCCGTGCGCTCGGCCGAGCTCGGCTTCGACCTGCTGGAGCTGCACATGGCTCACGGGTACCTCCTCTCCACGTTTATCAGTCCGCTCACCAACCGTCGAGAAGACGAGTACGGCGGTCCCCTCCCCAACCGCATGCGCTACCCGCTCGAGATCGTCGAGGCTGTCAGGCAAGCCTGGCCCGATCACTTGCCGCTGTCGGTTCGCATCTCCGCCACCGACTGGGCGGAGGGCGGCACGACCGGAGACGACGCCGTGGCCATCGCCCGGATGTTCGCCGACCGCGGCGTCGACATCATCGACGTTTCGACCGGCCAGGTGGTGGAGCATCAGCGGCCCCGGTACGGGCGGCTGTGGCAGACTCCCTTTGCCGATCGGATTCGGCTCGAGGCCGGTGTCCCGACCATGACCGTGGGGGCGGTGTCGTCCATCGACGACGTCAATACCGTCCTCGTGGCGGGACGGTCCGACCTCTGCCTCCTTGCCCGGCCGCACCTGGTGGATCCGTACTGGACTCTCAACGCCGCCATCGATCAAGGGTTCACCGGTCATCCCTGGCCGCTCCAGTATCTTCGCGGCCAGACCGCCCGCCGTCGCGAGCAGGACCCGAACCAGCGGCTGTTCAGCCGCTGACCACGATGAAGACCCGTCGGAAGGGAAATAGGGTGGTGCCGTCGGCCCGTCGCGGGTAGGCGTTTCGGAGGGCGATCCGGTACTCGGCGACGAACTCCTCGGCCTCGGATGCGCCGAGACGGTCGAGCACCGGCCGCAGCGCCGTACCCCTCACCCAGTCGAGCACAGGATCCTCTCCTTCCAGCACCTGGAGGTACTCGGTCGTCCAGATGTCGACCCGCCGCCCGACCGCGGCGACCATTCGAAAGTAGCCCTCGGGTGAGGCCACGGGGTCATCGACCAGGACCCCTTCCAGCTGCGACCGCCAGCGGCCCGAAGCGGCGAGCGAGCGCATCAGGGTGTGGCTCGGCTGGTCGAAGTTGGCGGGCATCTGCACGGCGAGCACTCCTCCGGGGCCTCTCCACTTCAAGAGGCGATCGAACACCGCCGGGTGGTCGCCCAACCAGTGGAGGGCGGCATTGGAGAACACGACATCGACAGGAGCCGGCGGATCCCAGGTCATCAGATCATGCTGGATGAACTTCAAGCCGGGATGCGCCCGGCGGGCGTGAGCCACCATCTCGGCGGAGGCGTCGAGACCGATGACCGTCGCCTCCGGCCACCGATCGGCCAGGAGGGCGGTCGAGTTGCCGGGTCCGCAACCGATGTCGACCACCAGACCCGGGTCAGGGGCCGCGAGGCGGGCGAGGAGCTCGCCGGCCGGTCGGGTACGGGCATCGGCGTGGTGCAGGTACTGCTGGGCGTCCCAGGTGGGCACCGGGCCAGCGTATCCTCCGGGACATGACCCGCGATCTCAAGCTGTATATCGACGGAGAGTTCACCGAAGGCACCGGTGACGAGATCTACGAACTGCGCTCCCCCGTCACCGGCGAGCACATAGCCAACGTCCCGCTCGCCTCCCCGGCGGACATCGATCGGGCCGTGGCGGCGGCCCGGCGGGCCACCGAGGAGATGCGCCAGTGGACGGCTTTCGAACGCGCCGACCTGTGCCTTCGCATTTACGAGCTATGGCAGGACAAGATCGAGGATGTGGCGCGGACGCTCACCCTGGAGCAGGGGAAACCGTTCAGGGCGGAAGCGATCGACGATATCGCCGAGTCCGGCGACTACTTCCAGATCGCCGCCGAGGACGTCAAGCGCCTCTCGGGAGAGCTGATCCCGACCACCGAACGGACGCGGCGCATGTTCACCGTGCGGCGCCCTGTCGGGGTGTGGGCGGCGATCACGCCCTGGAACTTCCCCGTGATGATCCCGATGGAATATGTCGGCCCTGGGTTGGCCACCGGCAACGCCATCATCGTCAAGCCGCCCGAGTTCACACCCATGGCGCTCCTCGAAATGGCCGAGGTATTCGACGCCGCCGGAGCCCCTCCAGGGGCGATTCAGGTCATTCCCGGCGGGGGCCGGATCGGGGAGGCGCTGGTCACGCATGACGGCATCGACGCCATCGGCTTCACCGGATCCTCGGCTACGGGGCGGCGCATCGTCTCCCAGATGGGACTCAAGCGCTCGATCATGGAGATGTCCGGTAACGGTCCCCTCGTCGTGACGGGCGACGCCGACGTGACCGCCGCGGCCGAGGCGGCGGTGTACGGCGCCTACTACAACGCCGGACAGGTGTGCTGCGCCACCGAGCGGGTGATCGTCCTCGACGAGGTGCACGACGAGTTCGTCGCAGCCACATTGAAGGCGGCCGACGCCGTCCGGCTGGGGGATCCGTTCGCCGATGACACGACGATGGGACCGCTCAACAACCTGCCCACTGCCGAGAAGATGGATCGTCATCTCGAGGACGCCGTCGGCCGGGGAGCTGAGGTCTTGCTTGGCGGCGGCCGGGCGTCGGGTTTCCCGACCGACCTCTACTACCAGTTCACGGTGCTCGACCGGGTGCCCGAGGAGTCGCTCGTCTCGAGAGACGAGTCCTTCGGGCCGGTGGTTCCCATCCTCACGGCCAGCGACGACGAGGACGCGATCGGCATCGCCAACAGGACCCGTCTGGGCCTTCAGGCGGCGGTGTTCACCAACGACCTCTCGCGAGCGTGGTGGTACGCCGACCGGATCCGATCCGGAACGGTCGTCGTCAACGACTCGACAGACTTCTGGGAGACGTTCCAGCCGTTCGGAGGAGCCGCCGGCACCGACACGGGTTGGGGTCGTCAGCGGATCGAGGAGTTCACCGATCTGCAGACCATCAGTTTCAACCTGCGGCCCATCTGATCACCTGCCCGCTCGATCCGGTGAAGAAGAAGCCCTACCGGCTTCGCCCTGGGCGCTAGCCGGTTAGGTTATTCAAACATGCATACTCCCTATGAGAAGCGGGCGTCGGAGATTCCATTCGCCTCCGCCGAATACATCAGCTTCGCCTCGCGTTCGACTTTCCTCGGAGTGCCGGCGCGCCGCCTCGACGACCTGGGAGACGGTGAGGTGGTGATCGTCGGAGCCCCCTTCGACTGGGGAACCTCCTATCGACCGGGGGCCCGGTTCGGTCCGGCCGCCATCCGGAGCGCCGACTACGGAGCGATGGACGGTTATCGCCCCCACCTTCCCACCGGGATCGATCCCCTCGGGGCACTCGGGGTGGTCGACATCGGCGACGTGTACGTCGTGCCGGGAGACCTGGAGACGTCGATCGCCCGTATCGCCGACACGGTAGAGGCAGTGGCCGGGGCCGGGAAGGTGCCGATCGTGCTCGGGGGCGACCACACGATCACGTGGCCGGACGCCTGGGGGGTTGCCCGGGTGCACGGCTTCGGCAAGGTGGCGTTGATCCACTTCGATGCCCATGCCGACACGGGTTACATGCAGAACGGCTCGCTGTATGGTCACGGCACTCCGATGCGGCGCTTGATCGAGTCGGGGGCGGTGCCGGGCCACCGGTTCGTCCAGATCGGACTACGCGGTTACTGGCCCGAACCGGACGTGGTGGAGTGGATGCGGACCCAGAAGATGCGCAGCTTCCGGATGGACCAGATTCTCGAGCAGGGCCTGGAAGCGGTGGTCGATCAGGCGGTCGAGGCGGCATCGTCGGGGTCGGTGGAAGGTATCTTCATCTCGGTCGACATCGACGTGGTCGATCCCGGATTCGCCCCCGGTACTGGTACCCCCGAGCCGGGCGGCCTGACGTCACGGGAGCTCCTCGACTCGGTCCGGCGTCTCTCCCGCGAGCTGCCGGTCCTGGGGGCCGACATCGTGGAGGTGTCGCCGCCCTACGACAGCCGGGGCGAGCAGACGGCGTATGTCGCCAACCGGGTGGTGCTGGAGATCCTCAACGGCATGGCCGAACGCAAGTCCTGACGCCTTCTCGCGCGACATCCCCGGCGGATGAGACGGGAGTGTCGCGCAAGAACGGCAGGGGGGTTCAACCGGCGGATGCGATAGTGCAGGATCGCCGATATGGAGGTGGAACGTTTCATCCGCGACCTATCGGAACGACAGCACGGTGTTTTCGGCCGCCGCCAGTTGTGGGCGAACGGCTTCTCGGACATCCACCTACGGGGTCTCGAGAGACGCGCGTCGGTGGAACAATTGTCCCCGGAGGTCTGGCGGCTGATCGGCGCTCCGTTCACTCCCCTCAGTGGGGCGATGGCCGCAGTCCTCGATGCACCCGCTGGAGCGGTCGTGTCGCATGCCTCCGCGGCAGCTCTGTGGGGTGTACCTGGGTTCGAACTCAGAGGTGTCCTTCATGTCACCATCCCGCGCCAGGGCATACGGACCCGTGGACGTCTTTCAGTGATCCACTACCTCCAGGACCTTCCTCTTCGTGAAACGGTGCTTCACCGCGGCATCCCTGTTGTGAGCCCCACCCTGGCCGCGTTTCAGCTGGCGGGGACCGAGCATCCCGCCAAGGCTGAACGCAGCTTCGACTTCCTCCTCTCCCGACATCTCACAACCACCGACCGTCTCAGAGGTCTGTTGGAAGCGATCGGTGGGCGTGGCCGTAACGGCACCAGGTTGAGTCGCGAACTGGTCAGGACAACCACGGGCAGGCCATGCCGGAGAGTGGGCTCGAGCGACGTGTCGAATGGTTGTCCGGCCAAGGCGGCGTCAAGCTCAGACGCCAGGTTTCCCTGGGATCGTCCGAGTTTGTCGGTAGGGTCGACTTCGAATTCGTCGAGCGGCCGGGTGTCCTCGAGGCGCAATCCATCACCTATCACGCGTCTCCCTTGAACGCCGAGAGCGACCGAGATCGATTCCGCCGCCTGCTTGGCATGGGCCTGTCCGTGATGACGGTCTGGGATTACCAGGCGTTCCAGTACGGCAGCCATGTGATCGACCAGATCCAACATTTCGCCCGTCAGCTGGACGCCGGACATGCCCCGTATCATTTCGAGTGTCCCGATCCCTGAACCGACGCGCAGCTCGCGCGTATGGCGGGTCGGACGGCGCTTCTCGCGCGACATTCCCGGCGCCTAGGCCGGGACTGTCGCGCGATAACGGGGTTCTCAGCCGCCGCGGGCGATGTTGAAGTAGTCCGTGAACAGGATTTCGCTGTCCCCTGTGTCGCGGATGGCCTCCAGCTTGGCGAAGGTCTCGTCGTCCGGGTAGATGGACGGGTCCTCGAGGACCTCGGGGAGGATGAACTCCTCGGCCGCCTCGTTGGGGCTGGCGTAGTACGTCCAGTTCGTCAGCTGAGCGCCGTTCTCGGCGTCCATGATGAAGTTGATGAACGTATGTGCCGTGCACGGGTGCTCGGCGCCGGCCGGGATCGCCATGTTGTCGGTCCACAGCGTCCCGCCCTCCTGGGGCACGATGTAGGCCCAGTTTTCGGGGTCCTCGGCGTCGAGGAACGCCGTGAAGTAGTTGCCCGAGTAGCCATGGGAGACCGCCACCTCGCCGTTGATCAGGTTGTCGGTGTACTGGTCCGAGTCGAAGGTGGTCACATTGGCCGAGGCGATGAGGTCTGCGGCCTCCTGCAACGCCTCTTCGGACGTCTCGTTGAGGCCGTAGCCCAGGTACTTGAGAGCCGCGCCCATCGTCTCGCGGGGGTCGTTGAGCAACGACACTCCCCCGGCGTACGAGGCGGTCATGTCGGGGTCCAGAGCCAGGGCCCAGCTCGGCTCGAAGTCCTCGCCGACGACTGAGATGTTGACGCCCAGTCCGGTGGTTCCCCACTGGTAGGGCACCGAGTAGGCACCCTCGGGATCGTAGGGGAGTTCCACGAACTGCTCGCCTAGGTTGTCGACGTTGGGGATCGCCTCCATCGACAGCGGAAGGAGCAGGTCCTCGTCGATCATGATCGCCACCATGTAGTCGGAGGGGACGATCAGGTCGTAGACCACCCCCGCCTGGATCTGGGCCAGCATGGTCTCGTTGGAGTCGTAGAAGGTCTCCACGACGTCGACCCCGTACTGCTCCTCGAAGGCGACGATCAACTCGGGATCGATGTACTCCGACCAGTTGTAGAGGTTGAGGTCGCCGTCGGTCGCCTCGGCGGCGCATTCCCCGCCGGCGGGGGCTTCCGTGTCGTCAGTTCCTGTGTCCGAGGGGGCACTCGTCTCGGTTACGCCGGTGTCGGCGGGCGCACTGGTGTCCGCTCCGCCGGTGTCGGCGGGCGCACTGGTGTCCGCTCCGCCGGTGTCGCCCGGCGCGGCGTCGTCACCGCACGCCGCCAGAGTCATCGCCAAGGCGGCCAATAGAGCCAGCCAGCGCAGCTGTCGTTTCATCCGTTCCATCGATTTCTCCTTCTTCCGTTGTTGCGGGTACCTCACCGGCTCCTGCCCGGCGCTGGAGACCCAGCGATATCCCGACCAGGACGATCGAAGCAACCAGCATGGCAGTCGAGACGGCGTTGATGAGTGGACTCACCTCCCGCCGCACCAGACCGAACACGTAGACGGGCAGTGTGGTCGAACCCGGCCCGGTCACGAAGCTCGTGACCACCACGTCGTCGAGGGACAGAGTGAGGGCGAGCAGGGCTCCGCCGGCCACACCCGGCATTATCAGAGGCAGGGTGACCTTGCGGAATGTCTGCCAGCGGCCGGCGTAGAGGTCGGCGGCAGCCTCGGTGAGATACGGATCCATCCCGGCCAGGCGGGCGCGAACCACCACGGCGACGAACGAGATGTTGAACGCGATGTGGGCCAGGGAGATCGAGCCGAGGCCGAGTTGGAGCTGGATGCCCGTGACTCCGGCGAGGAGGTCGAACGCCTGGACGAAGAACAGCAGCATCATCACCGCCATCGTCACGTCGGGGATGATGATCGGGAGATAGAGCAGGCCGTCGAGCGTGCGCTGGCCCCGGAAGCGGAATCGCTCCATGGAGACGGCGGCCGCCGTGCCGAGCACCACCGAGACGACCGTCGAGATCGCAGCCACGATCAGCGTATTGCGGATGGCACGCAGGATATCCTCGTTGGCGGCCATCTGGCGGTACCAGCGCAACGAGGGCTCGGTCCATATGCCGACACGCGAGTTGTCGTTGAACGAGAAGACGGCCAGCACGATGATCGGGGCGTAGAAGAAGAGGTAGACCAACCACCCATGAGCAGCCAGTAGCCGGTCGATCAACGGTCGGGGTGCGGCGGCGTCACTCACACCGTCTGCCCGCCTCTCCGGAAGTACAGGATCGTGGCGGCGAGCATCACGAGCATCACCGCCACCGAGAGGGCCGAGCCGTAGGGCCAGTTGCGGGCGGCCAGGAACTGGGACACGATGAAATCGCCCAGGTAGGGAGGGCGACCCCCTCCGAGGATCGCCGGTGTGACGTAGGCGCCGAGGGCCGGAATGAAGACCAGTACGGACCCGGCCACCACGCCGGGCATCGACAGCGGCAGGGTCACCTTGCGGAAAGCGGTCCAGCCGTCGGCGTAGAGGTCCCGGGCCGCCTCCACCAGACCCCAGTCCATGCGCTCCAGAGCCGCGTACAGCGGCAGGATCATGAACGGCATGTAGCCGTAGACCAGGCCGATCAGGACGGCCCAGATCGTGAACAGGATCCTCACCGGCTCACCCCCGAACAGCTGGCTGATGAGAGACAGCGGCCCGTCGGATCCCATGAGGAACTTCATGGCGTAGGTCCGGACGAGGAAGTTCGACCAGAAGGGGATCATCACCAGCACCAGCAGGAAGGCCCGGACTCGCGGTTTGCGGGTGGCGATCCAGTAGGCGAACGGATAGGAGAGGATCAGGCTGATGACGGTGGTGGCGGTGGCGAGCAGCAGCGAGCGTAGGAACACCTCGAGAGCCGCACCCTCGAAGACCCGGGTCCACGAATCCAGGTTCCAGCCTTCCAGCGCCGTGGCGCCGGTGCGCGTGCGGGTGGCGAACGAGTACACCACCACGATGAGCAGGGGGACCGCAAAGAAGAGGACGACGTAGACATAGGCGGGCAACCCGATGAGAAACCCTCGACGGCTTTCGGCCCGCTCCGCCCGCGTTTCCAGCCCCGCCGCGGTCATCAGTCCGTCACCACGTTCGTCGCCGACGGATCCCAGCAAACAATCGCTTCTTCTCCCATGTCGTACGTTTCGACGCCGGGGCGGTTCTCCTCTTTCACCTCGAGCGGCCGGTCGAGCCCTACCTCGACGTCGTAGTAATAGGCGTCGCCGTAGTACATGCGGCGGATCACCTTGCCCCGGAGACGGGCGTGCCGCTCGGGCATCGACTCATCCACGTCGAACAGCTCCATCCGCTCCGGGCGCAGCGCCAGGGTGACCTCCGCTCCGGCGGCGGCCCCGGTGCTGATCGGAAGCTCGTGCCCGTTGGCGAGCCGTACCGCGTCGGGCGACGAAACCGTCGCTGACAGGAGGTTGATGTCGCCGATGAAGCCGGCCACGAACCTGGAAGTCGGACGTTCGTAGATCGCCGCCGGCTCACCCACCTGCAGGAGCCGGCCGTTGTCCATGACGCCGATCCGGTCCGACATCGTGAGCGCCTCTTCCTGGTCATGGGTGACGTAGATGAAGGTGATGCCGACCCGGGCCTGCAGGTCTTTCAACTCGACCTGCATGCTCTGGCGTAACTTGAGGTCGAGTGCGCCGAGGGGCTCGTCGAGCAGGAGGACCTCCGGCTCGTTGACCAGCGCCCGGGCTAGCGCCACTCGCTGCCTCTGGCCACCGGAGAGCTCGGAAGGCTTGGCGTCGGCCCGGGAGCGAAGCTGCACCTGGTCGAGGACCCGGCCGACTCGCGACGAGACCTCCGCCGAGGGAAGTTTCTTCATCTCCAGGCCGAAGGCGACGTTGTCGGCCACCGTCATGTGGGGGAAGAGGGCGTAGGACTGGAAAACGGTGTTGACCGGTCGTTGATTGGGAGGGAGGAGGCCCATCTCCTTGCCTTGGATGAGGATCGAACCTTCGGTCGGAAATTCGAAGCCGGCGATCATCCTGAGCGTGGTCGTCTTCCCGCAACCGGAGGGGCCGAGCAGCGAGAAGAACTCGCCGTTGCCGATCGTCAGGTCGACGTCGTCCACCGCGATGACGTCGCCGAACCGCTTCGACACGGCCGCCAACTCGACGGCCGGTTGCGTCATGCCGGCTCCCGCCCGGATACCTGCCGGCCGCGGGCGAGCACCATGTCGACGCGCGCCTCGCCGAAGGAGCCGTCGCTGAAGGGGTTCCGATCCATTACCACGAGGTCGGCCAGATTACCTACGGCCAGCACTCCCCGGGATCCCTCGTCGTGGTTGTGCCAGGCCGATCGGGCCGTGTAAAGCGACAGGGCGGTCAGGGGATCGATCGCCTCTTCGGGGCCCAACGGGGCAAGCGAATCGTCTCCGACGGGCCGGCGGGTCACGGCGACATGGATTTGGGCCATGACATCGCACGTCGAGACCGACCAGTCCGACCCTCCGACCAGGGTGGCGCCTGACCGCAGCAGGGAGCCGAACGGGTACTGCCACGACGTCCGGTCGGGACCCAGGAACGGCTGGGTCAGCACCTCCTGGTAGCCGTCGCGGCAGGCCCACAGCGGCTGAGCGTTGGCGGCGACTCCCAAGCGGTGGAACCGCGGAATGTCAGCAGGGTGGATCACCTGGATGTGGGCGATGCTGTGGCGCAGGCCCGACCAGCCATGGTCGATCCGCGCCGCCTCGACCGCATCGAGGGCGCTGCGCACGGCGGCGTCACCGATGGCGTGGAAGTGGCATTGGAAACCGGCCGCGTCGAGATGGGTGACGATGTCCTTGAGGAGGGCGGGGTCGATCATGTCGATTCCGGTTCCCCCCACCTTCCGGTACGGCTCGAGCATGGAAGCAGTGTGGTTCTCCACCACCCCGTCGAGCATGAGCTTCACCGCCTTGGGCCGGTAACCGTCTGCTTCTTCGCTCCGCCACTCCTCCAGGCGTTCGATCTGCTCCAGGCCTGAATCCCTGTCCCACCACAACGCCCCGATGACCGAACCGATCAGGTCACCCCGCTCCGCCACCCGCCGGTAGGCGTTGTGGAGCGGTTCTTCGACCCAGGCGTCGGTCCATCCGGTGATCCCAAACGAAAGGAGGTGGGCTTGGCCCGCCAAAAGCGCCGCCTCCACCTCGGCGTCGGTCTCTTCGGGAATCACCCCCGCCACCAGGGCCATCGCCCCTTCGTGGAGCGTCCCCTGGGGCGTGCCGTCGGCCAACCGCTCGATGCGCCCGTCGTCGGGATCGGCGGTGTCGGCGGTGACACCGGCGAGACGCAGGGCGGCGGCGTTGACCCAGGCTCCGTGGCCGTCGCGGTTGGTGAGGAAAATCGGCCGGTCGCTGACTACATCGTCGAGCAAGCGTCCCGGAGGGCATCCCCGTTCGAACCAGTCCTGGGACCATCCACCTCCCTGGATCCACGGTTCGTCGGGATGGGTGTCGGCATAGGCGCCGATCAGCCGGAGCGCCTCGTCGGCTCCCGTCGCGTCGAGCAGGTTGCATGCGAGGAGTTTGCGGCCGCCGTGGTGAGGATGAACGTGGGCGTCGGTGAAACCAGGTGTGAGAAGACGACCCTCCAGATCGATCAGGTCGGCACCGGCGAGAAATGGGGCCACGTCGGTCTCGTCACCCACCGCCACGATGCGGTCGCCCCGCACCGCCACGGCGCGAGCCCAACTGCGGGCGGCGTCGGCGGTGAAGACCATGCCGTTGAGGAAGATGGTGTGCTCAGCCACAGCGGGCAAAGCGTACCCACGATCCCGCCTGCCGCCGCCGCCCGGGTGAGCCGTTACCCTCAGCTGTATGAGCGCTTTCTGGCATCCCTTCGCAGACATGCACGCCGTACAGCATTCCCCGTTCATCATCGACCGGGCCGAGGGGGTGCACGTCTTCGACGAGGAAGGGAATCGCTTCCTCGACGCCGCCGCCGGGCTCTGGTACGCCAACATCGGCTACGGCCGGAGAGAGGTGATCGACGCGGTCACCCGGCAGATGGAGAAGCTGCCCGTCTTCCATTCGTTCATCGACTATGGCACCAGACCACCGATCGAACTCGCCGACCGCATCGCCGCGGTGTCCCCGGACCCCGCCTCCAAGGTCTTTTTCGGACTGGGCGGATCCGATGCCGTCGATACCGCTGCCAAACTCGCCCGCCGCTACTTCGCCGCCATCGGCCAGCCGGAACGGACCGTGTTCATCGCCCGGGAGTGGGCTTACCACGGGATGAACACCTACGGCACGTCCCTCGGGGGTATGGAGCCCAACCGGTTCGGCTACGGGACGATGGTGGGCGACATCGTCTTCGTCCCGTACGACGATCCGGAGGCGGTCGAGAAAGCCATCGACCATGCCGGTCCAGAGCGCGTCGCCGGCATGATCGTCGAGGCGGTCGTCGGCGCCGGAGGTGTGAGGCCGGTGCCCGAGAGCTACCTGACCCGGGTGAGGGAAGCGGTCAGGGCCGCCGGCGGCCTCTATATCTCCGATGAGGTCATCACCGGTTTCGGTCGGGTGGGCGACTGGTTCGCCGCCGGCCGCTTCGGGCTGCAACCCGACATGATGACCTTCGCCAAGGGAGTGACATGCGGTTATCTGCCGCTCGGCGGCGTGGTGATCGCGCCGCACATCGCCGCCCCCTTCTTCGACCAGCCAGGCAACATATTCCGCCACGGCTACACCTACTCGGGTCACTCGGCTTCCTGCGCCGCCGGACTCGCTGTGATGGACATCATCGAGCGCGACGGCATCCTCGAGCGGGCGAGGGAACTCGAGTCGGAGATCCCAACGGCGTTGGCGCCGCTCGCCGATCTCGACGTCGTGACTGAAATTCGCAGCGGGGTGGGCGCCCTGGCCGCCGTCCAACTCGACATGAGCGACGACAAGCTCCCCGCTCGGGCCGCCAAGGCATGCCGGGAGGCCGGGGTCCTCACCCGCGCAGTTGGTGGCGGCGGTCTCCAGGTGTCGCCGCCGCTCATCATGACCCCCGATCAGGTGAGCGAGATGGCCGAACGCTTCCACGCCGGCCTCTCCTCTCTCTGACCCACTGTCGGCTGGGCCACCCGCGGCTGGTGTCGTCCGGTAGCCTCCGGGGCGCCAACGACAAGGAGCCCTCATGACAACGCCCGCCTACCCCGAGGCCAGCCAGGCCACCAGCGCCCTCATCTGGAGCATCGTCGGTCTGGTCTGCTGTGGGCCTGCCGCCATCGTCGGCTACATCCAGGCCCGCAACGAGTTGGAGGCGATCACGGCCGGACGGCGGGATCCGGCCAATCAGGGAACAGCCAACGCCGCTCGCATCATCGCCATCGTCGTCGGCGTGCTGTTCCTGATCGGCACTGTCATCTTCCTGGCGTTCATCGTCCTGGGCGGCGCCTTCTTCACGATCGAAGACGTCCAGGGCTTCTGAGCCGATGCTCCGAGCGGGACGGATCGCCCGGGCCGTGTGGATGGCTCTTCCGCTGCTGGTGGCCGCCGGCCTGGCCGTCGTTCCAACCGGAGGCGGCCCGACGATCTGTCCGTTCGCCCTCCTCACCGGGACGGCGTGTCCGGGATGCGGACTGACCCGCGCCGGCGCCGCCCTGATGAATGGGGAGATCGTCGCCGCTTTTGCCTTCCATCCCCTGATCGTCCCAGTCGGACTGGCTTTCGGGGCGGCATGGTTCCTGGGACTCGTTCGGCGGCAGGGTCGGCCGTTCCGCCTAGACCGCCGGATCGTCGATCGGGGTGTGTTGGCGCTGGCTGCTCTCTTCGCCCTGACCTGGCTGATCAGGCTGGCGACGGGGTCCTTGCCTCCCGTCTGAAGATAGGCGGCAAAACGCACCTGCCTCCCACTATGGTGCCCCGCAGCCGCCGACAGCCACCAGGAGACGACGATGACCGACGAGCCGATCGATCCTCAGGACCCACAACCGATGCCGGTCGAGCCGGCCCGACCGACGACGGGGATCGGCGCACCAGCCGATCTGGGAGCCCGAGTGATCGCCCGAGTGATCGACGGGGCCCTTCTATCCGCCGTCTTCTTCATCATCCTCGTGCCGTTCGTGATCGGTGCGATGTTCGCCGAAGTGAGCGGATTCGGCATGTTCGGGGGCTTCGGTGGCGGATCCTTCGTCAGCGGTCTGATCTTCGCCGCCCTCACCATCGGATACTTCGCCTTCATGGAGTCCAACCAGGGACAGACGGTGGGAAAGATGGCCATGGGTATCAAGGTCGAAGGACCCGGCGGCCGCAACCCCACCATGGAGGAAGCCCTCAAGCGCAACGCCTGGCTCGCCCTTTCCGTGATCCCGGTGCTGGGCGGGCTCGCCCAACTGGCGGTGATGATCTACATCCTGGTCACGATCAGCAACTCGGTCACCAACCAGGGTTGGCATGACGAGTTCGCCGGCGGAACGCAGGTCGTCAAGGCCAAGTAGGCCTCAGCGAATCACCAGATCGGGGTGAGTCCGGATCCGGGGCCGGGCCTCCTCGACCGCCTTCGCCAGGGTCTCGAACGACTCCGCCGCTTCCGATCCGGGGGCGGCGACCGACACTGGTCGTCCTACGTCGGCCCCCTCGCGCATGGCGGGAAGCAGAGGGATGTGAGCCATCAGCGGCACGCCCAGCTCTTCGGCCAGGGCCGCTCCCCCTCCGGAGCCGAATAGCTCGTAGCGCTTGCCGTCGTCGCCGGTGAACCAGGCCATGTTCTCGACCACACCCACGACCTCCTGGTCGACCTGGGCGGCCATGAGGGCGGCTCGTCGAGCCACCCGCTGAGCCGTCGGTTGAGGGGTGGTCACCAACAGCACCTGGGCCCGGGGCAGGAACTGTGCCATCGAGATGGCGATATCACCGGTGCCCGGCGGCATGTCGACGATCAGATAGTCGGGGGCGTCCCAGAACACGTCGGTCAGGAACTGCTCGATAGCCTTGTGCAGCATCGGTCCCCGCCAGATCACTGCCTTGTCGTCGGGAACGAAGTAGTCCATCGACATGACCTGCACGCCGAATGCCCGGGGCGGGATGATCGACTCGTCGATGATGACCGGCGGATGGTCGACCCCGAACATGCGGGGGATGGAGAATCCCCAGATGTCCCCGTCGATGATGCCGACCCGGTTGCCTTGGCCGGCCAGCGTTACGGCGAGGTTGGTGCTCACCGATGACTTGCCCACGCCACCCTTGCCCGATGACACCGCCACCACCCGGGTTCGGTTACCCGGCTCACCCACACCCGGCCCGGCTTCCGACCGCAGCCTCTCCATGAGTTCATGCCGGCCGGCGTCGTCCATGGTCTGGAACTCGACGGTGAGACGCCGACCGTCGGCGGCGTCCTTGATCGACTGATCCAACGTGCGCAGCGCCGGGTGGTTGGGGACGGGGATCCTCACCGTGACCGAATCCGCCCCGAACCGCTTGCCCGACACCGATTCGAGAAGGCCCAGCTCGCCGAGAGTACGGCCGAGGAGCGGCTCTTCGACCGCTTCGATTGCGGCGCGCAAAGAACGGTCGGAACTGTCGGACACGGGCGTTTTCCCCTATAGAGATAGTGTCTAGAAGCTGGGCGCGAACTATAGTTTCGGCCACAGGTAACCCCCACATGGATCTCGCCTCTCTCGACTCACAGATCGCCGACCTCACGGCCGCCCTCGGGGATCCCACCCGGCGGGCAATCTACGTCGCCATCCGGGAGTCAGCGTCGCCGATGACGACCGCTCGCATCGCCGAACTGTTCGAGATCCATCCCAATGTCGCCCGTCACCACCTGGACAAGCTGGCCACCGACGGTTGGCTCGTCGTTTCCCACCGCCGCCACACCGGCAAATCCGGGCCCGGCGCCGGCCGTCCCGCCAAGACGTACGAGGCTTCCAAGCGCGAGGTGTCCATCCACTTCTCGCCCCGCCGCTACGAACTCCTCGTCGAGCTCCTGATGCGGGTGTTGCAGAGGGTCGCTCCGGACCAGGTGAGCGGGATAGCCCAGGAAGTGGGAGTGGAGTATGGGCGGGAACTCGCCGAGGAGATCGGGGCACCGGAGGACGCCGGCTACGCCGAGGCGGTCCAGGCGGTGGCCGTCGCCATGACGGGACTCGGCTTCAGCATGGACCCCGACGTGGAAGGACAGCGCCTCCTCACTTCGCATTGCCCCTTCGGCGAGGCTGCCTCCGACCACCCCGACGTCGTGTGCTCACTCGACCGGGGAATAATCACCGGTCTCGTGGGGAGCCTGGACGCCGGGTGCGAGCCCGTGCTGGTGCCCCGCAGCCAGCCGGGCGACGACTGCGTCACCAGCGTCCCGGTCAGCATCGGCCAGGCTCCGTAGCGGGTCTCGGAGGCCGCCTGCGTCCGCTTAGGGTGGCCCCGGCTTCGCAATAGACTCGGAACGGCCGATACCTGACCGAAAGGACACGATGTCCCCTGACCCATTCGGGGCCCATGCCACTGTCGAAACCCCCCTTGGTGAGCGCAAAATCGCTCACCTCGACGCGGTGGAAGGAGCCGACCAGCTTCCTTACTCCATCAAAGTGCTGCTCGAGTCGGCGCTTCGGAACCTGGACAATCCCGCCATCGACCCCGAAGACGTTCGCGCCATCGCCGGGTACGACGCCCGCAACTCGGTAGACACCGAGATCCCGTTCATTCCCGGGCGAGTCGTGCTCCAGGACTTCACCGGAGTGCCCTCCATCGTCGACCTCGCCGCGATGCGGGCCGCCATCGTCGAGATGACCGGCGAGACGCAGGCCGCCCAGAAGGTCAACCCGCTCATCCCCGCCGACCTGGTGGTCGACCACTCGGTCCAGGTGGATTCGTTCAACCGGCCCGACTCGTTGGTCATCAACTCCCGGCGAGAATTCGAGCGGAACCGGGAGCGCTACGAATTCCTCAAATGGGGCCAATCTGCCTTCGAGAGTTTCCGGGTGGTTCCTCCGGCTACCGGCATCGTGCATCAGGTCAACCTGGAGTATCTCGCCAAGGTGGTTTGGGATGACGGCACGTGGCTCTATCCCGATTCGCTGGTCGGAACCGACAGCCACACCACGATGATCAACGGCCTCGGCGTCGTCGGCTGGGGCGTGGGGGGAATCGAAGCCGAGGCGGCGATGGTGGGCCAGCCGATCTACATGCTGCTCCCCGAGGTGGTGGGATTCCGGATGACCGGCGCCCTGCCCGAGGGAGCCACCGCCACCGACCTGGTGCTCCGGGTCACGCAGATGCTGCGCGAACTCGGCGTCGTCGGGAAGTTCGTGGAATTCCACGGGCCCGGTCTTGCCGCGATGCCGGTGGCCAACCGGGCAACCATCGCCAACATGGCCCCCGAATACGGAGCCACGGTCGGATTCTTCCCGGTCGACGAGCAGACGATCCGCTACATGCGCTTAACCGGCCGCGACGAAGACCTAGTCGAAACCGTCGAGACCTACTACCGGACCCAGGGTCTATGGCGAGACGACACGCGCCAGATCGTCTACTCCGCCGACCTGGAACTAGACCTGTCGACCGTCGAGCCCTCGATGGCGGGTCCGAAGCGACCCCAGGACCGGATTTCCCTGTCGGCGATGAAGTCACAGTGGCGCCAGGACCTCGAGATCACTTTCGGCAAGTCCGGCCCCTCGGATGGCCGGGGCGGGGTGAGCGAATGGAACGATGAAGGTGGCGCACCGGCCGCAACGGCCGCCGCCGTCATGGAACGGGCCGATGGCGCCCCGGTGACATACGAGGACAACACGTTCGAGTTGAACAACGGCGACGTGGTGATCGCCGCCATCACCTCCTGCACCAACACGTCCAATCCCGACGTCATGATGGCGGCGGGGCTGGTCGCCCGGAAGGCGGCCAATCTCGGACTCGAACGGAAGCCCTGGGTCAAGAGCTCACTCGCTCCCGGCTCGAAGGTGGTGACGGAGTATCTGGAGGCGGCGGGCCTCATCGACGATCTGGAGACGCTGGGCTTCTACCTCGTGGGCTACGGCTGCACCACATGCATCGGCAATTCCGGACCCCTCCCCGAGCCGATATCGGAAGCGATCCATTCCCATGACCTCGTGGCGACGTCGGTCCTGTCGGGTAACCGCAACTTCGAAGGTCGCATCTCACCTGACGTCCGGGCCAACTATCTCGCCTCCCCGCCGCTGGTCGTCGCCTACGCCCTGGCAGGGACCGTCGACTGGGATCCCGTCAACGAGCCCCTGGGGACGGATCGCGACGGCAACGACGTCTATCTGCGGGACATCTGGCCCAGCCAGGCTGAAATCGCCGCGGTCGTCGGTGAGCACGTCGACGAGAAGAAGTTCCGCGAGAAGTATGCCGACGTGTTCAGCGGCTCCGAAGAGTGGCGGCAGATCGAGACCACCGGCTCCGCCCTCTACGACTGGTCGGACGACTCGACCTACATCCAGCATCCTCCGTTCTTCACCGGCCTCGGTCCCGATATCGAACGCATCCGGCCGGTCCGGGGGGCTCGCGTGCTGGCCAAGCTGGGTGATTCGGTGACAACCGACCACATCAGCCCGGCGGGCTCCATCGCCGCCGACTCCCCCGCCGGCCAGTACCTGATCTCCAAGGGTGTGCAACCGGCGATGTTCAACTCGTACGGTTCGCGCCGCGGCAACGATCAGGTCATGACTCGAGGGACCTTTGCCAACATCCGGGTGCGCAACCAGCTCGCTCCGGGAACCGAAGGCGGGTGGACCACCAATCTCCTGACCGGAGAGGTCACATCCATCTACGAGGCCTCCCGCGCCTACCAGCAGGCCGGTG
This sequence comes from Acidimicrobiia bacterium, assembly GCA_036259475.1. Taxonomy (GTDB): domain Bacteria; phylum Actinomycetota; class Acidimicrobiia; order Spongiisociales; family ZC4RG35; genus ZC4RG17. Next base: position 76,392 of record DATABS010000021.1, on the reverse strand, counting down.
TCCCGCTGGTCGTGCTCGCCGGCATCGATTACGGCATGGGCTCTTCCCGGGACTGGGCCGCCAAGGGCACCTTCCTGCTGGGCGTCAAGGCGGTCATCGCCACATCCTTCGAGAGGATTCACCGCTCGAACCTGGTGATGATGGGTGTCCTTCCGCTGCAGTTCCCCGAGGACGCCAACGCTGACAGCCTGGGTCTCGACGGCACTGAGACATTCGACATCGACGTCGACGATCGGCTGACGCCACGCAAGGCGGTGACCGTAACCGCGACGAAGGCGGACGGCTCGACGACCCGCTTTGATGCGATCGCCCGCGTCGACACACCGATCGAAATCGAATACCTCCGCAATGGCGGAATCCTGCACTACGTTCTCCGGCGCATGGCGGCCGACGACTGAGGATGACCGACACCGAGACCCGGCCCGACGACCTTCCCGGGCGTGCCGGGCTGACCGGCGGCGTGCTCACCGCAATCTTCGTGGCCGTCGTTCTCGTGGGCGCCGTTGTCGCCTGGGTATCGCGGGATTCAGGCGTGGCGGAAGTCGGTCGGCCCGCTCCGGCACTCGCCATCACCACGTTCGACGGCGAGGTGTTCGACCTGGTGCAGCATTTCTCCGAGGGCGGCGGACCGGTGTTGCTGAACCTGTGGGCCTCGTGGTGTGAACCATGCAAGGAGGAGTTCCCGGCACTGTCCGAGTACGCCGTCCGCCATCCCGATGTGACGGTGGTAGGGGTAGCCGTTCGGGATCAAGAAGACGCGGCCCGAGCCTTCGCCGAGGAGATGAGCCCGGCGTTCCCGGTGGGGTGGGATCGCGACCGGGTCGTGGAGGAGGCCTACCCGTCGTTCGGTCTGCCCTCCACGTTCCTCATCGACTCCCGTGGTGTGGTGGTCGATATCGTTCTCGCCCAGCTGACGCCCGAACGTCTCGACGGGCTGACCTTCGAGGGCTAGGAGGAAGGTCCCACGACGCCGCCCGAGTCGAGCAGCGTGCCGGCCCACTCGAATAGGAAGATGAGAGCAGTCAGGGCCACGACGGCCAAGGCGACTGCCTGCAACGCCTTGACGGTGACTGTTCCCGGAAGGGCGGCCCAGATTCTCCTCACGTTCGCTCCTCGTTCCCATCGCGCACCTGAGCGAGGAGACTGGCATACTCGAGGTTCGGCCCCTCCACCATCTCGGCCTGGATGATGAGTCTCTCCGCCGCCGAGAACCGGGGATGACAGGTGGTCAACGTCAGCCAGGCTCCCGGGATCGGTTCGGTGACCCACACGTCAGTCGGCTCGACGATGTGAATCTCTCGCACCTCGAACACATGAAGCCCGACTGCCGTCTCGACCTCGATCCGGTCGCCCATCTCCAGCTTGTCCAGGTCATAAAAGGGGCGTCCGTAGGTCGTTCGATGGCCCGAGATCACGGCATTCCCCGGTTGACCCGGCACCGGGGTCCAAGGCATGTGTCCGGGGCCCATATTGAGGGTCTCCCGGGTGACGCCTTCGAACAAGACCTCGTCCACGTCGAGCGAGGGGATGGCGATACGGCCCAGCGTGGATCCTTCCTCCCCCGCCTCTTCGGGTGAGAACTCGACCGGTGGAACGGTGGTGCTGGTGGAGGTCGGAGTGGTGGACGTTGGAGTGTCGGCGGGGTCATCCGGCGGCAGTTCCACCGTGACGATCTCCGGCTCGGGAAGGTCCTCACGCCGCTCGGCGAGGTCCTCGGCCAGGTCGGCCTCGGCCGCCGCCTGGACGCGATCGTTGAGAAGGTCGGTGACGAACAGTTGATAGCCCAGGAAGGCGAAGATCAACAGGGCCGACCAGATGAGGCCCCAACCCACGCGACGAACGACCCGACGGACATTCATGGACGCCAAAGGGTACCGCCGATGGGCAGGAATCGAAGAGAATGAAGTGCGGGGGTGGAATCGGGATGCGGAATGGGTCGACGATCAGGGAGGGTCGCGGGCATCAGCCGGTGGAACGAAACGAATGCTTCCATCCGGCTGTGGCTCGATCCGGTAACCCCGCCGATGGACAACCACATGGTGGTGAAACCAACAGAGGGTGACGAGATTGGCGGGATCGTTGTTGCCTCCATGCGCGTGGAAGACCACATGGTGAGGTTGCAAGCGGTAGATCGAAGTGCATCCCGGGGCCCGGCATCCGCCGTCACGCCACAGGACATAGGCCCTGATCGAGGGAGGGATATTCCGGGCCTTCGGAGAGGTCACCACCGGCCGGCCGTTGGCTAGGCCGATGATTTGAACCTGGCCTTCGCAGAGAAGCTCGCCGAGAGCCTCAGGGCCGATCCGAGGACCGAAGAACAACTCGGCGCCAGCCTCGCCGCCGGTGGCGTTGGCCAGATCGAAGTCGACGAAGCTGAGGATGGACGGGACCTTGGAATCCTCGCCGCCGGAGTAATCACGACAGATCGTTTCGAGAGCGAGAGCCTGCCGGTGTTGCTTGTCGCCCTCATCGTGGGGGAACTGGTCCGCTCGTGCTTCGATGGCATCCGAGATCGTCTTTCCGGCGATGGCTCCCACCCCGCCGTTGATCCGCCACCACGACTCGTCGAGCGACGGCTGGAGCGATAGCCAGGAATCTCGCTCTTGCCGACGTTCAAGCTGCCGCCCGATCCGGCGATACCGAGAAACGAGCCGCTCGGTCGCCGCCAGATTGAGACCGGACGTCCGGCTGAGCCAGCTCACCTCCGAGGCCTGATCGGCGACCCGGCTGAGAAGATGGGCCCGGGCGATCCCGATACTGCCTTCGGCCATCCGGCGCGATATCTCCGGGAGATCCTCCAGACTTCGGGCGAGATTGGTGAGGATCTTGGCGTCGTCCGGGTCGGCGTCGACCCGCCCGCTGACCCATTCCCGGGTGTTGCGACAGCCATCTCCCAACGGCACCTGGCGGCGATCTGCTTCGGCGATCAAAGCCACCATGACAGACCCGGCCTGACGGCGAAGTGTCTCGAATCGAGTTAGTTCTTGCTCGAGCTGATCGGTCGTCAGGTTCGCCAACTCCATGCCGTCAACGTACAGCATGGGTGTGATAAGAACGCGGTTGAGCGCGCTTTGCGATAAAAGAGAATAAAAATTCGCAGCCCGCCTCCCCATCATCGCCTGAACCGTGGGCCGCCGGCCGGCCTCGGGCCGTCTGCGACGCGTGGGCCATGCTGGCGGCGCTCCCCTGGTGTTCCGTATCATCCGAGCGCAACGAAAGCCACGACCAGAAAAAATGATGCGATTGTCGGCCAAGGGGTTCCAACAGGAGAGCGGGGCCGATGGTTGGCGGGCGCTCGACGCCACCGCCCATGCCTGGTTCGAAGCGCCTTCGCATTCTGCGGGGGCCAGTCTGGTCGAACGTGTCGCCGGCTCGGTGGAAGGTTCCACCCCTCCGGACATCGACCTCCGGCCCACCGGTGTTCGCGTCCGCCTCGCCGGTATCGGCGAAGCCGAAGTGCGCCAAGCGGCGGCCATCTCGGAGGCGGCCCGCGGGTTGGGCCTCACCCCTGATCCTTCCACCCTTCAGGTGGCGGGCTTGGCGATCGACGCGGTCGACCCAGCGGCACTGATGCCGTTCTGGCGCACTGTCTTGGCGTACCGGCAAGATGACACGGCACACCTGACCGATCCGCTCCGTCGTGATCCGGCGATCGTGTTCCATCAGGACGACGGCACCCGGCCGCTCCGCAACCGCCTTCATGTCGACGTCGGTCGTCCGCCCGAGCGGGTGGCGGCGGCTTTAGCCGAACTCCGCCACTCGCCGTCCGGGCCCTACGGTCTCATGGTCTCCGACGACGACGGCAACGAGGTCGACCTGGTGCCGGGCGGCCCAATGTCTGACGCATCGGAGAGCGACGATTGGCGGGCACCATTCGCCGCCATGGTTTTCTATCCAACGCCAGCAGCCGGGCGGGCGACCGCGCTCGTGACGGCAGTGGCGAGGTTGGCCGATGACGCCGGGATCCCGCTGCTGATCGATGTCCGTTCCGACGGTGTGGTGATCGACAGCGGCAAGGACCTGTGGGAAGGAGAGGACGGCCCATTGCCCGCCTTCACCGACCTGGCGGCCAGGATCCAATCGGCTGCAAGGGACCTCGGCCTCACCGCAGATCCGTCTAGACCGCGCTTCGTGCAGCTGGGCCTGGATGTCGCCGATTTGAGCGCCGTCCGCGGGTTCTGGGCATCGGCGCTCGGATACGAACTCGACCCCCGGCAGGACGTCGTGGACATCTACGACCCGCGCCGGCTCAGCCCGGTGCTCATCTTCCAGCGGATCGACTCCACCGATGAGGATCGCCGACGCCAGCGCGATCGGATCCGGCTGGTCTTACACGTCCCCGACGATCACCTCGAGCAGCGGATCGACATTGGAATCGAAGCCGGCGGAACCGTAGTCAGAACGAGTCCGGGGTTGACGCGACTCTCAGACCCCGAGGGCAACGAACTGGACCTAATCACACCAGGTGACTGATGGGCCGCGCTGCCCTTATCTGGTCGTAGTCGCATCTTGGGATGAGATCCAAGAACGGTCAGAGCAGGGAAACGGGAGCGGCGACGCTCGAGCCGCCTAGCGGCCCTGCCAGATCGGTTGACGCTTCTCCAGGAACGCCTGGACGCCTTCCTTTGAATCCTCCGTCAACGACACCGCGGTCAGGCCAGCCTGCAGACGATCGAGGGCGGCGTCGAAGTCCATGTCGGCGATGGCGTAGAAGCTGTCGCGGCCGAGTTCCATCACCGCTGGACTCTTCGACGCCAGAGAACCGACTATCTCGTCGACCACGTTGTCCAATTCGTCGCGGCTGACGACGTGGGTGATGGCGCCTAATCGGTGGGCCTCGTCCGGCGTGATGATGCGTCCGGTCATCATCAACTCCAGGACCGCCTTGCGAGGCATCGAGCGGACCAACACCGCCGATATCATCATCGGCCACAAACCGACGTTGATCTCGGGCGTGCCGAGCTTGGCGTCATCGACGCAGACGACGATGTCGCATGCCACCGCCAACCCGAACCCTCCGGCCAGCGCATGACCGTTGACGCGAGCGACGGTGGGCTTGCCACCGCGCACCATGAGGCGAAACAGATCCGCCAGTGCACCTCGAGAGTGATGGAGGCCGATCGGGTCGTCGACGAAACCTGCTGAGAGATCGCCTCCGGCGCAGAAGGCCGCGTCACCGGCACCGGTGTAGACCAGCACCCTCACGGCATCGTCTGCCAATGCTCTCCGGGTAGCGTCTACCAAGCCCGCCATCGCCTCAGCGGACATCGGATTGCGCCGCTCCACCTCGTCGATCGTGATGGTGGCGCGACGATCCGACGCCTCGTAGCGAATCATTTGCCTTCCTTCTCTGTGTTCAGGCGTGAGCCTGTGATACCGTCGGCGCAACCTATGTTATGGCTCGCGCTCGTCCTGTTTCTGGCGATGACGATCGCAGTCCTCAGAGGGGGGAGGCTCGCAAATCTAGGAGATATCCACCTCCGGATGTGGTGGCTACTCCCTCTCGCCTTCTTTCTGCAGATCGCCACCGCCTGGATTCCCCGGTCGGCTCGCTGGGCCGATGCGGTCGGCCTCGCCATGATTCTCACATCGTTTCTGCTGCTCCTGGGGCTGGTGATCCTCAACCGCGACCGAACAGGCATGTGGCTTGCCGGCGTCGGGGTGCTCATGAACTTCTCGGTGATCGCACTGAACGGTGGCATGCCGGTCCTCGAGGGAGCCTGGCAGGTAGCAGCCGGCTTCTCCGATCGGGCGATGTCCGTCGCCGAAAGCTACAAGCACGTCAACCTCGACGCATCTACTCGCCTCAGTTTTCTCGCCGACGTGATCCCGATCCGGCTGGCGAATCAGGGAAACGTCGTGTCGCTGGGTGACGTCTTCCTCGCTGTCGGCCTGGCACGGTTCCTCGAGTCCGAGCTACGACGGCCGGTTCGTTGGTTCAAGCGAGGGGCACGCGCTCAGGCCGGCTCCGCCTCGGTCAAGCGTTGACGGGACCGGCTTCCAGGATCCGGCGGAGAGATGTCACGACCTCGGGGTCGTATTCGTAGGCCGCCCCCTGGTGCAGTTCCTCGAGCGCCTCCAGCTGGGACATCCCGCTGCCAACGCGGTGCGAGTCGTAGGCGCTGGCGATCTTGACGATGCGGGCCGCCTTGGAAACGCTCGGATCTGACTCCTCGCCGGGATTGCGGAACGGTTCGTACTGGCGCCGAACGTGGGCTGCCACCCGGTCGAGGGAAGGCGCCCCGGCGATGATCTCTGAGCCCCAGCGGGCGAGGTCGTCGTCGGTCCAACCCTGTTCGATGACGGTCGGATCGTTGAGCGTGATGTGGCCTATGTCGTGCATCAGGGCGGCGAACTCCACCTCCTCGACCTCCTCCGGCGTGAGGCCCAGGTCCTTGGCCATCGCCACCGCCAGAGCGGCTGTGCGATCGGAGTGGCCGGTCAGGTTGAGACCCGCCACCTCGGGAATCTGGGCGAGGGCCCGAATCGTCTGCCGGTAGGTGGTCTTCGTCTCCTGGAAGCGACGGAAGGCACCGTGGGCGAAGCTGTAAGGGAGCAGGGCGACAGGAAGAGCCCACCAACCAAGCGGCTCCAACATCAGGCCAAAGAGGCCGCCAGTAGCGACGAGACTGATGAAAACGTTGAGATCCTTGACGCCGGATAAGGCGACGTAGCGCGTCGGTAGACGAAAGTCTCCGGCCGCCGCCAACGACCACAACAGCAGCTCGACAGCGATCCAAGCGACTCCACCGGCCACGAAAGGCACAAGTATTTCCCAGCCCGATGATCCAAGCGAGCGCCCTACTACGTCACGCACGAGCGCAAAGACAAGGGTGAAGATCGAATAGCCGACGAACTGTCGGCCGGCGTAAGCGAAAGAGGTCGCCAACACGCCGGATCGGGCGTACTCCACGAGAACGAGCAGTTCCGAGCCGATCAGATAGACGCCGATAACGCCCGACACGTCGACTCGGTCCCCAGCCAGGAAGATGAACGGCAGGGCGGCGGCTGCGGCAATCGTTAGTGTGAGCCGATTGCCGCTTTGGCCGGACGGCGTAATGAGCGAGCCCAAAACCATTGCCGCGACAGCGACCCCGGCCTGGATCATCGATGTCTGAGAGTTGGCGAGTGCCCATGTACCAGCGAGCGGAGCGGCGACCAACAGCCCAACGACCGCAATGGTGGAGAAGAGCTTCCTAGGCAAGCTGGGCCTCCTCAGCTCGCGATAACTGCTCTGACTGCGTCATCTGAGCACCGCCGTACACCTCTCCCGTCCGTTTCAATGCGGACTCCAGAGCACTAATGACCTCCGGATAAAACCGCCCCGAAGGGTCAGAACGAAGCTCGGCGTATGCCTCGGTCTGAGGCATCGCCATTCGGTAACGACGGGTTGACGTGAGAGCGTCAAAGGTGTCGGCGGTCGCCACGATCGAGGCCTCAAGTGACCAAGCACTGGCATCGAACTTCTCCAGATCGATGTAGTGAACGCCAGCTATGGAGACCATCGGTCGGAGGAAGTCCACTTCAGCGAGAATCGCCTCCACAGAGCGTGCGGCGGTCCGCATCTCCTTGAACTCTTCGGGAGTGAGGCGGCCGCGCTTTGCTACGAGCTCGCCGGGTATGGCCAGTTTGCCCAAGTCGTGAATTAGGCAAGCCCAGCGTATGCGCTCAAGCTGGGTGCCCGTGAAGCGCAGCTGCTCACCGATTAATTGCGCGAAGTAGGCCACCCGCTCAGTGTGGCCCCGGGTGTAGAGGTCACGTGCCTCGAGCGCCTTGACGAAACCTCGAAGCGCAGCCTGATGGGCCTCACGAAGCTGGGAATATGACGATAGAGACAAATGGGCGAACAGATAGACGATCAATATCAGGACTATCACGGCCTGCTTATTCGCCAAATGAAATGCTGCGCCAAGCAGACCGCCGAGAAAACCCATAAGGACTTGAGACGGCAGCAGCACATGCAACCCAGACCAGGGAAGAACCGTTCGAGTTCCATACACGTAGCGGACGGCGTAACCCACCATGATGACGTTCATGCCGGTGTAGACGAGAGAAGCGAGGGCCCCCGCCAAGGCTACCTGTAGTAACAGAAAGGTGGATAAGACCAAGCCGGAAAGAAGCCAATCGAGAAGCAAACCGGCGACAGTTGCAGAGACGACCATCTGGCCGAAGTTTGCGATCGGCTGAAACCACTGGCGCTTGAATATCCCGTCCGGAAGGATTGGACCGAGAGCCGCCATCGCCGCCATTGCGAGTGCTGCGCTGGAATCTGAGCGTATCGCGAAGAGTGCCCCTGCGGTAAGAAGCACCATCAGACCCGAGCTCTGGAGCATTCGATCGTTGACTTCTACTGCCCGCAGTTCGAGGACGATGAACGCAGAGGCAAGGATGGACCACAGGATGAGTGGCGGAGCGTCCACTCTAAGCCAGAGCGCTACAAGGCAAACCAGCCCTCCGAGGGCATAAGCGGCGGCGATCCGGATCTGTCGTATCGTGAGGGGTTTCAACAATGCTCCACGCGAAGAGTTTGGGGCCCCGGCTCAGTCCTCAGCCGATCCGAATGTTGGCAGAGCCCGCAGCAACGAGTGCTGCGAGACTTCCGGCCGTGGCAAGAATCCGAACGAGCTTGCCCTTCATATTTTCTCGACCACCTACCTGGGTGTGGGTTCACAGAGCGCTCTTGCTCCGTGGCACCGATCCGCTCCGCTTGGTTAGTGGCGATGACTGGGCCGATCGCTTCGCCGGGGTACCCCGCTTGCTCCCGGCTCTCACCGGGAACTCTTTGGATGTCAACACGTCCAGCCCCTGACTCTGCCCGCCTGAAACCTCACCGGGGCAGTTGCGCAACCACCGCGGTGCGTCACCGAATCGGGCGACGTGGTGAATGTAGCCGCCGGGGACCTGCGTCTCAACAGGTACATCGGCTCAAAGCCTCGAACGGTTTACCCCTGTTACGTTCAGTCGCATCCGTTACCCTCCACACGGATGGATCTCACAGCACTTCAGGCGAAGCTCGCTCGTCTCGACGGAGTAGAGGCAGTGCGGGTGGTGGGGACGGACTCGAAGCTGGATGAAATCCACGTGCTGGCCCGGATGGCCAAACCGGCAAAGCAAGTCGTGCGCGACGTCCAATCACTGGCAGCGGCGGCCTTCGGGATCGACGTCGATCGGCGAATCGTATCGGTCGTCCAACTCGCCGACGGAGACCTGGCCGGCGGCGACCGCCCGGCGATCGTCGACATCTTCGAGACCACCGACGGCTCCAGGTCGGCGGTGCGTGTCACACTCGAATGGAACGACGAGATGCTGGTCGGCGAGACGACCGGTGCGGCCGCCTCGGCTACGCGGCACCGGATGGTGGCGGAAGCCGCCCTCGAAGCGTTGGGCCAGGCATTGCACGCCGAGGCCTCTTTCGCCGTCGCCTCGGTGGACATCCCGACCCTGGGGTCACGGCGGGTGGCGGTGGCTCAGGTGGTCCTGGTCACACAACAGGCGGAACGACTCATGATCGGATCGGCCGTAGTGGACGAGGATGAGTCGCGAGCGGTGGTGCGGGCGGTTCTCGACGCCCTCAACCGGGTGGTTCCGGATCTCAGGCGCTGACATCGTGCACCCTTCCATCCCACTCAGACCGGTCGAGGTGACCGCTTACGGATCCACCGCGGTGACACCTCACGTGCTCTCTACCCAGGCGGCGATGGCGGCCCTGGCCGGCGGCGGTAACGCGGTCGACGCGGCCATCGCTGCCAACGCGATGCAGGGGGTGGTGGCGCCTGAGACCTGTGGGATCGGCGGTGACCTCTTCGCCCTCGTCACCGGGCCGGAGCTCGAGTCTCCCCTCGCCTTGAATTCTTCGGGCCACGCCGGCTCGGGAGCCGCCGAGCTCGCCCATGCTTTACGATCGTCGGGGACGGCCGCCATCCCGCAACGTCACCCGGCGGCCGTCACCATTCCCGGCTGTGTCGACGGTTGGCTCGAACTCCATCGCCGCCTGGGCCGCATCGAACTGGAAACCATCCTGGAGCCGGCCGCCCGCGTGGCGGCGGGCGGGTTTCCGGCCAGTCGTGAGATGGCGGTGGCGTTCGCCGGCCGTTTCGACGAGCTGCGGACCGAACCGTCGGCGGCCCCCCTCTACTCGGCCGGACGACCCCCACTCGAAGGAGAGCGGATCGTCCGTCAGCAGCTGGCTACGACCCTGAAACGCATCGCCGACGAGGGACGAGAGGCTTTCTACGGGGGAACTATCGGACGGGGGATCAGCGAAGCGGTAGGCGGCGCCATCTCCGTCGCTGACCTCGAGGCCGTTCAGGCCGAGTGGGTCGATCCCCTGTCAGTCGACATCTTCGGAGCCCGAGGTTGGACGATCCCGCCCAATTCGCAGGGATACATCTCGCTCCTCGGCCTGGCCATCGTGGACCGTCTGGGTTTGACCGAGTCCGATGACCCACTGGGCTGGCATCACGCGATCGAGGCCTACCGCCTGGCCGCCGAGGACCGCGACCGGATCCTGGCCGACCCGGACTCGATGGAGATGGCACCGGAGGACCTGCTCGCTCCGAGGCGGATCGACGGGCTCGTCGATCGCTATTCACCCGACTGCCTCACCTCTGTGGGGACCCATTCCCCCGGTAGCGGAGGCACCGCCTTCATGTGTGTCGTGGACGGCGACGGCCTGGGAGTCTCGTTGATCCAATCGAACTTCTACGGCATCGGATCGGGCATCTCAGTGCAGGCCGGCGGCTTCCTCCTCCACGACCGGGGACGCGGCTTCACCCTCACGTCCGGTCATCCCAACGAGCTGGCGCCGGGTCGGCGACCGCTCCACACCCTCTCGCCGACGATCTGGACCCGGGACGGGAACCTGTCGGCTGTGCTGGGTACGAGAGGGGGTTTCATGCAGCCTCAACTCATCATCCAGCTGGCGTCGCTGATCATCGGGCGGAACGTCGACCCGGGAAGGGCCATGTCCACGCCCCGCTGGATGCTGCCGGTCGAAGACGAGGGATTGAACTGCTCCTCGGTAGAGGTCGAGCCGGGGACACCGGCCACTGTGGTCGACGGACTCCATCGACGGGGCCACAGACCGATAGTGCGCGACGTACCGCAGCCCGGGTGGGGACCGATGTCAGTGATCCGGGTCGACGGCGACGGCCGGCGGGTAGCCGCCGCAGATCCGCGGGTCGACACGGCGGCGGCCACCGCGCTCTGATGGCCGCCACCCTCGTCGTCGTGCGTCATGGTGACGCGGAGGGCAACCGCGACCACCGTTTCCTCGGGCACCGAGACGTTCCACTGACGGACTCCGGCCGACACCAGGCCAAAGCGATCGCCGACCGCCTGGCCGACCAGGACATCACCCGGGTCGTGTCGTCGGACCTGACGCGCTGTGTCGAGACGGTGATGCCTCTGGCCGAACGACTCGACTTGGACGTCGTGACGGATGGGCGCCTGCGCGAGATCAACAACGGGGAGTGGACGGGCTTGCTTCCCGAGGAGATCGCACGCAAGTGGCCCTCCCTATGGGGTGACTACGTGCGGGGATCCGATGTGCTGCGTCCTTCGGGCGAGCGGTGGTCCGATGTAGCGCATCGCGTAGTGGAGGCGGTAAACGGCATGCTGGCAGGCGAGTCGACGGTGGTGATCGGCACGCACAGCGGTCCCACGCTGACGCTGGCCCTGTGGGCGGCCGGTATCGACTCGACCGGGAACATCTTTCGTAGCCGGCTGGGCGGCCTTCACAACGCCTCGATAACGGTGATCGGCCCCGGACCGCGACTTGTCTCGTTCAACGACGTCGGGCATCTCGGCGAGCTGCCGGACCAGCGGCTTCCGTTCTCTCCCGTCGCCCTTGAAGGCCCGTCAGCCTGACTTGATGTCGGACACGACCTGGCGGAGGGTGTCATCGTCCAGCGCCGCCACGCCTCCGACGTTGTAGAGGCCGATTCGCTGGATGCGGTCGCCGTAGCGCCGACGTATTGCCGGTCCGAGCTCGCCGATCGGTGCGACGACTCCCACCTGTGACACCACGTCGTCGGTGATGATGTCGGCCATCTCCATCCACTGCCCCCGCTTGCTCATCGCCGTCAGCTGAGGACCGAAGTCCCAACCGCTGGCCTCGAGAACGCCCGAGTATGACGGCGTGGAGGCATAAAAGGCGATCTGCTGCTTGACCGCCTCCATGGATTGAGCCATCTCCTCGTCGTTGGCTCCGGTTACGACGAACACGGTCGAGATTCGCTGGCAGTCGTCCAATGAGCGGCCGGCGGCCTCGGCTCCCGCCGCGATGTTAGGAATGACCACCTGATCCAGATAGGCAGCCGTATGGAAGGGATGCACGTGGAAGCCGTCGCACAGTTCCCCGGCCAATCGGCTGAGGTACGGACCGACTCCGGCGATGGCGACCGGTATCTCGGGATGCTTGATCGGGCCCGGGTCGAAGAATGGCGTCATCAGAGTGAAGCGGTAGAAGTCGCCTTCATACTTCAGGGGTGTCTGGTTCTGCCAGGCGTCCCAGATCGCCCGGAGGGAGCGAACGTAGTCCCGCAACCTCGGTCCCGGGCTGTCCCACTCAGTCGAGAAGCGACGGGTGATGTGGGCTCTGATCTGGGTGCCCAGGCCGAGGATGAACTTTCCCCCTGAGGCCTCGGCGAGGTCCCATGAGATCATGGCGGTCACCATCGGGGAGCGGGGAAACGCCACTGCGATGGAGGTGCCCAGGACCAGTTCAGGGGCAGTGTCGGCAGCCATGACGAGGGGCAGAAACGGATCGTGGGCAGTCTCGGCGGTGAAGAAGCCGTCGTAGCCGACCCTGGCGGCTTGCTCGGCTGCCGACCGGGCGCCCAACGGAGAACCCGGCGGGTAGTAGAAATCGACTCGCATCGGGCAACCTTATCGAGCGGCCGGCCGCGTTACGCTGTGGGCCGTGAGACGAATAGGCCGAATCATCGGAGTCATCGGAGGGCTGGGGGCTGTCATCTGGGCGATGCGGGACAGGCTCATCTCGGTTGCGGTTTCCCGCGAACCACAGCCACCCGCCTTCCGTGTGCCCGAACCACGACCGGAGCCGTCCGAACCTGAGACGGCGACACCGACCATCACCGAGGTGAAGGGAATCGGACCTGTCTACGCCACGCGGTTGGCTGCCGCCGGGTTCAACTCGGTGGCCGACCTAGCGCTGGCTGACCCGGAGCGGTTGGCCGACGCCGCTCAGGTCCCGGTGGCGCGAGCCAACGGATGGGTCGACGCCGCCCGAGCCCTGAGCAACTGAGGTAAATCAGGCGTCGTCCTGGCGCCCGTAGGCATTCACGCCGCGCACCTCGTAGACCGACGTCGTCCGATAGCCGCTCCAGCGGGTGATGAGCAGGTACGCCGTCGCCGCCACCAGGGAGGCGATCAGCCGCCATGGCAGGTCGACCTCGGGAAGGACATTCGGAACCAGGCCGGTCCATTCCTCGGGACCGATCGGCTCCAACAGCTGCCCGAGGACCACCGCACCCAGCCAGCAGCCGACGCCGGCGACGTTGAAGGAACGGCCGCCGCTGCCATAGATATCCGTCTCGGCGTAGTACCGGTCGTTGACCCAATGGAAGTCGAACGCGGTGATGACGGCCGCCGGAAAGACGATGGCGGCTGCCAACGCCGCCCAGCCGGTAGGCATCTCGGGTAGCAACATCGCCGCCGCCACCACCGCGACCACCGGGATCAATCCGATCAGCCAGGTGGGCAGGACCCGGACGATTCCCGTCGCCTCCGACCCGGCCGCCACGAACGACGAGAAAGCCTGGTCGACTTCGGCGATAAGTACCCAGGCCAAGACCGCCACTACTGCGGCGGTGCCGGCGTCGATGCCGATCATCTCTCCGATTCCTCCGAGGCGGAAGGCCAGTACGCCTCCGGCGGCGATCATCAACGTGGCTGGAATCGCATACGACACACTGAAGCTGCTCTGGGCGTCCTCGTCGTTGTCCAGGCGTCGAGCCACCGACTCCACGAACGGGACGAACACGGCCGACAGCTCCACCGCTCGCTGCACCCCCTGCCAGAACGATTCGCTTCCCCCTCCGGCGAAGCCACCACCGGAGGAGGCGAGGCGTAGGGCGAAGAGACCGAGCAGCAAAACGGACGAGATGAAGAGCGGCTTGCGAATCAACGTTTTTATGGTCTGGACCAGCCCTGCCGCCGCCAGGAGGAGTCCCAGCACCCCCAAGACCACAACCGCGACGCGAGTCGGCAGGGCGACTTCCAAGTCGGTCATGGCGTCTTGGGACCAGCCGGCGGCGAGTTGTAGACCGATCACCGCCCACAGAACCACCATCATCAACCGGAGAATCGAGACCAGGAGTGAGCCGCTCCTCCCGAATGAGGGCCGGAGGAGCCACGCCCCGTTGGCGCCCGTCTGGGCAGCCATGGCGGCGGACGAACTCACCACGCCCGCCCCAAGGAGGGCACCGATCGGAGCGATCAGCAGCACCTGGCCCAAGCTGAGCCCGTCGACCGTGACGAGGATGGCGCCCACGAACAGGGCCGGCCCCCCGATGAGCGTCACTGTCATCGTGGCAACCCCGTCCCCGTCCTCGAGTTCGCCCTGGCGAAATCCGATCGCGTCCCGGCTCCACGTCTGACGTAGCGAATCCAGCATTGGAGCGAGTGTAGGGACCGGCGTGGAACGACCACCGTGCCGATACCATTCATGTCCCGTGGCTTACCTGACCCATCCCGACGATCTGGCGTCCCTCCTCGGGGAGGAGCCTCCGTACCGGTCGAAGCAGTTGCGTCACTGGCTATATCGGATGCCGGTCCTCGACACGGCCGACATGACGAACCTGCCGGCCCATGTTCGTCGGTCGCTCCAGCTGTGGCCCTTCGACGTCGTCGCCGACCAGGTTGGTGACAAGGGGCTGACGCGCAAGTGGCTGTTGCGGACGCGGGACGGAGCCGAGATCGAAGCAGTGTTGATGGGCTATCCCCGGCGGGCGACGCTCTGTATTTCATCCCAGGCCGGATGTGCGCTGGGTTGCACTTTCTGTGCGACCGGCCAATTCGGCTTCGATCGCCATCTCCAGGCGGGCGAGATCGTCGCCCAGGTGGCATACGCCGGAGCGTTCCTCCGCCAGATCGGAATGCCACGAGCGCCGGATCATGTGACGAACGTGGTGTTCATGGGCATGGGTGAGCCCCTGGCGAACTATGACCGGGTCAGGGAGGCGATCCGGCGGATGATCGATGAGATGGGGATGTCGCCTCGCTCTCTCACCGTCTCCACGGTGGGGATGATCCCCGGCATCCGGCGTCTCGCCAGTGAGGGGTGGCCGATCAACCTGGCGATCAGCCTCCACGCTGCTGACGACGAACTCCGGTCCAACCTCGTTCCGATCAACCGCCGCTACCCCATCGCCGACCTTGAACGTGCCGCCAGCGAGTACTTCGAGAAGACCGGGCGGAGGGTCTCCATCGAGTGGACGATGATGAACGGCGTCAACGACACCGACGAACAGGCCCGCAAGCTGGCCGACATCGCCCGACGCATCCGGGCTCACGTGAACCTCATCGCCCTCAACCCCACTCCCCTCACCCGCCAGACCGCCTCGTCGAAGACTCGCATCACCGATTTCGTAGAGATCCTCACGGGCCTGGGCGTGACCACCACTGTGCGGGATACCCGGGGCACCGACATCGACGCCGCCTGCGGCCAGCTACGCGCCGCCCACCGCCCCCAACCCGTCTCGATCGGCTGATCCGTTTTCGCGCAAACGGAATTTGGGCAGCCAAACCTTGGAAAACGGAGCGTATGACGGTAGCGTGGCCATCCTCTCGGGCGGAACAGGGGCCGGAGAGGCTTCTCCATGATGACGTCGACCTTTTTGGTGTCGACCGACAGACGACTTCGGGCCTACCTGATCGGTGGGCTCTTGGCTCTAATGGTGGTAGCCGGATCCGTGGCCTACGAGGTCAAGTCCGGTGACACCCTGTCCGCCATCGCCGCCGCGCACGGCGTGTCTCTCCAGGCTCTGCTGGACAGCAACGGGGACATCTCCGATCCTGACTTCATTCTTCCTGGTCAGGAGATCGTGATCCCCGGCCAGGACGGAGCGCCGGCCCGCATCCATGTCGTGGCTGCCGGCGAGACGCTCGGCGTGATTGCCAATCGGTACGAGGCGGCAGTCTCCGATATCGCTTCAGCCAACGAGCTGTCCGATCCCAACCTCGTGCGGATCGGCCAGAAGCTGAAGATCCCCGCACGCAGCGGCGACTCCGACGACGACGCCGCCAACGGCACCTCTTTCCATGTCGTCGAGGCGGGAGAGACTCTCGCCTCCATCGCCGCCAGGTACGGGGTGCCCGTTTCCCAGCTGGCCCAGGCCAACGGGATCACCGACCCTTCCCGGATCTACGTGGGTACCCGACTGGCACTGTCGGGCGACTCGTTCGTCGCAGAGGCGGCGGACTCGGGGAGTAGCGTCGGAAGCCACACAGTGGCCAGTGGTGAGACTTTGGGCTCCATCGCCCGGCAGTACGGCGTGGGAACGGACGACCTGGCCCGCGCCAACGACATAGTGGACGTGAACCGTATTCGGGTAGGCCAGACGCTCACCATCCCGGGGTCGGGCTGGGTATGCCCGGTGAGCGGCGCCACCTACGTGAACGACTGGGGCTTTCCCCGGTCCGATGGGCGCTTTCACCAGGGAACCGACCTGTTCGCTCCCCGAGGCACCGAAGTCGTGGCACCGGTCGGAGGTGAGATCAAGCTCATCACCGGCACGGTGGGCGGGTTGCAGTTCTTCCTGCACGGCGACGACGGCGTCACCTATGTGGGGACCCACCTCGATGCGTTCGGCCGCTCGGGTCGGGTCGAGGCCGGCCAAGTGATCGGCTATGTGGGCGACACGGGCAACGCCCGCGGCGGACCGACCCATCTGCACTTCGAGGTCCACCCGGGAGACGGCGAGGCGGTGAATCCCTTCCCGACGCTGCAACAAGCGGGCTGCTGATCCAAGTGGGGAAGTCGGAAGTCGGAAGAGTGGGAGTCAGGTGGGCCGTGCGTCCAACCGGCCACTGTGGCCAATAGATGATCGTTTCTTAGCAACACCTCGCTGAGATGGCCCCGACCACGACGGACAGCTACGACGAGCAGCCGTGGGGGGTGTGGGGAGTACACCGAACACAATTAGGGATAGCCCATTCCTAAGATCACCGCACTCGGATGGCCCCGACCACTACGGACACCTATGACGAGCAGCCGTGGGGGGTGTGGGGGGAAGTACCCCCCACAAGATCGATTCAGCCCAGGAGGCGTTGGCGGAGGTAGTCGAGGCGCAACTCGCCTCCCTCGAGGATCCGACGGTGGAACTCTTTGAGGTCGAAGGAGCCCTTCTTCTCCAACTGGCTGCGGATGTCCAGGATCTCGCGTTCGCCCACCTTGTAGGAGATGGCCTGGCCGGGCCAGCCCAGATAACGCTTGACCTCGCTCTCGGAGATATCACGGGGCTGATAAGCCACCTGTTCGATGTAGTCGACCGCGATGTCGTAGGTCCATGTCTCACCGGCGTGGAGCGGGGCGTTCTCGGGGATCGAGTACCCCAGATGGGTGCCGATGTCTACCACCACGCGGGTGGCGCGAAAAACATGCGAGGCGAGCATGCCGAGTCGGTACTCGGGCAGCTCGAAGTAGCCCAGCTCGTCCATCAGTCGCTCGGCGTAGAGAGCCCAGCCTTCGCCGTAGCCCGAGTACCAGACCAGGAGACGCTGGGCTTCCGACAGCCGTTCGGACTGACACATCGATACGCCCATCTGGAGATGATGGCCCGGAAATCCTTCGTGGTAGGCCGTCGACACCTCTTGCCAGAGGGGGATCCGCTGACGTTCCCCGAGGGCGTACCAAACGGAGCCGGGACGCCGGAAGTCCGTGGAGGGATTGATGTACCAGGCTCCGAGGGCCCCACCCGGAGGCGCCAGATTGACGCTGACCGCCTTGATCCGCTTGGGGACGTCGAAGTGCGATCCGTCGAGATCGCGGACGGCATCCTCCAGGCGCTGCTCGACGAAGCGGGGGAAGTCCGCCCGGTCCACCGCCCGGGCCGGATCGGTCTCCAGCAGCTCGATCACCTCTTCGACGGAGCGATCCGGGTCCACTTCGGCGGCAACAATCTGGATCTGGGTGCGGAGCCGGGCGAGCTCCTCCCAGCCCCACTCGTACACCTCCCGGGGGTCGATGACCAGACCGAGGAACTCCTCGGCCGACCGCCCGTAACGCTCCTCCCCCACGCCGTCTTCGACGGCGGCGTGAGGCAGGTACTCCTCTCGGAGCCAGTTGGCGACGTCGGCTGCCTCGCGGCGGGCGACCGAGATACCTGTATCCAGTTCGTCGGTGGAGAACCCGGCGGCGCTTGCCTCGGACCGCAGACCTTCGAACATCGAATCGGGTCCCGCAAGAGCCTCGGCCTGCTCGATGACCGACTCGACCTGACGCCGAGCCACGACAACTTCCTGACTGAGGGCCTTCTCGAGAAGACTCCGCCACCCCCGGAGCGGCTCGCCGATCGAGGAGAGGCGTGCTGCGATGTTCGACCATGCGACGGCGGTGTCGCGGGGCATGATGTCGAAGATGTCACGTACCTCGCTGAAGCCGCAGTAGATGTGGCTGACGTCGCGCAGGTAGTCACCGCTCTGGTACTGGCTGATCGCCACATCGAGGTAGCCGGCCAGGACGATGGCCGCGTGTCTTTGATCGGGATCGGGATTACCGAAGTGCTCACCCACCTGGTCGCGGTAGCGGATGGCGAGCTCCTGGCGGGTGTCGGCGCCCGTAGGCGACAGGTCGTCCCAGCGATGGTCGGAGCCAGGGATGCCGAGGGTGGTGGCGGTCATAGGACTGATCGCCACGACCTCGTCGACGAACGCCTTCGAGATGTCGAATGGGGTGATGGTGGTGTCCTCCTGTGAGAGAGGCAGGTTACCGACTTGCTTAGATAGGTCCCATGCCGGATGTCATCGCCGTGCGTCCAGAAGAACGGTTCGACGAAGACCGCTTGGCGTCCTACTTGTGCGGGAACCTCCCCGGCGCCGATGCCGACATGACGGTGAGTCAGTTCGGCGGAGGGCGAGCCAACCTCACCTATCTCCTCCAGTTCGCCGATGGCACCGAGTACGTCCTGCGGCGACCGCCCCTCGGGCCCGTGGCGCCAGGTGCTCACGACATGGGGCGGGAGTACCGCGTGCTGTCCCGGCTGTGGCAGGCGTTCGAGAAGGCACCTCGGGCGTTCCTCTATTGCGACGACCCGTCCGTCATCGGGGCCGCCTTCTTCGTCATGGAGCGCAAGGACGGGGTGGTCGTGCGGGAGACAGTGCCCGAGATCTTCGGTGGGGGCGACGACGTCGACGCGAACGCCGCCCTGTCGAGAGTGGTGATCGATACTCTGGCCGAGTTCCACGCCGTCGACCCTGCCGCCTGCGGGCTCGAGGGCATCGGCCATCCCGATGGCTTTCTCGAGCGCCAGGTGAACGGGTGGCTCGAGCGATGGGAACGGGCCCGGCATGCCGACAATCCGTTGGCCGACGAAGTGGGAACGTGGCTGATCGAGCAGCTACCGACCTCTCCCCCTCCGACGTTGCTCCACAACGACTGGCGGCTCGACAACATGGCTGTTGCGCCGGACGATCCGTCGGTGTGCGCGGCCGTGTTCGACTGGGACATGGCAACGAGAGGCGACCCGCTGTGCGACCTGGGCACTGTCTTGGGTTCATGGCACGACTCCGAGGAGGTCGACCGGGAGGCGCATTCCCTGATGCCGGTCACGGTGCCTGGCTGGATGCCCCGAGCCGAGGCGATCGCGCGCTACGCCCAGGGATCAGGACGAGATGTGTCAGGCATCGACTGGTATGTCGTGTTCGGTACCTGGAAGCTGGGAGTCATCCTCGAACAGATCTACATCCGCTTCGTCAGAGGTCAGACGAGTGACGAGCGGTTCGCCTCAATGGGCGAGGGGGCGGCCAGGCTCTTCGAGCTGGCCGCCTCCCGTCGCGGTTGAAGTCGCTAGGACTGGCTGCCGAGGGTGGCCTCGATCTCCATCGTCTCCCCGCCCCGAATGATCTCGAGGGTGACAGTGTCGCCCGGGTCGTAGGTGCCGAGCTGGGCGACAAGGTCGCCGATGCCCTGCACCTCCACGCCCTCGACCGAGAGGATGGCGTCACCCACCTGGATTCCGGCCTCGGCGGCACCCGAGCCCTCGACCACACCGGTCACGAGGGCACCGGCCGTGCCGCTTTCCGTGTTGGTGCCGGTGATCCCCAGGATGGCTCGCTCGATCGGCTCCCCCGCCACCACCGAATCGGCCAGATCGGAGGCGACGTCGATCGGCACCGCGAACCCGACTCCGACGTTTCCGCCAGAGGTGGAAAAGATCGAGACGTTGATGCCTATCACCTCGCCATCCCGGTTGACCAGGGGCCCGCCGGAGTTGCCCGGGTTGATGGCGGCGTCGGTCTGAATGAGCGACTGGAAGTTGCCGCCCCGGCCGACCGTCTGGTTCACGGCCGAGACAACACCGGAAGTCACGGTGGAGTCGAGCCCGAAGGGACTTCCTATGGCCACGGCCAACTGCCCCACCTGGAGGTCACCGTCGACGGCGAGCGGAGCGGCAGGAAGGTCGCCCCCCTCGACTTCGACCACGGCGATGTCGGTGGCCGGGTCTCCCCCCAGCACCGTTCCCTCGAACTGGCTCCCATCGGAAAGGCGGACGATCACTGCGTCGTTTCCGGCGACCACGTGGGCAGCAGTGAGAATGAGTCCCTCGGAGTCGTAGATGACACCGCTGCCCTCGCCGGTGGGAGTCTGGATCTGGACCACCGAAGGGAGAAGTGCCTCGGCGACCGCCGCCACCGGCTCCTCGGCGCCCGATGACCCTTCAGCGGGGGCCTCGGGCTGCTCCTGGGCGGAGACAGTGGTTTCGGGAGCGGCTTGGTCCGTCTCCTCGGCTGGGGTGGCAAAGATCAGCCAACCCAGGCCCACGCCGAGCAGGAGCATGCCCAGGGCGGTGATCAAACTCGACCACAGGTTGCCACCCCTGGGTGGTGTCTCCTCGGGGGGACGCCGATCGGTTGCGGGGTAGGTACGGGTATCAGAATCGGGGAACATGAGAACCTCCTGATCCGTACCCTATGAACGGCCGGCTAAACGGCCTGTAAAGGTGATTCGTCGGGCGGCGGCGCCGGCGAGACGGCGGCCGGCAGCCACATGACCATGGTGGTGCCCCGCTCGACGCTCGGGTGGGCGGCCAGTGTGCCGCCATGCGCCTCGACGACCTGCCGGACGATCGAAAGCCCGAGTCCCGGGCCCGATCGACCCTCCGCCACGGCAGGATCGATCCCCGACCCCTCGTCGGCGACAACGACCCAGGCCCACCCGTCGCTGGTGCCGGATGCCAGCACCACCTTCGACCCGATGGGGGCGGCTTTCATCGCATTGTCGGCCAAATTGGCGATCGCTCGCCGGAGCGACTCGGTGACGCCCTCGATTGGGGCCGGCAGGGGGTTGGCCACTACGTCTACGTCGCTCTCGGCGCCCTTCGGCCGGAGTTCGGTCGCAGCCTCCGCCACGAGATCGGCCAGGTCCAGCTCAACCCGGGCAGCGGCGCGTGCCTCCAGACGGGCAGCAGCCAGCAAGTCGTCGATCATCGACCCCATTCGCTCGGCATTGCGCTGGACGATGCCGGCCGCCTCCTTCCAGTCAGAGAGCGTGGCATCGGGGTCGTCGGCGAGAACATCGATGTTGGAGCGAATGACGGCGAGCGGCGTCCTCAGGTCGTGAGAGGTGTCGGCCAGGAAGCGGCGCTGGGTGTGGAAGGCGGCGTCGAGCCGCTCCAGCATGTCGTCGAAGGTGGCGGCGAGCCGGCCCAGCTCGTCGTCGGGACCGGAGTAGGCGATGCGCCGTGAGAGATCCGACGCCTGGATGTCACGGGCGACTGCCGTGATCGCCGCCACCGGCCGCAAGGCGCGACCGGCGATCACCCAGCCGACCACCAGCGACAGGAGGAAGAGGAGGACCAGCCCGAAGATGAGGTTGTCGGCCAGGAGTGAGAGGGCCCTCTGGGTGAACGCCTGCTCCATCAGCTGGGCCGAATCCAAGTCGACGTCCTGGACGATGATCGGTCGCCCGTTGACGATGGCCAGACGGCTGTCGAACGTCAGAGGGAGGCGGCGCAGGCTGCGCTGGACGAAGTAGTAGGTGACGCCTAGCACTCCTGCCCCGAGGGCGAAGACGACCGACGAGTAGAGGATCGACAACCGGAAGCGGATCGAACGAACGAAAGCGGAGAGCCTCCTCACGGGACCACCAGGCGGTAGCCGCGGCCGGGGACCGTCTCGATCACGGCAGGGTCGACGAGCTTGCGCCGCATGTTGGAGATCGTCACCCTGACGACATTGGTGAAGGGATCGGCCATCTCGTCCCAGACGTGCTCGAGCAGGGTCTCCTGGGACATCACCACCCCCGGATGGGCCATGAAGTAGTGGAGTAGCGAGAACTCCTTCGCGGTGAGCTCGAGAACACTCCCGTTCTGACTGGCTGCGAAGCGGCGAGGGTCGAGTTCCAGGTCGCCCACCCGCAGCAGAGGCGATCCGACGTCGTCCCGGCGGAGGAGAGCACGAACACGAGCGGCGAGCTCGGCGAAGGCGAACGGCTTCACGACATAGTCGTCGGCGCCGGCATCCAGGCCCAGCACCCGGTCGTCGACGTCATCGCGCGCAGTCAGCATCAGGACCCGGGGACGCTCGTCCCCGAAGAGGGGCATTTCCCCGTGGGCGACCCGACGGCAGATGTCGACCCCGGCACCGTCGGGAAGGTTCCAGTCGAGCAACAACAGGTCGTACTCGGCCGAGGCGAGCTTGAGCTCCGCCTCCGTGACGGTGGCGGCGATGTCCACGGCGTGGCCCTCCCGGCGTAGCCCCCGGGCTACCGCGGACGCCAGCTCGGATTCGTCCTCGACGAGCAGCAGACGCATGCCTCAACGGTATCGCAGGCCCGATAACACCTACCTAAATGCCAGATGACCCTCTGCACACCTTTTCGCAGAGTGGGTCGCTGGTCCCGGGCAGGATCCTTCAGTTCGCGCCGATGGCGTGGCACGATGAAACCGGCGCTTCGGAAAAGGGCTGGGGCAGCCGATGAATTCAATCAGATCCACCAGATCCATCACGCTGACAGAAAGCCACCTGCGAGTATCGCAATGATCGTCACCGTCACCATCGAAACCGACACTGGTTCGCGTTCGTACACCGGCCACGTGATCTGCCGCGGCCCGAGCACCATGGAGATGCTCCTCACCGAGCCGTTCCCCATGGCCGGCCGCTGCGTCTCCTTCCCGCTCTCGCAGGTGCGTGGCGAACAGCCGGCCTCACGCAACGGAGTCAAGGCAGGTGCCGACGCTTCGGCGTCATGATGCGGCCCTGTTCGCCACCACCGCCGCACGGCAGCTGACCTCGTGAGCCGCTTCGATTGGACAGGATTCGAGGCGGTGCTCTTCGATCTCGACGGCGTCCTGACCTCGACGGCCAAGATCCACGCCGCAGCCTGGAAGCAGACCTTCGACGAATTCCTCGAGGACCGGGAGGGGCCGGAACCGGAGCCGTTCGACATAGACCAGGACTACCGGGTCTATGTCGACGGTCGACCCCGCTATGAGGGAGTTGTCTCCTTTCTCTCCTCCCGTGGCATCCAGTTGCCCTTCGGCGACCCGAGTGACGCACCCGGTCACGACACGGTGTGTGGGGTCGGCAATCTGAAGAACCAGCTCGTCCAGGACCTGCTCGCCCAAGGAGAGATCGAAGCATTTCCCGGGTCGCTGCTCCTCCTCGACCACCTCGAAGAGATGGGCCTGCGGCTGGCGGTGGTGTCGGCATCGGCCAACGCGGCAACAGTGCTCTCGGGGGCGGGGCTCCTCGACCGTTTCGAGGTGCGCGTGGACGGTGAGGTCACAACGAACCTGGGGCTGGCCGGCAAGCCGGCGCCCGACACCTTCCTCGAGGCGGCCCGCCGGATGGATGTGACACCTGAGAAGTCGGTCGTGGTGGAGGATGCGGTCGCCGGTGTCCAGGCGGGCGTGGCCGGCCGCTTCGGCGCCGTCATCGGTGTCGACCGCCACGGCGACCCTACCGCGCTGGCGGACGCCGGAGCCCACCTAGTCGTAGCCGACCTCGGCGAGCTGGCATGAGGCGCAAGATCGTTCCCGAGCTGCCCCACGATCTCTATCCGATCGACCGGTGGGCGATCGTCGAGACCGCCTACACGAAAGAACTGACACCCCTGTTGGAAACCGTGTTCGCCCTGGGCAACGGCCATCTGGGAGTTCGCGGCTCCTTCCACCAGGGCAAACCGGCCCACCAGCCGGGGGTCCTGATCAACGGCTTCTACGAGTCGTGGCCCATCGTCTACCCCGAGGCCGGCTACGGATTCGCCACGGCCGGCCAGACCATCGTCTACGTCCCCGACCCGACCCCCGTGCGGATCGCGGTGAACGGCGAAATGGTCGATTTCGACCGTGCCCAGATCTCTGCCTGGGAGCGGCGCCTCGACTTCCAAGCGGGCACTCTGAGCCACAGCTACCACTGGGAAACCCGCGGAGGTATCGGAGTGGACGTCACCGCCACGCGCCTGGTGTCTCTCGTCCAACCCGACCTCGTGGTGTGCCGGCTGTCGGTGACGGTCGACGAGCCCGCCAACGTGGTGCTCGTCTCCGAACTGATCAACCGCCAGGACACAGATTATTTGGAGCCCGCTGCCTCTCAGTTCGACCCGCGGCGAGCGAAGAACTTCGGCCGGAGGGTCCTGGAGCCAACAGGACTCCGGGTGGGTCCCGAGACGATCTCGGTCGGCTACGAAACAGTGCAGTCGCGGTTGAACCTGGCGGTGTCGATGACGCACCGGCTCGACCGGCCGCACGAGACGATCGTCATGGAACATCCCGATCATCCTCAGGCGACGTTCTCGGTCGAGCTGGGACGCGGTGACAAGGTGACTCTCGAAACCTTTACCACCTTCGAGACGGCGGAGGACCGGGGCATCGACCAGGCCGAAGACGCCGTCCACGTCGCCGCCGCCGCCGGCTACGAGGCGGCCGCCACCGCCCAGGGGGGTGCCTGGGACATCTACTGGGCGAACGCCGACGTCCACATCGGAACCGACAAGGCGGTTCAGCAGGCGGTTCGATGGATCCTCTTCCAGCTCCACCAGGCGTCGGCGCAGATCAACGGGACCGGGATACCGGCCAAGGGAGTGACCGGTCAGACCTACGACGGCCACTACTTCTGGGACGCCGAGATCTTCGTGCTCCCTTTCCTGTTGTACACCAACCCGCGGGTGGCCGCTCAGCTCCTCCGTTTCCGCTACGGGATGCTGGACCATGCCCGCGACCGGGCCCGCGAGCTGGCGCTGCGGGGGGCCCTGTTCCCCTGGCGGACGATAAGTGGTGAGGAGGCCAGCGCCTACTACGCCGCCGGCACCGCCCAATATCACATCAACGCCGACATCGCCTACGCGCTGCGCAAATACGTCGAAGTGACCGGCGACGAAGAGCTCCTGTGGGACTTCGGCGTGGAGATCCTCATCGAGACCGCCCGCATGTGGGCCGACCTGGGCTTCCACCGCGATGGGGCGTTCCACATCTATGGCGTCACCGGACCCGACGAGTACACCGCCCTCGTCGACGACAACGCCTACACCAACCTGATGGCCCAGATGAATCTGCAGTATGCAGTCTCCTGCGTGGAGCGAATGCGGGTCGAGGAGTCACTCCGCTGGAGGCGCCTGCGCTCCCGGCTCGGTGTGCTCGACACCGAGGTCGAGGAGTGGAGGCTGGCGGCGGCGAGGATGTACGTCGGCTACGACACGGGGTTCGGCATCACCAAACAGGACGAGAGCTTCCTCGCCAAGGAGCACTGGGACTTCGACGCCGTGGGACCCGAGCGTCACCCCCTGTTGCTCCATTTCCACCCCCTGGTGATCTACCGGTACCAGGTGCTGAAGCAGGCGGACGTCGTCATGGCGATGTTCCTGCTGGGCGACCATTTCTCTCCCCAACTGAAGCGGGCCAACTTCGAGTACTACGACCCTCTCACGACCGGCGACTCGTCGCTGTCTGCCTGTGTCCAGTCGATCGTCGCCGCCGAGATCGGTGAGGCCGAACTCGCCATGGAGTACTTCCGCACCGTCCTCTTCACCGACCTGGCCGACCTTCACCGCAACACAACCGACGGCCTCCACCTGGCCTCCGCCGGAGGGGTGTGGATGACGCTGATCTACGGGATGGCGGGCATGCGCGACACGGCGGGCGACATCAGCTTCGATCCTCGGCTGCCGGCCGAGTGGCGGGCGATGATCTTCAAGCTGATGGTCCGCGGCATGAGGCTCTCCGTCGATCTCGACCACCAGCGGATGGTCCTCTCCACCGACGACGGGAAGCTCGACGTGACGGTGCGGGGAGAGACCGTTCAGGTGACGCCCGAGGGCGTCACCGTCCCACTCTGAGGTAGCGGCCGAAAAGCATGCGGTCGCCGGTCATCAGCCGGTCGAGGCGGTAGTCGTGTTGCACCTCCGGGGCACCGTGCGTGAGCCGAAATGAGGAACCGCCGACGATCACGGGCGAGATGGTCAGGTTCAACTCGTCGACGAGCCCGGAGGCGATGAACTGCGAGTTGAGGGTGGGACCGCCCTCACAAAGGATCACCGCATGGCCCTTGTCATGGAGGGCATGGATGATCGATTTGGGGTCGGCTCCCGATTCTCCCGCCACGACGATCTCCGCTCGGTCGGCCAATACCTGGCGGCGGGCGGGCGGAGCGTCCTCGCCGGTGATGATGTAGGGACCGCGCTCGGTGTTGGAGAAGACCCGGGCGGCGGGATCGAGGTCGAGGGTGCGGCTCACGATGGCCAGGCGGGGTACTGGCGGAAGGTGGCGGGATTGCCTGGCCTCCACCGCTTTGCCCGGGAGCCGCACCGGTCCGTAATCCTCGGCCCGCACGGTACCCGCCCCAACCAAGATGACGTCGCAGGCCGCGCGTAACGCTCGAAACAACGCCCTGTCGTCATCGTCTCCCAGAGGAGTGGCCTCTCCTCCGACGGCGGTTGCCCCGTCCAGCGACGTCACCATATTGAGCATCAGATGGTGCCCGCCCGGCCGGTGCTCGTCGAGAGCAAAGGCGACCAGGTCCTCCACGACCTGACCGCCGGCGGGAAAGAGGCGCCGGATCACTTCGCACGGGAGCGTAGACCGGCTTGGGTCTTGAGGCCGCCAGGCAGCCACAATGGGCCCCAGAACGACACGGAGGTTGGATGAGCGACGCCAGGACCCACCCGGTGACGGACATCGTCGGTATCGACCCGCGACAGGCCGCCAAGCTGCGGATGGGTGGGGTCGAAACTGTGGCAGACATGTGGGCTCACGCCGGTGACAGGGCCGGGCGCAGCGAGCTCGCCGGCACCACGGGGATTTCGGTGGAACGTCTGGCCGAGTGGGCCAAGCGGGCCGACCTGATGCGCGTCGAGGCAATCGGCCCTCGTTCGGCCGCTCTGCTCGAGGCGGCGGGAGTCACCAGCCTGCGACAGCTGCGGCACCGCAGCGCCGAGGCCTTACATGAAGCCCTGATCCAGGTGAACCGGAAGGCGAAAGTAGTCGAGTCACCCCCGAGCCTGGAGGAAGTCGTCGGCTGGATCGAGCAGGCCGACGCCATCGCCCGGTGACCCCGAGGGGCGATTGCCAGGGGACCAGTAGATCGGCGGGGACATCGCCTTCTTGTGGCAACCTGGGAGACCTGCGGCCGATCCAGGAGACACGATGGAAGATCCCACTGCCTACGTCCACCAGTCGATGGCGCTCACCGAGACGCTGGGCGTCCGGGCAGAATCGATCGATCCGGGCGAGGTCCGATTGCAGCTCGACTGGGCACCGCACCTATGCACGATCGGGGGCGTGCTGCATGGCGGCGCCATCATGACCCTGGCCGACTCGGCCGGCGCCGTTTGTGCCTTCCTCAACTTGCCCGACGGGGCCCAGGGAACGTCCACGATCGAGTCGAAGACCAATTTCCTCGGAGCAGTGAAAGAGGGAACAGTCAGCGCGGTTTCCACTCCGCTCCATGCGGGACGCACCACGATCGTGGTGGAAACGTCGCTCTACGCCGACGACGAGCGGCTGATCGCCAAGGTGACCCAGACCCAGTCGGTCTTGTGGCCTCGCGCCGGCTGACCGACCCGCTCGGCGCCTGAGCTGACCGCAGCTCAACCCAGCGTTCCACCCACCGCATAGCGGGTCCGGAGCCCACGTTTCCGCCGACCAAGTCGCTCCGCTACCTCCCCCGAGCGTTTCTCTGGTCGAAGACGCTTAAACTTCCGCCGTGACCCCCGCCGAGCTGCGCCAGGCCCGCTATCGGGCGTTGTCCGACCCGGTTCGGCGCCGGATCCTGCGGCTGCTCGAAGATTCGGCCGAGCCCCGCGACGTCGAGAGCCTCGCCGGGGCGGTGCGCCTCCATCCCAACACCGTGCGCGGCCATCTCGACGTGCTGGAGGCGGCGGACCTGGTCGCCCGGGACAAGCAGCCCCGCACCACACCCGGTCGGCCCCGAATGGTATACCGTCGAACGTCGGGATCGGGCGAACCGGCCGCCCCGGACTATCGCCTCCTGGCCGAGATGCTCACCGCAACGGTCGAGTCGTCCACCCACGATCCGGCCCGGGCCGCCGAAGAAGCCGGGCGCCGCTGGGCCCGACAGCTGTGTGGCGAGATGGCTCCCCATGCCCTGGGCTCCGACGAGGCCACCCGGCGTATCACGCAGTTGCTCGAGGAAGTCGGATTCGCCCCACGGGCGGAGGCAGGCGGTGGGCGGACCGTCATCGAATTGTCCGACTGCCCGTTTCGGGACGTCGCTCGGGACCACCCGGAGGTGATTTGCTCGCTTCACATGGGTCTGATGCGGGGTGCCGCCGAGGCGCTGGGCAACGCCACCGAGGTGGAGTCGCTCGAGCCGTTCGTCCAGCCGTCCCTCTGCCGCACGGTCCTCACGCCACGCGTTTGAGCAAGTCGGAAGTCGGAAGTCGGAAGTCGGAAGTCGGAAGTCCCTGCACTTGCGTTCCGAGCCCTTCAACGACCGACCGGATCGCGACGCCGAGTCGGTGCCCTGCTGACGAGAGTGCACTCAGCATGCTGTGAGCCAGGCGGATGCACTCTCGACACAAGAACGGCTGTCGAACCACCGTGGGGAGACGGCCCCTACCACGAACCACCTCGCCGCCCGTAGCCGTGGGGGTGTGGGGGAAGTACCCCCACATGATCAAACCAGCGGGTCTGCTTCGGCCAGGGCGACTTCGAGGAGGTTGAGCACCGCACCGGGGCGGTAGTCGTCCCAGGATTCGGCCGGCATCCGTCTCACCCACCACAGCCAGGCGGCGTTCAGCTCGTCGGCGGAGAACGACTCCACCAGCCCGCGGACGGCATCGGTTCGCTCGGTGCCGGCACCCACCAGCCGGACGGCCTCCTCGACCGCCTCCGGCCGGGGATGGAGCGCCGCCACCGTTCCCGGACTCAAGCCTGCCGCCATGCGAAATACCCTTCGTCGTAGACGAACTTTGCCTCCTGGGGGAGCCAATCGACCATTTTCGGGACGTTGACCTGACGGTCAGACCAGCATCTCCGCCTGAGGTGTCCAACCACTTCTTCGGCGTAGAACCTCATCACTCCCGACGCCAGCGCCCGCTCCCCCGCGCCCAGGCCGCAGCGATTGGCATCGGTGACCCGGCCGATCCAAGCCGAGATCTCTTCGAGGGTGAATTCGGTGCCTTGGCCGCCGTCGATGGCGAAGAAACGATCCGCCAGGGCGTCGGTGCCGAGTTTGCAGGGGGGACACTGACCACAGGACTCGACGGCGAGGAAGCGGGACAGAACCGCGGCCACGCCGACGATGCAGGCAGTGTCGTCGTAGACGATCATGCCGCCTGAGCCGAGACCTGAACCGACCGCCGCCAGGGACTCGAAGTCCATCGGCGTGTCGAGGAGCCGATCCGGAAGGGGGGCGTTCGAGACCCCGGGGAATACTGCCTTCACCCGCCGGCCCGCCTCCATGCCCTCACCCACTCCGTGGACCAGGACCGCCAGGGGCGTGCCGAGAGGCAGTTCGGCCACCTTCTCGGTTCGAACGTCACCCGAGATGGTGAAGAGCATGTTTCCTGGGGAGTTCTGGGTGCCGAGGGAGCGGTACCAGTCAGCGCCCCGAGCGAGGATAGGGGCGACGTTGGCCAGGGTCTCGACGTTGTTCACGACCGTCGGGTTGACTTGTTCGTCCCAACCGCTCGATCCGGCGCCCACGCCGGCGGACATACCTGTGTGCAAGCCGACGACATAGGGCGGGTACCAGCGAGGGAACGGTGGCCGCCCTTCTATCGCCTCCAGCAGGCCCTTCTCTTCCCCGAGGAGGTAGTCGTCGGGCCCGGGCACGACCCGGATCGGTATCTCGCCCAGCATCCCTGCGTCAGCCATCTCGCTGGCGGCCGTCTCGAGGGCCGCGGTGTCGCCAACGTACTTCTCCTTGATCCCGATGTACGCTTCGTCGGCCCCGACCGCGAAGGCGGCGATCGCCATCCCCTCCAGAACCTGGTACGGGTTGGTTCGCAGAAGCGCCCGGTCTTTGAAGGTTCCCGGCTCCCCTTCGGCGGCGTTGCAGACCAGGAAGCGGCGCTGCGACTGCTCGGCGTTGGCGACGCCTTTCCACTTGATGCCGGTCGGGAAACCCGCTCCTCCCCGACCACGGAGACGGGCCGACTCGACGGCGCCGATCGTTTCCTCCGGTCCGATTTCGAGCGCCCGGGATAGCCCCTCTCCGCCGCCGATCTGGCGATAGTCGTCGAGGGAGTCGAGGGGCGCTTCCGGCAGCAGATATCCCATCAGGTCACCGGCGTCATCTCATCCCATTGCAACTCTTCCAGCCGCTGGGCGGCGGCCGCCTCGGCGAGGTCGGGGATACGCTGGAAATCGCAGTAGTCACACATTGTTCGTCCTCCACCCTAAGGGCCGTCTCGACACTGGGTCTAGTACCAGCCTCTAATCATCACCCGTCATCAGCTGGACTCCACCGGCGGCCTTTACTACTCCCAGATGGAGCGGGAGGTCCCCCTACTCGACGAGTCCGGACAGCAGGTGATGGACGAGCAAAGTGAACCCGTGATGGTGCCGAACGAGGCCGGGGCCTCTTGGATCACGGCGACGGCACTCACCACCGCCCTCAGCCTGGGGATTCTCTCCTACGGCCTGTCGGCGATGGCGGTCGCCGTAGGACTCACCCTGGTGCTCACCGGCCTGGTGTTCCTGAAGATCCGCACGCGGGCCGTCCTCCTCTGAGCAGCGGCTCAGCCCTAACCGAAGAGGGCCGGTCCCCAGCGGACCGGCCCGCTTCTATTCGCTATGTCTCGCGCTCTCCGGACCGCGCCCCTTCGCTTCCGAGCGGCTCAGGGAAAAGGCTGGCCCTCAGCGCCGGGCGGAAGCGGCCCGCGGTTCGGCCCGCACCACGGTCTGGTGGGCAAGATTGTGGACTTCGACGTGACGGCAGACGACACAGGCGATCCGCTCGATGCCGAAGTTGGTTGTGGTTCTGGTCTCGGGGTGTTCGCACTGAGTCGACTGGGCTTTGATCCGTTCAAGCACTCGCAACACACTGATCTCCTTTGGCTGAGTTTCGATCGGTCCGCTTGAGCCGCGGCACTGGGTATCCCGGCGTGAACCGGGGCTCGCTCTCCTCGGACTCGGCCGGGGCGAGCGGAATTGTGAGAATGAAGTGTGTCTCGCCGCGGATGCGTCGATAGGAGAGCGTGCAGTTCATCCGGGCGACCAGGTCATTGACGACCGTCAAGCCGAGGCCCAATGAATCGGAATCGGACGAGATTGCGCTGTTGTTGCGGGACGCCGACGAGAGGCTTTGCTCCGCCTCGGGTCCGATGCCGGGGCCATGATCGACGACCTGGCAAATGTAGTTCTTGCCGAATGTCTGGCCTCTGACGCTGAAGCCCGGCGCCCCGTGACGAAAGGCGTTCACCAGGAGATTGCGCAGCACGTGACGAAAGCGCTCCTGGTCGACGAGCACCCGGGCGTCGTCGCATTCGACCGCCACGTCCACGCCCATGAGGGCCACGAACTCCACGGCCGACTCCACTTCCTCGAGGAGCGACACGGCCGTCGACTGAACCTCGAGAAGACCGGCATCTCTCCGCGAGATGGCCGTCAGGTCGTCCACCACCCGGCTCAGCTCGGCCGACTGCCCGATCACCTGCTTGATCGCTTCGGCGTTGTCGCCGCCCACCACCCGGGGGTCGAGGAGCTGGGCGAACCCGACTATCCCGGTGAGGGCGGTGCGCAGCTCGTGACTCACGTCAGCGACGAAGTCTCCCTTGAAGGCGACCATGGCGTCGTTCGCCTCGCGGTGGGTCCGTCGCCAAATGTGATCCACCGTGATGCTGTAACCGACCGACACCAGGAGCAGGACGCCGAAGCTGACGACGAGAAACCCGACCTGGAGATCTGCTCCCCAGGGAATGGACCGCCCTACCAGCCAGAAGAGCAAGGTCGAGCCGAAAGCGGCTACCACGACGGCCGAAATGCTGCGGGCCGGGCCCGGCGCCAATCGCTCCTGCGGAAACTTGACCTCCATGGAGGGGACATCGGCCGCAGATGGGTCCCTTCTGGAGAATCATCTCCCCTGCTTCCGGGGTGACTAGTCCCCGCGACCACGATCGAAGCCCGCCCTGCCCTCGCTGAACGATGCCGTTGCGGCCCAACATGTTTCCGCCGGACAACTCCCCTCCCGAGGTGGTTGAATCGAAGGACGATGGACTCGTCCACGCTGCCAACCGGGACCGTCACCTTCCTGTTCACGGATATCGAGGGCTCGACCCGGCTCGTTCAGGCCACCGGCGACGCCTGGCTGGAACTGCTCGAGCGACACAACCGTCTGCTGCGGTCGGCGATCGAAGAGCACGGGGGTACCGTCGTCAAGACCGAAGGTGACGGGTTCTTTGCGGTGTTCGGTGCCGCCGACGAAGCGCTGGCCGCCGCCGCCGACGCCCAGCGGGAGCTGCGTCGCCAAGGTTGGCCGGCCGACGCCCCCATCCGGGTGAGGATGGGTCTTCACACCGGCCACGGGACCATCGGTGGCGACGACTACGTGGGACTCGACGTCCACCGGGCCGCCCGCATCGCCGGAACCGGCCATGGCGGCCAGACGGTCCTGTCGGAAGCGACGGCCGTGCTGGCGGAGAACTCGCTGCCACAAGGACTGACGCTTCGAGACGCGGGCAAGCACCGTCTGAAGGACTTGACCCAGCCGGAGACGTTGTTCGAACTCGTGATCGACGGCATCGACGAGACGTTTCCGCCACTGCGAACCCTGGATGCCGTCCCCAACAACCTGCCGCTGCAGCTCACCAGCTTCGTCGGGCGACGCGACGAGCTGACCGAGGCGCGGCGGCTCCTGCAGTCCAGTCGCTTGCTCACGCTGACAGGGCCAGGCGGCACCGGCAAGACTCGCCTCGCTTTGCAGGTAGGAGCCGAGGCGAGCGGCGACTTCGCCGACGGCGTGTTCTTCGTGGATCTCGCCCCTGTATCCGACGTGGCGGTCGTTCCCTCCGCCATCCTGGGAGCGCTCGGAATCCAGGAACCGGCGGGCGACTACGACCCGGGTCGCCATCTGGGGGAAAGCCTGTCGGACAAGCAACTGCTGATGATCCTCGACAACTTCGAGCAGATCCTGGGCGCCGCCCCGCTCGTCGGTGAGATGGTTCGAGCCTCGCCTCGATCGAAGTTTCTCGTGACGTCGCGGGCTCCGCTGCGGCTGTCGGCCGAGCAAGAGATGCCGCTCGCACCCATGCCGCTCCCCCAGGCCGGTATCGGATTGGAACCGTTGTGCGAATTCGACGCAGTGAAGCTCTTCGTCGAGCGGGCGATGGGGGTACGGCCCGATTTCAGGTTGGACGACGACAACGCCGAGGCGGTGAGCGAGCTGGTGCGCCGCCTCGACGGACTGCCGCTCGCCATCGAGCTGATTGCATCCCGAGTCAGGCTCCTACCCGTGGCGACGATTGCCGAGCGCTTCGATCCGGGGATGCTGTCCGGGGCGGTCGACCTGCCCGACCGCCAGCGAACCATCGACGGGGCTATCGCCTGGAGCTACGACTTGCTCGAGGAGCCCGAGAAGGAGCTCTTCGCCCGCTTATCCGTGTTCGCCGGGGGCGGCCGGCTCGACGAGATCGAGAAGGTGTGTGGGTCGGGGACGGACCTGCTCGAGCGGCTCGCGGTCCTGCTCGATCAGAGCCTGATACGCCGCATCGACAGCGAGCAGGAGCCGCGCTTTCGAATGCTCCAGGTGATCCGCGAGTTCGCCGCCCGTTGCCTCGACGGCAGAGACGAACGGGACCAGATCCATGATCGTCACCTCCTGGCGTACACGGAGATGGCCGAGGATGCGGTGGCTCAACTGAAAGGGCCCCAGCGGAAACGCTGGCTCAACCTGCTCGAGCGAGACCACGACAACATCCGTGCGGCACTCGAGTGGGCGACAGCCACCGACCAAACCGACCTCGCCCTGCGACTGTCCTTCGCCTGCTGGCGGTTCTGGCAGGCTCGGGGTCACCTCTTCGAGGCCGGGCGGCGACTGGAGGCGGCGCTGGCCCTGCCCGGCGGCGACCCCCGGCTGCGGGCCAAGGCGCTGGAAGGCCTCGGCGGCGTGCTGTGGTGGCAGTCGCGGACCGACGAGTTCCTGGAGGTCTACAAGCGAGTCCTGGCGATGCAGCGTGAGATCGACGATCCGGCCGAGATCGCCAACGCGCTCTACAACCATGCGCTCGGCCTGGGCTTCGCCGGCTACGAGACCCACAGCCGGAACGAGGTCAACGAGGAAGCGCTGGCCAACCTCGACGAGGCGGAGGAGATCTATCGCCGGCTCGACGACCCCGACGGGCTGGGTGACGTCTACTGGGGCCGGGGCAACCTGCTCGGGATCCTGGGCGGCGACCTCGAGGGCGGGTTGTCCCAGTGGCAGCGCAGCAAGGAGTACTACGAGCAGGCGGGGAACCATTTCGGTCTGGGATGGGCGTTGTTCGAGCTAGCACTCCTCTCGCGGACGATGGGAGACATCGACACGGCCTGGAGCTATCTCCGTCAGGGCTTGGCGATGTTCGCCGAGCACGAAGACGTCTCCGCCGCCGTTCTGTTCATGGCGTTGGCAGGGGAGTTGGCCCTGGACGCGGGCGACGAGACGAGGGGCGTCCGCCTGGGGGGGGCCTTCCAGGCCCTGCGCATCCAGTCTGGAGCCGACATCGTCAGCCACGCCTCCAACCGGATCGAGGAGCTGAGTCTGGAGCGGCTGGAGGCCCTCACGGGACCGCTCCGCGAGGCATACATGGAAGGCCGAGCGATGACCTATGCCGATGCCGTCGCCTACGCCCTCGCCGGCCCGACCGACACCGACGCTCGCTGACACGGAGCTGGTGACGAGCAAGTCGTTTGCCCCCGCAGGGCGCGGGTAGAACACGCGGCGATCACAGTGCCAGAGGTGAACATGGAGAATCAGGTGAGAAGGGTCCTGGAGGACCTGATCGAGACGTTGGAGGATGGCCGCCGGGGCTTCGCCGAGGCGGCCGACCGGCTAGCCGCGTCGGGCCGCAACGACCTTGCGGCCCAGATGCGCGAATACAGCGAACAGAGACGGCGATTTTCGACAGAGCTCCGTGAAATGGCAGCCGAACAGGGCATGGGCGTGGCTCAGAACGGCTCAATCGCCGCCAGCGTTCACCGGGGGTGGATGGCGCTGAGGGAGGCGATCAGCTCGGATCAGGTGTCCGTCCTCCTCTCCGCCGCGGAGAGCGGCGAAGAGGAGGCCGGCAAGGAGTACGCCAAGGCCCTCGACGAGGAGCTGCCGGAGGACGTGCGGATGGTCCTGGCCCGGCAGAGCTCGGCCATCACGGCAGCTCACGACGAGCTGCAGGCGATGCGCGAGCAGGGCGCCGCCTGATTCCGAGTCTTCGGCGGGGCGAACGAGGGTTCCACCTCATCATGCTGTGCGACCGCGAAGCCAGCGATATCCGAGGCGGTTGATCTTGAACTGGTGTTCTTCGGTCTCCGGGTGGCCGTACTGGTCGTCGGCGAACATCTCGTAGAGATAGGCCAGTTCGGTCTCCGGTGTGAACGTCACCGAGGAAGCCTCATCGGACAGGTTGTGGAAGACGATCACGACTTCCTGGTTGTTGTCGTAGTGCAGTCCGAGCACGGCGTCGCTTCCCGTGTCGATGACGTGCCACTCGCCATGGCCCACGGCATGAGCCTCCTTGCGGGTTGTCACGAGATGGCGCATCCAGTTGAGCAGCGAATCGGGATCGCCGCGCTGATCGGCCACGTTCACCTCGGCGTATCCGAACTCGCCGTCGGCCAGCGGCGGGTGGTACAGCGCGTCGCCGGTAGCCGTCGAGAAGCCGCCATTCGTCTCCGGGCCCCACTGCATCGGCAGCCGCACCGGTCTTCGTTCCCACAGCGACAGGTCTTCGCCCATCCCTATCTCGTCGCCGTAGTAGATGATCGGCGTGCCCGGCATCGAAAACAGCAGACTATGGGCCAACCGGATGCGCCGCGGGTCACCGTTGAGCATCGGGGCTGCTCGACGACGGATTCCTCGCCCGAAGATTCGCATGTCGTCATGAGGGGCGAAGGTCTCGAAGACGAGCCGGCGGTCCTGTTCGTCCAGCATCTCCAGGTCGAGCTCGTCGTGATTGCGGAGAAAGTTGGCATACTGGCCCGAATGCGGCGGCCGGGGAAGAACGTCGCAGAGCTCACGGAGGGGGACGGCGCTCCCCTGGGCCAGCCCCAGCCAGATGTACTCAGAAGCCAGGAAGTTGAGCATGAGATTCATCTCATCCCCCTCGCCGAAGAAGTCGTCCAGTTTCTCGGGTTCCACGTCCGCCTCCGCCATGAAGGCGGCGTCCGGGCGCCTTTCGGTCAAAAACGACCGCAGATCTCTCAAGTAGTCGTGGGCATCGTCGTATTCGGGAGCGGCTGACGCCTTCTCCGCCAGGTAGGGGGCAGCATCGATGCGGAAGCCCGCCGAGCCGAGCTTGAGGTAGTAGAGGATCATCTTCTCGATCTCGCTCCGCAGGAACGGATGAGCCGAGTCGAGGTCCGGCTCGAACGGGTAGAAACGATGGAGGTAGTACTGGCCGGTCCGGTCGTCCTTGGTCCACACCGACCTGTCGTCGCCGTCGAAGACGATCCGCTCCGGTGACTCCCCGTCCGGGGGCGGCTCATCCCGCCAGATATAGAGATCG
Source organism: Acidimicrobiia bacterium (assembly GCA_036259475.1). Classification (GTDB taxonomy): domain Bacteria; phylum Actinomycetota; class Acidimicrobiia; order Spongiisociales; family ZC4RG35; genus ZC4RG17. Next base: position 39,056 of record DATABS010000021.1, on the reverse strand, counting down.
CGCAGTTCCGAGTCGCGGGACCTGGCCGCTTCCACGAACCAGGGGTGCTCGGTCGAGGTGTGGTTGACGACGAGCTCCGTGATGACGGCCAGCCCGCGGCTGGCCGCCTCCTCGAGAAAGTCCGCCAGGTCTCCCAGCGTGCCGACATGGGGGTCGACCGCGTAATAGTCGGAGATGTCGTAGCCGTCGTCCCGGTGAGGGCTGGGGTTGAACGGCTTGAGCCATATACACGTCGCACCCAGGCCGCTGATGTAGTCGAGTTTCTCGATCAGGCCCTGGAAATCGCCCCATCCGTTCCCGTCCGAGTCGAAAAAGGTGCGGACGTCGAGCTGGTAGATGATTGCCGACTTGTACCAGAGGTTGCGGAGCATGGCGGTCTATGCGCCCCAGTCGCCGTATTCGCGGTCCTCCTCCGCCTCGGCGTCAGCCTCCTGTTGGTGCTCCAGGCAGAAGCGGGCCTCGGGAAGGGCCTCGAGCCGCTCTTCCTCGATCGGACGGCCACAGGCCAGGCAGCGGCCGTACTTCCCTTCTTCCAGCCGGCGCAGGGCATCGTCGATATCTCCGATGCTGGCCTCGAGCTGTTCTTCGACGGCCAGGTCCTTGGTGCGCTCGAACGTCTCGGTTCCCGCGTCCCCCGGATGCTGGTCGTAATCGGCGATCGTCCCCGAGGCGTCACCCTGACTCTCGTCGAGTTCCGACATCTCGGTCTGGCGTTCCTTGATCGCCACCAGCCGCTGACGCTCGGCTTCCAGCTTGGAACGGGCTGTATCGGTATCCATGGCCATGCCTTACCCGGTCGGGTCTACTTCGAACCGCCTACCCGGGAGACCGATTGAACCTGTGCTCCGAGGGTATACCCGGCTCCTAGGCAGAGGAAGGGACGCAATGACACGGTACGACTTCAGTGGCAAGGTCGCCGTGGTGACCGGAGGGGCGTCCGGCATCGGGGAAGCCTGTGCCCGGCTCCTGGCCGAGGCGGGAGCGAAGGTGGTGATCGCCGACTACGACGCCGACCTCGGTGAAAAGGTGGCCGCCGGCATCGGATCGGAGGGAGCGGTTTCGTTCACCGCCGTCGATGTGTCCCAACCCGACCAGATGGAACGGGCAGTCGCAAAGGCGGTCGACGATTACGGCGGGCTTCACCTCGCCGTCAACAACGCCGGGATCGGAGGGCCACAAGGCCCCACCGGCGAGTACCCGCTCGACGGGTGGCAGAAGGTCATCGACATCAACCTGAGCGGCGTCTTCTATGGCTTGCGGTATGAGATCCCCGCCATGCTGGATTCTGGCGGCGGGTCCATCGTCAACATGGCATCGATCTTGGGCAGCGTGGGCTTCGCCCAGTCGGTCGCCTACGTCGCGGCCAAGCACGGCGTCGTCGGAATGACCAAGTCCGCTGCCCTGGAGTATTCGAACCAGGGAATCCGGGTCAACTCGATCGGGCCGGGATTCATCAAGACTCCGCTCATCGAGGAATCCCTCGACGACGAGGCGACGAAGGTGGTCACGTCGTTGCATCCCATCGGGCGCCTGGGGACGTCGGAGGAAGTCGCCAGTCTGGTGGCGTTCCTGTGCTCCGACGACGCGTCGTTCTGCACGGGCGGGTACTACGTGGTCGACGGGGCGTACACCGCTCAATAGGTCAGCCTCCCGGTTCGCTCATCCGGCGCCCGATGAGGGGCTGACGGAGGGCTGCGACGATGGTGGCGGCGGCGGCGCCGGCCGCCATGGCCACGGCCGCCCGCTCGACGTCGGCGGGAAGCGGGCTGGGGAGAACTGGCAACCAGAGGCTGGGTAGCCGGAGGGCAGCCCACACCCCTACCACTACCGCCGCCACGGCCAGGCGCTCCCGCCACGACTTGACGGCCAACCCGGCGCCTGTGAGCACGAGTCCCAGGGTGGGTGGAGCCCACGCCAGGTACTCCGACCAGATTCCGAGCGGCGACCCCCACGCCTGCGCCACACCGACGGTCGAGGCGACTGCGGCGCCGACGAGGAGCGTCCATCCCCTTCGGTCGGCGAGATAGGACAAAGCCGCCACTGCCACCAGAATCAGCAGCCAGGGAACCGGTGAAACGGACGGTAGCCATTCGAGGGTGCCCAGGACGTCGACGCGGTCGCCGTCGACCAACACTGGAACGACCCAGCTGAACACCGTAGCCCGGCTGGTCCGATCGACCGCCGGCGGAGGCTCGGGTGACATCCAGTGAATGCGATGGTCGTGCCAGCCGTAGCTCCCGTCAGATGCGACGGTCTCCCAGTCGGGAGGAGCGTCTGCCGAGGCGTGGGCCGGGATCCCGGTGCGGGCGAAGCGGTCCTCGTTGACCCATTTCGACGGAGAGTTCCGGTTCACTTCGACGACACCCTGGGACCCGATCCGAACGTATGGCTCACCCTCGTACCCCGGAATCTCCACCTCGGTGCCGGGGCGTACGCTGACGGTCAGAAAGGTGTCACCGCCGGCGATCCGGAACGAGACTCCGGGATGAGGTGGCCGCAGATCCGCGACCTCCGACCGGTAATTGGTCGGCTGGGCCGAGTCGGCTCGAGCGGGCCCGGGGGACGCCACCACCATGACGACGACCGCCAGGATGAGCCAGGCGAATCGCCTCATCGGCTCCTGCGGGCTAGTGCCAGCCCGCTCAGAACGACGGCGATCCCCGCTGCGACGAGGGCGACGAGTGACAAGGTATCTCCGGTACCTCCATTGTCGTCGCTCCCCAGTGAGACGACTGAGGCCGGAGTGTCGCTGCCGGCTTCGCCCGTCCAGCGCACCGTCTCCCCGTCGTCGTACGTCTGGAGAGCAGGGAATGTCAGATCTCGTGCCTCCTCCGGGTTGCGCCCCTGGAAGCGGAAATCCTGGAACTCACCCGGCGCGATCACGCCACCCTCCGCCACGAAGACCCCGTCCTCGATGGACATCGTCCATTCGGTCGTCGCTTGATAGCGGCTCGCCTCCAACCCATCGGGGATCTGGACTTCGACCCTGACCGTGGAAGCGCTGTCGGACTCGTTGGGGACCCGGACGGTATAGACGGCGAACCCGCCCGGTTCCGGGTTGTCGGTGGAGACAGTGACGTGAGCGGCGGTCGGCATGGCAACGAGCCCCACGGTGGAGAGAGCGAGCACGGCCACGGTGGTGGTGCGGAATCTCATGGCGTGACCCCAACTGTGGTCGTTGCGACCGATTCCCCGAAACCCGACCCGAGCGTGAACTTGACCTCCCAGTTGCCTGGTATCGCCAACTCCGGACCGGAATGGATCCAGTGGCCGGGACCGGCTCTCAGTGGTTCCACCACGAACGGCCCGATTTCGCGGGAAGGAAGACTGAACTCCATCACGGCTTCGCCCTCGGCCGGCGAAGGCGACCCGGCGGCGGTCAGCACGTAGGCATGAATCTGATTGGTCCCCGCCTTGTTCGGATCGACAACCAGGTTCAACTGACCGTCACCCAAATCGACGTAGGTCGAGAACGGCGCCGTCACTCCGGCCGCCTCTGCGGCCGGCTCCAGGTTCACCAGCACGGCCGTGACCGCCAGGATCACCGCAATGCCGATCACCTCCAGCCCCACGTTCCGTCTCAGCTTCGACCAGGCAGCGGTTCGAGGCCTGGTCAGGGTCGCCACCGCTGACTCGCCCGAGGGCATGGATTCATCCGCCGCCCGCCGGATGGCAGGTACCAGAAGCCGGTTGTTGTAGGCGCCGGCCGCTATCACCGCCGCGGCGAGACCGACCTTGGCGACCAGTGTCCAGCCGTACGTCGTGGATGTGAGGGCCCCGACCGTTCTCACCTCCGCCGAGGCGAGGACCAGCCCGGCGGCACCGAGAGCGAGAACCGACCACACCGCCATCGTCGAAAAGTGTGATATCCATCCCGCCGCAGTCTCGGCGTCGCGGCCGCGCCGCAGGACGAGGAAGAGGGCGGCCAGACCGCCCACCCACACGGCTGACCCGAGCACATGGACGGCGTCGGCGCCGAGCACGAGCCAGATCGGTTGGGTGGTCAGGGTGTGTCCGGCAAGCAGTTCCGCCGCCACCAGGCCGGCGACTCCCGGCCACAACCACCCCGCCGTGAGCTGCCGCGTGACAGCCACGGCGATGAGCAGCAAACCGACCACCCGGACGGCACCTGACACGCCGACCGGGGAGGTGACCGCCTCCCCGAGCGCCTCCATGCTGATCACCCCGCCGCTCAACTCGCCGGCGAAGAGGGGAATCTGGAGGACGGATGCCGCCATTGCCGTCAGGGCGGCGACCGGGATCAAGCGGCCGACCGACGGTGGGATCAGCCGGCGGCGGGCAACGTACCAGGAGAACAGCGCAGCGCCGGCCGCCGTCAACCCAGCCAGGTAGGTCACCCAGCGTGCCGCCGCACCGGCGACGGACAACATGCCGCCGCTTCGCCGGCCGAGGAGCGAGGCGATGAGGGAGTCGTCCGCCGCCGCGCCGCTCCCGACCTGGAAGGTGAACGCTCCCCGGATGGGATGCCCGTCGAGGGACACCACCCCCCATGTCACGACGTAGGTATCCGGTCCCAGCTCCGAGGGCAGGGTGACGCTGACCTGCTCGGGCGATGGGCCCTGACTCGAATCGCCGGCGTCGAGACGCGCCCCGGTGCTGTCGAAGACCCGGATGGCGGCCGCCGGGGCGTCGACGGGCTCGCTGAATGTCACGGTGGCCTGTGCCGGTGGTTGCTCGAGCTGCGACCCGTTCGCCGGGTCGGTCTCGACAAGCGTGGCGTGCGCCGAGGCCGCCAAGGGGGTGGCCACGACTACGGCGATCACCAACATGAGCCGAATCCGTGCCCGATGACCCACCCCGGGAGGGTAACGAGCGGGGAGCGGTACTCCGCTACGCGCCCGGACATGGACCGTGCGTTCCATGCCTCCAATACGTCGACCCCGCCCTTACGGGTTCGATGCCGGTGGTTTGGCGGGCCGGCGAGGTAGGTACCACCGTGTCGGAGACGAACCGCTCGACGAGGAGCTCCCGTGAATGAACTCTGGCCGCAGTTGGCTCTGGTTGCTCTCCTGATTCTGCTCAACGCCGTCTTTGCCGGCGCCGAGATGGCGCTGGTGTCGCTCCGGGAGGGCCAGGTCCGCAATCTGGAGCAACGCGGACGTGCCGGTGAGGTCCTGGCCGGGCTCGCCCGGGACCCGAACCGATTTCTGGCGACGATCCAGATCGTGATCACCCTTTCCGGATTCTTCGCCTCCGCCTCGGCGGCGGTGACATTGGCCCAGCCTCTGGCGGACACGCTGACTTTTCTGGGGGAGGGGGCACGTCCGGTCTCGATCGTCGTAGTGACCTTGATCATCGCTTACGTGACACTCGTCATCGGCGAGCTGGCGCCGAAACGACTGGCGATGCAGCGGGCGGAGGGCTGGGGCCTCCTCGTCGCCCGGCCGCTGGCGTTCGTGGCGACCATCACCAAGCCGATCGTGTGGGTCCTTTCCGAGTCCGCCGATCTGGTCGTCCGCCTCCTCGGCGGCGACCCCGCTCGGAGGGGCCAGGACGTCACCGAGGAAGAAGTCCGGGATCTGGCCGCCGGCGTGGCGTCTTTCGGCCCCGATCAGCGGGTGATCATCTCCGGGGCCTTCGACATCTCCAAGCGATCCCTTCGCCAGATCCTGCGGCCCCGTCGGCAGGTAGTCGTCCTGGACGAGGAGATGAGGACCGAAGAAGCACTGGAAGCGCTGATGGCAGCCGGCTACTCCCGAGCCCCGGTGGCGACCGAGGGGGAGCTCGATCGAGTGGTCGGAGTGGTGCACCTCCGGGACCTGATCGGCCGGTCGGCCCGATTGACCGAGGTCGCCACACCTCCCCTCGTCTTTCCCGAAACCGTCGATGCGCTCGACGCCCTGCGGGAGATGCGCCACGGTCGCCAGCACCTGGCGATAGTGATCAGCGAGCACGGCAGCAGCGAGGGCATCGTCACCATCGAGGACCTGCTGGAGGAGTTGGTGGGCGAGATCTACGACGAGTCCGACCGCGACGTGCTCCAGGTGACGACGAAGGCCGACGGCACTCTCGAGGTGCCGGGGAGCTTCCCGATCCACGACCTCGTCGACGTCGGCGTCGATTTGCCGACGGGCGATTACACCACCGTTGCCGGATTGGTCCTCGACCAGCTCGGACGCATCCCCGACGAGCCTGGCGACCGGGTCCGCGTCGGCCAGTGGGAGGCGAAAGTGCTGGCCGTCGATGACCGGGCAATCACCCGGGTGCATTTGAGACGCCTGCCGGCCTGAGAACGGAACGGCCGGGACAACTGGCATCGGCTCAGCGGCGCTGGGTCAGCTTCTTCAGCCCGACCGCCCACCGCACCAGGCTCGCCAGGGCGGTGCAGAGCAGCCAGTCGGTCAGGCTGCCGGCGAAGCCGGAGTGGCGCGCCACTCACGGACCCGGAACCCCACAACCAGGAGCAGGATGCCGAACACGATGGCGTAGGCGCCGATCAACCACACGAGGGAGATCGCCCCGGCGCCGGGGAAGATGGCGAGGATCCCGCCGACCACGATCGACACGATGCCTGCCAGCACCAGGGCCCACTCGTTGGTGATCTCCTTGCGAAGGGCGATGGCGGCGGCGATCTCGGTGGCGCCCGTCACGACTGCCCACGCCGCGATGACATAGATCAGGGCCAGCGCCCCGATCCCCGGCCACAGGAATACGATGACCCCGGCGGCTACCGACACCAACCCCCACAGCACCGTCCACCAGCGCACGTTATCTCGCCCGCTGAAACCGAAAACCACTGCGAAGATGCCCTCGATCAGCGCGTAGGCGCCGAACAACGCCACCAACACCACGAGAGTGACGTCGGGCCAGATGAGGGCGGCCAAGCCGAACATGATGGCCAGCACCCCCCGCACCACGAATCCCCACCAGTTACGGGCCGTGGTGGCCAACGTGTCAGATTCGAGCGTGTCCATCAGTCGGTGGTCCCTTCTCGGGGAGCGGCGCTCTGAACCGACGCTATCACCATTTGGTACCTTGTGGCGTTCTCCAGAGGCACATGACCATCAGCTCTCCGCCCCATCAGCCCGACACCACGCCGAGAAGACCTCGGGCGCTGGAGGCGTTCCGCGAATACGTTGCCACCGAGAACGCGAGCGCAGTGGCGATGGTCGTGGCGACAGTCACGGCCCTCGTGTGGGCCAACTCTCCCTGGTCGGGGGCATACGACCGGCTGTGGACGACGGACCTGAGCTTGCAGTTGGGGCAGGCGGAGTTGGCGATGGATCTGCGCCACTGGGTGAACGAGGGGCTGATGGCCTTCTTCTTCTTCGTGGCCGGCTTGGAGATCCGGCGCGAATTCGACATGGGCGAGCTGCGGGAGCGGCGCCGCCTGGCAGCTCCCGTCTTCGCCGCCCTGGGGGGCATGGTCGTACCGGCGGTGCTCTATCTGGCATTCAATGCCGGACAGGCCTCGGCGCGGGGCTGGGGGATTGTGATGGGCACCGACACCGCCTTCGCCCTTGGAGTTCTCACCCTCATCGGGGCGGCCACACCTCGGGTCAGGACCTTCCTGCTGACCTTGGTGGTCGTCGACGACGCCGTCGCCCTGACCGTGATCGCCGTCGCCTACACCGACGATCTGTCCGTTGGACCCTTGGTGGTCGCGGGCGGCCTTCTCGCCGCGGTTGCCGGCCTGCGCCGGCTGGGAGCGGGACACGGAGTGCCCTATTTCATCCTCGGTCTGGGTGTGTGGCTGGCCACCCTCATGGCCGGGATCCACGCCACTATCGCCGGCGTGGCGCTCGGCCTGCTGGCCACTGCATATCCCCCGTCGAGCGACGATCTGGCAAGGGCCGGAACGATGTGGCGCCTCTTTCGCGAAGAGCCGACGCCCGGCTTCGCCCGTTCGGCGAGCCGCTCGATGACGATGGCGATCTCCCCCAACGAGCGGCTCCAGCACCTGTTTCACCCCTGGTCGAGCTACGTGATCGTGCCCCTCTTCGCCCTGGCCAACGCCGGGGTCCAGTTCAACAGCGACGTGATCGGCCGGGCGGTTGGCTCCACGATCACGATCGCCGTCGTCGTGGGCCTGGTAGTGGGCAAGCTGGTTGGTGTGGCAGGCGTGTCGTGGCTGATCTCGCGACCTCGATTCGGGATACCCCTGGCGGTCACGCTTCCGGAGGCGACGATCGTGGCGAGCGTCGCCGGCATCGGCTTCACCGTGTCTCTGCTCATCGCCGACATCTCCTTCACCGGCGCCGACCTCGAGGAAGCCAAGGTCGGGGTCTTGGCGGCGTCGATCATCGCCTCGCTCCTGGCGTGGCTGGTCTATCGATTGATCGGAGGCCTGACGGGTCGAGGTTCCATCAGCGCTCGCCCCGCCGCCCCGCCGCTCTCCGACCTGAGTGACCCGGTCGATGTAGAGGTCGACCACATCAGGGGCGAGCCAGGCGCCCCGCTCATCATGGTGGAATACGGGGACTACGAATGCCCCCATTGCGGTCGAGCCGAGACCGTCGTCAGGCGACTGCTCGACGAATTCGGTCACGAGCTGACGTACGTGTTCCGCCATCTGCCGCTCGACCATGTTCATCCTCAGGCCCGGCAAGCGGCGGAGGCCGCCGAGGCGGCCGGCGTCCAGGGCAGATTCTGGGAGATGCACGATCAGCTCTTCGCCCACAGCCCTGCTCTGTCATACGAGGACCTCCTGGGCTACGCCGCCGACATCGGGCTGGACGTAGATCGATTCGCCCACGATCTCACCCAGAGGCGGGAGGCGCTCCGGGTGCAGAGGGATGTGGTCAGCGCCGACAACAGCGGCGCCTCAGGGACCCCCACCTTCTTCATCAACGGACGTCGTCATGTGGGGGCCCTCGACGTCGACTCCCTCGCCCAGGCGCTGCGGCGATCGCGGCTGGCGGCCCGCTCCGACTGACTTCAGAGACTCCAGGGATCGGGCCTATCAGCCGGACCGGCGCCTGGCTCCCGCCCCGCCCCCTCCGAGAAGGATCCCGGCGCCGAGCACGAAACCGAAGTCGTACCAGTTGCCGTTGTTGTGCACCTCGTAGAGGTTGACATTGTCGGTGAACAGCGAGATGACGAAGGTGACCGGCGCGATGATCCCGTGCCATAGACCCAACCAGAAACCGGCCACGTCTCCCCCGGCGGCCGCCGCTCCGACCTCGGGGTTGGCGCCGGGAGCGCAGGCCGTGAGCAAAAGCGCCAGGAGGACCAGAGCGGAGGTGAGGCTCAGCGCAGACAATGGCCGTCGGTTGTGATTCATGCCTGCACCCTATTAGAGAACCGCCGACACACGTGGAGAAGAGCCGGGACGCGCCAGGGCCGAGACCTGGAGAGATCTCGGCCCTGGTCGTCGACGTCAGAGAATCAGGATGAGGGCGAATGTAATGGCGCCACCGAGGGCAGCCACAGCGAGCAACGTCGCCACGGTGACCCCACCGTCATATCCGACGCATCGACAAATGCCTTCCGGGCGTAGACCCCGAATGCAGTCGTGAGCAGCAGGCCGGCGGCGATGAACAGGCCGAAGAACCAGCCCTCGACAAGACCACCGAGGAACCAGTCCGCCGGGCCTCCACAAGAGGCCTCTCACGAAGCGCTGTCACGAAGATCACCTCCTTTCCGGATGGCCCTTCTTGGGGCCATTCAGTCTCATTATCCGGATTGACCCTCCCCTGCCAGTAGGGTGTTTCGGCCGGATCGCGCCTCGTCGTCAGCGGTCGATCGAGATTTCCGGCCCTGGTCGAGCGTCGCGACTGTCGCCACGCTGGGGGAACGTTCGACAAAGGGAGCGCCCATGAGCATCGTTGCCGCCGTCGACAGCTCCGGGGCCACGGCTTCTGTCCTCGCCCGGGCGATTCGACAGGCTCGTCAGGCGGGAGCATCTCTCCAGGTCATCCATGTGTACGAGCCGCCTACGGTGACCTATTCGATGGCCGGGATCCATGAGCTGGACGACGGGAGGCTGGCTGAGGCTGAAGCCGAAGCTGTGTGGGGCGGCGCCTCCCCTGTCCTCGACGACTCCGGGATCGATTGGGTACGCCACGACGCTCGGGGATATCCGCCGACGGCCATCGCCGATTTCGCCAAAGAGGTAGATGCCGACCTGATAGTCATCGGCAGCCGCGGAAAAGGCGCCTTTCTCTCGCTCGCCCTGGGCTCGACCAGCCACGGCGTTCTCCATCGAGCGGGTTGTGATGTGGTGGTGGTGAGGAACCACTCCGGCGACATCTGAACCTCTGGCCGGTCGGCAACGGGGTGGGGCACGCCCTAACAGTGTGGGCAGTAGGCTGCGCCTGTTGTCCGCACCCCAGTCGGAGGTAACAGCTGTGAAGTTCAGCCAGCACATCATCGTCAATGCGACGGACGAAGACGCCCTCCTCAACCTCGTGCGGGACGACTCGCCCGGCTTGCCGCCTGGTCTCACCGCCCTGCGGCTGCTTCGTTTCCGTGACAAGCCGGGCCGCTATGCCATCCAGGCGGATTTCGACTCACGCGACAACGCCCAGGCGAGCAACGACCGCCCCGAGGTACAGGATTGGGCGCGGCGCCTGGCCGATATGATCGACGGCGAACCCAAGTACGAGGACTTCGACGTCGTCTACGATCGCAAGGCCTGAGCTAGGCCGGCTTCTCGGCGGTCTGACGCCGGGCGTCGTATCCGATCACCCAGCGGTGAGCCCATACCGCCACGACGATGGCCGCCACCGCCCCGATTCCCATCCCGTATCGCGGGCCGAGGTGCTCGCCGATCCAACCGACGATCGGTGCTCCGAACGGGCGCGCTCCCAGAACGGCCACAGCCCGCAGCGCGACGACCCGACCCCGCATCTCCGGAGACGAGTGCAGCTGGAGCACAGAGTTGCCGAGGGTGAGGAAGCTGGTCGACAGCGCCCCCACCGCCACCAGAGCGACCAGCTCCATCCAGTACAACGGCATGACGGCGGCCACACCGACCGCCGCCCCCAGCAAATAGCACAGGCGGATCAGAGTGCGTCCCGGCCGGTCACCCCGGGTGGCGGTGTACAGCCCCCCGCCGACGGCTCCCACGCCCATCGCGGCGAACATCGTCCCGAACGAGTCGGCGTCGCCTCCGAACGCGAAGCGGGCCATGAGCGGGAGCGACACCTCGAATTCATAGAGGAACAGCCCCACCACGCCCATCATGACGAGCGGGACCGACAGCACCGGCTCGGACCGGACATATCGCCATGCCTCCCGCAGCTGGCCGCCTCGGCGGCGCTCGGGCGCTGGCCGCTCGATCTCCTCGTCGCGCATGGCGGCGAGGGCGGTTATCAGTGCCAGGTAAGAAGCTGCGTTGATGAGAAAGCAGGCTCCGATCCCCACCGTCACGATCAGCACGCCGCCGATCGCCGGACCGATGATCCGGGCACCGTTCACCAGGACGGAGTTGAGCCCCACGGCATTGGTGAGGCGGGATCGTCCGACCATCTCCATGACGAAGGCGTTGCGAGCCGGATTGTCGAAGCTGCCCACCATCCCGAGGGCCAGGGCAAGCCCATAGACCATCCAGAGCTCCACCGAGTCAGTCAGGACGAGGATTCCCAGCGTCAGCGCGATGAGGCCGGCCAGGGACTGGCTGAAGTAGAGAACGCGCCGTTTGTCCATCCGGTCGGCGATGAGCCCGCCCATCGGAGCGAACAGGAGGATGGGCAGGAACTGGAATGCGGTCACCCCTCCCACCGCCGCTCCGCTCCCCGTGAGCTCCAGCACCAGCCACGACTGGGCGACACGTTGCATCCACGTCCCGGAGACCGACACCACTTGACCGGCGAAGTAGAGGCGGAAGTTGTGGACGGCGAGAGCCGAGAACGCCCGACGCAGGAGAATGCCCGGCGGCGTCACGCCTCCTCCAAGAGACGGTCGAGAACCTCGAGGGCCTCCTCCAGGGTCCGCCTCTCGTCATGGCTCAACGCTTCGATTCCCTTCGCCAGCACGGCCGTCCGCTCGCGCCGGCCCCGCTCGAGCATCCGGCGACCTGCCGCTGATATCAGGATCACGGCGGAACGGCCGTCATCCGGGTGGGGATTGCGCTCGACCAGCCCCTGATCCAACAGCCGCTGGGTTATCCCGGTGGCCGATGGCCGGGAGATGGCTTCGAGCTCCGCCAGTTGGCTCATAGTGGTAGCTCCATGCCTATCGAGGGTCGCCAGGACCGATCGCTGCGACGGCGTGAGCCCACCGAGGGATTGTTGACGGAGGCGGCGGGCCAGCCGGCCGACCGCCAACCGAAGGCGGTCCGCAAGGACGAGAGGCCCGGAAGTAGTTACCATGGCTAATTATTCTACGACTAGGCTGGGCGTCACGGAAGCCGGCCGGTCACCCGGCTGCTCAGTCGGGCCGGTCCTCGCCTCTTTCGACTCCGCCGCGGGTTCTTTCGAGCAACCGGCGCACCTCGGCGTCGGAGGTTTGGGTGAAGTCGTCGTAGAAGACGCCGATCGCTCCAAACTCATCCGGCGTGCCGAGGCACACCACCTCGTCGGCTTGGGTCCTGAGAGCTTCCACCGCCGGCGGGGCCGCGACGGGAGCTGCCACGACGACGCGGGCCGCCCCCTGGGCCCGGGCGACGGCACACGCCGCCAGCGCCGTCGAACCGGTGGCGATCCCATCGTCGACGATCACCGCCACGGCTCCTGAAAGGTCGGGGTATTCGACGTCTCCCCGAAACGCTCGACGACGACGGTCGAGCTCCCGGCGCTCGTCACGCTCGACCGAATCGATCTGCCTCTCGTCGATGTCGAGGGCGTCGACGAGCTCCTGATTGAGCACCCTCACGTCCGACCCGCCGATGGCTCCCATCGCCAACTCTGGCTGCCAGGGAACGCCGAGCTTGCGGACGACGATCACATCGAGACGGGCGTCCAACGCCGCCGCCACCTCGGCGGCCACCGGCACCCCGCCCCGGGGGAGACCCAGGACGACGGTGTTGGGACCTGCCAGGTGTTCGAGCAGCGTCGCCAGCCTGCGTCCCGCCTCGGCTCTGTCTTCGAAGTAGAGCGGAGAGCCGTCGGCGGCGGGCCGACTTCCCCTCGGTCTCCACGACATGGCGAACCACCTCTCCCGGTCACCGTAGACGCCGACCGGCGACTACGTCCGCCGAATGCTCTCACGCAAAGAACCAAGCAGCTTCGCGATATCGCTCCGGCTCGAGCGGCCGGGGCCGGCGGCAGGCCTCCTCGAGGTCCACAGGCACGATCGAATCTCCCCTGAGCGCCGCCATGACTCCGCTTTGTCCCTCCATCACCAGCTCGGCGGCGCGGACGCCGAGGCGCGTGGCGAGGATCCGGTCATACGCCGTCGGAGTGCCCCCGCGCTGGAGATAGCCGAGGGTCGTCACCCGCGTCTCGTAACCGGTCAGTTCCTCCAACTGCTCCGCGACCTGATTTGCCACTCCACCCAGCCGATCGAACCCGAAGGCGTCCACGCCCTGGGTGGATTCTTTGCCCTCCGGGCCGGGCGTCCCTTCGGCGATGACCACGATCGAATAGTCGTGACCGGTCCGATGGCGCGACTTCAGGCGCTCTCCCAGCGTCGCCAGGTCGTAGGGGATCTCCGGGACGAGGATCGCTTCGGCCCCGCCGGCCATGCCGGCGTAGGCCGCGATCCAGCCGGCCGTGCGTCCCATGACCTCCACCAGCATTATGCGGTTGTGGGATTCGGCCGTGGTGGTGAGACGATCGATGGCGTCGGTCACGATCTGGACGGCGGTGTGGAACCCGAAAGTCACGTCGGTGCCGGGGATGTCGTTGTCGATAGTCTTGGGAATTCCGACGACGCTCAGCCCTTCGCCATGGAGGCGTGAGGCGGTACGCAACGAGCCGTCACCGCCGATCACTACCAGGACGTCGATATCCAGGTCGTCGACCGTAGTACGAACCGACTCGAATCCGAGGCCGTGGACATACGGATCCATCCGGGAGGTGCCCAGGATGGTGCCCCCGGCGTGGAGGATGCCGCGGACGTCGTCGCGGGTCAGAGGTGAGGCGATTCCCTCGATGAGACCCCTCCATCCGTTGCGGATGCCGACCACCTCGACGTCCTCCGCCGCCAACCGGGCCACCACACCCCGGATGGCGGCGTTGAGCCCGGGACAATCGCCCCCGGCTGTGAGTACTCCGACCTTCAAAGTCATACCTCCTCAAGAGACGGTAGAGCGACACCACCCCTTTGTCCCGACGAACTTGGACGCCCGCTCGGCTAGGTGGCGGCGAGGGTCTGGAGTTGGCGGACTGCCACCATGAGGGGGGCGGCGTCGTTGATCGGTTGGGACTGGAGAGAGCCCACCAGCTCCGCCACCCGTCCCGCTTCGGTCGACCTTTCGGCGAGGAATTCATCCAGGGCTTCCTCGACCGACTCGGCCCCCGTCCCGATGAGGATGCGCTCGGCCAAGGACCGCCGCACGGCCCGCAGGTCGTCTTCGATGGTCTGCAGGGCCCAGCGCTGCCACGTATCGGACAGCCTGACTTTCGACACGACCTGCTCCAGGGCGTCGAGACCCATGACGCGTCCGATCCGATGGAAGACGACGCCCACATCGCTCATCGGCCGGCCCGTCGCTTCGGCCACTTCGAGGATGTCCGGCGCATGGACCAGGTCGGCGGCCACGGCGGTGCGAACTACCAGATCGGGCGGCACTCCGGCCGATCGAAGCCTGTCCATGCGGGCGCTCCTCTCCGCCCGGCGCTGCAACGACCCCCATTCCCGGGCCTCGATCTCGAGTTGGGCGAACCGGCGGGCGGTTCGTTCCAGCTCCGCCTCCGCCAGCCCCTCCGGGACGTTCGTCAGGTACCAGCGGGTCAATGTGGCGACGAGGCGGCTGTCTGCCGCCATCATCTCGGTCCAGACCTCCAGGTCGACCTCGTCGAAGAGACGCTCGATCTGGCGGCGTCTCCCGGCTCCGGCCACGGCTCGGGCCGTTCGGAAAGCCGCCACCACCTGGGCCGGATTCACCCCTCGCCGGGACACGATTCGCGAGACGAAAGTGGGGCCTTGCGAGTTCACGATGTCGTTGGCCAGGATCGTGGCGAGCAGCTCCCGCCGCAGTGGGTGCTCCCACAGCAGATGGGGGAAGCGGGCGGAGATGCCGGAAGGGAAGTATGCGGCGAGGTCGTCGAGCAAGGTTTCGTCGTCGGGAATCGAAGAAGACAGAATCGCCTCGGCCACACTCCTCTTGGCGTGGGCGAGGACGACGGCCACCTCGGGACGGGTGAGGCCCCGACCGCGTCCGGCCCGTTGCCTCAGTTCCTGGGTCGTCGCCAGCACGTCGACGTCACGGTCCAGCATCCCCTGCTCCTCGAGTGAGGCGATGAGTTGCTCGTACCCATCCATCCTCTCGGCCGAAGCCGGTGCCTCGACCGCCAGGAGATGGGCCTGGGCGAGGCTGTCGTGGAGAATCGCCTCGACGACGTCATCTGCTGCTTCCGCCAGCAGACGGTCTCGCTCGGCCCGGTCGATCTCGCCTCGGCGCTCGGCCAGCCGAAGCAGGATCTTCAGGTTGACCTCCCGATCCGAGCAGTTCACCCCTCCCGAATTGTCGATGAAGTCGGCATTGATCCGCCCGCCCGTTGCGGCGTATTGGATGCGCCCGCGCTGGGTGAACCCGAGATTCCCTCCTTCCACCACCACCCGGGCGCGGAGTTCCGAGCCGTCGACTCTGACAGCGTCGTTGCCGCGGTCCCCCACCTCGTGGTTGCTCTCGTCGGACGCCTTGACGTACGTGCCGATTCCGCCATTCCACAGGAGGTCGACCGGCGAGCGGAGGATCAACCGGATCAACTCCGACGGGGTGACGGCCTCGACGTCGGTCGCCAGGGCTTTCCGGGCCTGGTCGGAGAGCTCGATCCGCTTAGCCATTCGCGAATAGACCCCTCCACCCGCGGAGATCACGTCCCGCGAGTAATCGCTCCAGCTGGAGCGGGGCATCTGGAACAGGCGCTGGCGCTCTTCGAACGAGGCAGCGGGATCGGGATCCGGGTCGATGAAGATATGACGATGGTCGAATGCCGCGACCAGCCGGATCGTCGATGACCGGAGCATGCCGTTGCCGAAGACGTCCCCGGACATGTCGCCGATGCCGATGGCCGTGAACGGGTCGGAGTGGGGATCGATCCGCTCTTCCAGGAAATGACGCTCCAGCGACTGCCACGCGCCGCGGGCGGTGATGCCCAGTTGCTTGTGGTCGTAGCCGGTCGCTCCGCCCGAGGCGAAGGCGTCGTCGAGCCAGAACCCATACTCCTGGGCGATCCGGTTGGCGGTGTCCGAGAGGCGCGCCGTGCCCCGGTCGGCCGCCACCACCAGGTAGGGATCTGGACCGTCGTGCACCCGGACATTCTCGGGCCGGACCACCTCGCCGCCTTCCAGCGTGTCGGCCAGGTCCAGCAAGCCGCGGATGTAGGTCTCGTAAGCGGCGGCGACCGCCTCGGCCACGGCCTCCGGCTCGGATGGCGGGTGACGCAGGACAAAACCACCCTTGGCTCCGGTCGGCACGATGATCGAGTTCTTCGTCACCTGGGCTTTCATCAGCCCGAGGACCTCGGTGCGATAGTCCTCTCTCCTCTCCGACCACCTGATCCCGCCCCGGGCACGCAGGCCGGCCCGCAGATGGATCCCTTCCACCTCATCGCCTAGGACGAAGACCTCCACCAGCGGGGCGGGCGACGGCATGTCCGGGACGTCCCCTGAGCGCAGCTTGAAGGCGAGGCTTCGCCGGTCCGGCCGGTAGGCGTTGGTGCGGGTCGTGGCGTCGATCAGCCGCAGGAACCCGCGGAGAATCCGGTCCTCGTCGAGGGACGGCACGGCGTCCAGGGCCTCGACGACCTCCCGGCGCTCCCCTTCGTAGCCCGTCCCGTCGGAAGCCGGGTCGAAGCGCAGCTCGAAGAGCCTCACGAGACCGGCGGCGATGCCGGGATGAGCGACCAGTGTGTCGTTCACGTAGTTGACGGTGAAGGTGGGACTGACCCGGCGCCAGTAGGTCTGATAGGCCCGGAGAATGGCGACCTGGCGGTGGTCGAGACCCGCCGCCAGCACCAGGCGGTTGAGGGAGTCGCTCTCAGCCCGGCCTTCCCACACGGCGGACAGGGCATTGGAGACCCGCTCCCCCGCCTCGACCAGGTCGAGCCTCTCGCCGGTGGGGCCGAGGACACCGAAGTCGTGGATGAACAGATCGTCGTCGCCGTACAGCCGGGTCGGGACTTCTTCGACGACCGTCATCCCCATATCCTCGAGCGCCGGGGTCAGCTCCGACAGGGCCCGTTTCCCCTGCAGTTCGTAGAGGGCCACGCGGGTCAGGACGTCGGGGCCCTGGACCTCTTCGTTCTGGAGCCCCACGTAGGAGCGGGCCTCGTTCTCGTAGAGATGGCTGAGGTGAGCGATGTCTCCGGCTGCCACCTCCACCTGGGTGGACGACTTGTAGTAGTCGGGCAGACGCGGTCCCCAGCGTTCGACCATCTCTTTGGCGAGGGCGGCGCCGTGCTGCGAAGTGAGCTCGTCGATGACCCGCTCGGCCCAGGAACGGGTGAGGGCCATGACCTCGGCGTCCAGGTCCTCGAAAGCCACGTCGGGGATCTGCCCCTCGGGGACCCAAACGGTGAAGTGGAGGCGGGCGATGTCGCTGCGTCCCAAGGTGAGGTGGTAGTCGGCTCCGGTTCCGCCGTACCGCTCGACGAAGAGATCATGCAGCTTCCTTCTCAGCTCCGACGAGAACCGGTCGCGAGGCATGGCAACCAGGATCCGGACTCCCCGGTCGAGGAGGTCGCGACGAACGAACAACCGCACCTGGGCTCGTTCCTGCAAGGCCAGCAGTCCCATGACCACCCGTCTGAGATCCTCGGTCGGCAAGCCGAAGAGCTCGTCCTTGGGAAAGCCTTCGATGAGACTCACGATCGCCTTGTGATCGTGAGAGCCCTCGATCAGATCTTCGGCGGAAGCGACCTCGGCGAGCTTCTGACGTAGCACGGGGATCCGGCCGACCGACTCCATGTACGCCTTGGAGGTGAACAGCCCGATCAGGCGCGCCTCGCCCACGGTTTCGCCGTCCGGTCCCAACATCCGGACTCCGACGTAGTCCATCCGGGCGTGGCGGTGAACGGTCGAGAACCGGTTGGTCTTCGAGATGACGAGCAGCCCGCCCCGCTCGTAGCGGGCGTTCACCTCATCCGGCAGCGATGAGAACGGTACGGCGGCGTATGCCTTCGACGTGCTGGGATCGGCCAGGATCCCGAGGCCCGATTCGGGGACGACCTCGAGGCCAGGGCCGTCGGGCGTCTCCACCACGCGATATTGGCGATATCCCAGAAATACGAAGTTGTCCTCGGTCAACCATTCGAGGAAGGCGACGGCCTCGTCTACCTCGACATCCGGGTAGTGGTCCTTGCCCTGGCGGGCGACCTGCGTCATCGTCTCCGTCGCCTCGACCATCGCGGGGAAGTCACGGACCGCGGCCAGCACGTCGGACAGCACGCCTTCGATCCGGCCTTCGAGCTCGGCGTGGTCCTGTTGCGGAATGACTGTGTCGAGGACGTAGTGCTGGACCGACTCGCGTGCCTCCCCCTGCCTCGCCGGGACGACTGAGCGGAGACGGCCCGTCGCATCCCGGACGGTGCCGATGACAGGATGCAGGACCCGCACCACCTCGAGATCCTGCGCCTGTAACTCGCCGATCACCGAGTCGACGAGGAAAGGGGCGTCGTCGACGTGGGTTTCGACCACGGTTCCGGCCGACTCGTATCCGTGCTGACCCGGGTCCGGATTGAACACCCGAACCGCGATCGGGCCTTCACGGACCTCTATGAAATCGAAGAGGCTTTCGACCTCCCGACAGGCGGGTCCGGGCGCCATGGCAGCATCGAAGGGGAGGCGCCTCAGGTAAGCCCGAGCGAAGGAGGCGAGCGACTCGGACCGATCGCCTATCCGCTCGAGAACCTCACTCAGGAGGTCGTCGGCGCTCGGCTGGTCGCGGCGAACCACCTGGTTCACGCTAACACCGATCAGGCGGTGAGATAGAGGGTTCGGCGCTTCGGCACGCTGGTTCCCAGGTACGCCGGACGAATGAACCCTGGCCGCGCCTAAACGCGGCTAGCTGCCCGCTCGATCACAGATGCCCTGAGTCAGGCACCGACGCGTTCGCCGCCCGATGCCGCTTGCGACTGTTTCACCCTCCAAGGTGCCGGGACCACCAGAACGGGCACGGTAGAGGCACGTACCACTCGCTCTGCGACGCTACCTAGCCGCCAGCGCGTGATGCCGGTGCGGCCGTGAGTGGCCATGACGATCATGCTCACGTCATTGCCATCGGCCCGATCGACGATGACGGCGGCGGCGTCTTCCCCGACCATGACGTCCGTCTCGGCGGGGACGTCGACCATGCGCGCCCGGCTGCGAAGGTTCAGCTCGAGCACGTCGGCCGGGTCATCGCCCTCGCTATAGGCCAGTTCGTCGATCGCCTCGATGGTGGCGCGATCCGCCACCGTCACGAGAAGGAGCGACTCGCCCAGGGCCTCCGCCAACTCGGCCGCCCGGGGCAGCGCCGAACGTGACACCTCGGATGTGTCGAGGGGCACCATGATGCTCATCTGAACTCCTTCTGCGGATCGCTTGGGCTCTCACGGTCCCAGGCTGGTAGAAGCCCGACGCCGAAGCAACATGCGAGCCTGGCGGTCGGCGGCTCAGCCGACGCCTCGGCCGGTGATGTCATCGAGGGCGATCCGAAACCACATGTCCTCGGATTCATCGCCCGCCCAGGACACCAGGCCGAGGCCCTCCAGCGCCGCCGTCTCCTCCGGGTCGGTGACCGCTTCACCCATGCCGTGGGCCAAGACGCTCCACCCCGACCCGGAGTCGGCATCCCACCCGTCGATCTCGAACGCGAACCGCCGATGCATTTCTGCCGCGTCCATCTTGGAGCCGACAGTGGTGCGGAAGATGATCGCTCCCTGATGGAACCGGTAGTTGATGGGCAGGATGTGTGGATCGCCGGCATAGAGGAAGGCGACCCGGCCCACCTGGGCCGAGTCGAGAAGGCGGTCGCATTCTTCCCGGGACAGCACCTCGGAGCCTCGATGGTCGGTGGGTCGTTCCATGGCGCCCATCTTGGCAGTTCCCCATGTGATGCGGGAGAGGCTTTCGGCGGGATTGTCGGGGGCGCTCAGTTTGGCCGCCCGGGCTACCGGGCAGCCCGAGAGTGATGTCGTTGTGGCTACTGGCAGTCATCTTCGCCGCCTCGTCCGCCGTAGTGGGGTGGGCGGGAGTCCGCGTGTCCCGAGCCGGAGACGAGATCTCCGAACAGACGGGCGCCTCGGGTCTCTTGGTGGGAATGATCTTGGTGGCGGCCGCCACGTCACTTCCGGAGATCGTGACCACTGCCAGCGCTTCGCTCACCGATGGACCCGATCTGGCGGTTGGCAACCTCTTCGGGTCGAGCATGGCCAACATGGCGATCCTGGGGATCGTCGACCTCGCGGGTCGCCACCAGGTCTGGAAGAACGTCGAGGGCGGCCAACCGCGTCTGGCGGCGCTCGCCGCCGCGGTCACCGCCATCGCCACTCTGGCCGTGCTGGCTCCTTCTTCGTTGGTCGTCGGCTGGGTCGGTGCAGACACGATCGTGATCGCCGGGGCGTATCTGGCGGTACTGGCCTGGATGCGCCGCTCCCCCAAAGGAAGGTTCGGAGAGGACTCGTCCGTCGAAGCGCCCGACGGCTCCGCCGCCTCCGAGAACGGACAATTGCGGTCCACGGTGCGGCGGTTCGCCACGGGAGCCATCTTGATCCTCGTCGCCGCCCCGGTGGTCACCCTCGCCGCCGCGGCCATCGCCGAAGAGACCGGGATCGGCCAGACCTTCGTCGGCACCACCCTCCTCGCCTTCACGACCTCCCTGCCCGAACTGGTGGCTTCCCTCACTGCCCTCCGGATCGGCGCCCACGACATGGCCGTCGGGAACCTGTTCGGGAGCAACGCCTTCAACATGGTCATGCTTCTCGTCGCCGACCTGTTCTACGTTCCCGGGTCACTCATGAAGGCGGTGGATCCCAATCAGGCAATCGGCGGCGTCTCCGCCATGCTGCTGATGACTCTGGTTCTGGCATCGATTGCCCACGGCACCGAGACGAGATTTCGCCGCCTGGAGCCCGACGCCACCCTCGTGCTGGTCGTCTACCTGGGCTGCCTCTACGCCCTGTGGAGCACGGGGTGATGCGAAGCCGGTGGTCCGAAGAGTGTTCAGATCGCCGGCTGGCGGCTTTCCGACGAAGCCCACCGGAACCACAGCACAGCGATCGTCGACCAGATGACCGGGATGGAGCCGAGCTTCATCACGATTCCGGCGAGCTGCTGGTCGGCCCGGGCTGTGAGTGAGCCGATCCGCGGAGCCAGTTCGTAGATGCTGTAGATCGGCATGGTGGTGAAGGTGAGGAAGCTGGCCGGGATCACCGCCACGAGGCTGGTGGCGGTGAACAAGTAGGCGATCCGACCCAGTTCGCTGGGGTGGCGCAGCGAACGGACGGGGGCGATGACCGGGGCCCACAGGATGAGACCGGCGAGGAGCCAGACAACGTCCATTGCGAACGAGCCCACCTGGCTCGTTCTCAGCAGGGACACGACGCCCGGTGAATGGGTGATGGCGAGCGTCATGTTGTAGATGACTCCCGACACCACGAGTGATCGGCTCAGCCAGCGCACCGGGCGGCGGATACGCAGGCGGGAGATGACTCGTTCTGCCATCCAGTCGGGTGTTCCCAGCATGAGGAGCGGCGCTGCTCCCAACGTGTACAGGAGGAACTGGGCCATGTGAGCGGAAGCGAGATAGCCGGCGCCGAGCGTCCCCAGCGGCCAGTCCGAGGCGATCCAGAACACGGCCATACCGGCCAGGAACTGGAGCCTCTGGCGGCGGCTGGTCGGGTAGTCGCTCCGGGCGGTGATACGCAGGTACCAGGCGCTGGGAATCAGCGCCGCCAGCCAGATGCCCGGATAGGGAATCCACTCCCACGACCAGGGCTTTTCCAGGGCGACACACCACCAGGAGATCACCGGCCGCGCTCCGACAGTTCAGGGCTCATCGTGCTCCTCTCCGCCCCCAGCACGTCCTGGGGGTCGACGACGTCGGCGGTGACGCTCACCTCGCCGGCAGACTCGAATACGAGGACCACCTCGACGGAATCCCCCCGGGCCAGGCGGTCGGCGTCGATCAGCATGGCATGCTTCCCGCCCGGCTCGAGCACCAAAGGCTCATCGGGGGCGACGTCGAACCCCGCTGCAGGCTGCATCGACACCGTGCCGTCGTCGTTGCTGGTCGTCTCGTGCAGTTCGACGGAGGCGGCGGCGTCGGTGGAGGCACCCAGAAGGCGGTCGGCGGCATCGGTGGTGACCGTGAGGTACAGGGCGGCGTTGGGTCCCGTGGGCTCACCCAGCCGGGCGTCGGAGATGGCGATGCCGGTGGTCTCACCCGCGCCGCAGGCCGAAATCAGCATGGCCGTCACCAGGATGACCCGCCTTCGCATCTCATCGCGCCGCCGGCTCGATCTCGGCGAGCAGGGCAAGGTCGTTGACCCACGTCTGCTGCCGGGTCCCGAAGGGATACTCGGCATAGAGGAGGCCGTCCGCTGCCCAGGCGAATACCTGGCCGGCATGCTGCACGGTGTAGTCGTCACCCTCGCCCTCCTTGAATGCCGGCGTCACCCCTACCGCCTCCTGAGCGGATTCCAGCTCCGCCGGGGTCCCGGTGAGCCCGACGAAGCGCGAGTCGAAGTTGTCGAGGAATTCCCGGAGTACCTGGGGGGTGTCGCGCTCGGGGTCCACGGTGACGAACACCATCTCGGTCGCACTGGCGACCTCTGGGATCTGATCGAAGGTCTCGGCGATCTGGGCGAGATGGACCGGGCAGATATCGGGACAATGCGTGTAGCCGAAATAGAGTAGCGTGAGCTGGCCTCGGGTCTCCTCAGCGAAGTCGTATGGCCGGCCCTCCGTGTCGGTCAGGGTGAACTCCGGTTTGGGGGTGGGGTCCTCCACCGGCACTCCCTGCAGGTCCGAAGCAGCCATCCCACCGCCGGAACAGGCGGCCAGCGCCCAGCAGCTGACAACCGCCACCATGAACCGGGGACCGCGGAAACGCATGCAGGGTAAAGGCTATGACCACGCCGGGACGACGCCAAAACATGTTTCGTCTAGAGGCGCATGAGGTGGTTCAAGAAGTCCGTCACCTCGTCCGGGCCGGTGAGTGAATAGTCGGCCAGGGTGAGGCGGTGATCGGTTCCGACGACGATCCCGATTCCCTCGCGCTCCTCGAATGCCCGGAACACGTCCTCGTCGGTCTCGTCGTCACCCAGGTAGACCGGAACGACGTCGGGGCGGTCGAGTCCCATGACGCCGAGCAGCCACACAACTGCCCGGCCTTTGTCCCAATCCAGGTCGGGCCGCAGTTCGAAGATCTTCTTCCCTCCGGAGACCCTCAGGTCGTCGTGTCGGGAAGCGACGTGGCGGACCGCCCGGTGGATCTCCTCGGCGGCGTCGGGGCTCGCCTGGCGGAAGTGGACAGCCGCGGCATACTTCTTTCCCTCCACCCAGACCCCATCGATATGTCCAAGCCTGTCCTTCAATTCCCCGGCGGCGCCGGAAACGGAGTCTCGATAGTCGCCGCCCCGCTCCTCACGCAGCCCGTCCGGTCCGGAGATGTCGAAGCCGTGGCTGCCGGCGTAATGGATTCCCTCCAGCCCCACCATGTCGGCGACGTCGTCCCGGTCGCGTCCGCTGACGATGGCCACCGGCACCCGGCCCGCCAGGGCCGTCAGGGCCGTCCGCGTCGACTCGGCGAGGCGGGCGTCGCCCGGATGAGAGACGATCGGGGCGAGAGTCCCGTCGTAGTCGAGGAAAACCGCGGGAAGGCGGCCGTCCACCTCATCATCGAACTCGTCGCCGAAAGGCGAGGGCAGTTCGTCGACGAACCGGGGCACCCCCCCGGCCGAATCACGTACCAGGGGTACCCTCCACCCGCTCAACGGTGATCGTGCACTCGGTGACGAGAGCGGCGATGGCACCCACCGCGGCGAGTGTCGGGAGGATGACCACGCCGGCGACCCCGAGAGTGAGAGGTATCTCCATGAGCGTTCGGCCCTCGTCGTTCTTGATGATGATCCTTCGCACGTTCCCCTCGTGGATCAGCTCGCGCACCTTCGACAGGAGATGTTCGCCTTCGACTTTGAGATCCTCGACGGTCGCCTTCTCCTGATCGGGCGATCCCGCCTCTCCGCTCGTCATCTGCCCTTTCCTTCCGCGCGCCGGTGACGCTCAACCTATCGCCCGCGGCCGAGGTATGCCACGGTCGGAGAGACGGACATAACCAAGCTGTGACTTGCCTGCAAGTGATTACTTGGGCATGGTGCATCCGGTGGGCGATGTATTCCAGGCCCTGGCTGCCCCGGCCCGCCGGGCCATCCTCGACGAACTGGCCGAGCGCGATGGCCAGACGCTGGCGTCCGGTGACAACCGCCGTGTTCGACGACACCTGCGGCAACCTGATCCAGATCGTCAGCCGGTGACCCTCTAACCGGCCTCCATGGCGGCCCGGGCTTCCTCACTCAGTTCGATGATCTGCACGTAGTTGCCGTCGGGGTCGCGGGCGGTGGCGAACAGGCTTCCGTTCCGGTCCTCCAGCGGGGCCACCCACTCGACGCCCATCCCGTCGAGACGCTCGACGACAGCCCGGGCATCGCTCACGTCGAAGTTGAGGATGATCCGGCCTGGCTCGGGGTTGATTTCGGAGACGTCGTCCCTTTCGTCGACGAGGATGTAAAAACCTCCGAAAGAGAGCACCCGGTACTGGTCCTGGCGCGTGTCCTCGTCGGGTTCCAGGGCGGAGGCGTACCAGGTTCCCAGGCGATCCGGATTCCTGCTCGCCAACAGCATGCTGTCGAGTTTCGGCATTGTTCCTCCTCGCCGCCGGGGCGGCTTCGCGTCACTGAGTCAGTGGTACTGACATCCTCGTCAGTATCGACTCCCTCAGCCGGGCCGATTCATCGGCGACGGTCAAGGCAGGATCGGAGTGATGGTGGCTGCCATGTACAGAAGGACCGACACCCCGGCGATTCCCACGATCAGCAACGTCGTCACGAGCGGAGACAGGGTCCAGTGTTCCCGTACGTAGCCGACGACGTCGCCGCTCTCCACCATTTCGCTCAGCCAGGCCCGTTTCCAGTAGGCCACGGCGGAGATGAGCGCCATGGCGACCCCTATGACGATGACCGGGTTGAGATTTTCGGCGGCGAGACCGTCGCCCCCGACACTCAGGAGGATGTAGCCGGGTAGCCGGCCGAGCACGGAGATGAAGATCAAGGTGCGGATCGGGATCCGCGTCAGCCCGGCGACGAATGAAATCAGGTCATCGGGGAAGACGGGCAGCAGGAAGACGAGGAACAGAGCCAGCGTGCCTCGCGTGCCGGCGAGGTGGTCGAACCGCTCCAGAAAGGTAGGGCTGACGAACCGCTCGACGAAGGGCCGACCGAGTTTTCGGGCGAGGAGGAAGACGAGGGTGAAACCGATCGTCGAGCCGATCACCGTGTAGACGACGCCGAGGATCGGCCCGAACAGGAATCCCCCGACCAGTCCTGTGATCTGGCCCGGTATCGGGGCGAGCAGCACCTGGATCACCTGCATGCCGATCAGGACCAGTGGACCCCAAGCCCCGGCGTCTTCCACCAGGCGCCGGGCTCTATCCGGGTCGGTGAACGTGGAGATCCACGGCCATGCCAGATAGACGATTAGGGCGGAGACAGTCACCCCGGCGACCGCGACCCACATCGTGGAGAAGCGGCGGGTCCGTACCGTCGGGTCTTCGAGCTTCACGGCCGATCCATCGGCCGACGGGTTCGCATGACTCCAACCTACGGCCCGACCGGCTCTATGACCATAGGTGAGAACCCGGGTCCTGCCCCCACCGCAGGTCGCCCACTCAGGGTCCTGGCTGGGTAACGACAGCAGCAGGCATACAGTCGGAAAGAGGACAAGAGGAGCAGAAAGATGTTTCGACGTAGCTTGCGCCATGGCACCGGAATCGCCGTGCTCGCCGCCCTGATGATGACCACGCTGGTGGCCGGAGCGCAGACCGAACTGCCGCCGGGGGGAACCTTCGTCGACGACGACGGCAACATCCACGAAGGCAACATCGAAGCGATCGCCGCCGAGGCCATCACCCGGGGCTGCAACCCGCCTGAGAACGACCGCTACTGCCCGGACCAGCCGGTGACCCGGGGGCAGATGGCCGCATTCCTGAACCGGGCACTCACTCTCGATGCCTCCGGCACCGACCATTTCGTCGACGACGACGACTCGGTCTTCGAGCAGGACATAGATGCGCTCGCCGCCGCCGGCGTGACGCGCGGCTGCAACCCGCCGGACAACGACGAGTTCTGTCCGAACGAGTTCGTCACCCGGGGTCAAATGGCGGCGTTTCTCGTCCGGGGTTTCGGCTACACCGATTCCGGCGGAGGCGACCTCTTCGTCGACGACGACGACTCGATCTTCGAAGGTGACATCGACCGGCTGGGGACGGCGGGGGTCACCCAGGGCTGCAACCCGCCCGCCAATGATCGCTATTGCCCGTCCGACCTGGTCCGCCGCGACCAGATGGCGTCGTTCCTCGCTCGCGCCCTCGAACTGCAACCCAGGACTCCGCCGCCGGCGATGGCCGTAGCGCCCTACTTCTTCCTCGACGAGGAAGGCCATCAGGGACGCACCGGACCGTTCGTCGCCCCCGTCCACCGTCGGGTAGCCGAGACGGTGGCCGTGGCGGAGGCATCGATCGAGGCGCTGCTGGCGGGCCCGACCTCCGACGAGTCGTCATCGATTCCCGCGGTGTCCACCGAGATTCCGGCGGGCACCGAATTGAACTCGATCGACATCGACGGGGAGGTGGCAACGGTCGACCTGTCGAGCGAATTCGCTTCCGAGGAGGACTCGGAGTCGGCATCGAGGCGGGTGGCGCAGGTCGTCTTCACTCTCACCCGCTTCGACTCGATCTCGAGCGTGACAATCCGCCAGGACGGAACGGCGGTGTCGACCCGGACGGACAACGGCGCCTTCGTCGACCGCCCGGTGACCCGCGACGACTACCTGGACTTCCAGGCGTCGATATCGTTGGAAGAGCCCACCTACGGGGGCCCGGCGCCCGACCCGTTGCGCGTGACGGGTACGGCGGCGGTGTTCGAGGCGACTTTCCAGTTCGCGCTGACCGATGGGGACGGTGTGATAATCGAGGAAGGCTTCGCCATGTCGGCCTCGGGAGTCGGATGGGCGCCATTCGACTTCACGATCGACTACGACGTCGACCAACCCCAGCGAGGGGCACTGATCGTGTGGGTCGATTCGGCCGCCGACGGAAGCCGCGTTGACATCCGCGAGTATCCCGTGTTCCTGGAGCCGTGACGCGCCCGGCGACGACGCGCCACAATTGAGGAGTCGAACGACCGCGAGCGAGGAGCGAGGCCATGGCCTTGATATACGAGTGGGGGTTTTTCATCCGGCCGGCGGCGCTCGAGGATCTACAGGCATGGCTCGTGACGAACGAACCGGAACTGGCCCGTGCCGCCCCCGAGGGGCTCGAGTATCTGGGGACCTACGCCCCGGTCTGGGCATCGGAGCCTCGGTGCGACCTGTATCAGGTCTGGAGGTGGCGGCGGGCCAACGAGTTCAACTTCCGGGCGGCGGCCCGAGCCGACCGGAGTGACTTCGCCCGCCTCGCGGGCGAGTTCCTGTCGTTCGTCGACGAGGCGCGTACCGAAGAGGAGACCTTCCGGCTCCACCGATCGTTGGCGGAGACTCCGGTGGAGGCTGCGAACCGGACGGAGGGCTGAGTGCGACGCATGCAGGAAGCAGGTTGGTCGGAGGCCGCGGTGCGGGGGCTCCTCGCCGGCGCCGCCGGCACACTGGCTCTGAACGGACTCACTTACCTCGACATGGTGTGGAGGGGGCGTCCCGCCAGCCAGGTCCCAGCAGAGATGGCGAAGCAGCTGGCCGGCTCGGTCGGCGTCGATCTCGGGCCAGACCACGACAGCAAATCCAATCGGAGCCAGGGGCTGGGAGCGTTGATGGGCTATGCCGCCGGACTGGGGCTGGCCACCACCTATGCGTTTTTCCTGCGTCGGAGAAGCCGGCTGTCCCTGCCTGTGGGAGCGACGGTGCTGACGATCGCCGCCATGGTCCCGGGCAACATCCCGGCCGTCCTGGCGGGGGTGACCGACCCGAACGACTGGACCGCACGCGATTGGTTGGCCGACGTCATCCCCCACGCCGGGTACGGGTTGACCGCTGCCGCCACCCATCGGTGGCTCTCGTGAGCGGCGCCGCCGGCCCTGGCTCTAGGGTTGGCGGATCACCGACCTGACGCGCCTTCCGGCTGATCTTCCCGAGCCCGTCGACGACGGGGCGTGCGATCACCTCATCGGGATGGAACTGCCTGATCTGGCTTTTCGCTCCACCGGTGGCGGCTTCGAACGTCTGGGCGGAGCAGCAACCCGCTGGCTGGTTCTTTACGTTTACCCGCGTTCGGGCGGACCCGGAATCGCCTTGCCCGATGATTGGGACCTCATTCCCGGCGCCCGGGGCTGCACCCCTCAGTCGTGCGCCTTCCGGGACCACCACACCGAACTGCGGGATCTGGACGCCACCGTACGGGGCGTGAGCGCCCAACCGGCTCAAGAGCAGGAGGAATTCACCGCCCGGATGCATCTGCCGTTTCCCATTCTCAACGACTCGGACCTGCGGCTGGCCGACCCGCCATTGCGGCTACCGACTTTCACGGTGGACAACATGACCCTCTTCAAGCGCGTGACGCTGGTAGCCGACCGAGGGATCATCCGGCGCGTCTTCTATCCCGTCTTCCCGCCCGAGCGCAACGCCGACGAGGTCATCCAGTTTCTCTCGGCCGGCCGCCGCGCCGAGTGACGGATGGCCACCGGAGATCGGTTCGCCGCGGAGAGCGGAGCTGGGCGGCGCAGACAGAGACCGACACTCCGACCGATGATCGGCCGATCGCCGAAGACTGAGATGTTCGTCGCCTCGGACGGCGTCGAGATCTTCTTCCGTTGGTGGGACGGGTCCGGAGTTCCGGTGGTGTTGCTCCATGGCTTCATCGCCACCGGCGAGTCGAACTGGGTGACCACCGGAGTACTGGACGCGCTGATCGAAGCGGGCCGCGCCGTTGTCGCCCCAGACGCCCGGGGCCACGGCAGGTCGGGGAAGCCGCTTGAGCCTGAGCTCTACGGGGAGCCTCGGATGGCGGCCGATACGCGAGAGCTCGTCGACCACCTCCGGTTCGACGCCTTCGATCTCATGGGGTACTCGATGGGGGCCATGGTGGGGCTGCTCATCGCCGGCGAGGACCCGCGGCTCCGTCGTCTGGTGTTAGGCGGCGTAGGAAAGACGGTCGTGACCGACGGAGGAACGGCCGTGGACCCTGAACTGCTCGCTCGAGCCCTGGAGGTCGACGACCCGGGGACGATCGAAGATGAGACTGCCCGCCAGTTCCGCCGGTTCGCCGAGGCGATGAACGTAACGGGCGCCCCTGGCCGCTCATGCCCGGTCGATCCACCAGGGCGGGTTCGCCCTCGACCGGCTGTCGGTTCCCACGCTGGTCATCGCCGGAGAGGACGACGCCCTAGCGGCCGAGCCCCACGTTCTCGCCGGGGCGATTCCTCACGCCACCTCGGTGATCGTTCCCGGCGATCACCTGAGAGCGGTGGGCGGAACGGAGTTCATCCGGGCGGCGACGGACTTTCTCGGCGAGGGTTGAGTGTCATGGGGTCCAAGCGAACACCGCCTCCCCCACCGAGAGGTACGCCCACCAGAAGGCCACCGCGGCGGGGGCCGCCGAGAGGACCCACCACGACCACCGAGCCATCAGACGCGCCGTAACCCACATCCCCGCCATCCAGACGAGCCACAGGACGATCAACCACGGGAACGGAACGACCAGCCCGGACGTCAGATAGATGAAACCGGCGGCCAGATAGGCGAGGAGCCCCACGACCACCAGGATTCGCTGGACGACGGTTGGTTCGGGGGTGATGACCGAGGACAAGTCGGTCATCCTAGGACGGCGGCTTCCTTGCGGCGTCGAGTTGGGCCACCAGCCGGGCGGGGGCCACCACGCGGTAGGCCTCCTCGACTATCTCGGCGACCTCGTCCCAGTCGACCGGCACATCCAGATAAACGCCCAGCCAACCGCGGTGTCCGACATAGGGCGGACGAAAGAACCGCTCCGGATCCGAGGCGATCATCGACTCCTGGTCGCCGGGCGGCGCCGCGCACCAGAAGGCGAGCCGGTCGTCGTGATGGTGGTCGGCGTACATCACGAACGACTTCTTCTGGCGGATGAACCAGGCCGGTTCTCCGTGGCTCAGCCGCTCGGTCACCTCGGGCAGGGCGAGGCAGCGGTCCCGCAGACAGGCCAGCGGATCAGGACGACACATGCTGCCATCTTGGCCCCCGACCATCTTCGGCGCCATCCGGTAGCGTGATCCGCAATGTTCGACGTGTACGCCCGGTGCCGTACCGTCCCGGTCGGCTCACTTTCGATAACGGTGACGGATCATGGGCCGCTGGATGGCGAAGCGGTGCTCATGATCCACGGTTGGCCGGATACGGCTCGGCTGTGGCGTCACCAGGTCCCGAGTATCGTGGAACGGGGTTACCGGGTGCTGGCCCCCGACATGCCCGGGATCGGCCGCTCCAGCCGGCCCGACTCCTTGGACGGATATAGGGCCACCCACATGGCGGGTGACATGCTCGCTCTCCTCGACGACGCCGGCGTCGAACAGGCTCATGTCGTGGCCCACGACTGGGGAGCGGCAGTGGCCTGGGCGATGGCGATCACGACACCCGAACGGGTGCGGACTCTCACCGCCCTGTCGGTCGGCCACCCCAACGCCTTCGCCGCCGCCGGTCTGCAGCAGATGCGGGCATCGTGGTACATGCTGCTGTTCCAGTTCGACGGGATCGCCGAGCAGTGGCTGTCGCAGAACGACTGGGCCGCCTTCCGCCGGCTCATGGGTGGACATCCGGAGACAGAGCGGTGGATCGAGAACCTGTCACCCGAAGGAGCCTTGACCTCGTCGCTCAACTGGTACCGGGCGAACGCCCACCCCTCCCGCTTGCTCGGCCGGTCTCGAGATGTCCCGGTATGCCCCGTTCCGACGATGGGTGTCTGGAGCAGCGGCGACTTCGCCCTCACCGAACGCCAGATGCGCGACTCGGGCGACTTCGTCGATGGACCGTGGCGCTACGAGCGGGTGGAGGAGTGCTCGCACTGGATGCAACTCGACGCTCCCGACCACCTCAACCGGCTGCTGCTCGACTGGTTGGGCTCCTCCTAGAGGATCAGGTCAGGGGAAACGGTGACTGCACCCACCACGGGAGAGTCGACGTTTCGATGCGGACTACCCATTTCACCCACCAGAACCCGCGCCGCCCGGGCGCCACGATTCGAGCCGGATAACCGTGTCCGGCGCTGAGGTGCTTGCCGCCGACGCGGGTGACGAGCCAGGTAGCACCGAGGTCGGTCATCGGAAACCGCCGGGCGTAGCCGGTGTGGGACCAGGCGACGAAGCTGCGTCGGCCGGTCCCCTCGACCAGCCGGTCGAGCCTCACCCCGCTCCAGTCCTGCTGGGAGTACCAGCCGCCGGTGCAGTCGATGACGGCGGCGAACGACTCCTGGGGCAGCGACTCGAGGTCGGCCAGGGTGAGGCGGCGGCCGCCGACGTCCACCGTCCACTGCGACTCGTCGATGGAAGGGGTCGCATCATCGAGCCAGGAGGTCACCGGGAAACCGCCCGGGTCATATGACCCGCGCTCGTGGGAGCCCGTGAAGCGGCGTTGCCGGCCGGGCGCTCCGACCAGTCCCAGCACCTTCTCCCATGACAGCCACATCCCCGCCGCCGCGATCGTGAGGAGGGAGCCACGAAGGAACGCCCGTCGGTCGACGTCGAGCCGGCGAGGCTTGACCGGGTGGCGGCGGAAGTGGTCCACGGCGAGAGCCAGGGTGAGAATCGCCCCGCCGATGTGGATCTGCATGGTCGTGAGCGGTCCGATGCCCGTGACGACACCGTGGGAGTGGAGCAGGCCCGACGCCAGCGTCACCACGACCAGCGTCAGCAGAGCCAGCGACGCCCCCCGCCCCGGGCGCTTCTTGGCTAGGCCTCGACGGATCACGGCGTTCTTCCACGGGGCCAGGAGCACGACGGCCAGGGCCGCCATCCCGTGGAGGACCGCCAGGTCGACCGGCCAGTCGACACCGATCGCTTGGCTGGCCAACCCGGTGGCGGCCGCTGCCATCAGCAGTATCGCGAGCGCCAGATTGGTCCTGCGTCCCACGTATCCTCCCCGGACACCGACGCTCCCTGTATACCTGACGTCGGCGGATAGGACGGGGATGACACCGATGGAACTCGACATTCGGCGGATGACCCGGACCGACCTCGATCTCCTCGCCAGGTGGCTCGGCGAGCCGCACGTCACCAGGACGGAGTGGAACGAGCACGACCCCGACGACGTCGAAGAAGACTTCGGACCCTCGATCGAGGGCGACGATCCGACCGCCCTCTGGATCGTCCTCGAAGGATCGCGGCCGGTGGGGCTCATCCAGGACTACCGGATCGGTGACTACCCCGAGTGGCTGTCCGACCTGAACATGATCGCCGACGCCGCCGAGGCCATCGGTATCGACTATCTCATTGGCGAACCCGATGCCGTGGGGCGGGGCCTGGGCGAGAGCATGATCAGGGACCACCTCAGGTCCCTCTGGGACCGCTATCCCGACGCTCCATCTGTCGTGGTGGGTGTCGCAGCCGACAACCGGCCGTCGTGGCGTTCTCTCGAGAAGGCCGGATTCCAACGGGTATGGGCCGGGGTGCTCCCATCCGACTCCCCCGACGGCCCCACCACCTTGCTCTACCGACTTCCCCGCCCGTCGTAGACCGATCCAGACCGCGATCCATATTGATATTGACGTCTGTCTATATGAGGTGTAGGGTTGTCCTATCGACGTTCATCGAAACGATAGGAGAGCCGTCATGACAGATCAGACCCGGGTACGTGAGCAGGTTCGGCAGCGTTACGCCGCCAGTGCCGTAGGCCAGGAAGGGTGTTGTGGTGGAGGTTCTTGTTCTCCCCCGGCCACGGAGATCGCCGATCTCACCAGTGGTACGTACAGCGCCGGGGAGCTGTCATCCATCCCCGCCTCGGCCGCCGGGGCGAGCCTGGGATGCGGCAACCCGACGGCCGTGGCGGAACTGGCGCTCGGCGAAACGGTTCTGGATCTGGGTTCCGGCGGGGGCATCGACGTGCTGCTCTCGGCCCAGAGGGTCGGTCCCGACGGCTTCGCCTACGGCCTGGACATGACCGACGAGATGCTGGAATTGGCCCGGCACAACGCCGAAGAGGCCGGAGCGACCAACGTCGAGTTCCTCCAGGGCTATATCGAGGACATCCCACTCGCCGACGCCGCCGTCGACGCCGTGATCTCCAACTGCGTGATCAACCTGTCGACCGACAAGGCGGCTGTCTTCTCAGAGATCCTCCGTGTGCTGCGGCCGGGCGGCAGGATCGGCATCACCGACATCGTGGCGGCCGACGCCCTCTCCCCGGAGGAACGGGCCGAGCGCGGCGACTGGGTGGGATGCATCGCCGGCGCCCTGTCGTATTCGGAGTACCGAGACGGCCTCGACGCCGCCGGCTTCGTCGACATCACGCTCACACCCACCCACCAGGTGGCCGACGGGATGGACTCGGTGATCATCCGGGCTCACAAACCCGCCTGACGGCCGGGTCAGACGGCCTTACGCAGCGCCGGAGCCAGTTCGCCCCGGTCCCCCACGGAAATCTCGTCGAGTTCGAGCCAGCCGGCCAACTCGTGCAACTCGATGGCCAACTCCCCGGCGACGTGAACGGAGTCGGCGCCGGCCTCCAGGAAAGCCCCCGGGACCCGCAGCCGGCCGCCCTGGCGGTCGGCCTTGAGGTCGACCCGGGCCACCAGGTGGTCGCCGAGGAGAAACGGCAGGACGAAATAGCCGTAGACCCGCTTGGGCTGCGGCACGTAGATCTCGATGCGGTATTCGAACCCGTGGAGCCGCTCGATCCGATCCCGGTTCCACATGTACGGGTCGAACGGGTTGACGAGCGAGCGACTCTCGATCGAGCGAGGGACCGGGATGCCGGTCGGCATGTAGGCCGGCTCGGCCCATCCCTCGACCTGGACTTCGACGAGGGAGCCGCCTTCGAGGAGAGCGGCCAGCGCCCGGCGCCCTTCCGCTCCCTTGATCGAGTAATAGCCCATGAGGTCGCGGGCCGTACCGACACCCAGCGCGGTGGCGGCCTTGAGCAGGAGGGCTCGCTGGGCGGCCTCCGGTGAGGGGGCCTCACCGTCGCGGTATGGGGACGGGATCACACGCTCGACGATGTCGTAGTAGCGGGTGAAGTTGCGTCGGTAGGCGACGAGCACCCGGCCGGCCGCCAACAGGTACTCGAGGGCGATCTTGCCGTCCGCCCAACCCCACCACGGCCCGCTGCGCTCCCCCGGCTCTTCGAGCTCCGAGGCGGTCAGTGGTCCCCGCTCGGCCACCTGTCGGTAGACCGACTCGATGTAGCCGGGGGCCCGGTCGTCAAGCTCCTGGACCCGGTTCCAGTTGCCTTCGGCGAAACGGTCCATCCGGTGCCGGAAGAAGGGGAAATCTTCGACCGGGGCGAACGAGGCCATGCGCGCCCAGTACTCGAAAAGTCGGTGTTCCTCCAGCGCCCGCCACAGTAGGCCCTGGTCGTAGGGACCGAGCCGGGAGAAGAGCGTCAGGTGATGAGCCCTCTCGAGAACGTTGACCGAGTCGATCTGGAGGACTCCGACCCGTCTCACCGTTCGCAGCAGATGACCGAGGTCGGGCTTCACCGACGGTCGGGGAGCGGCCAATCCCTGGGCGGTGATGGCGACCCGTCGGGCCTGGCTGGCTGAGAGACGTCTCATCGGCGCCGCAACATAATCATCGTGCCCGGGGGTCCGATCCGTTCCTCTTGCGACGAGCTAGATCTTCGGGAGTCGGTAGCCGGATTTCTCCACGACGTGGTCGCGGGCGTCGTCCAGGAGGCGGCGCAGGGTGGGCCAGTCGACGTGGAGGAGTCGGCCGCCACGCTTCATCACCCGGCCGGCGATGATGACCGTATCCACGTTGCCGGTGTCCATCCCCACCACCACCGAGGTGGCCGGATCGTTCAGGGGGGTGGTGTTGAGCCGGTCGGTCCGCAGGAGCACGATGTCGGCCTGCTTGCCGGGGGTGAGCGTGCCGACCTTGTGGTCGAGGCCGTTGGCTCTGGCCCCTTCGATGGTCGCCCACTCCAGCACCTCCCGCATCGGAACCGGCGCCTTTCCCTGGGTGGATGCCAGTGATCTTTGCAGTCCCAGAACCGACCGCATCTGGTTGAACATGTCCGAGGGCACGTTGGTCTCGACGTCGACGCTGAGGCTGGGACGGAGGCCACGGTCGAGGAACTTCTGAATGGGAGGCATCCCGTGTCCCATCATCATCTCGACCGGTGTGGCGATCGACACCGTTCCGCCGCTGTCAACGATCATCTGGATTTCGGTGTCGTTGAGGGTGGTGCAATGGATGTAGGTGGTGTCGGGACCGAGCAGACCGGCCTCTCCCATCTCCTGGACCTTCCCGTCCTGACCGTAGCTCCCCACGCCGACGTGGGTGGTGATCCGGGCCCCGGTTTCCCGGGCGAGTTTCCAGTGGTCGCGGGATACCTCGAAGTCGGTGAACTCGGGGCCGGGTGCCGCCAGGGCGAGCGTGATCATCTGGTCGTTGGTGGAGAAATGCTCGGTGGCGGCGCGGACGAACCAACTCGGCTGCCGCTCCTCCCATTTCCCCCACCAGGGGAACCCATAGGCGAACACGGCCCGTATCCCGGAGTCCCTGAGGCCCTGGACCACGGCATCGGTGTGAGCGGGCGAACCCTGGATGTGGGACCAGTCGAGCAGCGTGGTGATGCCGGCGTCGATCGCTCCCAGGGCGGAGACCATGTTGCCGACGTAGGCGTCCTCCGGCCGGAATGCCGGCGCCAGCTTGTGAAGGACGAAGGTGATGTAGCTGGTCCGGCCCTCCAGCGGCACGTCGGTGCCCATGTTGCGCAGCACCCCCTCCCAGATGTGACGGTGGGTGTCGACGAATCCCGGGATGACGATCATTCCGGCCGCGTCTACCACCTCCGCCCCGTCGACTGCCACGTCGGGCCGGATCTCGAGGATCCGGTCGTCTTCGATGAGGACGTCGGCGGAGAGGAAGTCGCCGACCTGGCGGTCGAGGGTGAGCACCGTGCCGCCCCGGATCAGCTTCCGTCCGCTCGGCCTGACGCTGAAGTCGGTGCCTTCCGGGTAGAGCGCCGGCAATGTCGCCTTGTCGGCGACCCGGCTCCCGAGGACGATGCGCCGTGCCCTCCGGAAGTTCCGCTTGACGAGCTCCTTCAGATCTCCTGCCTGGAAGAGGATGATGCCGAGGAGGACGAGGACGCCGATGATCATCGAGCCGTCGCTGGAGGTCAGCCCGAGGAACGGCAACACGGTGAGGATCAGGGCCAGCAGCACCGACGCCACGGTGCTTCCTATGAATGTGGCCCGCCCCCCGGCCAGGGACGCTCCCCCCAGCACGGCGGCGGTGATGCTGTTGAGGGCGAAGGACGAGCCGATCGAGGCGTTGCCGATCGGGGATCGAGCTATCACGAAGAAGGAGGCCACGGCGGCGAGGAGGCCGGCCAGGAGCAGGGCGCGCACCCGGACCCAGTTGGTTCGGATGCCGCCGCGCTTGGCCGACCGCTCGTCGAAACCGACCGCCCGCACCGCCAGGCCGGAGCCGGACGAGTGGAGCCACAGGTCGAGCAGCCCGGCTCCGATCACGAGAACGATGAAGGCGACGGGTATGGGACCGATGGTGGTCGTCAGCACGGAGACGAGGTCGGCGCTTATCGCCCCTTGTGCCGTGGGACGGAGGGTGAGTGAGATTCCGTCGAGGATGCTCAGGGTTGCCAGAGTCGCCACGATCGAGGGGATCTTCACCCCTCGGATCAGCCCGGCGTTGACGAGTCCGAGGAGGAGGCCGCAGCCGAGGATTGCCGCGATGCCGATCAGGATCTGGGACAGGCCGGCGTCGGTGCGGATGAGGAACGAGGCGACGACCACCCCGAAGCTGATCATGGCTCCCACCGAGAGGTCGAGATAGCCGACGAGGATGGCGTGGGTCTGGCCGATGGCGACCACGGCGAGGGGCATCGCCAGGAGCAGGATGTTGTAGATGTTGGCCTGGTTGAGGAAGCCTTCGAAGCGGGAGTTCGTGTAGAGGAGGACCGCGCCGATCAGCAGCACCTGCAGCGCCACCGGCATCCACAGGCGGAACCTGATGACCTTGCGCCATTTCTCCTTGTCCCGGGCGTTGCGCACCACCTTGCGCACCGTCCGACGGGCGGAGTCGACTCGCGTGGTGGTGATCGGCTCGATCATCGCGTTGCGCCGCCACTCACCCGCGGCGCCCCGTTGCCGGACGACTTGGGCATGGCTGCACCCAGCGGTGAGCGAGCCGCCTTGGACATCCCGGGACCGCGGACGATCGCCTCGACGATGCGGACCTCGTCGAGTTCGTCACCCGGGATCTCCTCGACGATGGTTCCCCGGGAGATGACCAGCACCCGATCGCACAGACCCGCCAGCTCGATCGGGTCGCTCGACTTGATGAGAAGCGCCGCCCCGGCATCGCTCCGCGTCCGCAACGCGTCGTAGATGTCGAAGCGAGACCCCACGTCGACCCCCTGGGTCGGCTCGTAAGCCAGGATCACCGACGGATCCTTGAGGAAGGTCCGGGCCACGGACACCTTCTGCTGGTTTCCTCCCGAGAGGAACTCGACCGGCTGGTCGAGGGAGGGGGTCCGGATCTCGAGCCGCGCGACGAGGTCGCTCACCGCCTTGCGCTCGGCGCCCCGGCGTAACAGTCCGAAGCGCGTGAACCGGCCGAGCGACTGGATGGTGGCGTTGACGCGAACCCCGAGCACGCCCATCAGGGCTTCCTGCTTGCGATCGCCCGGCAGCAGCATCATTCCGGCCGCCACCGGCTCGTGGGTCGAGACCAGGCTCAGCTCCTTGCCGTCACAGACGACGCGACCCGCCCGCGGCGGCGTCCGCCCGGCGAGGCAGTCGAAGAGCTGCTGTTGTCCGTTGCCCTCGGCTCCGGCGACACCGACGATCTCGCCGCGGCGGAGGGTGAAGCTGACCGGTCCAAACGACTGCCCCTGGAGCCCGTCGACGACGAGCACGTCTCTCGCCTCGTCGAACGAAGGATCAGCCGGCGGAAAGGCCGCCGCGAATGGGCGCCCCACGATGTGTTCGACCAGCTCCGCCTCCGTCGTCGCTCGGGCGTCGAAGGTGCCTTGGTTCCAGCCGTCCCGAAGGACGGTGATCCGGTCGGCGACCTCGAGCACCTCGGGGAGGCGGTGACTGACGTACACGACTCCCACCCCTCGCTCCTTGCAGGCGACGATGGTCCGGTGGAGCGCCTCGACCTCGTCGGGCCCCAGCGCCGTGGTCGGCTCGTCGAGCAGGAGGACCTTTGGGTTGGTGACGAGGGCCTTGGCCACCTCGAAGAGCTGGCGCTCCGCCATGGTGAGGAAACCCGCCGGAACGTCAGGGAACAGCTCGACGTCCAGGTCGTATTCGGCGAGGAGCCGCCGCGCCCATTTCTTTCTCCGCCAGTACGGGGGTCTCTGCTCGGGCGGTGCCGCCAGGTAGAAGTTGTTCTTGACCGGCTCGGCTCCGACCGAGGAGCCGTCTTGATAGGCCATCGCCAGGCCCAGCTTGCGGGCCTGGGCGGGCGAATCCCGCCGAAGGGGTTGGCCTCCGATCCGGACCGAGCCCCGATCGGGCTCGACGAAGCCGGAGGCGATCCCCAGGAGAGTCGACTTGCCCGAACCGTTCTCCCCGACAAGAGCGTGGATCTCTCCGGGACGGCAGTCGAACGTGACGTCGGTCAGCGCCCGCACGGCCCCGGAAA
>DATABS010000020.1:0-27331 GCA_036259475.1 Acidimicrobiia bacterium | reverse complement strand
TGGCCGACCTGACCCGTGTGTCCTCGGTACGCCTTCCCGAGGAGCCGCCGTGTCCCGAGGTGCCTGCCGGTCACCGTCCCGTCTTTCTCCTGGACGCCGCCACCGGTCTGGAGGATCGGCTGCTCCGCGCCTGGTTGGGCCGCTGCCCGGGTATGTCGGATGCCCGGGTGTTCAA
Source organism: Acidimicrobiia bacterium (assembly GCA_036259475.1). GTDB lineage: Bacteria > Actinomycetota > Acidimicrobiia > Spongiisociales > ZC4RG35 > ZC4RG17. The sequence goes on along the minus strand of DATABS010000020.1, from coordinate 27,156 downwards.
TCTGGCTCCGTCGCGTATCCGTCGAAGGTCACGACGCACCGACCTGGCTCTCGGCGAGGCCTTGTCGGCGGACGGTGCGAACTGGCTCGTTCCTCTGCGTGTGGTGTGGATGCCTTCGGAACGGTTCGGACGGCGGACCGTGTCGTGGATAGACGTGATCAAGTTGGGAGATCCGCGTGATCCGCGCTGGCTACGCGACTATCTGATCGTCGCTTTTTTCCCGGACCGGGTGAGAATCGTGGTGGCCGCGGGGGCCAGCGGCGAGGATCTGGCTCGACGGCATAAGGAATCGGGGGAGCACGCCAACCGTCTCGATTTCGTCACGCGCCAGGCCTGGCTGGCGCTCGATCGAGCGGAACGGGAGGAACGGGGCAACCGTTACAAGATCCCTCGCTTCGTCGCCGAGGACATCATCAACGGTCCCCGCTTCCAGGAGAGGGTGATTGAGATCGGGCGGGAGCGAGGGCTGGAGTCTTCCCGAGCATTGTCGAGGGCCCGGCGCTATCTGGCGGAGATCGCCGCCACCCACAGCCCGTTCCTGATCGATCTGATCGCCAACCTGATCCACTGGGTCATCCGCCAGGGTTATGGAGCGATCCACTACGACCGGGCTTTCGTCCGTCGGATCGCCCGCCTGGGTAGCGACTACCCGGTGGTCTTCCTTCCGTCGCACAAGTCGAACCTGGACCGTCTGTCGCTCCAATTCATGCTGTGGGAGAACGATCTTCCTCCCAACCACACCGCCGGTGGGATCAACATGAACTTCTTTCCGATCGGCCCGCTGGTCAGGCGCACGGGCGTCTTCTTCATCCGCCGCACGTTCAAGGACAACGATCTGTACAAGTACGTGGTCCGAACCTACATCGACTACCTGATCGAGAAGCGGTTCCCGCTCGAGTGGTACATGGAGGGGGGACGGTCCCGAACGGGAAAGCTGCGGCCTCCCCGCTACGGGCTGCTTTCTTGGGTCGCCGACAGCTATCGCCGGGGCAAGGCGGAAGATGTGTATCTGCTCCCGATCTCCATCGCCTACGACCAGATCCAGGAGGTGGGCGCCTATGTCGCCGAGGCGACCGGCGGCTCGAAGGAGCACGAGAGCTTCTCGTGGGCATGGAAGTTCTCCCGCAACCTGAGGCGCCGGTACGGCGACATCCACATCCGATTCGCCGACCCGGTGTCCCTCGCCGCCGAAGTGGAAGGCGCCGATCTGGAGGACGAGAACCCGATCGAGGTGCAGAAGCTGGCCTTCGAGGTCATGTACCGGATCAGCATGGTGACACCGATCACGCCGACCGCCCTCCTGGCGACGGTCCTGCTGGCGGCCAACGGGGAGGCCCGGGACGTCGCCGCGATCGCCGAGGGGTGTCGGATGCTCGTCGCCTACGCCGAACGGCGCGACCTTCCCACCACGGCCCCCCTGCCCACCGACCCCGACCGGGTGGTCGCCGCCCTCGGATTGATGATGGAGCATCGACTTCTCGCATCCGTGACCGCCGACGACAGCACCGTCTACTGGATGGACGAAGAACACAAGCTTCGGTCGTCGTACTACGCCAATACGGTGGTTCACTTCTTCGTCCCACGGGGCCTGGCCGAGATCGCGATGTCCGCCTCCGATCTCGACTCCTTCTGGACCGACATCTACGACCTGCGGGACCTGCTGAAGTTCGAGTTCTTCTTCGCCGACAGGGACGAGTTCCGAAAGGGCCTCCTTTCCGAGCTCACCTCCGAAGTCCCGGACTGGGAGGAGCGCGTCGCAGCCGGGGCAGGAGATCAAGTCGAGTTGAGCCCCTCGACGGCGGGATTCGCCGTGTTGCCGTTGCTCGAGGCCTACCAGGTCGTGGCGGACGAACTCGCGTCGCTCAAAGGACCGGTGGACGAGAAGCAGTTTCCGGCCGCCTGTCTGACGAGAGGACGGCTGTACCGCCTAGAGGGCCGCACGTTCTCGGATCAGAGCGTCTCTCAAGCTGTCTACGGCGGTGCGCTGCTTCTAGCCCGCAACCGTGGCCTGACGGGAGATGCTCCCGGCGTCGCAGAAAGGCGCGCTGGCTTCGCGCAGGAGGTCATTCGTTTCCGGGAGGGGGCGGCTCGACTCGGGGGTGAATCCCCCGCCTCACGCTCAGTTCTCTAGGTCGCGCGCCCGTTCAGTGATGCGCCGCTTGGCTTCGGCGATCATCTCTTCCGAAGTCTTGCCGCGTTTGACGACGTCTCCGGCCGATGGCATCCCCTCGACGTTGTCGGCCAGGTCGGCCACGGCCTCCCTCAGCCTGCGCTTCAGGGTCTGAGCCTCTTCTGATTCCGGTTCTGTGGTCAGGTCTCTCGCTCCGCTCCGTACCTCCCTGTCCGAGCGTCTCGAACTCCCTGAGCCGGTGTCCCGCCGGGTGACCGACGGCACGGGCCGGGCGGGTTCGCCTGTCACCACGCGTTCGCTCTCCTCCTGCCGCCTCCGGCGGGTGAACAAGGCGAGCAGGATCATCGCCACGAACCCGCCGAAGAGGACGACCGCCAGCCCGCCGATGAGCTCGCTCCCCTCGGCGTCTCCGAGCACGACGGCAGCCACCGCCCCGAGAAGGAAAACCAATATCACGGGCAGGCAGCCACACCCGAGCCGCCTCGTGTTTCGATCCGCCACAGACTCATCCTAGGGGGCGAGCCGCTCCGACTCAGCCGATGGCGATCTTGGCACGGAGCCGCCAGCCGGCCAGAGTCAGCAGCACGACGGCGTAGGCGAACAGCACTGCCACCTCGGTGACCACATCGCCGAGGGAACCGCCGCGGTAGACGAGCTCGCCCAAACCGTCGATTGCCCAAGCGTGGGGTGTGAGATGGGCGATCCGGTTCATAGTCGGAGAGAACAGCTCGATCGGCAGCATGCAGCCGCCTAGCGCAGCCAGGCCGATTCCCGCCATGACCGATATTCCACCGGCCTGTTGATCGTTGTTGAAGAAGGATCCGATGAGCATGGCCGCCCCGGCCCCAGTGCCGGCCAGGCCGACGAGGAGCGGAATCCAGCCGAGGGGGCTTCCCCACTCCACTCCGAACGCCAGCAGGGTGACCACGATTATGTAGAGGCCCTGGAAGATACCGACGAGGAAGCGGGCCGTACCTTCGCCAACCACTACCTGGCCGACGGTGGTCGGCGTGGAGAGCATCCGGCTGGTGACTCCGAGTTGACGGCTCTGGATCAGCGCAGCAGACCCGGTCAGGGCTGTCAGGAACACGAACAGGACCAGCTCCTGGGCGGCGCCGACCGAGAACTGGCCGACGTTGGCTCCGAACAGCGACTCCCCCACGGTTTCGGTGTCCACGCTCACTCCCGGAGCCGAGATCGGCTCGACGACCCCGACGGCCTGTTCGAAGTCCAGGTCCGACTGCTCGGACACGACTCGTGCGACCCGATAGTCGGCGGTGACGTCGCTGACCGCCGCCGCCAGGATGGGCTGGAGGGACGGGGGGCTGTCGGGCCGGGAGACGAACCCGATTTGGGCGGTCTCCCCCGCCGTGACGTTCGCCTGGAGGTCGGGAGGTATCACGATCCCGGCGGAGGCCGCCCCCCGCTCCACGCGATCGGCGACCACCTCCTCATCAGACACCTCCTCGATCGTCACCTCGGCCGACTCCAGTCGTTCCACGATCGAGGTGGACATCGAATCTCCGCCGTGGCTGACCACGACCGGCGGTCCCCCGCCGGTGGTCCCGAACGTCGCCCCGACCAGGAGGATGATGGCAAGCGGCAGGATGAAGACGAAGAAGATGTTCGAGCGGTCGCGCAGCAGGCGCTTCAGCCCGGTGAGCCCGATAGTCCAGACCTTCATGCCTCCCGCCTGTTCAACAGAATGGCGGCGACGACACCTCCGACCAACGCAAAGACGAGGAGCGCACTCAGCGAAGGAAGGGTTTCGGAAAGGCCGCCTCCGGCTTGCAGGTCGCCCACTCCCCGGAGAAACCAGGAATGCGGGGTGAGAAGCGACGCCGCCTCGATGACGTCATTGCCTCCGGCGACGGGGAAGAAGCTGCCACCCAGCATTCCCATGCCGACCGCGATGACGGCGACGAGGTTTCCCGCCCCTTCGGGGGTACGGGCGACGCCCGCCACTATTCCCACCAGGGAGGTGGCCGCCAGCGTGACAGCGGCGAAGAGCGCCGCCAGGCCAACCGGATTTCCCCACTCCGCTCCCATGAGGAGCGTCGAGGCGGTTGCCAGGACTGTCAGCGCCACCATGCCGAGGATGAAGCTCGTGAGGGCCTTGCCGACCGGGATGGACCAGCGGGGAATCGGGGCGGCCTGGAGCCGGGCGAGGGTCCCGTCGCGTCTCTCGTCGATCAGTCCGGTGACGCCGAACTGGACGAGGAAGAACAAGAAGAAGACTGCCATCGAGGCGGAGAAGAACGTTGACGGTTCCAGGACTCGATCAGCGGCCGCCACCGGCCCGATCGTGACCGCCGGAGCCGCCTCGGCGGCGGCGGAGGCGATCTGAGAGATCCGTTCGGGATCGGGGATGCCACCGGTCGAGGTCAACACCGCCTCGACGCTTCTTTGCGCATCGGCGACACTGGTGCCGAAGGCCGAGGCGATCCCCCGAGCGATCGAAGCCGAGGTGGGGCCGTCGACGCTGGCCACGACCGTGACGGTCGCCTGTTGACCGGCCGTAACCGCCTGGCTGAAGCCTTCGGGCACGACCAACCCGGCGGACAGCTCGCCTTCGTCGACCAGGGTGCGGAGTTCGGCGGCGTCTCCAACCTCTTCTACCTCGATGATTCCCTGGTCGCTGAGGGCATCGAGGGCTCCGACCAGCCCGTGGGAGATCTCGCCTCGATCGGCATTGACGAACCCGATGGTGGCCAGCGCTCCTTCTCCGAAGGCACCGGCGAAGACGAGGTTGAAGACGAACGCCAGAACGAGCGGCACGACGATCCCCACCACGATGGCCGAACGGTCGCGCAGCCTGAGACGAAGGTCCTTCGCCGTGATACGCCAGGCAGCCCGCATCAGTCGCGCAGGGCCTTCCCGGTGAGATGGAGGAACACGGCTTCGAGGTCCGGCTCCTCGATGCTCACTCCGGTCACCGTCATGCCGGCGGTACCCGCTGCCGCCATCATGGCGGGTAGAACGGAGGAAGCTTCTCGCGCCAGGACCGTGACCGACTGTTCGCTTACAGCGACCTCTCCCACTCCGTCCAGGGCGGCGATGGCTTCACCGGCCCCGGCCAGATCGTCCCGACCGCGTAACTCGACACGGTCGAGCCGGCCAATCTGGGAGACGAGCTCGCGTCGGGTGCCTTCGGCGATCAGACGGCCCTCGTCGATGATCCCCACCCGATCGCACAACCGCTCGGCCTCCTCCATGTAGTGGGTGGTGTAGAGAACCGACATGCCGTGACGGGACAGGGCCTCGACCGACTCGAGGATCGAATTGCGCGACTGCGGATCGACGCCCACGGTGGGCTCATCCAGGATGAGCAGCTCCGGTTTATGCAGCAGCCCGATGGCGATGTTGAGCCGTCGCTTCATCCCTCCCGAGTACTCGTCGGTCTTGTCCTCGCGACGGGCATCCAGGCCGACTACCTCGAGAACCTCCGTGATGCGAGCGCTGAGCTCGGAGCCGCCCAGGTCGTATAGGCGCCCGAAAAAGCGAAGATTTTCCTCGCCCGTCAGATCGGGATAGATGGCGATCTCCTGGGGAACGAGACCGACGGCGGCGCGCGCCTCCAGGCTGCCGGCCGACATGGGCAAGCCCACCACGCTCACAGACCCCTGGTCCGGTCGGAGCAGCCCGGCGATCATCGAGATGGTGGTGGTCTTGCCCGCCCCGTTGGGCCCCAGCAGCCCGTATGTCTCGCCTTCGGCCACCGTGAAACTGACGTTGTCGACTGCCACGAGATCGCCGAAGCTGCGAACCAGATCTTTCACCAAGAGGACTTCGGTCATGTCGACCTCCCGTCGGAAACCGTTCAAACGCGGGCCAGACTAGAGGCGTTCAGCCGTCGAGGGCGGCGAGTTGTATCCCGGTCGGCTCGCTGCAGCAGAACCACGGCTCCGTTAGCCGGGGCCTGTCCACGGACTCTGACATCGGTGTGGGTATCTCGACACCGGCGGCGTCAGCGATGACCGCCGTCATCTCGGCCAGTGTCGCGATCGGATCGTCGCCGTGGGCTGCCCCCTGCTCGGCCATCGCCGCCAGGCGGCCCTGGAGCCGGGCCATCGACGGGTCCGCAGCCGACCAGCTGTAACCGAGGGAATCGCCGTCGTAGCGCGTGAGATACGGGTCGAGATCGGGAATCTGGAGCATCAAGGACCCATCCGGGATCAGGAGGCGAATCGTGAGTTGAACCGGGTCCGTCACGGGGGCCAGATCATGCTCCCAAATGAATCTCGCTATGTCGGCCACGCTCTGTGGCGTGGTCCATGGAGTGAAGGGAAGCCAGGTCGGATGGACATCGATTCCGGCGGCCTGGACCAGATCGACAGCTCGATCGGCGTCGGCTGCGGTATGGCCCTTCTGCAGGCGCCGGAGCACCGAATCGTCCAGGGTTTCCACCGCCGAGACAACGAACACGACCCGGGCGTCGGCCAGACGACCCAACAAATCACGATGGGCGAGAAGATGCTCCACCTTCACCGTCACGTCGAAGCTCACGTCGGGGAAGCGATCGTGGGCCGCCTCGAGGACGCGAATCGAATAGGCGGGGGCATTGAGGAAGTCTGGGTCGCCGAACGTGATGTGTCCCGCCCCCGCCTCCACCAGCTGGCTCATGTCGGCCAGGACCGTGTCTTCTCCGGTTATCCGGTAGCGCCCGTCGTACACGGCCGGGACAGGGCAGTGGGCGCAGCGATGGCGGCAGCCGTGGCTCGCCTCGACGTAGCCGACCAGCTGGTGTCCGGCCGAGGTCGCCAGATGGGCATAGCGGTCCAGCCCTGGCAGGACATGGCGGGCCGGTGTCCGGAACTTTCGGGGGCCGATGTCGACACTCACACCGCCAGTCGCCGATGGCCCGCCGATGGCCGCCACCCATTGGATGAGCGCATCTTCGTACTCGCCGCATATCTGCCGATCCACCACCGTGCGGGTGGCCTCGGCCCCCACCCCGGCGTAGAGCCCGTAGAGGGCGATCGGAATTTGCGGCGCGTCCCGCCGCACCCGGCGGGCGGTCTCGATCCCCAGTCGCAACGCGGTGTGCATGGGAACGGAGATGGCGACCGCCCCCACCCCCGTCAGCCGAGCCGGATCCCAGCTATCGACCGCCAGGTCGAGTGCCACCACGTCGTGACCCGCCGCCTGCAGCTCGGCCGCCGCAGCCGCCACGTGGAGGGGTTGATGACCCAGCTCGTAGGTGGAGATCAGCAGGACCCGCATGCGCTGCCATCGTACGGCCCCGGCCGCTTGAATCGACAACCCGGGTAGGCTCGGGGCCATGGCACTCCCCCCCGATCTGGCGAACACCCTGGCCGACGAATTCGTCCATCAACTGCCCGACCTCGATCCGGTGGAGACCCGCGAGTGGCAGGAGTCACTCGACGCCGTGGTGGCCGAGCACGGGCCGATCCGGGCCCGTTACCTCCTCTCCAAATTGCTGGAACGGGCCCACGAGCAAGAGATCGGAGTCCCGTCTCCGATCACCACTCCCTACGTCAACACCATTCCGCTGGAAGATGAGCCCGAATATCCCGGTGACGGCGATCTCGAGCGACGGATCCGACGCCTGGTTCGCTGGAACGCGGCCGTGATGGTCGTCAAGGCAAACCACCAGGAAAAGGGCATCGGTGGCCACCTCTCGACTTTCGCCTCCTCGGCCACCCTCTACGAGGTCGGCCACAACCACTTCTTCCGGGGTCGCACCGAAGACCAGGCCGGCGACCACGTCTACTTCCAGGGCCATGCCGCTCCCGGGATGTACGCCAGGGCATTCCTCGAGCGGAGGCTCGACGAGTCGCATCTCGACCGTTTCCGCTTCGAAGTGGGCGAGGGAGGCCTCTCGTCATATCCGCATCCGCGGCTGATGCCGGCGTTCTGGGAGTTCCCCACGGTCTCGATGGGCCTGGGGCCGATCAACTCGATCTATCACGCTCGCTTCAACCGCTACCTCCACGATCGGGGTATCGACGACACGTCCGACTCGTGGGTGTGGTGCTTCGTGGGCGACGGCGAGGTGGACGAACCGGAGACGTTGGGGGCCATCTCCCTTGCTGCCCGGGAACGGCTCGGCAACCTGATCTGGGTCGTCAACTGCAATCTGCAGCGTCTCGACGGGCCGGTCCGGGGCAACGGCAAGATCATCCAGGAGCTGGAGGCGGTCTTTCGGGGGGCCGGCTGGAACGTGATAAAGGTCATCTGGGGGTCGGGCTGGGACGACCTGTTGGGCCGCGACGTCGACGGTGCCCTCCTCAACGTGATGAACGAGACCGTCGATGGCGAGTACCAGCGCTACAAGGCCGAAGACGGCGCCTTCGTTCGGGAGCACTTCTTCGGCAAGGACCCCCGGGCCGCCGCCCTCGTAGAGGACTGGACCGACGACCAGATCTGGGCTCTGCGCCGGGGAGGCCTCGACTATCGCAAGATCTATGCCGCATACAAGGCGGCGGTCTCGTTGACCGACGCCCCGACGGTGATTCTCGCCAAGACGATCAAGGGCTGGACCTTGGGTCCTGACGTTGAAGGTCGCAACGCCACCCACCAGATCAAGGAGCTGACCAACAAGCAGCTCATGGTGCTGCGCACTCGTCTCCATCTGGAGGACGCCATTCCCGAGGAGTCACTTCAGGGCGACAACGTCCCGCCGTATTTCCGCCCCGAGCCCGGCTCGGCGGAATACGAGTACCTGATGGAACGACGCCGCGAGCTGGGTGGATTCGTCCCGTCCCGGACGGTACGCATCCGTTCCAAGCTCACCCTCCCCGGGCCTGACGTGTTCCAGGAGGTGTTCGCCGGATCGGGCAAGGTGGAGGCGTCCACGACTACCGCTTTCACGCGGCTGCTCCGAAACTTAGCCCGGCACGAGGAATTCGGCGCCCGCGTGGTTCCGATCGTCCCGGACGAGGCGCGCACCTTCGGCATGGATTCCCTCTTCCGCGAGATGGGCATCTACGCCTCTCAGGGCCAGCTCTACGAGCCGGTCGACCATGCGATGCTCCTCTCCTATCACGAGTCAAAGGACGGCCAGATCCTCGAGGAGGGGATCACCGAGGCCGGCTCGACCGCTGAGTGGACTGCGGCAGCCACGTCCTACGCGCATCGGGGCGTGCCGGTCGTGCCTTTCTTCATCTTCTACTCTATGTTCGGCTTTCAGCGGGTCGGCGATCTCTTGTGGGCCGCGGCCGATGCCCGAGCTCGGGGTTTCCTGCTCGGCGGCACCGCCGGCCGGACCACGCTGCAGGGAGAAGGGCTGCAGCATCAGGACGGCCACAGCCTGGTACTGGCTTCCACCGTCCCGGTGTGCCAGGCGTATGACCCCGCCTTCGCCTATGAAGTGGGCACGCTCATCGAAGACGGCATCCGCCGCATGTACGGCAATGACCCCGAGGATATCTACTACTACTTGACACTGTACAACGAGAACTATGTTCAGCCGCCCCGTCCCGAGGGCGTGGAGCAAGGCATAGTCGATGGCATCTACCGCTTCGAGCAAGCGCCCGACGGGGGTCGGAACCGATCCGCCATCTTGTTCTCTGGCAGTGCCAACCTGGCCGCGCGCCAGGCGAGGGACGAACTGCTGGAGCACTACGGGGTCAGCGCCGAGTTGTGGTCGGTCACGTCCTACAAACGGCTTCGCGAGGAAGCGCTGGAGGTGGAGCGCTGGAACCGCCTGCATCCGACCTCCCCGCCGCGGACGCCTTTCGTGAGTCGGGTCCTTTCGACGGTCGAGGGACCGATCGTGGCCGTAACCGACTTCATGAAGGCAGTGCCCGACCAGGTGGGTCAATGGGTCTCCGGCGACTTCGTGGTGCTCGGAACCGACGGCTTCGGCCGGTCAGACAGCCGCCAGGCGTTGCGCCGCTTCTTCGAGACGGACACCGGACACGTCGTGCTGGCGACACTCTCTGCGCTCGTCCGGTCCGGCCAGATCGATCCCGGCGTCATCGACGACGCCGTTCGCCGCTACGACCTCGACCCTGAGGCTCCCAATCCGGCGTCGCAGCACTGAGCGGTAGTCCCCCCAGTCGGAACTACTCGCACGTGCGGGCTCGGGTGGGCAAATAGCCGCGGTAGGCGCGAGTGGCTGCCCACTCGTTGCGAACCGGGCTTTTTCGCATCTACGTTCCGAAGGACGCCGCTTCACCACCCGCCGCCGGGTGCCGATGACATAGGGCAGTGGCCATTTCGACATCGACCCCCACGGGTGTGGAGGGCGAGCGCTGGCGTTCCTATCGCTGGGCCGCCTGGTTCCTCCGCGCCTTCATCTTCCTCGCCCCTCTGGCGGCGGCGTTGGCCATGTCGCTGTGGCTCGGTCCCCGGCTCTTCGTCCCCCGATCGGCCCCGGCGATCGTGGCATGGTGGATTTGCCTGGCCGCGGCGTCCGCCCTCGCCGCCTGGGCGGTGGACCGGCTGGCCCGCCGCCTTCTTCCGCTGACCGTGATGCTGAAAATGACGATGCTCTTTCCCGACCAGGCGCCGTCCCGTTTTCGCGTCGCCCTGCGTAGCTCGAACCTGGGCGAGCTCCGTCGCCAGGTGGCGGCCGCCCGCAACGGCGACGGGGACCCGTCCGAGGTGGCGGGGCTGATCCTCTCCCTGGCGAGCGCCCTCAACGACTACGACCGCCGGCTACGGGGTCATGGTGAGAGAACCCGGGCGTACGCCGACATGCTGGCAGCAGAGATGAAGGTCCCGGCGGACGGCCGGGACAAACTCCGGTGGGCGGCGCTCCTCCATGACATCGGAAAGATCGAGATCCCGGCCGAGATCCTCGGCAAGGACGGCCCTCTCGATCCGGATGAGAAGGCCATCGTCAAACGGCATCCACTTCTCGGTATGAGAGTGGCCGCTCCGTTGGTCCCGTGGTTGGGTGAGTGGGCTCGAGCGATTGAGGACCACCATGAGTGGTGGGACGGCTCGGGATATCCACGTGGCCTCCGCGGGACCGAGATCGCGCTCGGAGCCCGCATCGTGGCGGTGGCTGACAGCTACGACGTGATGACGACCGGCCGCCCGTATCAGCCGGCCAGGAGCGCAGACGCCGCCCGGCGAGAGGTCGCCCGCATGTCGGGCACTCAGTTCGATCCCGAGGTGGCTCGGGCACTGATGAGCATCGCCCTGGGAAGGCTTCGCTGGTTGATAGGGCCCGCGGCCTGGCTCGGGCAGGTTCCCTTCTTCCTCGAACGCCTGGGCCGCGACTTCGTCACCGTCACCACGGCGGCGGCGGTAACGGCGGCGAGTGTCGTTGGAGGCATGGTCACCCTCCCGGCACTGGCCGGGTCGCCCTCGTCGCCGATGGCGGCGGCGGCCACCGACACGACCGTCGTCGAAGCCGCTCCCGGAACGCCCGGTGGAAGGGATGGTCCTGCTTCGACAGACGCCACCGGCGACAGCAGCGCAGACGGGGAGGAAGTGGTCCCGGCCGACGGTGGCACAGTCGACCCCGTCGGCGGCATCGACGAAGAGCCGAATACCACCACGTCCTCGCCCACCACGACTCCGCCGTCCACGACGGCCACCACGGCGCCTGACCCGACCACCACGCCGACCACCACGGTCCCGCCTCCCACCGCCCACGACGACGCCGCCTCCACTCAGGAAGAAAAGACGGTAACGATCGACGTCATCTCGAACGACTCACCGTCAGGTCTGGCACTCTCGGCGATCACCGACCCTCCCTCCTCGGGCGACGCCGTCAGCGTGTCTGGCCGGGTCAGATACACGCCGGACACCGACTTCAACGGCACCGACACCTTCCGCTACGAGGCATGCGATGGATCGGGGCGCTGTAGCACCGCCACCGTGGCGGTGGGCGTCTCTCCCGTCAACGACGCCCCGACCGCGTCGGCCGACTCGGCGACGGCCGACGCCGGCAAGGCCGTGACGATCCGGGTTCTCGACAACGACACGGACGTAGATGGGGACTCGTTGAAGGTCGCCGCGGCCGGCAGCCCGTCACTCGGGTCGGCCGTCACGAATGGCGCCGTCGTCACTTACACACCGGCCGCCGGGACCTCGGGCACCGACACGTTCACCTACCGCGTTTGCGATCCCTCGGGTGAATGCGACACGGCCACCGTGTCTGTCAACGTGCGCGCCGTGGCCCGCCCACCCAACGCCGTCGACGACGTGGCGTACTACCACCCCGGCGGCAAGACCGGAACCGTCGCCGTGCTGGCCAACGACAGCCACCCCGACGGTACCGCCCTCGATCCGTCCTCGGTCGTGGTGATCACTCCCCCACACCATGGTGAGATCGTGTCGATCAACGGCGGTGTGATCCGCTACCGGATGGACAAGGGAACCACGACTCCCGACAGCTTCGTCTACCGGGTCTGCGACGTGAAGGGGCTATGCGACACCGCGACGGTGACCCTCCTCAAGAACCCCTGAGGCCGCCGCCCCGGTATCGTTGATGGGGATGCCCTACTCATACTCTGAACTGGTTGCCGAAGCACGCCGGAGCATCACGGAAATATCTCCCGGTGAGATAGAGGCCCGGCTTGGGTCAATCGCCCTGATCGACATTCGCGAGGCCGACGAGTACCAAACGGGCAGCATCGCCGAAGCCCGTCTCATTCCGCGGGGATTGCTGGAACGCAACATCGAAGGCCAGGTGCCCGACCGCAACACCGAGATCGTCCTGTTGTGCGCCGGGGGCAGCCGCAGTGTCCTCGCCGCCGCCAGCCTCAAGGCGATGGGTTACGACAATGTCGCCTCGATGGCCGGCGGGTTCAACCGATGGAAAGACGAGGGCCGGCCGTGGACCATCCCCACCGGGCTGTCTTCCGAGCAGCGGACGCGCTACAGCCGCCACCTCCTCCTCCCTGAGGTCGGCGAGACGGGCCAGGCGCGGCTCCTCGACTCGTCGGTGCTCCTCATCGGCGCCGGTGGTCTCGGATCTCCTGCCGGGCTCTATCTGGCGGCCGCCGGAGTCGGGACCATAGGCGTGGTCGATTTCGATTCGGTCGATGCCTCGAACCTCCAGCGTCAGATCCTCCACGGCGTCGACCGTATCGGCATGCCCAAGGTCGAGTCGGCCCGCGAGACGCTGGCTGCCCTCAACCCGGACGTCAAGATCGTCACCTACCCCCACCGACTGGTCGCCGACAACGTCCTCGAGATCCTCTCGGGATACGACGTGATAGTCGACGGCGGGGACAACTTCCCCACGCGCTACCTGGTCAACGACGCCAGCCTCCACCTGCGGATTCCCGTCGTCCACGGATCGATCTTTCGCTTCGAGGGCCAGGCCTCGGTGTTCCAGCCCTACGCAGGCCCGTGCTATCGGTGTCTGTTCCCCCAACCGCCGCCGCCCGAGCTGGCACCGTCCTGCGCCGAAGCCGGGGTACTGGGAGTCCTTCCCGGGATCATCGGCTCGATCGAGGCGATGGAGGCGATGAAACTGCTGCTCGAGATCGGTGACCCCCTGGTCGGGCGTCTGCTGATCTACGACTCCTTGGAAGAGGACTTCCAGACGGTGAAAGTGAGCCGCGATCCGGCGTGTCCCGCTTGTGGCGACCCCGACCTTCCACCCCGCCTGGTCGACTACGACCAGGCCTGCGCCCCTGCCGGAAGCATTGCCCGGGGGTGACATTGCCCTCGTCCACCAGGTGCGAGAAGCCCTGGTCAACCACGCCATCTCCTGTCGACCGGAGGAATGCTGTGGCCTCGTCGCCACCGACTCCAACGGCCGAATCCGCATGGTCTATCCCCTGACCAATTCTCTCCACTCCCCCACCCGCTTCACCATCGAGCCGACGGAGCAGTTCGGAGCCGTGCGTCATGCCGAACGTTGCGGCTGGGACATCGGCGGGGTGTTCCACTCCCATCCCGACGGGGAGGCAGCCCTGTCACCGGTAGACGTGAAGCAGCCGCATGATCCGGCCTGGTTTCACCTGGTCGTCGGCCTCCTCCCCGATCCTCACATCCGGGCGTGGCGTATCACCGGAGGCGAGGCGGCGGAACTCGCTATCCGCTGAAACCGGTCACACCGCGGCGAACCAGCCCATGGCCCCCGGTCGGCCAGATGATGTTGGTGAGGATGGAACATGTACCGCCCGACGGTGGGCAGTGTGAACTCCAGGATGGCCCTTTCGGCTTGGCCCATCGTGACCGTGTCCGAACGAAAGACAGGCTCGTCACCCATCCCGGCGGGAAAGACGTCGAACGTCTCGGCGTGGAGGTGGAACGATCGGACCGGTTCGTACTCGGTCATGTTCATCACGTACGCCTGAACCAGTTCCCCCGCCGGCACTTCGATCGGGTAGCGGGCGTAGTACCCGGCTATCCCGTTCCGGCTCTGACCGGCTCAGACGATCCCTCCCAGGAGGGCGCCTACTCCGAGGATGACGACATAGGCGAACATCCCGCCGAGAACGTACGTAAGTCGTTGCCAGAGCGGGATGGGCGAGCGGGAGAACAGGTGGTAGGCGATGACACCGAGGAAGGGAATCAGGAGGATCACCGCCGTCCAGCCGATCACCGCCGCCTTCCCCACGTCCTCGCGCCGGCTCAGATCCCATAGGGCGATGCCGACCCACGCCGCATACAGCACGAACGGCAGCAGATAGGCGTAGAGGCCGAAGAAGACTCCGGGGGCGGAGGCGAAAAGTACACCGAACAAGGTAACTCCTCTCTGTTGGTCGATGGTGACATCCGGGGGTAGCTCGGGAACCTCGATGGCGGGCAGGTCGGGCGGGGCGAACACGTGCACCGCCGGGCGCACCGGAGCGTCGGCGCCGCCGGGCATCTGCAGCTGGGGATCTGGCTTGGGGACCATGTCCGGGGTGATCTCAGCTTTCCACCCGAGCTCGCTCTCGGCGATACGCCCCAACTGCTCCGTGCTTCCGGCGAGTTCGAAGAGGACGGGAAGGCGCAGACCATCACATGACTGGAACATCTCGAGGCCGACTGGAAGGGTCCTCACCTCGCCGTTTGAAGCGAAGCAGTTACCTGTCGATGCCGGGCCGGCGAGGGCGATGTCCGCCCGCCCCGATCCGTCGATCGCGTTCTCCGTGACACGATTACCTCCCGACATCCAGAAGTTGTCCGACAGGTTGGGAGTGATGGCGATCCCGTTGGCGGGATGGTTGGCGATCCGGTTACGGGTGACGAGCGAGTCGTTGCCCCCGGCGAGGATGACGCCGTTACCGTAGCCGGACCATTCGCTTGTGAACGAAGGCGCATCCCGATTGCCGTTGTCGTGGACGAGGTTGCCGGCGATCGTAACGTCGTGGAACGGGGGCAGCAGCTCGGTGTCGAGGGTATTCGGGACGATCCCGGCGACATTGTGCCGCCACACCGATTTCACCAGATAGAGATCGCCCGAGGCGTTGGTTCCCGAGAAGCCGAGGCCGTTCCACTCGGCGACGACGTCCGTGATCACCGCCTCGCAAGGTTCGCACTGGCCGATGTAGAACCCGGCGTCGGGTGAGCCAGAGGCGTACGAGTGCTCGAAGAGCCCGTCTCCCGAGTCGAAGGCGTAGATGCCGTAGACCTGGTTGTCGACCGCCGTCACATACGAGGCGCGGTATCCCCTCACCCCGGTCCAGATCACCCCGTTCTCCTCGGCGTTGCGCAGAGTTAGATTCTCGACCGCCACACCGTCGGCGAAGACGATGATCCCGTTGGGGCGCACGAATTCGCCGTCGATCACGACCTGGTTGCGGTCGGTGCCTCTGATCGTGACGCCAGGCGTTGAGACTTGGACCTCCTCCCGGTAGACGCCGGGCCCGATCAGGACCAGGTCGCCGGGGGCGGCGGCATCGACGGCCGCCTGGATCGTGGGATAGTCCTGGGGCACGAGACGCGTGTCGCCCGACCACTCCTCGGGAGAGGCGGTCGACGGATCGCCGATTGCGGCGGGCGACGGGTCGCCTTCCGGTGGCCCGGCACAAGCGGCGACGACGACCGCGAGGAGGAGTAGCCACCTCCTCATGGTGCATTCTGGGCCGGCACCACGATGAGGGTACCGGCCATACCTTCGCCCTCAGCATTCCCGTGGAAAGTGCAGAAGAACGGGTAGGTGCCGGGCGTGTCGAAGCTGAGGTCGGCGGCGTCACCGTCAAATTGCTCGAGGCTCCCGAACACCGATTCCGTCGACCACGAACCGTCGGCGGCTACGGCGTTGTGGGGGTTGCGGCCCGCCCCGACGAAGCTCACCTCATCCCCGGCAGGCACCGTCACTTCTGCCGGCGAGAAGCGGTTGTCGAGCATTTCGACGACCACCGCCTGGGAGCCGCCGCACGAACCGAGTGCAACGCGGCCAGCACCAGGACGGCTGCCCCCGCTTGCCTCATCCAGCCGAGCTGAACCGCCGTTTGATCCAGGCCCACAGGCTCGAGAAGAAGAGGGCGAAGCCGTTCACCTGGGAGTCGGCCCGCACTTCGGCGGCCGCCTCCCTGGTCGTGGCCGCCAGCTTTCCCTCGAGACACTCGACGAACTCGCTTATGAGCCGCTTGGAAATCTCGTTGATCAGCCCGGTCCGCCCGAACTGGGCGGCCGGTCCCGAGAGCATCACGTCGGCATCGATACCCACCCGCGTGGCACCGGCTTCAGCCTCGGTCAGGGCGTAGTCGACGGTGACCTGCCCGCGGCTGCCTCCCCGCTTGTCGACGCCCTTCCCCGAGATGGTGGCTGAGTGCGCCTCGGCGTCAGGGGTGATGGTCGCCTCGCCCTCGAAGGCGGCGGTCATCGGGCCGAGCTTGACCGAGACGACTCCGGCGTAGACGTTGCCACCCTTGTCTTCTCTCAGCTCGGCACCGGGGAGGCAGTCGGCCACGGCGGGGACATCCTGGAAAAACTCCCAAACGTCGCCGATCGGCCGCTCGACTGTGAACTCGTGCTCGATCTTCATGCTGGCTCTCCGGTGGCTCGTGTGTCGGAACGCGCCCGATCGTAATCACGCAGCGCCTCGGGCCCCTTCCGGTCACGCAAGAACCCGCCGCCTTTCCCCCGACGTACGGCCAGTATTTCGCTGAGGACTGCCCAGGCGATCTCCACCGGACCCTCGGCGCCGATATCGAGACCCGCCGGCCCGTGAAGCGCCGCCAGGTCGTGCACGTCGGGATGCACATCCCTCTCGGCGAGATCATCGAGGAGGCGGCTGAGCCGCTCGCCCGGGCCCAGCACCCCGATGTAGGGAACTCTCCGACCGAGCGCCGCCTCGAGGTAGTCGAGGTCGCGGAGATAGTTGTGGGACATGATGACGACCGGAGTCACTGGCCCCAGGTCGACCGCCGTCGCCAACTCCGACGGGGATACCTGGATCAGCTGGGTGGCCCGCGGGAACCGTTCGTCGGTGAGAAATGCTCTGCGATCGTCCACCACGATGGGCTCGTAGCCGAGTTCGGCACCGTACTCGACCACCGGGGCGGCGTCGTGGCCGGCGCCGCACACGACGAGACGGCGCGACGCCCCGACGACCTCGAGCATCACCTTTTCGACATCGGTCTCCACCACCCGATGCCATCCCTCCTCCACCGCCTCCTGCGCGACCCTCGCGTACGGCCCGCCTTGTCCCGGCGACACCATCGTCCGTTCGCCCACGCGGCCATCGCTCAGATGATGGACGATCACGACTGGCCGTTCCGACCGCTCCAGCTCGGAAGCCAGATCAAGGACCGAGCTCGCCGGCTCCAGTACCAGGCGGGTGGCGCCGTTGCACCCGATTCCCCAACCCCAGACCGCCTCGTCATCGGCGGTGAGATCGAATTCGATCAGCTCCGCCTCGCCGCCATCGATCACCGCGGCAGCGGCCCGGGTCAGGTCCTGGTCCAGGCAGCCGCCAGAGACCGTTCCGACACTGGTGCCGTCGGCAGCCACCAGCTGGCGGGCCGCCAGGCCCCGGTACGTGGACCCGCGCACTCCGACGACGGTGGCGAGGGCGAATTCGACCCCTCGGGCGTGCCAGTCGCGGGCGGCTTCGAGGATTCCCTGGAGTTCCTTCACGTTCGATGCTCCGTGTCGCCGCCGACCAGCTGAAGAGCGTGAGGCAGGATGGGAAGCAGCGCGGCGAGACTCTCCTCGGCGCCGCGAGGAGATCCGGGAAGGTTGATCACGAGGCTCCGGCCCACGGTTCCCGCCGCCGCCCGGGAGAGGGCTGCTCGTGGGGTGGACGCGATGCCCCGCGCCAGCATGAGGTGGACGAGTCCCGGGGCGGTGCGTTCGAGGACCGACGTCGTCGCCTCGGGGGTCACATCACGGGGCCCGAAGCCCGTTCCGCCGGTCGTCACGACGAGGTCGGCGTGGGAAGCGGCGGCGCAGATGGCGTCGGCGATCGCCGGCGCCTCGTCTGGAACGACGGTTCGGCCGACTCGGGAAGCGCCGGCTTTCGTCAGCATGATCGACACGGCGTCGCCGGAGTCGTCAACGCGCGTTCCGTGGTGGACACCGTCGGAGACGGTGATCACATGAGCCTTCCATTCGGGCATCAGCCCGACGTTAACCCGATTCGACGAATGGGTTCTCGAGGGTGGGCGGAATCACCAGCCCCCGGCGGAGCAACAACTGGAAGAGGAGTCCGAAACCGACCAGCCACACCAGCGGGAGCCATGACCATCCCTGGACGGTTCGACCGTCGCCGATCCGGACGGTTCTGGTTGCCAGCGCAGCGAGAACCGTGGCGACGGTGAAAAGCCCGAGGAGCGGCAACGATTGGATCAGGCCGGAGCCGTTGTCGGGGAGGAATGCCGGAACCGTGAGAAGAGGGCCGACGACGCCGGGCACCAGTGCCAGCTTGCCGGTGAAAGCGGCGCGTTTGGCAGGGCTGTCGATCAGGGACTGGCGGTGAGCGTACGCCAGGAAGGCAGGAGCGGAGGCGAGAGCTATCGACAGCAACCCGACCACCCCCGCCGCCGAAACGACGAGGTCCAGACCCACCGGCACGTCGAGCGTGCCGAATGCCAGGGCGACATTGGAATCGTCCGACAACGAGAGCGTCGCCAGCTGAGTGAACCCCTGGCGAAAGCAATGGAGGATGATCCACAGCATCGTGAGGCGGCTGGCGTCGAACCGCCGCGATCCGGGATAGAGGGTGAGGAAGAAAGCTCCCGCCAGCAGGGTGAGGACGACGCCGCCGCCCAGGGCGAGATCAGACCCGGCGCTGTGGAACACGACGTCGTTGTGGTAGAGCACAGGAGCCCGGTCCCCGATCAGGCCGGCCACGGCCTGCCCGAGGTTGTCGACGAAGATGGCGACGATCACGCCGACGGCCGAGGCAAGGGCCGACGTGACGATGAAAGGAACCCTGCTCCTGGTCCGAGGACGGGACTCCCGCTCGGTGACGGTTTCGATGTCCACGGACTGGCATGCTAAACCGGCGCCGCCGAACTTCTACCGACCTTCTGCCCGACGAATGTGACTCCGACCATGCTCGAGGTACCCGAGGCTCCCTATTTGCCAACCGGTCGCGCCGACGTCGTTGAGTCGACCCCCCTGACCCGGGCTGGCTGGTACGCCGACGGCCAGCATGGCGGCGTGGTGTCGGCACTGATCGGGCGGGCGGTCGAAGCGGTTCCCACCCTCACTCCGATGGAGGTCGCTCGACTGACCGTGGAGCTGTTCCGGGTGGTGCCCATGGTCCCCCTGCGAACTGAGAGCCGGGTTGTCAGGGAGGGAAAACGAATCCAGGTGGTCGAGGCATCCATCTTCGATCCTGACGATGTGGAACTGGCTCGAGGCGTGGCGGTCCGGCTCAGGAAGGCCAACCTCGAGCTTCCCGCCCAGGCGGCGAGCGCTAGTTCCCTGCCGAGGCCCGAAGAGTTCGATTCTCCGGAAATGGCGACCTTCGGCGTGGGTCCTCGGGGCGAACTCCTCTACCACCGCTACGCCGTAGAGGTACGTGAGATCGACGAGGGATTCACCCGCCTGGGGCCTGGTGCCATGTGGATGCGAGTCACGAAGCCGCTGGTGGCGGGCGAGGCCATCACTCCCCTCACCCGGGCGGTGATCGTGGGCGATTTCGTCAATGGACTTTCCCGTCTGTCGTCACCCCGCCGGTTCATTTTCATGAACGCCGACCTCACCGTGCACCTCCACCGGATGCCGGCCGGCGAGTGGGTGGGGGTGTCGGCCGAGTCGCGGTGGGATCCGGCCGGAAGAGGAGTGGCTACCGGGACTCTCTACGACACGACGAGCGACTTCGGCCGGTCCACTCAGACCCTGTTTCTCGACGTGGCTCTATAGCTTTCGGCGGCATCATGACTACTTGCGTTTGCGGCGCATGAGCCGCTCCAGGGTCTCCGACCCCGAGACTACCGGCGGGGGTGTCTGCCCGGCTGCGGCGTCATCGAGCGCCTGGTCGACCCGCCTGCGTTCTCTCCGGCGTTCCGTCTCCACGCCCCGGCGCCACTCGGTCACGTCCTCGGGCGAGAACACCAACCGGCGCAAGGTCACGTCGGCGAGGAACAGGACCAGGCCGAGTGCGATCAGCCATGCCGCCATGGGAAGCAGGGCGTCGCCCCTGGTGGGCGCCTCGTCGAACGCCTGGACGGGCTCGATACCCACGCGGCCGCCGGTCAGATCGGCGCTGGCCCCGATGAGGGCCAGGTCGGGTTGGCGAAAGGCGAACTCTTCGGCATAGCCCGACACCGCTCCGGCGCTCGCCGTCACGCCCGTCCCGTCGGCTCGCTCCAGGCTCACCGCCACCCAGTAGGCGCCTGTTTCGGCGGCGACGGTCGAACCGGCGAAAGTCGACTCTCCGGTCTGGGTGAGTGCCACCACCTCCGTCTCCCCGCTGGGAGTGCGCACCCGGGCGATGGCTGCTCCATCTACCACCGGCTCGTCCATCTGGAAGGTGATCCCGATGGTGCCGGCATCGACCGTGACCTCGGGCGGGATGTCGCGTCCGGCAGGCAACACGTCGCGGATCATCGTTCCCCAGAAGTCCACGAACCCGTCCCAGGTGACCCATCCCGACGACCAGCGCGCCGTCGCGTCCGACGTCCACGCCGTGGCGCGCCCCAGACCTCGCTGCCACGACGCCAAGAGCGGATCCCCCGGACCGATCTGGAGGGCGGTCGAGGCGGTCGGCTTGGCCTTGGTCGCCACGTACCCGAGCAGAGGGGGCGTCTCCTCCAGACCGGCGGTGACCGGAGAGGGGGCGCCGAGTGCGGGGATGAAGGTGCCTTCGTTGACGAGCCCACGGGCGGCGGTGAGAGTCTCCTCCACGAATATCTCCGGTATCGACTGGAGGTCGGTGCCGGGGTAGAAGCGGCCGCCCCCGACGTCGGCCATCCTCCGCAGCGTCGCCCCGCTTCCCTCGCCGGTACCGAGAACCGACAGGGTGACACCGGCGTCGGCGATCTGGCGGGACAGCGGCACGAGATTGGCCTCATTCGGATCCCACCCATCGGTGAAGAGCACGATGTGCCGGAGGGAGCCTTCGACGCTCTCCAGCTCGTCGAGGGCGGCCTGCAGGCCGCGGGCGATCTCGGTGTCGCCATCGGCGGTGATAGGCCCCAAAGCCGCTTCGACCGACTCGGCGTCCGGTTTCTGCTGCAGCGGCAGAACCCAATCGATCCCCCCGGCGACCGCCACAACACCCACGCTGTCCTCGGCCGACAGCGCCTCGACGGCGGCGGCGGCGCCCGCCTTGGCGATCTCCGTCTTGACCGTCCCGCCCTCGTTGAAGTTTCCCTCCCGACAGTGGCAGGCTCCCATGGAGCCGGAGGAGTCGATCACCAGGACCTCGGCGACCGGCTGCCGGCGGATGAGGTCGTCGGGATTGGACGAAACCGGCAAGACCGCCTCGAGAGGGGTCTCGTGGTAGTCACTCATCCCGTACGCCCGGTCGCCGCCCACCACGACGAGTCCCCTGCCGAGGTCCTCGACATAGGCGGCGAGAGCTGTCCCTTCGGACGTACTCGGTCTCGGATAGTTGACCAGCACCACGGCGTCGTAGGCGAGCATCTCTTCTTCGGACGGCACCGTCGCCCTGATGTCGACGCCGAGACCCCCGGCCTCGAGAGCCCGGGCCAGGTCGTCGCCTTCGCCGGGGACTCCTTCCACCACCGCCACCCGGGCGGGGCCCAACACCCGGTAGACCCCGGATGACGTGTCGTTCTCGGGCCGCGTGTCGAAGTCCGCCAACACCGACACGTCGACTATCTCGAAGCCGGCCGCGGTGCTGGGAATGGTGGCCGTCACGTCGGTGCGCCCTGGCTCGACCGTCACTTCCTCGGTGAACTGGCGCCCGTCGGAGGTCTCGAACCTCACCGTGGCCCGGCCCGTCTGATTCGAGCGGAGCACAGCGGTGACCTCCGCCATGTCGCCGAGCCGGGCGGCGGAGGGGACCCGTACGGTCTCGACGAGCAGATCGGCGCTGCGAGCGGTGTCGGAGATGACGAAGTCGACCGGGATTCCTTCGTCGGCGAGGCGCTCCGCAGCCGCCTCGACTCCCGTCGAGGTCGGGACGCCGTCGGTGAGGACCACCACCCGGCGCGAGCCTTCAGTGGGGAGCAGCGAACCGGCTGCCACCAGGGCCCCCGCCAAGTCGGTCGCCGCTCCGTCGACTTCGGTGCGGATGCTGTCGAATGGCCGCACCGGGCCTACCGCCCGGTCCAGGCGCACACCGTTCCCGAATACGGCGATGCCCGCCCGCTGGGGCGGTTGGGCCGAGTCGAGGGCATCAGCCAGGAAGTCCTCCTGGGCCTGACGTGACTCGGCCCCGATCGACTCCGACCGGTCGAGCATGAACAGGACCGAGCGGGTGGACACTGATCTCTCCAGGAACGGCCCCGCCGCCGCCACGACCAGCAGGACCACCGCCGCGATCCGGGCGATGACGGCCCACCGATGCTGGCGTCCTGGGACGCTGCGCCGGCCCCGGGCGGCGATGAGCCAGACCACCGTCACGGCCACGGGGATTGCCAGCAGCACCCAGGGGCGGTCGAACCTCACGATGTCACCTCCTGGCGGCGCCAACCCAGGCCGGGCCGCTGATGCGCCACCCACCATTCGAAGGCCAT
Organism: Acidimicrobiia bacterium; assembly: GCA_036259475.1. Lineage (GTDB taxonomy): Bacteria > Actinomycetota > Acidimicrobiia > Spongiisociales > ZC4RG35 > ZC4RG17. The sequence continues at coordinate 4,059 of DATABS010000020.1, read as the reverse complement.
GAGCGCCAGGGCGGCGGCGATGACCCACGGCGCCCACTCCCTGATCAAAAACGCCTCCTCTCCCTCGCCACCCGGGCCTGCCGCCACCGAAATCTCACGGGCCGGTCCGGAGGACTCCGTCGTGACGAAGCGTCGCACCGCCACCTGCCCCGGTGTCACGGTGCCGCTCTCGTCGACGTACTCCACGCGATAGATGCCGGGCTGGTCGGTGTCGAGGAACGATCCGGCGTCGGACGCCACTTCCCGCAGCTCACCTCCCGGCAACGTCACCCTGGCTCGGGAGCCTGTCGGTGTGACCAGCGAGATCGGGGCTCCGGCCGGCTCGGTCGAAACCGAGCCCGCCTCGCCGCCTCCCAGCCACTGGAGGAGGTTGGCGCCGAGAATGGGAAAGGCCACCTGCACCGGAAGGTTCGAATGTACGAGATCGAACGTGGTGTACACGACCCGATGGCCGTTCACTTCCCCCAAGAGGATCAAGGGGGTGGATCCGGACGAAGCCAGAGGGAGCCAGGTGATGCTCTCCGTCGCCTGAGCTTCGGCTATCACTACCTCGGACAGATCGACGCCATCGAGGACCGGGTCACCCGGCCGAGAGAACGTCACCGCCAGATTTCGTTCCAGGCCCTGCAGCTCCAGGCCCTCCGGAGTCGACTCGGTGCGCAACAGCCAGGTTGGCCGGTCGATCTCGGGCAGAGGTCCGCCATCGACGATGTGCAGGTCGGCGCCCGCCGGCTCGTCGATGAGCACGATTCCCGGCGTGGACCCCAGCAGAGCAGTCAGGTAGGGGGATCCCTGGCCTGATACCGCGACGGTCCTGGCGGCACCGCCGCCTATCACGAGGTCTGCCTGGTCGTCGAGCGGCAGCGCGTCGCTAGTCCCCGTGAGGCGGGCGGTCAGCGTGCTGCCTGGACCGGCCGCCACTGGGACCACCTGGCGGGAGACGTCCAGGCCGGGCACCGTCATGTCGACACTTCCTCCGGGAAGCTCATCGACCTCGAAGGACACGGTGACGTCTCGGTCATCCGGACCGTGATTCTGGACCTGGATGAATACCCGGGCGGCGCCCTCGGCCGACGGCTCGGCGTCGAAGCCGGAGATGGCGAGGTTGGCGGCCCGGTCGTCGAAAATCAGGTGCGTCGCGCCTATGACCGGCTCTTCGGACAGCGGCACCTGACCGCCGTCGGAAAATATCACCACTGTGGTGGCACGGTCGGGAGCCGCCAGCCCGCGGGCGAGTCGCACGGCGGTCGACATGTCTTCCACCCCCCCACCGGGCCTGAGTGATCGGATCGCCTCCGCAACCGCCTCGCCGTCGCCCGAGAAGGCCACGAGCACCCGGGGGTCCGGGCCGGCTTCGACGACCGAAGCGAGGTTGGCGTCCGAAACGTCCATCGCCATGTTCAGGGCCGCCTGGCGGGCCTGCTCGAAGCGATCGGCCATGGCCATCGAACCGGACGTGTCGAGGACGAAGACGGTGTGCGGTCCGAGGACGGTCGCCTCGGCCGCGAAGGGCCGGGCGAGCGAGAGAACGAACAGAACGAGGATGAGCAACTGGAGCAAGAGCAGCATCGTGAACTTGAGCGGTCTCCACGGCACGGCCGACGAAACCGGCTCGCCCACCTGGCGCCAGAGCAACGTCGATGCCACCGGTTGGGTACGCCGTTTCGAGCGCAACATGTACAGCACGACCAAGGGGCCCGCCAGGGCGGCGAGGCCGAGAGCGGCCGGAACCAGGAACCTCACCGGACGACCTCCCGCCGGGCCAGTCCTTCCAGCGCCCGCTCGGCCTCTCCTTCCCCCGCCTGCACCAGCAGGTAGTCGAGACCTGCCCGCCGCGAACGACGGGCAGCCGCGAGAGCGAACTCCTCCACGGTGCGGCGGTACTCGCGCATCACGTCCTCGCTCGTCGAGATCGCCACCTTCTGGCCGGATTCGGCGTCGACCAACTCCAGGTCTCCGGCCAAGTGAGGATCGAGTTCCTCGTGGGCGAGCAGGTGCAGGACCAAACCACCGGCGGCCGAGGCCAGGCCATCCAGAACCTCGGACCACTCCTCCATCAGCAGATCCGAGACGACCACAACCGATCCCCCCGACCCGGCCAACCGGCGTCCCAGATGACGCAGGCTTCCCGCGCCCTGTACCGGGCGTGTCTCGAGCCAGCCTTCGAGTTGCGGCCAGGCCGAGAGATGGCGGCCCGAGGGGCCCTGGGCGTCGGGACGGCCTCCGTCACCCGGGATGGACCACAGCCTCACCCGGTCCCCCGCCGCCAGGCCCATATAGGCCACCATGGCAGCCAGGCGGCGGGCCGAGCGGTCTTTGCCGTACAAGCCCATCGAGCCTGACAGGTCCACGACCACCTCGATCGGTAGCTCCTGCTCAGCCTCGAACTGGCGGACCATGACGACGCCGAGACGAGCTCGGAGGTTGTGGTCGATTCGGCGGTAGTCGTCCCCGGGCTGGTAAGGCCGGTAATCGGCGAAGTCGAGGCTCTCACCGAGGCGGGTGGAACTGTGGCGGCCCGCCCACTGGGCGGTGACCCGGCCCCGGACCCCGAGAGCCAGGCGCTCCAGACGGGCCCGGAGACGAGGCTCCAGCAGCATTACGTGGCCGCGACCTCTGAGGCCTTCGCTGGCTGAGTGGACCCTTCCGGCTCCTCGACCGGTTCCGGGTGGGCCTCGACGACCGCCCGGATGATGTCGTCGGCCGTCACGCCGTCGGCCAGCGCGTCGTAGCCGAGTACGAGCCGGTGACGCAACGCCATCGGAGCGAGCGCCCAGAGGTCTTCGGCCGCCACGTTGGGCCTTCCGTCCATCAGCGCCCGCGCCTTGCCGCCCAGCACCAGGGCCTGGGCTCCCCGGGGACTGGCGCCGTTGCGAACGTACGTCCTCACCGTCTCGGGTGATATCGGGCTGGAGGGATGGGTCGCCTCGACCAGCGTGGCGGCGTAGCGCAGCAAGTGTCGGCCGGCCGGCAACGACCGAACCAGGGCCGACATTCTCTGCAGCGTGGGTCCGTCGAGTACCGAGGTCGGGACGGCTTCGCTGCCGGCCGTCGTGCGACGCAGGATCTCGACGAGGTCGGTGGCGGGGGGGAACTCCACCAGCGCCTTGAACAGGAAGCGGTCGAGCTGCGCCTCCGGCAGTGGATAGGTGCCTTCCTGCTCGATCGGGTTCTGGGTCGCCATGACGAGAAAGGGACGAGGAAGCCGGTGACTCTCGCCTCCCAGGGTCACCGACCGCTCCTGCATTGCCTCCAGCAGGGCCGACTGGGTCTTGGGAGTCGCTCGGTTGATCTCGTCGGCCAGCACGAGGTTGGCGAAGACCGGTCCCTGATGGAAGACGAAGTCGTCCCCTTGGAGGACGTTGGTCCCGAGGATGTCGGCCGGCATGAGATCCGGCGTGAACTGGATCCGGCCGAACTCGACGGACAGAACCTGGCCTAGCGTGGCGAGGAGTTTGGTCTTGCCGAGCCCGGGGACTCCCTCCAGGAGGACATGGCCCTCACACAGTGCCCCGATCATCACCGTGTCGACCAGTTGTGCCTGTCCGACGATCACACGGCCGACCTCCCGGCGGACCTCTTCGATCGCGGAGGCGAACTCCTCGGGAGTGATGTTGGCAGTATCGGTCATCGAATCCTCACGGTTGGAGTCGGGTGAAATAGTCGCGCACCACATCGCGAACGGAGGCGGGCACGACCAAGGAGTCCAGGGACTCCAGGGCAGTGTCCTGGTACTCGCCGAGCCGGTCGGTGTAGGGGACGAGAGGCAAGTTCTCGGCGCCCCCCCTTCCGTCGGTGAGCCCCCGCACGTCTCCCTGATCGTCGGACGGTGCCAGGTCGACCCTCTCGCGCTCTCCCAGTGCCTCCTGGGTGGGGTCGAAGACCGAGGCGCGCCCGGGAGCCTGGTTCGGGTCCTCGTCTCCGGAGCCGCCCGGTCCCATCCCCGATCCGCTGTTGCCCGTCCCCGGGCCGGCCCCTTGCTGTCCTCCGGCGCCGTTGCCTCCGTTCGCGATGTGGTGCGCGACTATTTCACCCGACTCCAACCGTGAGGATTCGATG
>DATABS010000019.1:0-27862 GCA_036259475.1 Acidimicrobiia bacterium | reverse complement strand
GTGACCGGACCACGATCCGGTCACCACCATCCGTCCGAATGGGTCTACTCCTCCCAGGTCCACTCGCCGATGTTCCAATACGTCTGCCAGTGGTCGCCCTGGACCTTGACACCCTGGAGGCGGCTGTCGTAAGCGACGATGTTGTCGAGGACTGCGAAGTGAAGGTTGTTGGGATTCTTATTCTCGGCCAGGAATATCTCGTGGTACAGGGGGGCGCGCTCAGCCTGATCCGCCGATAGTCGCGCTTCGGCCCACAGGCCGTCAGTCGACTCATCGCAGTAGTGGGTCAGATTCGGCCCGTTCGGGTACACCGTCGCACACTGGTTGTACGGCTGAACGGAGCTCGGATCCAGGGTGAAAACGGCTCCTGCATTCCAGAACATGTGCACGTCGGTATTGAGTTCCACCCCGCCAAGATTGTCTAGCAAGGTAGGAACGTCGACGTTCGTTATCTCGACGTTCACACCGACATCGGCCCATTGAGCCTGCATGATGTTGATCGCTTGGATGACCGGCTCCGGCGCGGCCTGCGACATCAGCCACAGGTTGAGGGTCGTCGACTCGTCCCACCCGGCCTCGTCCAGGAGTTGCCTGGCCCGATCCGGATCGAAGCTGTAGTCGATCATCCCGTCCTCGACGGTCGGCACGGCCCAGGCCACCTGGTCGCCGACGAGCCGGACGTTGACGTCCGACACCGAGCAGTAGCCGAGGAACACCTGTTCACACAGCCCCTCCCGGTCGATGGCCAACACCAGCGCCTGCTTCACCCGCGGGTCCTCGAACGCTGGCGACTGATCGTTGAATCCGATCACGTTGGGGTTGAGTCCCTCCGCCGTCTCGACGGTGATCCCCTCGATCGCCTCCAAGCGCTCGATGTCAGCGGCACCGACTCCATCGACATACTGGATTTCACCGGTCTGGAGCTGGGCCAGCCGGGCCTCTGCCTCGGTGATGATCTTGAAGAAGACCTGCTCGAAACCGGGAGTGCCCAGCGAGAAGTTCTCATTGGCCTCCAGCTCTACGTACTGGTCGGGGACGTACTCGACGAACTTGTATGCACCACTCACGACGGGGAATGTCTCAAAGTACTCGTGGGTGGGGATGTCCTCGGGAGGCACGTCGCCCAGGATGTGAGCTGGGAACATCGAATTGAGCCGGGTCAACGATGCCCAGTTCGGAAGCCAGGCAGCGTCCGGGTTCTCAAGGGTTATCACCACCGTCGAATCATCGGGCGTCTCGATGCCGGATATCGAGTCGGCGTTGCCCTCGGTGTACTCGGTCACGCCGGCGACTCCCGCCAGACGGCCCCCCAACGTGCTGATCCGTGTGTCGAGATGGTGACGAAGGGACAGGGCGACGTCTGCTGAAGTGATCGGCGTCCCGTCGCTCCACTGGAGCCCGTCGGCCACCGTGAGGGTGATCGTGGTCGCATCGTCAGAGACCTCCCATGAGTCCAGGATGTCCGAGTAGATGTTCTGCTCGTTGTCCACCTGGATCAGTGGCAGGAACATGGCCATGAGTACCACCGCCCTGTTGCCAGCGGTCTCCGGGTACGGGTTCAACGCCACGGGGTCGGTGGGGATGACCACGTTGAGGGTCGTGCGACCCTCGGGCTCGGTCGGCGGGGTGGTTGTCTCACCCGACGTCGTTTCGGTCGTCGGGGCTTCGGTTGTGCTGGTGGTGTCGCCACCCGAGATCGCGGTGGTGGTGCTCCCCGCATCGGGGTCGGGTGTGGCGCAGGCCGCCAGGGCGAGTGCAAGGGCGAGAACGAGCGCCAGCCACCTAACGTTCAAGACTTGTTTCATTGATCTCCTCCGTGGTCCGGACCCGCCACAGCGACGGTCGTGGGCGCATGCTGATCAGCTATAACTTGTTTGTCAAGACTTTTGTGATTTGACGCTCATTCGGACGAGTCCCTGACCACAATCGACAGGACTGCCATGACCGCTTCATCCAATCCCCCGCCTTCCCGAGCACCGCAGGTCCTTCTCTTCGATCCCATCACATGGATCCACGACTGGAACTACGACGAGGAGCGGACCACCCTGGCCGCCCTCGGCGCCGATCTCTTGACCCCGCCCGATCGGGCGACGCGCGACCGCGCTCTGGCGGCCGCCGACGTGGTGGTGGTGAGCAGTATCGACCGACTCAAGGCTGAACACATAGACCAGCTGAAGCGATGCGTCGGGATCCTCTGCTACAGCGCCGGCATGGACGCCGTGGATCTCGAGGCGGCGGGCCGGGCCGGCATCCCGGTGACGAACATCCGGGCCGGGACCGTCGACGTCGCCGACCATGCCATGACCCTCCTCCTCGCCGCCTGGCGGCGGCTTCCCGCCATGACCTCCGAGGCGCGGGCGGGACGATGGGATCTCGAGCAGCATCCCGAGTTCCGATCCATCCCCCGTCTCGCAGGCAGCACCGTCGGTATCCTCGGCGCCGGTCCGATCGGGCGAGCCGTCGCCGCCCGGGCCCGGGCCTTCGGGATGCGCACGCTCGCCACCTACCGACGCCCGGAAACCGCCGAGCCGGACCTGTCGCACGTGCCACTCGACCGTCTCGTCGCCGAATCAGACGCCCTGATCCTCACCGCCTCGCTGAATCCCTCTACCAGAGGCATCGTCAACGGAAGCCTCCTCGCCGGCGCCCGGCCCGGCTTGATCGTGGTCAATGTCGGACGGGGGGCCCTGATCGTCGAGGCTGATCTGGCCGATGCCCTCGATGCCGGGATCGTGTCCGTTGCCGCCCTCGACGTCCGTGATCCCGAGCCGCCAGATCCAGACAACGACGTACTCTCGGGTCGACCCGACGTCATCCAGACACCGCACGTGGCGGGAGTCTCGGCCCAGGCCCTTTCGAGCCTCCACCGACTGGCGGCCGAGGAGATCGTTGGCCTTCTCCGTAGCGGTGGGCGGATATGACGCGTTCGGATCGGCTGTGAGCCAACGCGAAACGTCGCTGGCGCCGCTGCGGATCACCGCTTTCCGGCGACTGTGGATCGCAATCATGTTGTTCAACGTCGGTCACCTCGTCCTCGTGGTGGCGTCTTCGTGGCTCATCCTGGAGATGACCGGGTCCCCCTTGTGGGTGAGCGCCATGGTCGGCGCCCCCACGGTCCCTCTCCTGCTCCTCGCCCTCCCGGCCGGGGCGGTGGCGGACCTGTTCGACCGACGGAAGATCCTGGTCGCCTCCTCGGCCATCATGATGCTCGCTTCCACCGGAATGGCGCTGATGACCATCGGCGAGTTCGACTCGCCCTCAGCATTGGTCGTGCTCGGCGTGTTCCTCGGAATCGGCGTGGCGTTCTTCAACCCGGCATGGCAGGCGATCGTGCCCGCCCTAGTACCCCAGCATTTGGTGCCGGGTGCCGTTTCGTTGAACTCTGCCAGCGGCGGTGTCGCCACGGCCCTCGGCCCAGCGTTGGGAGGTTTGCTGGTGGCCACCGTCGGTCCCGCCGGGTCATTCCTGGCTGCCTCGATCGGCTATGCGGTGATGCTCGGCACGTCATTCCTCGTCCGACGTTCTGCCTGGGGATCCGACATCGATACCCTCCCGACTGCGATCGCCGGTGGTATCCGCTACCTCCGGTTTTCGGACGGCTACCTCGCCCTCCTCGTGCTCGGCTCCGCGTTCGGATTCACGTCCGCCGCACTGCGAGCGATGCTGCCCAACCTCACTTCCGACGCTCTGGGAGGCGATGTCGGCCTGTATGGCGCCCTCCTCGGCGTTTTCGGAGCCGGGGCGATGGTGGGTGGGGTGACGCGCCAACACGGCAGCCGCCTGCTGGGTCGGCGCATGATCCCACGCTCGATGGTGGCGTTCGGAGTCGCCGGGATGGTCGTGGGCGGCGTGCCGAACCTCGCTGTCATCCTGGCGGGCGTCGCCATATCCGGCCTGTTGTGGACCTGGATTTTGGCCACGATGAACACCGTGTTCCAGATGCTGACACCCGATTGGGTTCGCGGACGAACCATGGCCGCGTTCGTGCTGGCGGTGTTCGGCATCCTCCCCATCGGAGCCCTTGCCGCCGGTGCCGTCGGCGACGTCATCGGCGCCGCTGGAGCGCTGGTCGTCTTCTCGGCTGCCACCGCTCTCGTGGGCGGAGTAGCCGTCCGAGTGGAGCTCCCGGTGCTTGAGGAGATCGTCCCCCCCGTCATGGCCGGGAGGCGGTCGAAATCGGAAGCGGCCCCGCCGCCGTCAAAAGGACCCGTCACCGTCGTCAACACCTGGACCATCGAGTCCGCCGACGAGATGACGGAGTTCACGTTGGTGCTGGGCGACCTGCGCCGTCTCCGCCTGGCGACGGGCGCGTACCGGTGGAACGCCTATCAGTCGATCGACGATCCCGCCCGGGTGTCGGAAACCTATGTCGTCCACTCGTGGGAGCATCACCTGCAACTAGAAGGACGCCTCGATACCCGCGGAAAGGGGATCATTGAAAGGGCGGAGCGGTTCGGGTCACCCGAACAACACGTCACGAGCCATCTCGTCGACTTCGAACCGGCGGCGGGTCTAAGGAACCATGGCCGATGACGGCCCATCCGGGCGACGAGTTGCCCCGCTGCTGGCGGCCAGCAACCCGGCGTTGACCAGTGAGCCGACGTCGAGGCCCACCAGGGCGTAGACCTCACTAACGGTGCCGCTCTCGCCGAATCGGTCCACCCCGACCGGCACGACTCTCTGACCGAGGACCGACCCGACCCAAGCCATGGTATGGCTAGCGGCGTCGTGCACCGTCACGATCGACGCCCCGGCGCCGGCGGCGCCAAGAAGCCGCTCCAGGTGCCCCGGTCGCGCCGGCGCCTGGGCGGAGCGGGCGGCGGCGGCCAACCCACCCCTCCACTCCCGATAGAGGCGGTCGAGACTCGTGACGTCGATGACGGTGACGGCCAAGCCCTCTTCTTCCAGCTCGGCGGCCGCCCCCAGCGCCTCGGGCATGACAGGCCCCGACGCCAGCATGACGAGGGGCTGGCCGTCCGCCGAGCCGGGAGGCCGCAAGACGTAGGCGCCCGCCAGGACATCGTGGCGTAGTTGCTCGGGCCCGAGCCGCTCCCGCGCCTGGGCGAACGGGCGCTGGTCGATGGGGCGGGTGGAGAGTCGAAGGTAGTGAGCGCGGCCATCGACCCGACCGAGATCAGACAGCGCCTCGCACAGCAACCAGTCGAGACATTCGGCGAAGGCGGGCTCGCTCGACGTGAGGCCTGGCAGCTCAAGTCCCACCGACGGCGTGATCGTCGACTGATGAGCTCCCCCCTCGGGCGCAAGAGTGACACCGGAAGGGGTACCCACAACGACGAACCGGCTCCCGCTGTACAGCGAGTAAAGGAGGGCGTCGAGGCCGCGGAGCACGAATGGGTCATAGACAGTCCCGACCGGCAGCAGCGGCTCACCGTGATGCTCGTGAGCGAGGCCGAGTTGGCCGAGAAGGAGGAAGAGGTTCATCTCGGCGATCCCCAGCTCGATGTGGCGACCCCTCGGGTGCCGGTTCCAGCGAAGGAGTCGCTCGGGCCCGAACGAGGGCCGGGCCTCGGGATCGAAAACACCATGGGCGTTGATCCATCCGCCCAGATTCGTCGACACAGACACGTCCGGAGCGGTCGTGACGATACGCTCTCCGAGGCCGTCGACTCGTCCGAGTCCTACGAGGATGCGGCCGAACGCCTCCTGAGTGGACACCACTCCCGCGGAGCGCACGGCCCCGCTCGATAGGGGCACAGCGATGTCCTGACGCGGTGGGACCGACAGGTTGCGCAGCCGGAGACCGACCTCCTCACATAGCTCGGCTTCCGGCGAACCCGGTCCGAATCGGTCCCATTCGGTGTCCGGGTCGAGACCCACTGAGTCGCGAAGCATGTCGACCTGTTTCGACGTCAGCAGGGCGGCGTGGTTGAGGGGATCTCCGGCCATGGGTAGGCCCCAGCCCTTGATCGTGTACGCGAGAACGACGCTCGGCCGGTCCGCCTCCGCGTCGCACCGGCGGTAGCGGTCAACCAGCGTCTCGAGGTCGTGACCGCCGAGATTGTGGATGAGCGGGCCGATCTCCTCGTCGGCGACATCCGAGACGGCGCGGGCGACTCCGGCGTCCGCCCTCGCCAAAAAGCGCTCCCTCAACTCTGTCCCGCAGTAGGCGAACAGGCTCTGGTACTCCTCGTTCGACATGGCATCGAGGTGGCGGCGCAGATGGTCGCCGTCGGGGCGGGCGAAGGCTGCCTCGAGTCGACGCCCGTACTTGGCCATTTCGACGTGCCATCCGGCATTCGCGAACGCGGCGGCGATCCTGCCCGCCCGAATGTCAGGCACCACCCGGTCGAGACTCTGCCGATTGAGATCGACGATGAGGAGGAAATTGCCCAGTCGCTCCACGGCCGGATCGAGGACCGCCTCCCACACGTTGCCTTCGTCTAGTTCGGCGTCGCCGCAGGTCGCTATGAATCGACCCGGCGCCCCGACTGCGAAGTGGGCGTCGAGGTAGCGACCCACCGCCGCATCGAACAGCGGAGCGACGGCACCGAGTCCGACGGAGCCGGTCGAGTAGTCCGCCACGTCAGGGTCCTTGGTGCGCGATGGGTACGCCTGGAGTCCGCCCTGACGACGCAGCCGGGTGAGGAAAGAGCGATCGAGGTCACCGCACAGGTACTTGATGGCGTGATACAGCGGAGCGGCGTGCGGCTTCACAGCCACCTTGTCGGCTCCGGATAGGTGACAGAACCAGAGGGCTGTCATGATCGAGGCCATCGAGGTCGAGGAAGCCTGGTGGCCGCCGATCTTGATCTCGGTATCGGCGGACCGATTGGCGACGTCGACCATCCGGACCGCCAGCCACAGGAGGCGCCGCTGGATCCGCTCCAGCACGTCGGTCGCCGGCATCTCGCCCGACACGAAATCCAGAGCGATTGGTTCGGCGGTCATGGAGTGATCTCCGACAGAACTTCCAAGAGCGCATCGACGTCGGCTGAGGAGTTGTGGATGTGACAGCCGACGCGGACCGCCGAGGCTCGCATGGCCGTCTTGATCCCGGCTTGCGTCAGGGGGGTTGGGTCGCTGGTGGAGACCGTGACGATGGCCGAGTTGGAAGCCTTCATGCCGAGACCGTCCCGGATAGAGTTGGCCAGCGCCACGTTGTGGTCGTGGATTCGGTCGACTCCCAGGAAAGCGATCAGTTGAAGAGAGGGAACGGCACCGACCCAGGCCATCCAGGCGGGTGACGTGTCGAAGCGGCGGGCCGAGTCCGCCAGGCGGAGTGGTCCCCCATAGATGCTCTCCCAAGGATCATCGCCGGAATACCAGCCGGCGTTGATGGCCGGAACGTCGGTGTCGGAGTTGTCCACCATGAACGCCACCCCGCGTGGACACATCAGCCACTTGTATGCGGCGACGAACACGAAGTCGAAGAGGAGCGGGTCGAACCTGAACCACCCGGCGGCATGGGTGGCGTCCACCAGCGTGACTGCACCGACTCGGTGTGCCGCTCCGACGACCCGCTCGATGTCGGCAACCGCGCCATTGGAGGACTGGACCAGGCTGAACGCCACCACGTCGACCGACTCGTCGAGGGAGGTCGCCAGGTCGGCGAAAGTGACCGTCCGCACTTCCAGTCCCCGATTGACGAGGAGTGGAAAGAGAAGCGACGTGAACTCACCCTCAGGAACCAGGACCCTGGAGCCGGGGGCGAGGCTGGCCGCCACGGGTCCGACCAGGCTGGAGACGTTGGCTCCGATCGCCACTCGTGCCGGGTCGACGCCGACGATTCCGGCAAAGAGTTGTCGACTCTTGGCGACTGCCTCGTCGTACTCGGCCATGCTGGCGCGACCGCTCCGCCAGCGCTGGGCCGCCTCCACGACCGCGTCGAACGACGCCGCAGGCGCCAGGCCATACGTTGGCGTGTCGAAGTAGCGACCATCCGGTTCGAATACCCCTTCAGGCACGAGCGGCTGAGCTATAGCTTTCATGGCCGCAGGTTAGGTTCTTTATCAACGCTTTTGAACAATGGAGTATGCTCGGTTCCGGACCGAGCAGCCGGGCAACGATCACGATCTAAGGGTGAGAAGGGGCGATGGCGGAACTCGAACTCGAAGGAAGGGTGGCACTCGTGACCGGCGCCGCCGGGGGGATGGGAACGGCGATCTCGCTGGCCCTCTCTCGACTGGGTGCCGCAGTCGCCGTCAATGACCGGTCGACCGGTCTAGTGGAACCGCTCAGGGACCGCCTCGGGACCCCGTCAGTCGCCGTCGGCGGGGATGTCACGAGCAAGGCCGACGTTCAACGAATGGTTGCCGCAGTCGAAGAAAACCTCGGCCGGATCGATGTCCTTGTGAACAACGCCGGAGTCTTGCGGCCAACGAGAATCCAGGACATCGCTGAAGAGGAGTGGGACTTCGTGGTGGACGTCAACCTAAAAGGGGCGTTTCTCTGCTCGCAGGCCGTCATACCGGGCATGCGCAGGGGTGGGTGGGGGCGCATAGTCAACCTCTCCTCGACGGCAGGGAAAAACGTGAGCACGATGGGTGGCGCCCACTACACCGCGGCGAAGGCGGGCGTGCTCGGGCTCACCAGACACACTGCGTACGAAGTGGCCCAGGACGGCATCACCGTCAACGCCGTCTGTCCGGGTCTTATCGACACCCGTATGACCCGAAGCACCATCACCATGGAGCAGTCTGACGCCTACGCCCGATCCTTCCCGATTCCACGCCTCGGGCTGCCCGAGGAGGTTGCCGACCTGATCGCTTTCCTCGCAACTGATCGGGCCGCCTATATCACCGGTGCCAGTCTGGACATAAATGGCGGCGATCTGATGGTGTGAGCCGAGGTCACAACAACCGAACCAGCCCTCCCGGCGCGGGGAATCCGACCAACTCGACAGTCCTCGGCGGGTTCCCAATCCGAGACACGCAGGGCTGAACTTCTGGCTATAGCGGATATTCTGCCCAGACCGAATATCGGACCCTGAACATGGTCGGACGAGCAGCGCATCGCGGAGAAGCTGCGAGCGGTCCGCGCCCAACCGACCCGCCAGGCGGTCTCCCCCGGCTGACCGCTTGCCACGCCCCCCACATCTCGGTAGGGTCCTGCAATCGGTTGCAAGCCTTGCTTCCGGGCGTTGAGAAGGAGGAGATCATGGCGGCGCTATACCGCAGGCTGGCCCTAGTCGTTTCTGTTGCTCTACTGCTCTTGGTGGCAGTGGCGTGCGGTGGAGACGGTGGCGAGGCACCGGCGACGACCGCCGACGATGCCAGCGCCACCACCGTCGGAGGAGCCGAAGAGACCACCGTGGCGACGGACGAGCCGGCGGATACGACGGCGCCCGCCGACACCTCCGAGGAGCCGACCGGCGAACTGACCCAGGTCACGTTCGCCCCTACGGCCCCACTCCCCATCTACTGGCCGTACTACTACATCGCCGACCCACTCGGCTTTTACGAGGACGAAGGCATCGACATCGAATTCGCCAACGTCCAGACGGCTGTCCAGCAGTCTCTCCTGGCAGGCCGGCTGACGTTCTCCGGTACCGGGCTGGACTACATCCCCCAGGCGCCGACACTCGACGACCCGCCCAAGTGGTTCATGAACGTCGACCGTTACCTGTGGGTCATGGTGACCCTGGCCGACTCGGAGTTCCAGACCGCAGCCGATCTGCGGGGCGGCAACATCGGGATCAACGCCCCGCATGACAGCCTCGACGCCAACTTCCTGATGGGCGCCGCCGGAGTGCCCCAGGGTGAGTATGAACTGATACCCGTCGGCGAGGACCTCCCGGCGATGGTCCAGCTCGAGGAAGGAGCCATCGACGCCTTCGTCACGGCGGGAGCGGTTTCCGTTGCCGCCATCCGCGATTTCTCCGACACGGAGATTCGGATCATCGAGAACGAGGCCGCCGAAAGCTTCTACAACGTGGGCAGCATGCTCACCCTCGACCAGCTGGAGAACGACCGTGACCTGGCCGTCAGGTTCGGACGGGCCGTTGCCCGCGGCATGGTGTGGACCTGGGAGAACCCCGAGGCCACCGGACGCCTCGTGTTCGAGATGTTCCCCGAATCCGCCGAGGACGAGGAGCAGGCGATCCGTCTCATCGAAGCCGGCAACGAGGCCAACCGCGCCTCGTACGACGCCCGCGGGGCCATGGAGCTCGAGGTGTACCAGCAGATGGTCGACCAGCACGCCGACCAGGAGCTGATCGACGAGAGCTATGACGCCTCGATCCTCTTCACCAACGACCTGATCGAGGACATCTGGGACTTCGACCTCGAAGCGGAGGCCGAGGCGGCCCGCAACTACGAAGGCTGATCCGGGGACCCGGAACCGAGCGGCGTGCAGCTCACCATCCGCGACCTCGGGAAGGTGTACACCTCTCGTGGAGGAGGGGAGGTGGTGGCGCTCCAGGGAGTGTCCACCACCATCTCCTCCGGAGAGTTCGTGACTCTCGTCGGGCCGTCGGGATGCGGGAAGACCACCCTGCTGGACATCATCGCCGGGCTGACCCCCAAGTCGAGCGGCGAAATCGTCTTCGGCGAGAACGGGGCCGAGCCCGACCATCGGGTGGGGCTGGTGTTCCAGAATCCGGTGCTGCTGCCCTGGCGGACCGGCGAAGAGAACGTCTACCTCCCCGCCCAGGTAGGCGCCGAACCCCCCGCCCGGGGCGGGGGTGAAGAACTGCGTCGCCGGGCCCGTGAACTGCTCGACCTGGTGGGCCTGGGACCGTTCGCCGAGAAGTACCCGTGGGAGCTGTCGGGAGGAATGCAACAGAGGGTGGCCATCGCCCGGGCCCTCCTGCTGGAGGCGCAGATCATGTGCCTCGACGAGCCGTTCGCGGCGCTCGACGAGTTCACCCGAGAGCAGATGCACGTCGAACTGCTCCGGCTGTGGGAACAGCAAGGGTTCACCTCCATCTTCGTCACCCACAACATCTTCGAGTCCGTGTTCCTCTCCGACCGGGTCCTGGTGATGACACCCCGGCCGGGAAAGGTGGTCGCTGAAGTGGAGATCGACCTTCCCCGGCCGCGGGAGAAGGCGATGATCGGCACCGACGCATTCGGAGCCAACGTGCGTCGCATCCGGGATGTGATGGCGGAGCACTGGTCGGGATGAAAACGGACTTCGACACCCACGCGATGGAGCGACTCACCTCCCCCGACGCCGGCGGGCGCCTCGGAGCCGTCGCCCGCACCGCCTCGCTGCAGACGGCGGCTCTCCTCATCTTTCTCGGGACATGGGAGGCGCTCACCGCCAGCGGAATCATCCCGAGCTTTCTGCTGCCTCGGGCGTCGGAGGTCCTCGCTCAGCTGGGCCGGGACCTCCTGGACATCGTCACCGGCGGACCCATGTGGACCCACTTCTACACGACGCTGGTCGAGATCGTGGTCGGGTTCTTCTTCTCTGTCGTGATCGGCGTGGCCATCGGCGCGGCCCTGTCCGAGTTCCGCACCCTGCAGCGGGCGACGTATCCCTACGTCGTCGCGGCCAACGCCACACCCCGGATCGCCTTCGCCCCGATGGTCGTGATCTGGTTCGGCTTCGACATGGCCTCGAAGGTCGTGATGGCGGTTGCCATCGCCGTCTTCCCGGTCATCGTCAACACCATGGCCGGTCTGGCCGCCACCGACCGCGACGATCTTCGGCTGATGCGGTCGCTGGGCGCCACGAGGTTGCAGATCCTGTGGAGGGTCCGAATCCCCACGGCCCTCCCTTACCTGTTCGCCGGATTCGAAACCGCCATGCTGTTCTCGGCGGTCGGGGCGGTGATCGGCGAGTTCATGTCCGGCAACGCCGGCCTGGGGTACGTCACACTCCTCGCCCAGGAGCTCTTCCGCCTCGATGACGGCTTCTCGGCCATCGCCATCCTGTCGATCCAGGGATTCCTGTTGCATCGCCTCGTGGTGATCGCCCGGCGCAAGCTGGTGTTCTGGCAGGCGGACAACGTGACACCGAAATGAGAACCGTCGACAACAGCGGAGGTTGAAACGATGTCGAGACGCATACACCTGGGAGGTTTCTATCGGTCGTTGCCGATGCTCGCCGCCGAGGAGAAGGGCTTCTACGCCGACCACGACGTCGAAGTCGAGTTCGGCCAGGTCACTTCCTCGATCCAGCAGGCCGAGTACCTGTCCGACGGCCGCTACGACGTCGTCCAGACCTCACCCGACAACACCGCCAACTATCACCTGAACGAGTCGAATCCGATCGGCTCGAAGATCGACGCCCAGGGCTTTCTCGGCCTCGACTACGGGATGTACCTGGTCGTGGTCGCCCGGCCCGAGATCGACTCCATCGCCGGCCTGGCCGGCAAGACCATCTCGGTGGATGCCCCCGAATCCGGCTTTGCGTATGTGATCTACAAGATCCTGGCCAACCACGGCCTGGAAAGGGACCGGGACTACGACATCGTTCTCACGGGCGGGGTCTACGACCGTTTCATGGCGATGGTGGAAGGCGACGGCGACTTCGCCGCCACGCTGATGAGCGGAGGCTTCGAGACCCGGGCCGCCAACCGGGGCTTCCGCCTCCTCGATTCGGTTTCCGACATAGCCGATCCCTACCTCGGTGTTTGGGCCGCGGCCCGCAGGGACTGGCTGAGTGAGAACGAGGATCTCGTTACCGACTTCGTGGCGGCTTACCTGGCGGCGTCGGATTGGGTATTCGACCCGGCGAACAGAGAGGAATGCGAGGACCTACTCCAACGGGCACCCAACACGTCGGAGGACCTGGCGGCCCAGCTCTACGACGTGCAGGTCCGTCCCGGCGTGGGGAACGTCCCCAACGGCGAGATAGACCCCGAGGCGGTGCGGAACGTGCTCGCCCTCAGAGAGGAGTTCGGCGGGTTCGAGTCCAAGCAAGACATCGACGCCCTGGTCTCCGCCGGCACGACTCTGTTCACCACCCGCTATCTGGAGCGCGCCCGCGGCTGAGCCGCCGGAGGCTGTTTCAGTCGGAAAGGACCGCCATCGCCGTCACCTCGACGAGAGCGTCGGGCGGCATGAGCTGGGCGACACCCACCACGGTGCTGGCCGGGAAGTCCCGTCCGAACATCTCCTTGCGGATCTCCGTGAAGATCCGGCCCTTGCGAACATCGAGCATGTAGACCGTCATGGTGACGATGTCGTCCTTGGTGCCCCCGGCGGCTTCGACCGCCTGAATGACCCGCTCCAGCGCTTCGCGCGACTGTTCGGCGAAGTCGCCGGTCGAGTTGTAGTCGGCGTCGATGGCGCACTGGCCGGCCAGAAAGACCAGGTTGCCCGCCTTCACCACGTTCGAGTACCCGAACTGTTCCGGCTCCCCCAGTTCGGGAGTGGGGACGATGCGCTCGCTATGACCCAATGTGACCGCTCCTCTCAGGGACAAAGAGCGGTGAGACTACCAATGGGCCCGGTGGTCACCAACGCGCCCGGCGTGACGCCTCATTCCTCGTCGTAGTCCTCGAAGTCCGGCCAGGCGGCGATGTCGACGCCGTGGTTCTCGGGGGATGCCAGCGTCCACCACCGGGGTGCCTGCGAGTCGGCGACGCGCCCGCCCGCCGCCAGGGCGGCCTGCACCCGAGCCTCCGCCTGGTCGGCGGGCACGCTGACGTCGATGTGCATCCGGCCCCGGCCCGGTTTGGGCGGGTCGAGCTCGTGGAACCAGAGGTGCGGGTTGCGCCGGTGCGGGTCGATGGCATCCTCCTCACCCAGATCGCGGTAGCCGAAGGCGGCGGACCAGAACGGCCTCACGTCGGCGTCGATGTCCTGGGCGATGGCGATCCCGACCGCTTGCACCTGCGACGGGTCGGGCTCCAGTCCCAGATCCCAGGCCGCGGCGGAGATCCGTCGGGCGAGCTCGATGTCGCTCTCGCTCAGGGCGCCGTCCTCCCGCGAGAACGTGCGGATCGTCACTCCCTCCGGCCGCAGGTCGACGTCGGGAGCGTGACCGGTGGCTTCGGCGGCCTCGGCGATGGCCGCCACGAAGCGGGCCCCCTCGGCGAACGACGCAACCCGGTAGAAGGCGTAGGCACCCCAGAAGAGGACACGCCAGTCCTCCACGCCCCCGGCCTCGTGGAACGCCTTGGCCGTGGTTCTCCTCTCGGTCATCACCTACCTCCTACAACGCCGAGACTCCGTCCGTCATTGTGACATCGACGGCGAACCGGCTGCCGATGCGGGCCGTATAGCGGGGTGACCAAGGAGGGAAGAGAATGAGGAAGCTTTCAGCGCTGATGGGTGCGTGCCTGCTGGTGTTGGCCGCCTGCGGGGGAGATGCCGCCGAAGACACGACCGTCCCCGACGACACCACCGCCGCCACCGAGCCGGCCGACACGACACTGGCGGCTCCCGACACGACCGCCGCCGCCGACACGACCATGGCGGCCGATACCACCGCCGCCTCCGATACCACCGGGGCGTCGGACATGACCACGATGGCTGATGGCCAGACCGTGGCCGTCGCCGAGTCAGACGAGGGAACGATCCTCGTCGACGGGGAAGGCTTCTCGCTGTATCTCTTCACCCAGGACACCCAGGGAGAGCCCAGCACCTGCACGGAAGGCTGCGCCGAAACGTGGCCGCCCCTCACCGGGGACGTGACGGCCGGCGACGGCGTCGACGCCTCTCTGCTCGGAACCGCCCAGCACCCCAACGGCGAGACGCAGGTGACCTACGACGGGTGGCCGCTGTACTACTACGCCCCCGACGAAGCGCCCGGCGACACCAACGGCCAGGGTGTGGGAGGCGTCTGGTTCCTGGTGGCACCCGACGGCAGCCAGATCGGCGGTTGAGGCACTACAGAGGAAAGGTCCTCGCCCGCCCGACGCCGTCGGCCTAGGTGAGTTGGCCGTTGCCGAAACCAGTTCGAGGCGCGCAGGCTGTTCCACCGACTGGCTTTGGCTCTCCCCCGGAGTTCGGCTTCGAGTGGCGCAGGACAGCCCATCGCAGGGTCGGCGGACGACATCCAGCTTGCGACCCGATTGCGAAGCAGCCAGCTGAGAGCCGCTAGCCGCCGAGCCGGTCGACCGACCATCTCCGGGTCGCCGGCAGGGCCACGTCGCCGTAGCCGTTGCAGCGGGCCTCGCTCACCTGCTGTTCGAACAGGACGTAACGGTCGAGCGGCCGGTAGCTCGAGGTCTCGGCCACCTGTTCCCATCTGTCTCGATCTTCCACCGGGACGCCGCGGCCGGTGACCGAGAAATCGCCACCCGTCCCCGCGTCGTCCGGATCGGCGCTGTGCATGGCGAACCATTCCCGCTCGCGGAGATCCCGGCTTGGGAGAGGTCGGTTCCATGTACAGGAAAAGGCCGAATGGGCGCAGGAGACGTGTCACGGGGTGCACGCGAGGCAACCCCGACCAGGCGACGGTAGCCAGGTAGGCGGGGGCGGCCGTCAACCGATCTGTTCCGAAACGGGCCAGCTCGGGCTCTTGTTCGGCGAACTCGATCCAACTGATCGTGCGAGCAGATCGCGCCAGCCTGGGCTGGGTCATGAGGCGGCCGCCACGTAGGCGGCGAGATGCTCACCGGTGAGGGTGGAGCGATCGGCCACCAGGTCGGCGGGAGTGCCTTCGAAGACGACCCGCCCGCCGTCGTGGCCGGCGCCGGGACCGAGATCGATGATCCAGTCGGCGTGCGCCATAACTCCCTGATGGTGCTCGATCACGATCACCGACTTGCCGGAGTCGACCAGCCGGTCGAGCAATCCCAACAGCTGCTCCACGTCGGCGAGGTGGAGGCCGGTGGTCGGCTCGTCGAGGATGTAGACGCCGCCCTTGTCGCCCATGTGGGTGGCGAGCTTGAGCCTTTGCCGTTCGCCTCCCGACAGTGTGGTGAGCGGCTGGCCGAGCGAGAGGTAGCCGAGCCCGACGTCGACCAGCCGGGACAGGATCCGGTGAGCGGCGGGAGTCCGCGCCTCGCCCTCGCCGAAGAACTTCTGGGCCTCCTCCACCGACATCGCCAGCACTTCGCTGATGTCCTTGCCGCCGAAGTGGTATTCCAGCACCTCGGCCTGGAACCGCTTGCCCTCACACACCTCGCAGGTGGTAGCGACGCCCGCCATCATCGCCAGGTCGGTGTAGATGACTCCGGCGCCGTTGCAGTTGGGGCAGGCACCTTCGGAGTTGGCGCTGAACAGCGCCGGTTTGACGTCGTTGGCCTTGGCGAAGGCCTTGCGGATCGGGTCGAGCAGCTTGGTGTACGTCGCCGGGTTGCTGCGCCGGGACCCGCGGATCGCCGTCTGGTCCACGGCTAACACGCCGGCGTCGGTCGGGATCGAGCCGTTGATGAGTGAGCTCTTGCCGGAGCCGGCGACGCCGGTCACCACGCAGAGGACTCCAAGCGGGATGTCGACGTCGACGTCCTGGAGGTTGTGCGTGTTGGCTCCCCGGATCTGGAGCTTGTCGGTGGGCGTGCGCACCGTCTCCTTGAGGGCGGCCCGGTCGTCGAGATGTCGGCCGGTGACGGTGTCGCTGGCTCGCAGCCCCTCGACGGAGCCTTCGAAGCAGACGGTGCCACCCGCCGTGCCCGCCCCAGGCCCCAGGTCGACGACGTGGTCGGCGATCGAGATCGTGTCCGGCTCGTGCTCCACCACCAGCACGGTGTTGCCCTTGTCTCGCAGCCGCAGCAACAGGTCGTTCATCCGCTGGACGTCATGCGGATGGAGGCCGATGGTCGGCTCGTCGAAGACGTAAGTCACGTCGGTGAGCGCCGAGCCGAGGTGGCGGATCAGCTTGGTGCGCTGCGCCTCTCCTCCCGACAGCGTGCCCGACGGCCGTTCGAGCGAGAGATAACCCAGGCCGATCTCCACGAACGAGTCGAGGGTGTGCTGCAGGGTGGCGAGCAGCGGCGCCACCGACGGCTCGTCCAGTCCCCGCAACCAGTCGGCCAGGTCGCTGATCTGCATAGCGCAGGCGTCGGCGATGTTGACACCGTCGATCTTCGACGACCTCGCCCCCTCGTTGAGCCGGGTGCCGTCGCACTCGGGGCAGGTCGTGAAGACGACCGCCCGGTCCACGAAGGCGCGGATGTGGGGCTGCATCGCCTCGCGGTCCTTGGAGAGCATCGTCTTCTGGATCTTGGGGATCAGACCCTCGTACGTCAGGTTGATGTCGTCGACCTTGATCTTGGTCGGCTCCTTGTAGACGAGGTCGTGGAGCTCGGTCTCGGTGAACTCCCGGATCGGCTTGTCCGGGTCGAAGAAGCCGCTGCCCCGGTAGATGCGGCCGTACCAGCCTTCCATGCTGTAGCCGGGGATGGTGAGCGCCCCCTCGTTGAGCGACTTGCTGTCGTCGTAGAGCGCCGACAGATCGAAGTCCGACACCCGGCCCAGACCTTCGCAGCGGGGACACATGCCTCCCGTGAGGCTGAACTCGCGCTTTTCCCTCACGGTCTTCCCGCCCCGTTCGAACGTGACAGCCCCCGCTCCGCTGATGGAGGCGATGTTGAAGGAGAACGCCTGGGGCGAGCCGATGTGCGGCTTCCCGAGCCGGCTGAAGAGGATGCGCAACATGGCGTTGGCGTCGGTCACGGTGCCGACCGTGGAACGCGGGTTGGCCCCCAGGCGCTCCTGGTCGACGATGATCGCGGTCGTCAGCCCCTCGAGCACGTCGACCTCCGGCCGCGCCAGAGTCGGCATGAATCCCTGCACGAACGCGCTGTACGTCTCGTTGATCATCCGCTGCGACTCGGCGGCGATCGTCGAGAACACCAGGGAGCTCTTGCCCGAGCCGGAGACGCCGGTGAACACCGTCAGTCGGCGCTTGGGGATCTCGATGGTGACGTCCTTGAGGTTGTTCTCGCGGGCGCCCTGCACGCGGATCAGGTCGTGGCTGTCGGCGGGGTGGGCGGCGGCCTGTAGTTCGGGCTTGGAAGTGGTGGTCATCGGGTCTCCTCGGCGGGTCAGCGGATCTCGACGTCGGTCACCCTATGCGCCGCGCAGCGAGGGCGCTTCTCGATTCCTGATCGATTCGGTGACCTGTTTCACCGCACACGGGAATCTCCGCCTGGCCCCCTCCGGCCTGCCGGTGGTAGACGTCGGCCGGCCGTCCTGTCTACAGCCCGCCGCGGGTTCGGCTGGTGGTCGCTCAGCCGGAGCGTTACTTGCCCGCTCGATTCAGCGCCACGGCTTCTCGAACGAGGTCCTCCAAGGCGGCCGAGTCGATCTCGTCATCTTCTCTGATGTCGATGGCACGCCTGACCTTGCCGCCGAGGCTGGAGTTGAAGAGGCCCGCCGGGTCGTTCAAAGCGGCCCCCTTGAAGAAGGTCAACTTCACCACGTTCTTGTAAGTCTCGCCGGTACAGATCCCGCCGTCGTGGGACCAGACCGGTGTACCGGGGCTGGTGGCCTTCGCCCACTTCCACTCCTCGACGATGTCGGGATCGGCTTCATGGATGATCGACCGCACTGCGCCGAGCGTCTCACCCCGCCAATCGCCCAGCTCCCTGATCCTCTCGTCTATCAGCTCTGAAGCGTCCGTCGTCTGGTCTGCCATTCCAACCCCCTGCGAGTAGAAACACCTTCGTGTACGCCCGGCGGACCTGACGATTGTACGGAGCGCTCGAGAGCCGCCCGAACTCTCGCCGGCTATCCGGTTCGCCTTGGCGGATCAGGGTCTTCCTAGGTCGGACCCATCCCGCCTCGCCGCCGACCGAAACAGCCACGCCGACCCGCCGAACAGGAGGGCGAACATCCCGCTGAGACCGAGGATCTCGGCCACCGAGCTGTACTCGGCCTGATGCTTGCCCAGCACGAGCGCGACCAGGCCGACCCCCAATGTGGCAACCGCAGTCACGCCCATCGCCCGGGCCATGCCGCGGGGACGGAAGCGAGCGACGATGGCGCCGCCGAGGCCGAGCGCCAGCGCTCCCAGATACATCAGGTCGGCGCGGTCGCCCTCGACGCCGACGATGCCGAGGGCGCCCATCCCCCACAGGAGGAACAAGGCGGTCCCGACGGCGGCTGCGGCGGCTAACCGGTAGGTGCTCTTGGGTGTCATGGGCATTCCTTCCTGTGGAGTTCGGGGGCCGGGTCTACCCGGCTTCGGCTCTCATCGGTCATGTGGCGTCGCGCCGGATCAGCGACCAACCGCCGGCGGACAAGGCAGCCGCCGACCATCCCACCATCACGGTGGCGATGGTCTTCGTGCTCAGCGCTCCCTGGTCGGCGACGATGACGACGATGGCCCGGCCGGGCAGGTGCTCGCTGATGGCGGTGAGCCAACTCACTCCCGAGTTACCCAGGGCCACCACCAGCACGAACATGAGCAAGAAGATCACCGTCAGGGTGCCGGCGGTGCTGCGCAAGGTCAGGGCGATTCCGGCGGTCAGCAGGCCGCCGAATGCGACCACCAGGCCAATCCGGCCCAGGCTGGTGACGATATCACCGGCGACCACTTCGGCGGATTCCCCCACGAAGGCCCAGGCGACGAGGCCGGTGGCGGCGGACACGACCACCGCGCAGACCGTGACGAACGCCACCGGCACCAGGGTGCGGGCCACGAGCAGGATCCCCCGGCGAGGAACCCACTGAAGAGTG
Source organism: Acidimicrobiia bacterium (assembly GCA_036259475.1). Classification (GTDB taxonomy): domain Bacteria; phylum Actinomycetota; class Acidimicrobiia; order Spongiisociales; family ZC4RG35; genus ZC4RG17. The sequence goes on along the minus strand of DATABS010000019.1, from coordinate 8,378 downwards.
CTGCGGATCGCACCGGTGGAGTATTCACCGGTCACCGCCAGCAGCACGACGAGCAGGAACGCAAACTGGCCGGGCACGATGGCGATCTGCGCCGGCTCCCAGATCGGAGCCGGATCCGTTCCGGTGTGACCGATCCCGGCCGCCCCGCCGACGAAGAGCATCAGACCAGCGGCGGCGAGCAACGAATACCAGGTCGACCGCAGGGTCCACAGCCGCGTCCACTCGGCCGTCACGGCCCGACGGAACACGGTGAAGGTGCTTTCATTCGAACCCAGGCTTCCGGTAGTCATCGAGCTGTCCCCGGTTCGCCGGTAGGGCTGGCGTAATCGAGGTCGTCGGCCGTCAGCTGCAGGAAGGCCTGCTCGAGTGAACTGGAGACCTCGGTCAGTTCGTGGAGGGTGACGTCGGCGTGGCGGGCGGCGTCCCCGATTTCCGCCGGAGAGACGCCCGAAACCAACAGCGCTCCGTCGTCGAGACGCTCCACCTCGGCGCTGGCGAGGCGGGCCAACGATCCGAGCAGCGTTTCCGGATCGGCGGCCCGGACCCGCACCGCCCGACTGCCGCTCCCGGCCAGGACCGCGTCGGTGCTCGCGTCGGCGATCAGTCGTCCCCGCCCAATGACCAGGAGGTGGTCGGCCGTCTGTTGCATCTCGCTCATCAGGTGGCTGGAAACCAGCACGGTGCGACTCTCGGCGGCGAGGTCGCGGACGAGGTGACGGACCCAGCGGACCCCGTCGACGTCGAGACCGTTGACCGGCTCGTCGAAGAGCAGCACGGCCGGGTCGCCGATCAGGGCGGCCGCTATCCCCAGACGCTGGCGCATACCGAGCGAGTAGCTCTTGACCCGCCGCCCGGCGACGGCGGCGAGCCCCACCTGCTCGAGGACCTCGTCGACCCGTGAGATAGGGATACCGTTGCTGCGGGCCGCCACACGGAGATGGTGACGGCCGCTCCGCCCGGGATGGAGGGCGTCAGACTCGATGAGAGCGCCGACCTCGCGCAGCGGCCGGCTCAGCGTCCGATATCGGCGTCCGTCGATAAGCGCCTGGCCGGCGGTGGGGTGGTCCAGTCCCAGGATCATCCTCATCGTCGTCGACTTGCCGGCACCGTTGGGACCGAGAAATCCCGTCACCAAGCCCGGCCGTACCTCGAACGACAGGTCGTCGACGGCGACCGTCTCGCCGTACCGCTTGGTCAGGCTTTGTACCTCGATCATGAGCCGACCAGCGCCGGCCGCGGGCACGAGAGTCGACGGTTCCGACGGCGCCTCCGGACCGGATGAGATCGAGAACTTGCCAATGCCCCACTCCCGACGCCGCCCGACGGCTCGGTCTCGGTGCCGCTCCGGCGTCGCACCGAGCCGGCTCCGCGGCCCGTCGGCGTGATGGCGTAGAAGCGGCGGCGACGCCCGTCCTCCGCGCGCCAGTCGGCCGTCACGTAACCGAGGCGGCGGAGGCGATGGAGCAACGGATAGAGCATTCCGTCGGCCCAGGCGAGCTCGCCCCCAGATAACTCGCGCACCCGCTTGAGGATGGCGTAGCCGTGGCCCTCTCCTTCGGAGAGGACGGCGAGGACGAGAGGAGTTGCCTCGGCCGCCGTCAGATCATCGTCGATGGGCATGTCGTTCCTGTTCACAAACACCTAAGACTTCTAAGTACATAGAAGCACAAGGTATCCAGCAGGTCAAGGCCGGTGGACCGGCAAACGAGCCTTGATCAGCCGAAGGAAAACAACGGGGGAAGTATCAAGACGACGGCCGCCGCCCAGAGAGCGAAGACCGGAAGGTAGGTCGTCTGCCAGCGTTCGAGCCGGTGGAAGGTGGCGCGCCCGGCGAGGAACCGGCTGGACAGCCACGCCGCCCCGACCAGGTTGACGAGAAGCACGACATTGAGCCCGAGCGCCGCCGTTCGATTGGGGGTGAATCCGAGCTCGCCGATGCGGGCCACCATGACGCCGAGCACCATCAGGTCGAGGAGCAGAGCGCCGGCCACGGCTCCCAGCTGGATGCGATCCATCCATCCCGGCCCCTGGGCCGGGTCCCGCGCAGACATCCCGTAGAGGACCAGGCCCAGTACCACGACCAACATGGCATCGAAGACTCCGAGGACCTCACGATCGAAGGCGCCTCCCAGTCCGGTGAGGGCATACACCACGGCGGCAGTGATCAACATGAACGCGAACAGAGGCGTGAACAGCATGGTAAGGACAGGGGCCATGTTCTCCACGACCCGCTGTTTCGACTCCACCAGCCAAGCGGCGACGACCACGGCACCTGCCGCGGCCGGCGGCAAGACCCATTCCATGACTCGCTCGGCATCTATCCCCGCCGGGTCGAGGATGCCGGCAGTGAGGGCCATAAGCACTCCCCCACCGAGGGCGATGAGCGCGTAGTAGATGAACCACTCGCCCGTGAAGCGGACGAAGTCCATCCGCCGCTCGTGGGATCCCAGGCTGCCGCCCATGTACGGATAGGCGACCACCAGCCACAACACGACCGGCAGGTGCGCCGCCGCCAGAAGTTCGGTTCCCGACCCCTCGGCGAAGGGATAGAGGTTGATCACGGCGGCGGCGAGCAGGAAAGGAACTGCCGTCAGAAGCGCCTGACGCAAGGAAAGCCTCCGACGACGGGCGAAGTAGCCGGCGAGGAAGGGCAACACGATGAGGCCGGCGTTGCGCAGGAGCCACGACGATTCCTCCCCGGGGAATCCTGCCGCCAGGCGGGCGATCTGGACAGTCACGGCTGCCGCCAGTGCGAACCAAAGCGCCTCGGGCCATCGGATGTCGAGCTGGCGCCGCTCCTCGTCTCCCGAAAGCACGAACTGCTTCCATAGCCGTCCGCTGTGTTCGCGGGCGAACTCCCGGGACAGCTCGTCGACACTGCCCATCCGCTTCACCGCGACCAGGAACGCCTCGTCGGTGGAGAGGCCGGCCTCCGTGAGATCGGCGATCTGATCCCGCAGATGCGCCTCCAGTTCCTCGACGTCGAGACCGTCTACCGCCGGGCTCTGTTCGACGAACGATCGCCACTCCCCGATCTCGAGCTCCAACCGCTCCACGGTCAGAGCCTCCCGAACGCCGGGCGCAGCAGATCGCCGCCGCCCCAGGCATCGCCGAGGGTGCGGGCCACCGTCACCCATTGCCGCTTGTGCTCGGCCAGGGCCGACTGTCCGGCGTCGGTGATGGAGTAGTACCGCCGGCGTCGCCCTTCCTCGGAGACCCTCCACTCCCTGTTCACGTAGCCGAGCCGGTGGAGACGATGGAGCAGCGGGTAGAGCATTCCGTCGGTCCATTCCAGCTCACCGTCGGAGAGCTCCCGAACCCGCTTCAGGATGGCGTACCCGTAGCTCTCCCCCTCCGCCAGAATCGTCAGCACCAAAGGCGTGGCCGATGCCGCCACCAGATCCTTGTCGATGTTCATGGGCCGCCTTTCCGAACGCAACGGCACACATAGAAGCACAAGGTGCATAGAAGCACAAGGTTACGCGCTCGGGCGGACTCTGCCCGTGGCTACCGGCCGAGACCGAATCCGAAGAGCTGGTTGGCGTTCTCGCCGAGGATCAGCGCCCGTTCATCTTCGGTCAGGTCGGTCGATGCGATGAAGTCGAGCGGATTTCCCTGTCCCATGTCGAAGGGGTAATCGGTCCCCATGAGCACCCGGTCCGCTCCATAGACACGAACCAGTGTTTCTAGCAGGTCGGCCGAAAAGACGGTCGAGTCGAACCACAGGTTGGCGAGATACTCGGAGGGAAGCCGGTCGATGTGCCGCCGCATCTCCGGGCGGTGCCGGAAGGCATGGTCGGTGCGGGCGCTGTAGAACGGGAGATAACCCCCTCCGTGCACCACGACCATCCGCAGACCCGGGTGTCGCTCGAAAACGCCACCCAGGATCAGCCGCGTGACTGCCAACGTCGAGGAGAGTGGCAGGCCGATGACGTTGACCAGGTAGTAGTCGGTGAACCGTCGCCCCTCGGTGAACCCAGCCGGGTGGAGGATCACCACGAGACCGAGGGCGGCGACCGCCTCCCATATCGGCTCGAACCTGGGGTCGTCGAGGTCCGCGCCGACGACATCCGTACCGATTTCGATTCCCCGCATACCCAGCTCACCGTGGAGCCGCTCGGCCTCGGCCACGGCTGTCGTCGGATGAGCCAACGGCAGCGTTCCGATCCCTCGGAAACGATCCGGCCATTCTTGGACGATCGCCGCGATGTGATCGTTCTGCATCCGCGCCACCCCGCGGGCGGTCGGCTCGTCCAGCCAGTAGAAGTACTGGGGCGGAGCCAGCGCCAAGGCCTGGACGTCTACGCCCATCGTTTCCATGTCCCGCAGCCTCGTCTGGGGATCGGTGAAGCGATCTTCCACACTCTCGTGGAAGGCTCGGTTGAGCGAATTCGTCTCCGGCGAGGAATAAAGCGATCGAGGGTCGAGCTCGGGAGAGAACCGAGTCATCGCCTCGGCGGCGGCTTTCGGCACCTTGACGTGGCTGTGGACGTCGACCGTGAGCGTGGACGCAGGAGTTTTCGGTGCCAACGCCCAACGGTCCGCCCACCTCTCCCACCCGGTGACCGACACGACTGCTACTCCACCGGATTGGACAGCGTGCCGATGCCGTCAACGCTGATCTCGACCACATCGCCGCTCTCCAAGAATCGGGGAGGGTCGAAGCCGATCCCCACCCCCGTCCCCGTACCGGTGGCGATCACATCACCGGGTCTCAGGGTCATGGTCTCGGAGAGAGTCGCGATCAGGGTCGGTATGTCGAAGATCATGTCCGAGAGCGAAAACGCTTGACGAGTCTCCCCGTTGACATTGGTTCGGAGCTGCGTCTGAGACAGGTCCGGCATCTCGTCCTTCGTCACGATGCATGGGCCCATCGGGCAGAAGGTGTCGGGGCTCTTTCCCACGAACCACTGCACGTGACGGGACTGGAGGGCGCGGGCTGTGACGTCGTTGATGATCGTGTAGCCGAATATGTGGTCGAGGACCTGCGAGGGTGACACCGATCGCGTCGGTTTTCCGATCACCACACCGAGTTCACCCTCGTAGTCCGTCGTGTTGGTCGGGTCGTTGCTGATCATGATCGGCGCCCCCGGGCCGATGACGGACGATCCCGCCTTGGTGAAGATGACCGGGTGCGGCGGCACCACATCCTTCTCCGAGGCGTCGAATCCCGACTTGGTGAACTCCTGAGCGTGGTCCCGGTAGTTGCGGCCCACCGCGATGACATTCCCGGGCGGTTGTGGGATCGGAGCCAGCAACCGGATCCCGGTGGCAGGGAGCAAGGCCGAGGACTCCAGGGTCTGCCCGATGCCGTCGATAGACGCTTGGCCGCCCCGTATCACGTCTAGGAGATCGGTGGGCAGTCGAGGGTCGGCGGCCACCACGTCTCGAACGGCGCCGTCCTCGAGGACACCAAACCGCACTCCGGCGCCATCTTCGAATGTGACAAATCTCAAGATGCTCTCCGACTCTTCCTCGCACGACCCTGTCGCCGAAGCGGCGTCTCATTATATGCTATAAGATATGTGCGATGACCGAATCAGGGCCCAAGGTCGACGTGCGGAACGTGGTGAAGCGGTTTCGCTGGGAGAAGAAGGGTAGGTCGCACGAGCTGCTGGCTCTGGACGGCGTCGACCTCGCAATCGCCGAGGGCGAGTTCGTCTCGGTGATCGGCCCCAGCGGTTGTGGGAAGACCACCCTGCTACGGATCGTCGCCGGCCTGATCTCCATCGACGGTGGCGAAGTCAGGATCGACGGCACGCCGATCCAGGGTCCGGGTCGGGAACGGGCCATGGTGTTCCAGAGCTTCGGGCTCTTCCCCTGGAAGAACGTCCTCGAGAACGTCAAGTTTCCCTTGCTCGTCCGCAAGATGGACCAAGCCCAAGCCGACGAAGTAGCACGAGCGTTCATCGACAAGGTCGGTTTGGCCGGCTTCGAGGACGCCATGCCTCATCAGCTCTCAGGGGGAATGCAGCAAAGAGTCGGGCTAGCACGGGCTCTCTCCACCGATCCCGAGATCCTGCTCATGGACGAGCCTTTCGGCGCGATCGACGCCCAGACCCGCGAGCTCATGCAGGAAGAGCTGCTCAGATTGTGGGCCGACTCGGGCAAGACGGTGATGTTCGTGACCCACGACCTCGATGAGGCGGTCACATTGGCGGACCGGGTGGTCGTACTCACCCGCGGGCCCGGAAGGATCCGGAAATCGATCGATGTCGATCTCCCTCGCCCCCGCTGGTCCTACGACGTCCGGGCCGAGAAGAACTTCACCGAGGTGCGCCACGAAATCTGGCAAATGCTTCGCGAGGACCTGGAGCACGAGAAGGAGGTCCTCTCCGATGATTGAGGCGGGGTGGCACAGCCTGACCGAGCGCATCTGGCTCCGCCATCTGTTCTTCGCCCTGGTGCTGTTCGCCGCCTGGCAGATCTACGCAAATGTCCTCGATGAGCCGGTGCTACTGCCCGGTCCCACCGCCGTCTTCGGCGCCCTGGTGTCCATCATCGTGGATGGCTCCTTGATCCCGGCGTTGCTGGAGAGCCTCCAACTGCTGGCGATCGGGTTCACCACCGCGGTGGCGCTCGGAGTCTTCTTCGGGATAGTGGTGGGCCGCTACCGGCTCATGGATCGCACCTTCAGCCCCTATTTCAACGGCCTCTACGCCCTGCCGGTAGTCGCCCTCGTGCCTCTGGTGCTGATCTGGTTCGGCTTCGGACTTCTGGGACGGGTGATCGTCGTCTTCCTCTCCTCCTTCTTCCCGATCCTCATCAACACATACACCGGCGTCCGGGATGCTCCCCCCGATCTCACCGAAGTCGCCACCGCCTTCGGAGTCTCGAGCGAGTTCGGCATGCTGCGGCGGGTCGTTGTCCCCGCCGCCATCCCGTTCATCCTCGCCGGAATCCGGCTCGGGATCGGGCGAGGAGTCGTAGGCATGGCGATCGCGGAGGTCTATCTGCGTCTCAGCGGGATAGGCGCCCTGATCTCGTCGTATGGAGCGGTGTTCCGGACCGATTTCCTCATGGCCGCGATCCTGCCCCTGCCGCTCCTCGGAATCGGTCTCACCAAGCTCTTCGGATACATAGAGAAGCGCGTTCATTTCTGGAGGGTCTCAGCGACGACATAGAGCCCGGTGGTGTCGCTGAGCTCAGGGAAATTCCCGGGCAGAACAAAGAGGAGAAGCGATCGATCATGATGCGAAGATCAAATCAGCGGGGATGGCACTGGCTCGCGGTGCTGGTCGTGATGGTGCTCGTCGTGGCTGCCTGTGGCGACGACGAAACCACCGACACCACGGCTGCCCCGGCCGGCGATGCGACGACTACGGAGGCTCCCGCAGAGGAGACTACGACGTCCGCTCCGGCCGAGGATGCGACGACCACAATCCCGACGGAGACCACCGATACCACCGCCGGCGAAGGCGGGGGCGAGGCCCGGGTCGACTTGAGCGGCATCGAGTACATCCCGAGCACGTCACAAGCCTCGGCGCTGCTGATCCCCCAGTTCTATGCCTTCGATCTGCTGGAGGAATGGGGAGCCACGGTGGAGCCGGTGACTCTCACCAACATTCCGGGCGTGCAGGCGCTCGTAGCGGGACAGACCAACCTGGCCCCTCACGGCGCCGACGAGTTGATACTCGGCGCCGCCGAAGGAGCGACGCCGGTCGGCATTGGAAGCCTCGTGGCGAAACAGGAGTATGTCCTCGTCGCCACCGGTGACATCACCACCGTGGCCGACCTGGCCGGTGCGACGATCGGCATGTCGGGACCGGCGGGCTTCGACGCGTTGCTGACCCGCTTCGTGCTCGAGGACGAGGGCATCGACCCCGAATCCGACGTGAACTTCGTTCAGGTGGGCGGCAGCCCCGACCGGGCCGCCGCCATGCTCTCCGGAAACGTGGATGCCGCCACGATCGGAGTCGACGACTGGTTCCAGCTGGCGTCGCAGACCGATGAGGCCCAGATCGTCGTACGGTTGGCCGAGACGGTTCCGGACTATCCGTCCTCGGTCTACTTCGGGCTCGCCGAGTTCTGGACGGAGAACCCGGACGCCGCCTTGGGAGTGGCCTGCGCCAACCTGGAGGCGAACGAGTGGGCCCAGGAGGACCGGCAGCGGTTCATCGACTACGGCCTCGAACTCATCGAAGGTGCCGATGAGAACGCGATCGGTGAGCTCTACGACTTCGCCATCGAGGTTGGCATGTACCCGACCGATCCTGGTGAGGTGCTATCGACGAGAGGCATGCAAGGTCTGATGGAGGCCATGGTGGAGACCGGCGACATCTCTCAGCCGGTCGACGTTGAGGCCGTCGTCGACACCAGCTACCTGGAAGAGGCCGCCGCCATGGGCTGCGGCCAGTAATCCGACCGCATCCCGGCCT
>DATABS010000018.1:0-5408 GCA_036259475.1 Acidimicrobiia bacterium | reverse complement strand
CTCGCTATTTTGACCAAATGCCTGTGATGGTCGTGGGAGCCGACACCCGATCGGGACGGCTCATCGCCTCGCGGTTTCTGGGCCGGGATCGGGAGGTGCGGGTCTTCGTCACGGACGCCGCCGCCGCCGAGGAGCTGAGGGCCGCCGGGGCCAAGGTGGCCTTGGGTGACGTGTCGGATGATTCCCATGTGGCGGGCGCCTGCCTCAACTGCTTTTCGGTCGTTCTCGTGGGCGAAGCCGCCCGCGACGATCGCCAACGGAGCTTCGCCGCCGCGCCCGAGGCGGTAATGGAAGGCTGGGCGAAGGCGGTCAACAGCGCCGGCGTGCACCGAGTCATATGGGTGGTGGACGAGGATCCGCCGGCGACTCCGATCGACGAAGTGGCGGTGGTCGACCCATCCACCTCCGACATGGCGGAGGCGGTCTTCGATCTCGACGCCGTCCGTCAGATCTGACTTTCTCGATTTTCGCGCACCGAATGGCCTAGGGGCGCGAAACGGTCAGAACCGGCGGAAACGCGAGTCGGGCGGTTCGCCCGCTTCCTCCAGCGCCCGTTCGTAAGCGTCTATCAGGAAGGGGTGAGGATCGATGGGCGACCCGTTGCGATGCAGTTCGAAGTGGTTGTGGGAGGAAGATCCCTCGGCGTTGCCGGAATCACCGACCCAGCCAATGAGATCTCCCGCCTCGACTTCGTCGCCCGGCGAGACGGCGACGCCGAGGCTCAGAGGTGCCGCCCCGTCGTCGGTCCCGGGAGTGTCATCGTTGAGATGCATGTACCAACTCTCCCAACCGGCGCCGTGGTCGATGGCGACATAGCGCCCCGCCGATCCCCGATCCCGCACCCACAGAACCACGCCATCGGCGACGGCATAGACCTCGGTCATCTTGGGGGCCATGAGGTCGTTACCCTTATGCAGGTGTCCGGCTCGGGCTGCCCCCCAACTGTCGGTGAACTCGGTGACCACGGCTTCCTGGGGGAAATGCAGCTCAATGGTCTCTTGCGCCGTGACACCCAGCGGGACCGCCCAGGCGAGCGCCACGAACACGACCAGTCTCTTCAACACAGGGAAACTCCAGGAGATTGGGAACTAGGGAACTAGACCGTTGAGGCCTGGAAGCGGGGCACCCTATACGCTCGTGAACTAGATCACAAGACGGCGCAGAAAAAAAGCGAGGCACACACAGCGAGGCCGGGTTGAACACCCGGCCTCGCATGGTGCCATCGCAGCAACCCACTCCCTGGCTACAGGATGGTGTCCGGTCTTATCGGCGCGGGCCTCCGTTACCTGAACGGATTAGCCGATGGGCCTACGAGCCGAGCTGGCGGCTGAGGTTGTCGGCCGACTCGATCAGCATGTCGACGCACATTCTGAGCCGGTTCCCGGGACCTGAGGCTGCCAACAAGGCCTGGGCGTCGAGCGGTGTCACCGGCGTCAAGGCGGCTGCCTGGTAGCTGGCGGTTACCGGATCAGTCGCCAGGTCGGTTGTGATTCCGGAAGTGTCGGCGCCTAGCTCACTGGCCAGGGCGAGCACCCGCCGCACCTTGGTATGGACGTCATCGACCAGATCCGCAGAGACCTCCTCATCGGCATCCGGGTAGTTCTCCACCTCGGCGAGCGGATACGGCTCCTCAGCCAACCACCCACCCACCCGGATACGGTGGGTGGCCGCCACGATGATCTGTCGATGGTCACTCTCGGGAAGACGCCCCACCGAGGCCACGCGCACCGCCGTGCCGACGTCGAAACGCTCGTCGCCTCCGCCGACCTCCGAACCGCGCTCGATCAGCACCGTGCCGAATGTGCGATCCCCGGCCAGGACGTCGTCGAGAAGATGCTGGTACCGGGGCTCGAACACCCGGAGGGGGACGGCAGTGTAGGGGAACACGACCATCCCCAGAGGGAACATGGGCAGTTGCGTCACGCCTCGGCCCGCATGCGGACGAGAAAGCGCAGCCGCTCCTTGACCTCGCCGTCGATCGAAACCACGAAGGAGTAGGCGCCTTCATCCCGGAAGACCACGTTCGTGAAGGTCAACGCTCGCACCACGGTCAGATCCTGTCCTTCCGGCAGGTGGTCGGGGCGGCGCACCGGGACCGGCGCCTTCAAAGATCCCGGAAGGATGGAACCGCCGTCTTCGTCCTGTAGTTCCACCTCGAGCCGGACCGAATCTCCGGGCCAACCCCAGGGAACGCGAACGCGCAGACCGATCCCCATACTGGGGTGGCGAGCCGGCAACGCCCGGACGGTGAGCACATCCCAGCCCCCGCCCAGCACGAACAGTTTGCCCTGGCTGGCTTGGACGGCGTCGGCCAGCAACGCCACATCGATCGAGGGTTCCAGCGTGCCGCCACCGAAGTCCACACGGTCACCCTACCGGGCGACCGATCCACCCGGGAGTTCCTCGGGTGGCCCCCGGTGCCGTATCGTCGGAGGTGACACGCCTTCCCTCAGGAGGTTCTCCGGCATGTCAGATGCGACCGATATCGCTCCCGCCACCGGCAAGCTGGGCGTCCTCACGCCCGGAATGGGGGCAGTGGCCACCACCCTCTACGCCGGAGTCCTCGCCGCCCGCAAGGGACAGGCCCAACCTTTCGGCTCGCTTACGCAGATGGGCCGCATCCGGCTCGGACGTCGCGACGCCGACCGCAACCCTCTCATCCGGGAATTCGCTCCGCTCGCCACCCTGGACGATCTCGTGTTCGGCGGCTGGGATCCCTACTCGGACGATGCCTACGCCTCGGCCATGAAAGCCGGCGTGCTACAGGCGAGTCACGTCGAGTCGATCGGCGACGAGTTGCGCTTGATCAAGCCCATGACTGCGGTGTTCGAGCACGAGTGGGTACGCAATCTCCCCAACGTCGACCATGTCAAGCCGGGCGGAGTGTCCAAGATGGATGCCGCCGAGGCTCTGATGGAAGACATCGACCGCTTCCGCGGTGACAACGGCCTCGAGCGAGTCGTCATGGTGTGGTGTGGCTCCACGGAGGCTTATCGGGAGCCGACCGACGTCCACATGGACCTCGCCTCCTTCGAACGCGGCCTCAAGGACTCCGATCCTCGGATCGCTCCTTCTCAGATCTACGCCTACGCCGCCCTGCAGTCCGACGTCCCGTTCGCCAACGGCGCCCCCAACCTGACGGTGGACATCCCGGCCATGTTGGAACTGGCCGATCGGCGCGGTTTGCCTATCGCGGGCAAGGACTTCAAGACCGGACAGACCCTGATCAAGACGATCGTCGCGCCCGGGCTCAAGGCCCGGATGCTGGGTGTCAAAGGCTGGTTCTCGACCAACATCCTCGGCAACCGTGACGGGGAGGTGCTCGACGATCCCGATTCGTTCCGTTCGAAGGAGGTCTCGAAGCTGGGCGTGCTCGAGCAGATCCTCCAGCCCGAGCTCTACCCCGAGTTGTACGGAGACCTCTATCACAAGGTGCGAATCAACTACTACCCCCCACGGGGCGACGACAAGGAAGGCTGGGACAACATCGACATCTTCGGGTGGCTGGGCTATCCGATGCAGATCAAGATCGACTTCCTGTGCCGCGACTCGATCCTGGCGGCGCCGCTCGTGCTCGACCTGGCTCTTCTGATGGACCTCGCTCACCGGGCCGACCGCAGTGGCATCCAGGAGTGGCTCTCCTTCTACTTCAAGAGCCCTCAGCACGCCCCCGAGGTATACCCGGAAAACGACATCTTCATCCAGCTGAAGAAGCTGAAGAACAACCTGCGCCACATGATGGGAGAGGAACTGATCACCCATCTCGGCACCGAGTACTACGAAGACTGAGATGGATGGGCTGAAGGTCGGCCGCTTCACCGTTCCCGAGGCGGAGATCCACGAGACCTTCACCACGTCGGGCGGTCCCGGTGGTCAGCACGCCAACCGCTCCGAGACCGCGGTCGAACTCCGCTTCGACCTGGCGGGATCCGACGCCTTTCCTCCTCCCGAGAAACGCGTCATGCTCGACCGGCTGGGGGCGGTAGTCGTGGTGACGGCGTCTGAGTCTCGGTCGCAGTGGCGCAACCGGTCGGCAGCGCGACGTCGACTCGTCGCGCGCCTGGAACAAGCGCTGCGGACGTCGAAGCAGCGTCGACCGACCAAGCCCACGCGGGCGGCCCGCCAGAACCGGCTCGAATCGAAGCGGCGTCAGTCGGAGAAAAAGCGCTTGCGGCAGAAGCCCGATTGGTGAGCGGCCTGGCGCCGCGTCTATCAGGGTTCAGCCGCCGAACAGATCCCGGATCCGATCCATGTCTGGCTTGCCGCCCGAGGAGGTGGGGATCTCGTGGACCACGCGGATCTGGCGCGGCACCTCGTAAGGCGCCAGTCGGTGTCGCAGCCAATCTCGCACCTCCTCAAGGGGCGCGCTGCCCTGGTAGACCGCCACCACCGTCTCGCCCCACTCATCGTCTGTCAATCCCGTCACGGCCGCCGCCAGGACACCGGGATGTGCCGCCAACGTCGCTTCGACGCGATCAGGTGACACGTTCTCGCCGCCGGTGACTATCACGTCATCAGCTCGCCCCACCACCCTGATCGCTCCATCTGGTTCGATCTCGCCGAGATCACGAGTGGTGAACCACTCCCCCACCGGCCGATCCTCCTCGTCGACGTAACCGGGCGAGACCTGCTCGCCTCGGACCTGGATCTGGCCCCCATCGTCAATCCGGATTTCGATGCCGGGCAGGGGATGGGCGGCGTGGCGGGGTCTCGATCCCGGCCGTAAAGTCGCCACCTGGGCACACGTCTCCGTCATGCCGTACGTGGGCAACGCCGGGATCCCCCGACGATGCGCCTCCTCGATCAACCCCGGCGGGATGGGCCCGCCTCCGATCAGGACCGCCCGCAGGCCGGTGTAGGCGCCCGAGTCAGCATCGAGCACCCGCCGCAACATCGTCGGAACCAGCGAGGCGATCGTGACATCTTCTCGCATGGCCGCCGCCACCTCGACCGGATCGAAGCGTGGGACCCAGCGCACCGTCGATCCGACGTAAGCGCTCCGGTAGAGGATGGCGATGCCCCCAACGTGGTGGAGGGGCATCGCCGCCAGCCACACGTCTTCGGGGCGGTGGGCCAGGTGGGTGGCGGAAGCTGCTGTCGCCGCCTCCCAGTTGGCCGCCGTCAGGCGAACACCTTTGGCGGGGCCTGTGGTGCCGGATGTGAACAGAATCGTCCGGGCGCGACGGCTTCGCCCGGCAGCCGCCGCCTTCATACGACGAGCACGTTCCTCGCCGGGGAGAGCCGGTTCGAGTACCACGAGCTGTCGGTCGCCGGGTGCCATCAATTCGACGACCGACGAGAGGGAGGCGTCGGGCTCGACCACCACCTGGCCCTGTTGCGGCGTCGGCGCCGCGACGAGGTCGCCGTAGGTGAGGGTTCCCTCTTCCGAGACCAGGAACGGTCGTCGG